>JAXDII010000026.1:0-141050 GCA_034664085.1 Thermoleophilaceae bacterium
TCGGGGTCGATGTTGAGCGTGCGCGGGTCGATGTCGCAGAACACCGGCTTGGCGTCCTCGTAGAGCAGGCAGTTGGCGGAAGCGACGAACGAGAACGGCGTGGTCACGACCTCGTCGCCGGCCTCCACTCCGGCGGCCCGGATGGCGAGGTGGAGCCCAGCCGTGCCGCTCGACACCGCGGACACGGGCCGATCGAAGATGTCCCCCAGCCGCGTTTCGAAGTCGGCCAGTCGGGGACCCAGGGCGAGCCTGCCGGAGCGCAGCGTCTCCAGCAGCAGCTGTTCCTCGCGCTCGCCGACGAGCGGCTTCGCGAGCGGGATCACGAACTGGAGGACGTGGCTGCGCGCCCGGCCGAGCCGGGCGCTTGCGCAAGGCCCGGGCGCCCTACGCGGGCCGGCAGCATGCCGGCCTCGAGCGAGTCGACCAGCGCCTCCCAGCTCGCTTCGATGATGTTCTCGGACACGCCGATCGCGCCCCAGTTGTCGGTGCCGTCGCTGGCGTCGAGCAGCACGCGAGTGACCGCGCCGGTGCCCTTCGTCTCGTCCAGGATGCGCACCTTGAAGTTCACGAGCTGGATGTCGCGCAGGTGCGGATAGCGCTCGCCGATCGCCTCGCGCAGCGCCTTGTCGAGCGCGTGCACCGGGCCGTTGCCCTCGGCGGTGCGCACGTAGCGCTCGCCGTCGACCCAGATCTTGATCGTGGCCTCCGTCTCCACCCGCCCGTCGGCGCGCTTCTCGACGATCGCCCGCCACGACTCGAGCCGGAAGAGCGGCTCGTAGTCGCCGGTCTCCTTGCGGATCAGCAGGTCGAACGAGCCGTCGGCGGCCTCGAACTGGTAGCCCTGGTGCTCGAGCTCCTTGACGCGCTCGACCACGCGCGTGGCGGTGGCGTCGTCCACGTCCGCGCGCGCCACGACGGTCCCCTTGCCGGAGAGCTCGGAGACGAGCACGCGCCGGTCGGCTCCGACGTCGGCCGGGTCGATGTGCTCGAACGTGCGCGCGTCGCGGTTCACGCCGGCGACGTGCATCCCGCCCTTGTGCGCGAAGGCGTTCGCCCCGACGTAGGGCTGGTTCGGGTTCGGCGTCACGTTGCACAGCTCGTCGACCAGGTGCGCGATCTCTGTCAGGCGGCGCAGCCGGTCCGGCCCAATGCACTCGTAGCCCATCTTCAGCTCGAGCGTCGGCAGGATCGTGATCAGGTTGGCGTTGCCGCAGCGCTCCCCGTAGCCGTTCAGCGTGCCCTGCACCATCCGCGCGCCGGCCTCGACCGCGACCAGCGAATTGGCCACCCCGCAGCCGGCGTCGTCGTGGGTGTGGATGCCGACCTGCGTGGCGCCGCCGAGCTCGGCGACCACGCGCGCCGTCGCGTCGGCCACCTCGCTGGGCACCGACGAGCCGTTCGTGTCGCACAGCGTCACGTTCTCCGCCCCCGCCTCCGCCGCCGCGCGCAGGCAGCGCAGGGCGTAGTCGGGGTCGGCCCGGAAGGCGTCGAAGAAGTGCTCGGCGTCGTAGATCACGCGCTTGCCCTGGCCGGCCAGGAAGCCGACCGAGTCGGCGATCATGCGCAGGTTCTCCTCGGGGTCCACCTGGGTGACCTTCTCCAGGTGCAGCGACCACGTCTTGCCCACCAGCGTGCACACCGGCGCGAAACACTCGGCCAGCAGCCGCAGCGCCGGGTCGTCCTCGGCGGCCGCGTCGCGGCGGCGGGTCATGCCGAAGGCGACCACCTCGGCGCTCTCGAAGCTCTCGCCCGCGAGCACCTCGAAGAGCGCCTCCTCCTTGGGGTTCGACGCCGGGAAGCCCGCCTCGATCAGGGGCACGCCGAGCGAGTCCAGCGCGTGGGCCACGCGCACCTTCTCGTCCACCGACAGGGACATCCCCTCACCCTGCATCCCGTCGCGCAGGGTGGTGTCGTAAACCGTGACCAGCTGGGGGCTCGCGCCCCCAGGCCCCCGTGAAGATTGGCTTGTCCCCTGCATTTCGGCCGCTTTAGGTCTGCGAGGGCACCGGTACCAGGTCCAGCCACTCCGCGTACTGCGGCGCCCGGCCGTGCAGGGCGTCGTCGAACAGCTGCTGGATCTCACGCGTGACCGGGCCCGGCTCTCCCGTGCCGATCTGGATGTCATCGATCTCGCGCAGGGGCGTGAGCTCGGCGGCGGTGCCGGTGAGGAAGACCTCGTCGGCCAGCGCCAGCTCGGCGCGCGCAAGGTCGCGCTCGACCACCTCGTAGCCGAGATCGCGCGCGACCTGGATGCACGACCTGCGGTTGATGCCGTCGAGGATCGACGCCGTCTGCGACGGCGTGGCGATCACGCCGTCCTTGACCACGAACACGTTCTCACCGGTGCCCTCGCAGACGTTGCCCCGGTCGTCGAGCAGGATCGCCTCCTCGTAGCCCGACTTGAGCGACTCGATCTTGGCCAGCACCGAGTTCAGGTACTGCCCCGAGGCCTTGGACTGAGGGATCAGCGAGTCGGACGAGATGCGCCGGTAGGACGACACGCGGGCGCGCACGCCGTTGCGCTTGCCGTCCTCGCCGAGGTAGGCGCCCCACTCCCACACGGCGACCATCGCCTCCACCGGGTTGTCGAGCGGGTTGAGGCCCATCGGGCCGTAGCCGCGCCACACGAGCGGGCGGATGTAACAGCTCTTGAACCCGTTGCGCACGATCAGCTCGTGCGTCACCTCGCGGAGCTGCTCCTTCGCGTAGGGCAGGTCCATGTAGTAGAGCTTGGCCGACCGCTCGAGCCGGTCCAGGTGGTCCGAATGGCGGAAGACCGCCGCGCCGCGCTCCGTCTCGTAGCAGCGGATGCCCTCGAAGACGCCCGTGCCGTAGTGCAGTGCGTGCGTGAGTACGTGTACCTTCGCGTCCTCCCAGGCGACGAACTCCCCGTTCAGCCAGATGAGGTCGGCGGTGTTCACGTACTGCTCCTAAAGGTTCGCGACAACCGCCCGGGTGGCGGCCTCTGTAGTGGCATCGCCGCCGAGGTCCGGAGTCCGGAGGCCATCCCCGAGCGCGCGATCGACGGCGGATTCTAGGGCAGAGGCCTCTTTCTCCATAGCGAGTCCGTGCCGCAGCATCAGGGCCACGGACCCGAACATCGCGAGCGGGTTGGCCTTGCCGGTCCCGGCGATGTCCGGCGCGGAGCCGTGAACCGGCTCGAACACGCCTGGCCCGGAGCCGTCTCCGAGCGAGGCGCTCGGCAGCATCCCGAGCGACCCGGTGAGCATCGCGGCCTCGTCGCTGAGGATGTCGCCGAACAGGTTCTCGGTGAGGATCACGTCGAAGTGCCCGGGGCGCGAGACGAGCTGCATGGCGGCGTTGTCGACCAGCATGTGCTCGAGCGGCGTGTCCTCCCCCGCGGCCACGTCCTCGACCACGCGCCGCCAGAGCCGCGACGTCTCGAGCACGTTGGCCTTGTCCACGCTCGTCACCTTCGTGCGGGCGAGGCCGAAGGCCACGCGCGCGATGCGCTCGACCTCGGCCTCGGAGTAGGTGCAGGTGTCGAAGGCGCTGTCGCCGTCGACGCCGCTGTCGCCGAAGTAGATGCCGCCGGTCAGCTCGCGCACGACCAGGAGGTCGGTGCCCTCGATCAGCTCGCGCTTGAGCGGGCTCGCGTCGAGCAGCGCCGGGCTCGGCCGCACGGGGCGCAGGTTCGCGAACAGTCCGAGACCCTTGCGCAGGCCGAGCAGGCCCTGCTCGGGACGCGGCTTGGCCGGGTCCAGCGTGTCCCACTTGGGGCCCCCCACCGCGGCGAGCAGCACGGCGTCAGCGCCGCGGCAGGTCTCGAGCACCTCGTCGGTGAGCGCGGTGCCGTGGGCGTCGATCGACACTCCGCCCATGAGCTGCTCGTCCAGCTCGAAATCGCCGAGCGCGCCGAGCACCTGCTCGGCCGCGGCCATGATCTCGGGCCCGATCCCGTCGCCGGGGAGCGTGACGATGTGCGCTGACACGGTCGCGAACTCTTCCACAACGACAACGACCGCCCCGGGCTGAGCGAGCCCCGAGACGGTCGCGTCAGTCTCCGCGCACCCGTCTCCGACGTGGCGCGCAGATCTCCCGCCGCCGCACTTGTGCGCATCCTCACCCGTTTGAGGAGCGCCAGGTGGACCTGCGCTGGAATTGCGCGGGTTCCGGACCCGATGCGGCTAGCCGGCGCCCAAGATGGCGCCCACCACGTCGGCCGTGAAGGGCTCCGTGCCGTTCTCCAGCTGGACGTCCGAGAGCGAGCTGTTGGCGCGCATGTAGGCGAGCTCACGGCCCAGGTCGGCCACGCCGTTGGACCCGGCCAGTGGGGCGATGGCAACCGTCGACAGAGTGCCGATGGCCTGCCCCGACCCGTTCAGGAAGCCGCTGCCGGAGTCGCCGGGGATGCCCGGGGTGACGGTGTACACGGTGCGGCTCCAGCCGTTGCCCTCGGTGGTCACGACGATGCCCCGCTTCGGGCTCAGCTGCGTGACGCCTCCGCGCAGCGAGGAATTGCCGTACGAGTACACGTCGTCGCCGGTCGCCGACGGACCGCCGAGCCCCGTGGGGCCGCCGAATCCGGGCACCGACGGGTTGACGTTCGGGACGTCCGCGGGGTCGATGCGCACGAGCGCGAGGTCGTTGTAGGCGCAGACGTCGGGGTTGGACTCGCCGTTTGCCTGCATGGTCAGCCAGGAGCTGTAGGCCAGCGTCCCGGGACGCGACGCGCCCGTGATCTCGACCGGCGTCCCGAGCGGGAGCGACGCGGCGAGGCACCCGTCGGTGTCAGTGGCGGCGCCGGTGCTCGCGCAGTGCGCTGCCTGCCCGATGTAGGTGTTGCCGCCGCCGGTGTAGATGAAGTTGGCCGTGCACTGGCCGCCCGCGGTGAAGGTCTGGACCCCCGGGTGGACGGTGGCCTGGCCCGCCGGCGCCCAGGCGCCCGCGGCGGCGGGCAGCAGGCCGGCAATGGCCAGCGAGCAGACGAGCGTGGTCAGGAAGGCTGTGTCGCGTCGCATATGCCACGCGCCTTACCCCGGACCGCTCGAAGCCATGCCCGGGCTACGGGCGCACGGCGACGATGTTGAGCCGCACGTAGTCCAGCTCGGACAGCTCCGCCGCCCAGCGGGCGTGCACGTCCTCCGCGAAGCGCGGGCGCAGCGCGTCGGGGAGCTGCTCCAGGTGATTGCCGAGGCAGATCGTGCGCAGGTAGTTCGCCGGGTCCGGGGGCTTGGCCGGCTGGGGCTCCAGCCAGGTGTCGACCTCGGCGAAGCCCGCACGTTCCAAGCGCCCGGCCGTCTCCTCGGCCGACGCGAAGTTCCAGGGTCCCTCCCATCCGCCCAGGTGCTCCGCGTAAGGCTCTTCGCCCGCCACCGCTCGCGCCACCGCGTGGAAGCGCTCGATGTTCCCCTCGCCTCCGCACTGGGCGACCAGCCGGCCGCCCGGCGCCAGCGCGGCGTAGAGGCGCTGGAACAACCGCTCGTGGTCGGCGATCCAGTGGAAGACGGCGTTCGAGAAGACGGCGTCGACGGGCTCGTCCAGCGTGAGCTCGGTGAGGCTGCTCTGGAACACCGTCGCGCGCTCCGGCAGCGCCGCGCGGGCATGCTCGACCATGGAGGGGGCCGAGTCCACCGCCACCACGCGCCCCTCCGGCAGGCGGTCGAGCAGCATCGCCGTCACGCGGCCGGAGCCGCAGCCGGCGTCCAGCACGGTCTCGTCGCCGCGCAGGGCGAGGCGCTCGAGGACCACCGCGGCCCACTCGGCCTGGGGCCCCGAGACGCGGTCGTAGGTGGCCGCGTCCCAGTCGCGCGTCATGCCAGCGTGGTCGTCACCGGGCCGCTGCGCTCGCGCCCGGCTTCGTACCGCTCGATCGCGTCGGCCTCGAGCAGCGTCACGCCTATGTCGTCGAGCCCGTTCAGCAGGCGCCGCTTCGTCTCGGGGTCGATCTCGAACGAGGCGCCGCCGCCGTCCCAGCGCACCTCTTGGGCCGCGAGGTCGATGCTGGCCGTGCCGGCCCCCATCAGCGCCTGCACGTCGGCCTCCGCGAGCACCACCGGGAGCAGCCCGATCTTGGTGCAGTTGGAGTAGAAGATGTCGGCGAAGCTGGGCGCCACGACCGCCTCGAAGCCGTAGTCCTCGAGCGCCCACGGCGCGTGCTCGCGCGACGACCCGCAGCCGAAGTTGCGCCCGGCGGCGAGGATCGGATTGGCCGGCAGGTCCCAGCCGGGCTGCTTCGCCCAGTCGTAGAACAGGAACTCGCCGAAGCCGGTCCGCTCGACCCGCTTCAGGAACTGCTTCGGGATGATCTGGTCGGTGTCGACGTCGCTGCGGTCGAGCACCGAGACGCGGCCTTCGATCACGCTGACGGCTTTCATTTCCACCCCCGGATGTCGACGAAGTGACCCTCGATGGCCGCCGCGGCCGCCATCTTCGGGCTGACGAGGTGCGTACGGCCGCCGCGGCCCTGACGCCCCTCGAAGTTGCGGTTCGAAGTCGAGGCACAGCGCTCGCCGGGCTGGAGGATGTCCGGGTTCATCCCGAGGCACATCGAGCAGCCCGCGGAGCGCCAGTCGAACCCGGCGGCGCGGAAGACCTCGTGCAGCCCCTCCGCCTCGGCCTGCGCCTTCACCTGCTGGGAGCCCGGCACCACCATGGCGTCGACCGACGCCGCCACGTGGCGCCCCCGCACGATCTCGGCGGCCTCGCGCAGGTCGCCGATGCGTGAGTTCGTGCACGACCCGATGAAGACCCGGTCGAGCGCGATCGCCTCCATCGGCGTGCCGGCGTCCAGCGCCATGTACTCGAGCGCCCGCTGCTCGCCCTCGTCGCGCGGCTCGGGGACCTTCGACGTGACGTCGGTGACCATCCCCGGCGTCGTTCCCCAGGTGATCTGCGGCGACAGCGCGCTGGCGTCGATCAGCACCTCGGTGTCGAAGTCGGCGCCCTCGTCGGTGCGCAGCTCGCCCCACTCGTCCAGCGGCAGCGGGTCGGGCGCGGCCTCGCGGCCGGCGACCCACTCGAAGGTCGTCTCGTCGGGCGCGATCATCCCGGCGCGGCCGCCGGCCTCGATCGTCATGTTGCAGACCGTCATGCGGCCCTCCATCGAGAGGCCCTCGATCGCGGGTCCGGCGTACTCGATCACGTGGCCGACGCCGCCGGCGACGCCGATCCGGCCGATCGTGCCGAGGATCAGGTCCTTGGCGGTGACGCCGTAGCCCAGCTCGCCCTCGTAGCGCACGCGCATCGACTTGGGCTTGCGCTGCTGGAGCGTCTGCGTGGCGAGCACGTGCTCCACCTCGCTCGTGCCGATGCCGAAGGCGAGCGCGCCGAAGGCCCCGTGCGTGGAGGTGTGCGAGTCGCCGCACACGATCGTCATGCCGGGCTGGGTCACCCCCAGCTCCGGGCCGATCACGTGCACGATGCCCTGGCGGGCGGAGCCGATCGAGTAGGCGGGCACGCCGAACTCACGGCAGTTGCGCTCGAGCGTCTCCACCTGCACGCGCGAGAGCTGGTCGCGGATCTGCGCGGCGGCGGTGGAGCCGTCGGTTGGGACGTTGTGATCGGCGGTGGCCAGCGTGCGGTCGGGCCGGCGCACCTCGCGCCCTGCCAGTCGCAGCGACTCGAACGCCTGCGGGGACGTCACCTCGTGCACCAGGTGGAGGTCGATGTAGAGGAGGCCCTCCGCGACCTCGTGGGCTTCCCAGATCTTGTCGAACAGGGTCTTGGGCATCTTGGCGTCAGCTCCTGCGTAGTCCGGCGGCGACGACGGCGTAGAAGCGTGCGCCGTCTGAGCCGGGGTTCTCGAAGTGGTGGGGCAGGTCGGCGTCGAAGGTAACGGCGTCGCCGTTGTCGAGCTCGTGGGCGTGGCCGCCGCACACGAAGCGCACGCGCCCCTCGACCACGACGGCGGTCTCGCGGCTGCCGGGCTCGTGCATCGGCGGGTCGTCGGGCTCCGCGGTGGACGCGCCGGACGCGAGGCTGTGCAGCGACACCTCCGCACGCAGTCCCGGCAGCGGCGGGGTCAGCACCTCGTAGCGGTGGCGCGGCCCGCCGGCGCGGCGGCGATCCGCCGCGCGGACGACGCTCACGCCGTCGCTCTCGTCCAGCCGCAGCAGCTGCGACAGGTTCAGCTCGAGCCCGCCTGCGATCCGCTCGGCCACGGACAGCGTCGGGCTCGTCTCGCCGCGCTCGACCTGCGAGAGCATCGGCGCCGAGACGCCGCTGCGCTCGGCCAGCTCCCGCAGAGAGAGATCCATGGCCTCCCGCAGCGAGCGCAGCCTGGTGCCGAACTGGTGACCGTTGGCGGACACGGCGCCGTACGCTATCACGTACGTTTGTATGCCGCCCGCGAGCCCCCGCCCTCAGCCGGCGGGCCAGGAATCAGCGGGGGCCCGGGAAAGCGAGCCCTGCGCGGCCAGCAAACCGGCCAGGAATCAGCGGGGGCCCGGGGGCGTGAGCCCCCGGCTGCCATCACCGGCTGCCATCAACCGGCCAGGAATCAGCGGGGGTCCGGGAAAGCGAGCCCGGCGCGGCCAGCAAACCGGCCAGGAATCAGCGGGGGTCCGGGGGCGCGAGCCCCCGGATGGGTCACCGGCAGCTCATCGCGCTTGCCGCGTCGGCCGCACCAGCACCTCGTTCAGGCACACGCGCGGCGGCCGCGTTACGGCGTAGAGGATCGCGTCGGCGATGTCCTCGGGCTGGAGCACCTCGCCGATCTGCTCGCGTGAGCGCGCCATCGCCTGGCGCACCTGCGGGTCGGTGTTGTGGCCCTGCAGCTCGGTCTCCACGAAGCCCGGCGCGACCACGGTCACCCTCACCCCTGCGTGGAGGGCCTCCTGGCGCAGGGCCTCCGAGAACCCGTGCACGCCGAACTTGGTCATGTTGTAGACGGCGGCGCCGGCGTCGGCGCGGCGGCCGGCCACCGACGACACGTTGACGATGTCCCCTCCCCCGCTCTGCGCGATCAGCGGGAGCGCCGTGTGGGTGCAGACCAGCAGGCCCCACAGGTTGACCTCGAGCATCCGGCGCCACTCGGTCAGGTCGGCGCCGTCGACCGCGCCGAGCAGCATCACGCCGGCGTTGTTGACGAGCCCGTGGAGGCCGCCGTGCTCGGCGTGGGCCGACTCGATGAACGAGCGCGTTTGCGTCTCGTCGGCGAGGTCGACCGGGTGCACCGACGTGGGCCCGGGGAGCCGCTCGGCGAGGGCTTCGAGGCGGTCTCGGCGGCGGGCGGCGAGCGCGAGGGTGGCGCCCGCGTGAGATAGCGCCACCGCGGTCGCCTCGCCGATCCCTGACGATGCTCCCGTGATAGCGGCGACCCGGCCTGCGAGAGGCTGCTCCGCCATGCGCACGCGATCCTACAGGGGCACCGGCGCCCTGGGCAGATAGGCTTCAGCGTCCGTGACGCGCCTCCACCGCAACGTCAACATCGCCGCCGTGGTGCTCCCCTTCGCCGCGATCCTGGCGGCGATCCCGATGCTGTGGAACGAGCTGGTCGGCTGGTCGGACATGGTGCTGTTCGTCGTCATGTACTTCGTCAGCACGGCCGGCGTGACCGTCGGGTTCCACCGCCTGCTGACCCACCGCGCCTTCCAGACCTACAAGCCGATCGAGTACCTGCTCGCCGCCTGCGGGTCGATGGCGGTCGAGGGCCCCGTGATCGGCTGGGTCTCCGACCACCGGCGCCACCACGCGCACGCCGATCAGGAGGGCGACCCGCACACGCCGCACGGCCACGGCGATGGCCTGGCCGGCACGATGCGCGGGCTCTGGCACGCGCACCTCGGCTGGCTGTTCGACCACCTCACCGCCGCCGGCGCGGAGAAGCACGCGCCGGACCTGCTGGAGGATCGCGGCATGCGGGTCGTGCACAAGCTGTTCGGTCCGTTGGTGATCGCGGGGCTGGTGATCCCGTTCCTGCTCGGCTGGGGGCTGAAGGGAGAGCTGGTCGGCGGGCTCACCGCGGTCTTCTGGGCGGGCCTGGTGCGCATCTTCATGGTCCACCACGTGACCTTCTCGATCAACTCGATCTGCCACTTCATCGGCCGCCGCCGCTTCTCCACGGACGACCAGTCGACCAACGTGTTCTGGCTCGCGCTGCCCTCGCTCGGCGAGTCCTGGCACCACAACCACCACGCCTTCCCGCGCTCCGCCGTCCATGGCCTGCGCTGGTGGGAGGTGGACGTCAGCGGCCTGGTGATCCGCGCGATGAGGCGGCTCGGCCTCGCCTGGAACGTCGTGCTGATCACCAAAGAGCGCCAGCAGGAGAAGCTGGCGACCGCCGAAGCCGGCGCCTAGCCCCCGGGCTCAGAGCGCGGCGCGCAGGACTTCGAGCAGCTCGTCGCGCCCGGGCGGGTCGGGCGTGTTGCCCAGCAGCGGGTGCGACGCGGCGGCGTCGGCCGCGTCGGCCAGGTGATGCTCCTCGACGCCGAGCGTCGAGAGCCGGGTGTGTCCCGAGCGTGCCGCCAGGCGGGCCAGGTCGCCGGGCGCGGCCTCCGGGTCGGCGCTCCCGTCGCCCAGCGCGCGCGCCAGATCGCTCAGCGCGGCGGGGGCGCGGCCTGCCATCAGGCGCGCCGAGTGCGGCAGCATCACCGCGTTCGTCTCGGCGTGCGGGCTGCCCGCCGTGCGCACGATCGTCTGCGAGAGCGCGTGGTGGACGGCGATGCCCGTCGCTCCCGACGCGTAGCCGGCCAGCAGCGCCCCGAGCGCCAGCCGCTCGCGGCCGGGCGGGTCGTGCGTGACGCCGTCGGCGATCAGCTCCGCGGCCCGCAGTGCCGCGAGCGTGGTGACCGGATTGGCGCGCGGCGTGTAGAGCGCCTCCATGGCGTGGGCGAGCGCGTTCATGGCGCTGGCGGCGAGCCGCGTGAGCGGGGCGCTGGCCATCAGCTCGGGGTCGGCGACGACCAGCGCCGGGCGCACCATGCGTGCACCCTCGACGCCGGCCGGCAGGCGGTGGAAAGGCGTGAGCTCGGCGCCCGAGAGCGTCGTGGGGATGGCGGCCACTCGCGCGCCGGTGACGCCGGCGATCGCCTTTGCCGTGTCCACGACGCGGCCGCCGCCGAGCGCGACCAGCGGATCGCTGCCGAGACGGTCGTCGGCGTGACGAGACAGCAGCTCGGCCGAGACCTCGTCGACCTTCCCGGGCGGCACGTGAGCCACGCCCGTGGCCCGCTGCGCGAGTCCCGGAACAGAGCCCGCCGCGCGCTCGGTGGTCAGCAGCGTGAAGGGCTCGAAGCCCTGCTGGCCGAGCAGCTCGACCGTCTCGGCAGCCGCGCCCTCACCGAACCGGATCAGGCGCTCGCCGTCGCGCCAGGTGAAGTCCTCGGCCACGCTCAGGGAGCGGGAGCCTTGTCCGCCTCGCGCTCGAGCAGGCGCTCGGCCTCGGCGACGGCGTCGTCGGAAAGCACGTTCGAGAGCGCGCGCAGGTACGCCTTCCCGGAGGCCTCGAGGATGTCGGTCGACACCCCGGCGCCGGATGCGACCCTGCCGTCGAGCTCGAGCAGCACGCTGACCTCGCCGAGCGCGTCGCGGCCGCCGGTGACGGCGGACACGTGGAACTCCTTCAGCCGCGCGTCGTGGCCCGTGGCGGCATTGATGGCGCTGAAGAACGCGTCCACCGGCCCGTCGCCCGTGAACGAGCCCGACTCCACCGTGCCGTCGGGCATGCGCACGGCCACCTTGGCGAGCGGCGCGCGTACGTTGGAGGCCTCCACCTCGAACGACTCGATCTCGAACGCGACCGGGGCCTGCTTCATCTCGTCGGAGACGATCGCCTCGAGGTCCAGCGCGGTCACCTTCTTCTTCTTGTCCGCCAGCTCCTTGAAGCGCTTGAAGGCGCTGTTGAGCGCGGCGCCCTCGACCTTGAAGCCGAGCTCCTCGAGCGCCTTGCGCAGGGCGTGGCGACCGGAGTGCTTGCCGAGCACGATCGAGTTGGCCTCGAGGCCGATCGTGGTGGCGTCCATGATCTCGTAGGTGGTGCGCTCCTTGAGCACGCCGTCCTGATGGATGCCGGCCTCGTGCGCGAACGCGTTGCGCCCGACGATCGCCTTGTTGGGCTGCACGGTGTAGCCGGTCAGGCGCGACACCAGCCGCGAGGTGCGGGCGATCTCGCGCGTGTTGGCGCCGGTCCAGAACCCGACCGTCGACCGGCGCGTGTGCAGCAGCATCACGATCTCCTCGAGCGACGCGTTGCCGGCGCGCTCGCCGATCCCGTTGATCGCGCACTCCACCTGGCGCGCGCCCGCCGTGATGCCGGCGAACGAGTTGGCCACCGCCAGGCCGAGGTCGTTGTGGCAGTGCACCGAGGTCGTGACGTCGGCGAGGCCTGGGACCAGTTCGTACAGCCGGCGCCACATCTCCGCGTACTCGTGGGGCATCGTGTACCCGACCGTGTCGGGGACGTTGATCGTGGTCGCCCCCTCCTCGATCGCGACCTGGATCACCTCGGCCATGAACTCGATGTCCGAGCGCGAGCCGTCCTCGGGCGAGAACTCGACATCGGCGGTGTACTGCCGGGCGTGCGCGACCGCCGCGCGCGCCTGGCCCTTCACGTCCTCGCGCGTCGTCTGCAGCTTGCGCTCGATGTGGATGTCGCTCGTGGCGATGAAGGTGTGGATGCGCGGGCGCTCCGAGTCCTTGACCGCGTTCCAGACCGCGTCGATGTCCTGCTTGCTCGTGCGGGCGAGCCCGCAGATGACCGGACCCTGGACCTCGCGCGCGATCGCCTGCACGGCCTCGAAGTCGCCGGGCGAGGTGATCGGGAAGCCGGCCTCGATGATGTCCACCCCGAGCCGCGCGAGCTGCTGCGCGATCTCGAGCTTCTCGTGCTTGTTCAGCGAGATCCCCGGCGACTGCTCCCCGTCACGCAGGGTGGTGTCGAAGATCTTTACTCGGTCGTTCTCGCTGCCGTCCACGTCCTGCTCCTGTTCGTTGGACCTACCTGGTTCTCCTTGGGCTTGCGGCTGGCGGCCGCCACGCGTTATTCCCCCCGAGGGGGGAGAAGAAGGAGAAGACGCAGGTCGGCCAGGCACGACATGGACGAGAAAGCGTACAGCCTCGACGCGATCGTCGCGGTCCTCGTCGCTTGCCCGAGTCAGGTCGTCGCGCGGCCCGGCGCCGATCCGGCGCCAAGAGCCTCACGGCTCCAGGACTACCTTGCCGACGTTGCGGCGCTCGTGCATGAAGCGGTGGGCCGCCGGCCCCTCCTCCAGCGGGAAGCGCTGCGCGACGACGGGGCGCAGCTCGCCCTGCTCGAGCCAGCCCGACAGGGGCTCGATGTACTCGTCGAGCGACTGCTTGGAGTCCCAGAGGGTGAGCATGTTGAGGCCGATCACCGACTTCGACTGGCTCATCAGACGCAGCGCGCTGTGGCGCGGCGTCTCCGCCAGCGTGCGCAGTGCCCGCA
Organism: Thermoleophilaceae bacterium; assembly: GCA_034664085.1. Lineage (GTDB taxonomy): Bacteria > Actinomycetota > Thermoleophilia > Solirubrobacterales > Thermoleophilaceae > JACVRW01. The sequence goes on from JAXDII010000026.1 coordinate 13,367, forward strand.
GCGGGCTGCGGCGCTCGCCTGCCTGCATCCCGGAGACGCCGAAGCACACCAGCCGCCCGCCGGGTCGCAGCAGCGCGAAGCTCTTGCGGAAGCTGCGGCCGCCGATCGCGTCGACCGCGAGGTCGAGCGGCTGCCGCTCGCCGGCGATGCGCCGCACCTCCTTGGCGACGTCCTTGCCGCGGTAGTCGATCGGGTGGTCGACGCCGAACGACCGGATCGCCTCGTGCTTCGCGGGCGAGGCGGTGCCGTAGACCTCAGCGCCGACGAGCTTCGCGATCTGGGTGGCCGCGATGCCGACGCCGCCCGCCGCCGCCTGGATCAGCACCCGCTCGCCGGCGTGCAGCGACCCGTAGCGGATCAGCGCCGCGTAGGCGGTCGCGTAGGTGACCGGCATGGCCGCGCCCTCGGCGAAGCTCCAGTCCGCGGGCAGCCGCACGAGCGACGTGGCCCCGGTGACCGCCAGCTCGGCGTAGCCCCCGAAGCGGCAGGCGCCCATCACTCGCTCCCCCACCTCGAACGCGTCGACCCCGGCGCCGACGGCGTCCACCTGGCCCGCGATCTCGTAGCCGATCACGCACGGCGGCTTGGGCGCCTCCGGATAGAGGCCCACGCGGGCCAGCAGATCGGCGAAGTTGATGCCTGCGGCGCGCACCCGCACGCGCACCTGGCCGGGGCCGGGCTGAGGGTCGGGCCGCTCCTGGACGCGCAGCACCTCGGGCGGGCCGTGTTCGGTGATCACGAGTGCCCGCATGGCGCGATCATCTCAGCCCGCGCGGGCGCGAGCCGGGGCGCTACCCGTCCGCGGAGTTGTGGTGCTCCGAATGGCGGCCCGGCCGCTTGTAGCCGGTCGCCGCCTGCACGCTGGAGGGGCGCCACTTGGCGCCGCCGCGCACCGTCGGCACGCCCTCGCTGTTGAGCGTGTCCGCGATCGCCTGGAGCGTCATCCCGCTCGCGCGCATCGTCGCGATGCGGCGCTGGAGCAGCGGCCGGTCCGCCACCGCCAGCCGAGACGATCCAGGATGGTCGCGCCCTGCGGCCCGCGGCTCCTCGTGCCGCGGCTCTTGGCCGCTCCGACGCTCCAGCGATCCCACGCGGACCAGGGCACGGGCCGCGAGCCGCCCCTCCTCCGTGCTGGTGTCGAGGTCGATGTCGATCACCACCAGCCGGGCGCCGATGTCCCCCAGCCGGTCGATCAGCATGCCGAGGCTGGCGGCGGAGCCGCTGAGGCGGCCGAGGCCGGTCACCACGATGCAGCTCGCCTCGCCGGCGGCCAGCAGCTCGAACGCGTGAGCCAGCCCGGGCCGCTCCAGGTCGGGGCCCGAATACGACTGGAGGTCGCCCACCAGCTTGTGCAGGACCAGCCCGCGCGCCTCGCACGCCGCCTGGATGCGGCGCGCCTGGTAGCGGCTCTCGGGGCTGACCGCGCGCTTGCGCTCCGGGAAGGTCGTGTACCCCAGCGCGCGCTGCATCCCCGCCTGGGTGGTCCGCGGGGCCCTGGGCCTCACCGCGGGCCGCATCGGGCCCGAGACGGCGGGGTGCAGGCCGCCTGATGCATCCACGGCCGCCACCCACACGTCCGCCGGAGCGCGTGCCGCTGGTGGCCGATCGAACTCGAGGGTCGGCCGGAGCCGATCCGAGACGGGCGTGAGCAGCGGCGCCGTGGCCGTCGTGGCCGATCCGGCCGGCTCCAAGGAGGGGGTCGCCCGTTCAGATGGACCCGTGCCCGTGCTGGTGAACGAGACCTCCGCGCGGACCGGCGGGTCGGCGGCGCGCGGCGCGGGCCGGGAGCGGGCTTGCGCGCGCGAGGCGCGGCGGCGACGCCGCGCGGGCACGCCGTACGCAACCAGGCCGGCGCACAGGAGCAGGACGAGGGCAGCGCCGAGCAGCAGGCCGGCCGTGGCGCCGGCGTCGCCGGCCGGCGTGGCTCCGCCGTTCTCGGTCTGCGCGACCGCGGCGGGCCCCTGGGCGAAGAGGGCCGCCAACGCAACGAACGCTGCCGCCCTGAGCGGGCGGCCGGTCGGCGGTGGCGGCCAAGCTCGTTGCGTACGCATGCCGTCCTTTCTCCCGATTTGCAGAGAAACCGCGCGCGAACCGTTGCAGGCACAGCGTACGCCAACCGGCACCCTGCGTACGAAAGTCTTCGTGCACACCGCGTGCGCGTTTTCGCCCCGGGCCGGGGCGACTATCGTGGAGGCATGGAGACCGCCTCGGGCACGCGGGCCGACATCAAGGAGTCGATCCTCGAGGCGGTTGGCGAGACGCCGCTCGTGCGCCTGTCCCGGCTCGGCAGCGCGCTGAAGCCGGCCCTGGTCGCCAAGATCGAGGCGCTCAACCCGGGTGGGTCGATCAAGGACCGCGCCGCGCTCGCCCTGATCGAGGCCGCGGAGCGCGACGGCCACCTCAAGCCGGGCGCCACGATCATCGAGCCCACCAGCGGCAACACCGGCACGGGCCTGGCGATGGCGGCTTCGCTGAAGGGCTATCGCGTGATCGCCGTGATGCCGGACAAGATGTCGAAGGAGAAGATCGACCTGCTGCGCGCCTACGGCGCCGAGGTCGTCGTCGCCCCGAGCGAGGTGCCGCCCGACTCGCCCGAGTCCTACTACCGCGTGGCGGACCGCCTCACCGCGGAGATACCGGGCGCCTTCCAGCCGAACCAGTACCGCAACCCGGCCAATCCCGAGGCCCACTACCTCACCACGGGCCCCGAGCTGTGGCGCCAATCGGGCGGCCAGATCACCCATTTCGTCGCCGGCGTCGGCACCGGGGGGACGATCACCGGCGTCGGGCGCTACCTGCGCGAGCAGAACCCGGGCATTGAGATCATCGGCGCCGACCCGGTCGGCTCGATCTACTCGGGCGGCGCGGACGCGGTCAAGCCCTATCTCGTCGAGGGCGTCGGCGAGGACTTCTGGCCCGAGACCTACGACCCGTCGATCGTCGACCGCTACGTCACGGTGTCCGACAAGGACGCGTTCCTCTGGACCCGCCGCCTGGCCGAGACCGAGGGCATCCTGGCCGGCGGCTCGTGCGGCCTGGCCCTGTACGCCGCCTACCAGGTGGCGCGCGAGGTGGACGACCCCGCGGCGATGGTCGCGGTGATCCTGCCCGACGGCGGACGCTCCTACCTGTCGAAGATCTACAACGACGCCTGGATGCGCCAGTACGGCTTCCTCGAGCGCGACGAGGAGCTGACCGTGGGCGACGTGCTGCGGCGCAAGCACGACGAGGGCGAGATCCCGCCGCTGCTCACGGTCGAGACCCACGCCAAGGTGCGCGACGCCGTGGCCCTGCTGCACGAGCACCGCGTCTCGCAGCTGCCGGTGGTGTCCGGACACGACCAGCAGGCGGTGGTCGGCTCGGTCAGCGAGCGCGGCCTGTTGCGCCACGCGATGGACGACCCGGCGCTGCTCGCCGCGGAGATCGTCGACGTGATGGAGCCGCCCTTCCACGCCGTTGCGGCGGAGGACGCGGTGCGCGAGGCCGTGGAGCTGCTCGCCGACCGGCGCGAGGCGGTGCTCGTGACGATGGAGGGCCGGGCGGCCGGCATCCTCACGCGCGCCGACCTGCTCGAGTCGCTCGCCCGGTGAAGCCGCGCCGCTTCGCCACCCGGGCGGTGCACGCCGGGCTCGACCCCGATCCGACCTATGGATCGGTGATCCCGCCGATCCACCAGACCTCCACCTACGTGCAGCCGGCGCCCGGCGAGTTCGTCGAGGACTACGACTATGCGCGGTCGGCCAATCCCACGCGCGCGGCGCTCGAGCGGGCGCTCGGCGAGCTGGAGGGCGGGCTCGGGTCGTGCTTCTCGAGCGGGATGGCGGCGACCCACGCGCTGCTGACCGCGCACTGCAGCGCCGGCGACCACGTGATCCTGCCCAGCGACCTCTACGGGGGCACGTACCGGCTGGTCGACAAGGTGCTGAAGCGATTCGGCATCGCCTACGACCTCGTCGACCAGACCGACCTCGGCGCGCTCGAAGGCGCCCTGCTCGACGAAACCAAGCTGATCTGGGTCGAGACGCCCACCAACCCCCTGCTCAACGTGGTGGACATCGAGGCGGTCGTGGCCCGCGCACAGGGGGCGCTGGTCGCGGTGGACAGCACGTTCGCCACGCCCGTGGTGCAGCGGCCGCTCGAGCTGGGCGCCGACGCAGTCGTGCACTCGGCCACCAAGTACCTGGGCGGCCACTCGGACGTGGTGGCCGGCGCCGTCGTGGTGCGCGACCCCGGGCTGCACGAGGCCGTGCGCTTCGTCCAGAACGCCGTCGGCGCGGTGCCCGGGCCGTTCGACTGCTTCCTGGTGCACCGGGGCCTGCGCACGCTGCACCTCCGCGTGGCCGCGCATACGGAGAACGGGCGGGCGGTGAGCGACTTCCTGCGCGGCGCCGCCGGCGTCTCCGACGTGCGCTGGCCGGGCTTCGGCGGGATGGTCTCCTTCCGGCATCCCGCGGCCACCCACATCGCCGCCTCCACCGAGATCTTCGCGCTGGCCGAGTCGCTCGGCGGGGTGGAGTCGCTGATCGAGGTTCCCCAGGCGATGACCCACCAGTCGGTCGAGGACTCCGCCGCGGCCGTTCCCGCCGACCTGGTGCGCCTCTCCTGCGGCGTGGAGGCGGCCGAGGATCTGGTCGAGGACCTGCGCCAAGCGCTCGGCTGAGCCGGGTGGCCGCATGTACGGCACGCGGCGCCGGCGCTTGAGTTCCCCGCGCGCGCGGCCGACAGGATCCCGATGGCGTCACAAGTCGCCCCCGTAGAGACGCCGGGTGGTCTGCCCCTGCGTCGCTACCTGCCGCTCTCGGTGGTGATCACGCTCGCCGTGACGGTCCTTCCGCTGCTGGCGGTCGCGCAGCTCGGCCCGGCACGCACAGCCATCTCGGTGGCGCTTCACGTGCTGGCGGCCATGGTGCTCTCGCTGGCTCTCGCGCGCCTCGGCGCCGCCCTCTGGACCCGCTACGGCACGGCGTCGAGCGATCTCGTCTTCGGGGACCTGCTGCTGTGGGGATGGGTCCGGCGTGCGTGCGCGGAGCAACGCCTGGAGCGCGCCGCGCGCCTGCTGCAGGACCCGGACGCGGCCGAGACGGGCGCACGGGAGGAACGCTCCCTGCTGCTGCACCGGCTGAGCGCGCTGCTCGAGGCAATCGACCCGTACACGCACGGCCACAGCAAGCGCGTGGCGCGCCACGCCGAGCGGATCGCGCGGGAGCTCGGGCTGCCGCGTGAGGAGGTCGCCAGGATCCGAGCGGCCGCGCTCGTGCACGACGTCGGCAAGGTCAACACGCCGCGGGCGATCCTCACCAAGCCCGGGCGGCTGACCGACTCCGAGTTCGCGGTGGTCAAGCGCCACCCCGGCGACGGAGCGATCATGGTCGCTGAGCTCGGCGATCCCGAGCTCAGCGCGATCGTCCGCCACCACCACGAGCGCCTCGACGGCACCGGCTATCCCGATGGCATCGCCGAGTCCGACATCCCGCTGGGCGCGCGCATCATCGCGGTCGCCGACACCTTCGACGCCATCACCTCCACCAGGGCCTACCGCCGCGCACGCAGCCACAGCCAGGCCATGGAGGTCCTCAGACAAGAGGCCGGCACGCAGCTCGACCCTGACGCGGTCACGGCGTTCGTCAGCTACTACGCCGGGCGCAGGTCGGTCGGCTGGGTCGCGATGCTCGTGGCGGCGCCGCAGCGGCTGCTCTCGGGACTCGGCGGCGTGCCCCAGGGCCTGGCCGCCAGCGCCGCGCCGATCGCGCAGGCCGCTTGCAGCGTCGGCGGCATCGCGCTGGTCGGCGCCTGCCTCGGCGGGTCGCCGTTCCCCTCTTCGTCCGCAGCAGACGCCGGCGCCCAGCGCACGCCACAGCGCCAGCTCGCCGCCCAGCCGAGCGGCCCCTCGGCGCAGGCGCCGGCGGCCGCACCGGACCGTGCAGTCCCGCGCAGTGAGCGCCCCGACGAGCAGCGCGGCCAGGCCGACTCGGTGTCCGCCCCACGCACTCCGACGACCCCGCTTGCGCTCGAGTCGCCCGATCCGCCCGCCACCGGTGGCGGCGGCCAGGGCGATCCCGACCCCGGAACCGGCGGTGGCGGCGGCGGCGGGACGGGCGCGATTCCCGATCTCCCCGCATTGCTGCCCGACCCTGCGGACGTGCTGCGCCCGGTGTCGGAGCTCGAGCTGCCCGAGGTGCAGCCGCTCGTGCCGGTGCCGGTCCCGAGCCTGCCGTAGCGGCCCCGCCGCGGCGGCTCAGAGGTTGATCGTGCGGCCCGCCTCGAAGCCGTCGCCCTCGACCACGCGGTCGACGATCTCCTGAGGCACCGGCGAGTCTGCGGTCACCAGCATCACGGCGCCGCCCTGGTCGGCTTCGGGGCGGCGGCCGACGGCGGCCGAGATGATGTTGATGCCGGCCTCGCCGAGCATCGTGCCCACCCGGCCGAGCATGCCCGGGCGGTCGTCGTAGCGGAAGATCGCGAGATGCTCCTCGAGCTGGACGTTGAAGCGCGAGCCCCAGGCCTCCAAGAGGTGCGGGTGGTGCAGGTGCCCGAGCGTCGTGCCGACCACACGCGTGGTCGCTCCGCCGCTCACGACGCTCACGCGCACGAGGTCGGTGAAGTCGCGCGCCACCGAGCTGTTCGTCTGTGACACCGCGATGCCGCGCTGCTCGGCGATCGACGGCGCGTTGACGTCGTTCACCTCCTCCTCGGTGTGGCCGGCGAGCGCGCCCTTCAGCGTCTGCACGGTGAGCAGACGCGTGTCGCGGTCGGCGATGCGCCCGAGGTACTCGGTCTGGAGCGCGTCGACCGACGTCCCCTCGGCCAGCGCGACCGCGAGGCGGCCGAGGTTGTTGGCCAGCGGCAGAAACGGCCCGAGCGCCTCCAGGTCCTCGGCGGCCACCGCGGGCATGTTCACCGCGCTGGTGACCACGCCGCCGGTCAGCGCCGCGACCACCTGCTCGGCGGCCTGGAAGCCGGCGCGGTCGGTGGCCTCGGTCGTCGAAGCGCCCAGGTGCGGCGTGACGACGACGTTGGGATAGCCGAAGAGCGGGTGCTCGGTGAGCGGCTCCTCGCGGAACACGTCGAGCGCGGCGCCCGCGACCTTGCCCGAGTCGAGCGCCTCGCGCAGCGCGTCCTCGACCAGCAGCTTGCCGCGCGCCACGTTGACGATGCGCACGCCGTCCTTCATCTTCGCGAACGCGTCCGCGTCGAGCCAGTTCTCGGTCTCGGCGGTGACCGGCAGGTGGATCGTGATGAAGTCGGCCACCGAGTAGAGCGCCTCCGAGCTGCTGGCCCGCTCCACGCCGACCTCGCGGAAGCGCTCCTCGGCCACGTAGGCGTCGAACGCCACCACGCGCATGCCGAAGCCGAGCGCGCGCTGCGCCACCAGCTGGCCGATGCGCCCGAAGCCGATGACGCCGAGCGTCTTCTCGTAGAGCTCGACCCCGCTGAACCGCGACCGGTCCCAGGAGCCGCCGGTCAGCGATCCGTGCGCCTGCGGGACCTTGCGCACCAGCGCGAGCAGCATCGCCAGCGTGTGCTCCGCCGCGGTGATCACGTTCGACTGAGGCGCGTTCGCGACCACCACGCCGCGCTTGGTCGCGGCCTCCACGTCGACGTTGTCCACCCCGACTCCGGCGCGGGCGACGACCTTGAGCCGGTTGGCTCGCTCGAGCAGCTCGGGGGTGAGCTGCGTCGCGGAGCGGACCAGGATGCCGTCGAACTCGCCGATGCGGCGTTCCAGCTCGGCGTCGTCCCAGTCGACGCCCAGCTCGACGTCGAAGCCGGCGTCGCGGAGCAAGGCGACGCCCGAGTCGCCGATCTTCTCCTTCACGAGGACCTTCGCCGGCTGCGAGTCCGTCATGCTGGCTGCGAAACCGGCACGCCCGCCTCGAGGAAGACGCGCTGCGCCGCCGCGACACCCGCGCCCAGCTCCACCTCGTGGCCGAGCTCGCGGAGCGTCATCTCGAACGCGGCGACGGTCACGATTATGTCGAAGGCGCCGAAGTAGCCGCAGTGGGCGATGCGGGCGATCTTGCCCTTCAGCTGGGCCTGGCCGCCGGCGATCGTCACGCCGAAGCGGTCGCGCATCGTCTTTGGGACCAGCGCGCCGTCGATGCCCTCGGGCAGCTTGATGGCGGTGACCACGTTGGCGTTCTCGTCCGGCTCGCCGAGCAGCTCCAGGTCAAGCGCCTGGGCCGCCTCACGGGTGGCGCGGCCGAGCAAGCGGTGGCGGTCGAAGACCTGCTCCAGGCCCTCGTCGGTGATCAGCCTGAGCGCCACGTCGAGCGCCTGGATCAGGCTGACCGCCGGCGTGAACGGGCTGTCGGGCGGATCCTTGCGCTGTCCTGCGACGGCGCGCGCCCAGTCGAAGTAGTAGCGCCCGCCGGGCCGGTCGGCGGCGTGTGCCAGAGCGGCCTCGTTGGGGCTTGCGAAGCCGAGACCGGGAGGGGCCATGAGCGCCTTCTGCGAGCCGGCTACGACCACGTCCACGCCCCACTCATCCTGGCACAGCGGCACCGCGCCGAGGGCAGACACGCCGTCCACGACGATCAGCGCGCCGTGGCGGTGTGCGACGTCGGTCAGCTCCTTGACGTCGTTCATCACGCCGGTGGAGGTCTCCGACAGCGTCGTGAACACGACCTTCACGGCCTCGTTGGCGGCGAGCTGGCGGTCGAGCTCGGCGGGGTCGACCTTGCGGCCCCACTCGGTCTCCCAGTGGACCGTGGCGGCGCCGTAGGCGTCGCACAGCTCCGCCCAGCGCTCGCCGAACTTGCCGCAGCTGGCTACCAGCGCGGGCTCGCCCGGCTGGACCAGGTTGGCCACGGCGGACTCCAGGGCGGCGCTGCCCGAGCTGGCGAAGACGAGCACCTCGTTCTCGGTCTGGAAGACCGTCTTGAGGCGCTGGAGCGCCCGGGCGTACACCTCGACGAAGGCCGGCGCACGGTGGTAGAGCATCGGCTCGGCCATCGCCGCGGACACCGCCGGCGGCAGCGGCGTGGGCCCGGCGGTCATCAAATACTGCTTCAGGTACGGGTTCGCCATGGAGCAGGCGAGAATAGCGTCACGCCACCAGCGCCCGCCCACACGCCAGGGCGATGCGCGCGACGGCCGTGATCGTGTTGCGGTCGTCGAGCTGGTCCTCGAAGTCGCGGCGAAACTCGTCGTCGGTCGCGACCAGCACCGCGATCAGGATCCAGAAGATCGTCGCGAGCACCGAGAGCACCAGCGACACGATCCCGATGATGAACCCGGCCTGGGCCAGGCCGGCGTTCTTCGTGGTCTCCCCCGCGCTCACCCTCCGCCTGCCCTTGCGGGAGTAGACGATGCCGAAGATCGAGCAGGCGATCGAGACGATCGAGGACAGGCCGCCCGAGATCAGCAGCAGCCCGCCGGCCACCAGGGACAGCACGAACCCGGCGACGGCTTGGCCGTTGTCGGGCTGGGCGGCCTGGGCGGCCTGGGCGGCGCGGGGTGCCTGGGGCGCGTAGGCCGCCGCCGCAGGCTGTGCCTGCTGAGGCGGCAGGTACTCGGAAACGGGCGGCGCGACCGGCGTCGGGGGCGGGCCCAGCTCGGGCTCCGGTCCGGCCGGCCGAGGCGGCAGGAACTCGGACCGCTCCTCCCCCATCTCAGAACTCCGTGTCGATCCAGTCCATCATCGAGCGGAGCTCCTTGCCCTCGCGCTCGATCTGGTGGTCCTTCTGCTCGGCGCGCATGCGCTGGAAGTTCTCCTGCCCGGCCTTGTTCTCGGCGATCCACTCGCGCGCGAAGTCGCCCGCCTGGATCTCGCCGAGGATCGCCTTCATCGCCTCGCGCGTGGGCTCGCCGATGACCCGCTGGCCGCGCGTAAGGTCGCCGTACTCGGCGGTGTTGGAGATCGTGTAGCGCATGCCGGTGATGCCCTTCTCGTACATCAGGTCCACGATCAGCTTGAGCTCGTGCAGGCACTCGAAGTACGCGAGCCGCGGGTCGTAGCCCGCCTCGACGAGCGTCTCGTAGCCGGCGCGGACCAGCTCGGTGACGCCGCCGCAGAGCACGGCCTGCTCGCCGAACAGGTCCGTCTCGGTCTCGTCCTTGAAGCTCGTCTCGATCACGCCGGCGCGCGTGCAGCCGATGCCCCTGGCATAGGCGAGCACCAGCTCGCGCGCCGTGCCGGTGGCGTCGCGGTTGACGGCGATCAGCCCGGGCACGCCGTTGCCCTCCACGAACTGGCGGCGCACCAGGTGGCCAGGGCCCTTCGGCGCGACCATGCCCACGTCCACCTCGGGACCGGGGTCGATCTGCTCGAAGTGGATCGAAAAGCCGTGCGCGAACATGAGCAGGTTGCCGGGCGCGATCCCGTCGCGGATCTCGGCCTCGTAGACCTCCGCCTGCTTCTCGTCGGGCAGCAGGACCATCACGACGTCGCCCTGGCTGGCCGCCTCTGCGACCGACTCCACGCGCAGCCCGTCGGCCTTGGCCTTGTCGGCCGACGCGGAGCCCTCGCGCAGCCCGACTACGACGTCCACGCCGGAGTCCTTGAGGTTGAGGGCGTGGGCGTGGCCCTGAGAGCCGTAGCCGAGAATGGCCACGGTCTTGCCGTCGAGCTTGCTGAGGTCAGCGTCCTTGTCGTAGATCATGGGCGGGGGAAGATACTCACCCGCGGACTTCGGCCAACCGCTCGCGCAGCAGCTTGCCGCCCGCGTTGCGAGGCAGCTCGGCGACCTCGTGCACGGCCTTCGGCACCTTGAAGGGCTCCAGCCGCTCGCGGCACCAGGCGCGCAGCTCTTCCGGCGCGGCGGGCTCGCGCAGCACCACGAAGGCAGTTATCGCCTCGCCCCACTCCGGGTCCGGGAGGCCGGCCACCCCCGCGTCAGCAACCGCCGGGTGCGCGAGCAGAGCCTGCTCGACCTCCAGCGGAGCGACGTTCTCGCCGCCGGTCACGATCAGCTCCTTGATGCGCCCCTCCACGTGCAGGCCGCCGTCGGAGTCGATGCGGCCGAGATCGCCCGTGTGGAGCCAGCCGTCTGCGGACAGGGCGCCGCGTGCGACCATCGGCCCGCGCACCAGGATCTCCCTCTCGCTGCTCAGCTCCAGCTCAACGCCCGGCAGCGGACGGCCGGGGCTGCCAGCGACCACCTGCGAGCAGGTCTCGGTCATGCCATAGACGGGCACCACCGGGATGCCCGCGTCGCGCGCCCAGTCGAGCAGCCCCGCGGGGATCGGGCCGCCTCCCAGCGCGATCGCGCGCAGCCCCGGCGCCGCTCGCAGGCCGGCGGCGCGGAGGCGGGCGAGCATCGTCGGCACGAGCGAGGCGAGCGTGACCTCCCCGGCCTCGAGCACGGACTTCACCCGGTCCACGTCGAAGCGCTCGTGCACCACGGCCGTGGTGTGGCCGATCACGCAGCGCACGAGCACGCCCAGGCCGCCGACGTGGTGCAGCGGCAGCGGGCAGAGCCAGCGGTCGTCCGGCTCCATGCCCACCGCGCCGGCCGACGCGGCCGCGCTGGCGGCGTGGTTGGCGAAGGTCAGCTCGACCGCCTTGGCCGCGCCGGTGGTGCCCGACGTGCGGATTACGCTGTGGACGGCCTCGGGGTCGAAGCTCGAACGCAGGCGGGCGTCCAGGCCGCCGCCGGCGGCCCCCGGCGCGGGCGACGGCGGCGTAGCCGGCGGCCCGGGCTCCAGCACCGCCCCCATCCGTGGCACCGCGTGCATCAGCTCGGCGAAGGCGAGGCCGGGCGGGTGCGTGACCTGCACCCGGTCCCCCTGCTGGACGCCGGACGCGCCAAGCGCGCGGGCCGCCAGGGTCGCCCGCTCGTCGAGCTGCGCATAGGTGAGCGAGCCGTCGTCGGCGGCGACGGCAGCGTGATCGGGCCGGGCCCGGGCGGCGGCGGTGAGCCAGTCGTCCACGCGGGAGAGCGTACGGCGCGGGGCCGTGCGCAACTATCGTTTGTCAACTGATGACTACCTCCTGGACCGAGCAGCAGGCCCAGCGCCAGATCCGACCCGCCGCCGAGTGGCGGCCCGGCGGCGGCGAGTACGAGGACATCCGCTACGAGGTCGCGGACGGCATCGCGAAGATCACGATCGACCGTCCGGACGTGCGCAACGCCTTCCGGCCCGAGACCCTGATCGAGATCTCCGAGGCGCTCGAGCGGGCGCGCGAGGACACCGGCGTAGGCGTGATCGTGCTCACCGGCGAGGGGCCGCTGGCCTTCTGCTCGGGCGGCGACCAGCGTGTGCGCGGCGACTCGGGATACGTGGCCGGCGGGGCCGACGTCGGGCGCTTCCACGTGACCGACCTGCACGTCCAGATGCGGCGCATGCCCAAGCCGATCGTGGCGATGGTGGCCGGCTATGCGATCGGCGGCGGGCACGTGCTGCACGTGGTCTGCGACCTCACGATCGCGGCGGACAACGCGCGCTTCGGCCAGACCGGGCCGAAGGTGGGCAGCTTCGACGGCGGCTTTGGCGCCAGCCTGCTGGCCGCCCAGGTCGGCCAGAAGAAGGCCAAGGAGATCTGGTTCCTGTGCCGCCAGTACTCGGCCGACGAGGCGCTCGGCATGGGGCTCGTGAACACGGTGGTGCCGCTCGAGGAGCTCGAGGAGGAGACCGTGCGCTGGTGCCGCGAGATGCTGGAGCTGTCCCCGTTCGCGCTGCGCCTGCTGAAGGCGAGCTTCAACGCCTCCGAGGACGGCTTCGCGGGCATCCAGCAGCTCGCCCACGACGCCAACCTCCTCTTCTACGCGAGCGAAGAGGCGCAGGAGGGCCGCGACGCGTACCGGGAGAAGCGCCGGCCCGACTTCGGGAAGTTCCCGAAGCGGCCGTGAGCGGCGCGATCGGCCGCGCGGCGGCGCCGCGCGGCACGCTCAGGCTGTGGCTGCTCGCCGCCCGCCCCCGGACTCTTCCCGCGGCCGTGGCGCCGGTGCTGGTCGGCACGTCGCTGGCTGCGACCGAGGACGAGTTCCGGGCCCTGCCCTTCATCGCGGCGCTGCTCGGCAGCGTGTTCATCCAGATCGGCACGAACCTCTCGAACGACTACTCCGACGCCCGCCGCGGCGCCGACACCGACGAGCGGCTCGGACCCGTGCGGGTCACCGCGGGCGGCCTGATGCCGCCGAAGCGCGTGCTGGTCGGGACCTACGTCGCATTCGGCATCGCGGTGGCCGCGGGCCTCTACCTGGCGTCGGTGGCGGGCTGGGAGCTGATCGCCGTGGGCGCGGCCTCGATCCTGGCCGGCGTGCTCTACACGGGTGGACCGCGTCCCTATGGGTACGAGGGCCTCGGTGAGCTGTTCGTCTTCGTCTTCTTCGGGCTGGTCGCGGTGGCCGGCTCCTACTTCGTCCAGACCGAGGAGCTGCGCTGGGAGGCGTTCGCCCTGGCGCTCCCAGTCGGGCTGCTCGCGTCGGCGATCCTGGTCGTGAACAACGTGCGCGACATCGACACCGACCGCCGCGCCGGCAAGCGCACGCTTGCGGTGAAGCTCGGCCGCGACCGCGCGCGGCTGCTGTTCACGGCGATGGTGGTCCTCGCGTTCGCCGCTCCGGCCGCGACCTGGGCGCTCGGCGGGCTGAGCGCCTGGCTGCTGCTCACGCTCGCGGCGCTGCCCCTGGTGCCACCGCTGATCGAGACCGTCTCCACCCGCAGCGACGGGCCGTCGCTGAACGGCGCGCTGGCCGGGACCGGCCGGCTGCTGGCCGTCTTCTCGCTGCTGCTGTCCGCCGGCGTGCTGCTGTCGTGAAGCGCAGCCTGCTGCGGCTCTCGATCCCCTTCCGAGAGCCGTTCGTGACGGCGAACGCAGTGGTGACCGCACGCGAGCTGGTGCTGCTGCGGCTGGAGGCGAGCGACGGCACGGTCGGCTGGGGCGAGGCGGCGCCGTTCGAGCCCTACGACGGCGTGCCGCTCGAGCGGGCGATCGCCGCGCTCAGCGGCGGCGGAGGACGGCGCCCCCCGCAGGCGCGGGCGGCGGAGGAGATCGCCCGGCTCGACCTCGAGGCGCGCCAGGAGGACCGCCCGCTCGCGGAGCTGTCGCGCGACGCCCTGCCGGTGAACATGACGCTGCCGGCCGGCCCGCCGGCGGAGGTGGCCGAGCGGGCACGCGAGGGCCTGCGCGCCGGCTATGCCTGCTTCAAGGTGAAGGTGGGCCTGCCCGAGGACGTCGAGCGCGTCGCCGCGGTGCGCGAGGCCGTGGGGCCGTGGCCGGCGCTGCGAGTGGACGCCAACCGGGCGTGGTCGGTCGACGAGGCCGTGGCGCGCATCCGCGAGCTCGAGGAGCACGACCTCGAGTTCGTCGAGCAGCCGTGCCGCAGCCTCGAGGACCTGCGCCAGGTGCGTGGCCGCGTGTCGACGCCGATCGCCGCCGACGAGTCCGTCGCGTCGGCGCGGGCGGTGCGCCGCGCGGTCGACATGGAGGCCTGCGACGTGGTCAACGTGAAGCTGGCCAGCGCGGGCGGCTTCAAGGCGGCCCGGGAGGCGCTGCGGCTGGCGCGCGCCAATGGCCTCGGGGCGTTCCTGTCGAGCACGCTCGACGGCCCGTGGGGCATCGCCGCGGCGCTGCAGCTCGCCTCATCGGAGGACGTGCAGCTGGCCTGCGGGCTCGCCACGCTGGAGCTCTTCGACGCGCCGCTCGCGCGCGCCCTGCCGGCGCCGCGCAACGGGACGCTGAAGGTGCCCGCCGGCCCCGGCCTCGGCGTTGAGGTGGACGAGGGCGCCCTGGCCGAGCTCCTGGTCGAGGAGCTGCCCGCCTAGTCCCTCAGCTGGCCGCGGATCTCTCCGCCCGGGAACGTCGCGCTGTGGACGTTGGCGTAGGTCACGCCGGCGCGGATCGCGCGCAGCAGCTCTTCGAACTGGCCCGCGTCGAGGCCTTGTGCGGGGATTCCGAGCACGTCCGCGGGCCGGACCGTCCCGCTGATCGTGGCCGGACCGGGCGGGCATGCCTGCGTGCCGGTCGGGCCGTTGCCGAGGTTCGAGCACAGGAAGACCGTGATGCCGCCGTTGACCGAGCGCTGACCCAGGTGGATGTGCGCCTGCTGGACCGGCCCCGTGAGCTGGGAGTAGCTCAGCTCGTAGCGGATCTCCTGCTGGCTCGTCCGTACGCGGGCGCGGAACTTGCCGGTGGCGTCGGTGGAGACGGCGGGGACCTCCTCGAAGCCGCTCAGCCGCGTGCGCACCTCGCTTCCGCCGCCGGCGACCGCCGTCGTTGCGACCACGCTCGCGACCGCCACGACGGCGACCGCGCCTACGAGTTGAAGACGCTTTCGAGTCATGCCGGGGCATACGCAAACCCCCGTGCCCGGTTCGGAACCCTGGCGCGTTAGCCCAACCGGGCGCGGAAGGCGGCGATCAGGGCCGCCACGTCGGCCGGGCGCTGGAGCTGCGGCGCGTGCCCGGCCTCCTGCACGATCGCTGCCTCCGCGTTGGGCGCCGTGTCGGCGATCCGCCGCGCCGCGCCCGCGTAGCCGTCGTCGCGGACGCCGGCGATCGCCAGGACGGGCAGCTCGAGCCTGACGAGCTCGTGCCAGACCGGCTCCAGCACGCCTTGCCCCGCCGTGCGCAGCAGCCGGGCCAGGTGCGCCGGCTCCTGGGCCAGGCGGCCCGGCCGCTGGGCCTCGACGAGCGAGTCGGACTGGTCGGCGAACAGCGGCTGGCGCTCCCAGACGCCGACGATGTCCTCGATCGTCGCGGCCTCCATCCACGAGGCCAGCCGGTCGTCCGCCTCGGCCCGGGCCGCCCGCAGGGCCGGCTCGTCGATCCCGGCGGTGGCGCCCACCGTGACCAGGCCCGCGTAGCGCCCCGGATCGCGCAGGGCCGCCCGCAGAGCCAGCCTGCCCCCGAGCGAGTAGCCCGCCAGCAGCGCGCCCGCTCCGGCGGCGGCGATCTCGGCGAGCCGTCCCTCGAAGGAGTGCTCGCGATGTTCGAGCAGGACGGTCGGCGGCTCGAGGCCCTCGGCGACGTCGGCCCACGCGTCCGCGGGCTGCATGAACCCCGGGATCAGCAGAACGGGCGGCGTCATGGGCCGCATGATGCACGCCCCGGGCCGTCAGGGGGCGGCGGCGGGTAGCGTGCCCGCTCGTGGAGCCGATCAACCGGACCTATGCGCCGCTTCAGGCCTTCGTCGACGAGCTGGTGCGCTGCGGCATGCGCCACGCGGTCACCTGTCCGGGCTCGCGCAACGCGCCGCTGGCGCTGACGCTCGCGTCGCACCCCGGCCTGGAGGCCGTCTCGGTGATCGATGAGCGCTCGGCGGGCTTCTTCGCGCTCGGCATGGCGAAGGCGACGGGCCGCCCGGTGGCGGTCGCCTGCACGTCGGGGACGGCGGCGGCCAACCTCCACCCCGCGGTGGCGGAGGCGTGGGAGGCGCGCGTGCCGCTGCTGGTGCTGACCGCCGACCGGCCACCGGAGCTGCGCGACGTCGGCGCCGGCCAGGCGATCGACCAGATCAAGCTCTACGGCGGGGCGGTCAAGTGGTTCGTCGAGGTGGGCAGCCACGACCCGCACCGCGAGACCGCGGTCCACCACCGGGCGCTCGGGTGCCGCGCCTACTGGACCGCGGCGGGCGGCCGCCCCGGCCCCGTCCACCTCAACTTCCCGCTGCGCGAGCCGCTGGCGCCGGTCAGCGAGCCGCTCGACTCCGGGGACTGGGAAGGCCGCCGCGGCGGGCGTCCCTGGACGGAGCTGCGCGAGCACGCCGGGGTGCCGCACGCGAATGACGTGCAGGAGCTGGCGGCGCGCATCGCCGCCACGCCGCGCGGCGTAGTGGTGTGCGGGCCGACCGGCGAGCAGATCGCCGAGCCCGCCGCGCGGCTGGCTGCGGCGTGCGGCTGGCCGCTGCTGGCCGAGCCCACGTCGGGGGTGCGCTGCGGGCCGCACGACCGCTCGCACGTCGTCGCCCACTACGACGTGCTGCTGCGGGTGGGCGCCTTCGCCGAGCGCCACTCCGCTGGCCTCGTCTTGCGCGTCGGCGACACGCCCACCTCCAAGCCGCTGCGTGCCTGGATGGCGTCCGCCCCGCAGGTTGTGCTCGACCCGCACGCCGCATGGCACGAGCCCACGCGCCACGCCGAGCTGCTGCTGGAGGCCGCGGCGGCGCCCACCCTCGATGCGCTGGCCGCTGCGGTCGAGATGCGCACCGCCGAGCGCGACCCCGCTTGGCTCGGCTCGTGGCGGGCGGCCGACGCCCAGGTGGCCCCGGCGCTTGCCGCCGCGCCGGACCCCTTCGAGCCGAAGGTGCTCGCGGCGCTGGAGCCCGAGCTGCCGGACGGCGCGATCGTCTGGCTCAGCTCGTCGATGCCGATCCGCGACGTGGAGGCGTACTTCCCGCAGTCGCCCAAGCGCCTGCGCTTCCTCGCCAACCGCGGCGCCAACGGCATCGACGGCGTGGCCTCCTCGGCCGCGGGCGCGGCGCTTGCGGCCGGCGCGCCGGCCTGGCTGCTGACCGGCGAGCTGGCGCTTCTGCACGACATCGGCGGCCTGCTGGCCGCCCGCCGGGCCGGCGCCGACCTGCAGGTCGTCTGCCTCAACAACGGCGGCGGCGGCATCTTCGACTTCCTGCCCGTGGCCGAGCACGCGGACGCCGCGCTCTACGAGGAGCACATCGCCACCCCGGCGGGCGTGGACCTGGCCGCGCTCGTGCCCGAGGTGCGGGAGGTGCGCACCGAGCGCGCGACCAACGTCGAGCTCCACCGCGAGGTGGTGGAGCGGCTCGGGCGCAGCCTCGCCGGGGCCGCTACGGCCTAGCCGGCCGGTTGCCCTCGCGGCCCTTCGGCGCCGGCACCACGGGAGCGTGCCCGCGCCGCAGCCGCGGGTACTTCTCGTCGCCGAAGAGCTGAGCGGGCGCCACGAAGCAGGGCGGCTCGGCGTCGGTGCCGGCCCCCGCCGGATCGCGCTGCTCGCCGCCGTTGGGGTTGCAGTCGAAGCTCTCGATCACGCCGAGCGGAACGGCGCGCTGGTAGGCGTTCGGCGCGATGTAGGCGTTGGCCCGCTCCCACGGCGGCCGCGTCGCGCGCTGCTGCAGGGAGCGGCTGTCGATGATCGCCACCTGCGGCAGGTAGTGCTCCCCCGCCCCGCGGCTTTGGTACCCGCCCTCCCCCGTGCCCGCCAGCGCGCCCGCGCCGGTCGACAGGAACTGCGACACCTGGGTGCGCGAGTAGGACAGGTAGGCGAGGATCGGGTTCAGCTCGGGCATGAACACGTGGGTGGACTCGAGCAGCGGCTCGGCGCCCTCCAGGAAGCGCTCCGCCGCCGGCACGCCCGTCGTCGAGGCGTCGACGAGCGGGTCGACCTCGCGGAACAGGTGCTCGAGGTCCGGGGCGAGGTCGCCGAGGTCGCGCAGCGTCGGCGCGAGGTCGTCGGCGGGCGCACGCAGGTCGCGCACGAGCGGATCGGTGTCGCGCGCGAAGCGCTCGAGCCGGCCGACGGTGGCACGCGTCTCGCGCAGGAAGGTGGGCAGCACCTCGAAGGTCTCGGCCAGCGCGTCGTCGCGCGAGGCGAGCGCTGCGAAGGTGGCGTCTCCGTTCACGACCAGGCCGCGCAGCTGGCCGTCCTCGCGCGAGATCGCCCGGAACACGCGGCCCGTGTCGCGCACCACCCGGCGCAGCGCCACCTCCTGCTCGTCGAGCGGCCGCAGCAGGTCGGCGCCGTCCCTGAAGAACGGCGCGGCGTTGCCGAGCGAGTCGTTGAGGTCCGACGCGAAGCTGCCCGTCGACGCGATGCCGGCCTCGTGCAGCCACTCCTGGAAGTAGTGGCGCGTCCGCGGGTCGAAGGCCTGGAAGACCTCGTCGAGCTCGACGGTCTCCTGCACGTTCGCGCGCCGCAGGGTGCCGCCGTCGTCCAGGTTCGGGCCCGTCCCGCTGCCCGGGGCCAGCTCCACGTAGGTCTCGCCGAGCAGGCTCTTCTGGCGCAGGATCGCGCGCGCGTCGGCCTTGAGCGGGGCGAAGCGCGAGTCCAGCTCGATCTCGGCCACGGTGGTGCGCGCGCCCGGGCCCAGCTCGGTCGCCTTCACCTTGCCGACGTTCACGCCGGCCATGCGCACGTCGGCCTCCTTCGCGAGCAGCGCCGCCTCGGGAAACTCGGCCTTGAATCGGTAGCCCTCGGGGCGCAGCGGCAGCGTGCCGCCGAACGAGACCCACAGGAACAGCAGCAGGGCGAACACCGACAGCGTGAACATCAGCATCGCCGCGATCCTGCCGAAGGTGGGCGGGTTCTTGTTCACGGCGCCGCCGGCAGGGAGTTGAAGTTGCAGGAGCCGAAGCCGGTGCCGAGCAGCTCGTCGATCGGGCTGCCGGGCTGGATCACCGTGCCGGCCCCGCCGATCAGCTGCTCCACGAGCCCTGGGTTGGTGGAGCCGACCTCCTCGAGCACGTCGTCGATCAGGCCGGTCAGCACCGCCGCCGGGACGTTGCAGATCGTCACGCGCCGCCACGGTCCCTGGCCGTCGGCGCTGGAGAACAGCGAGACGCCGTTCTGCGCGGTCCAGGCCAGCCAGTACAGGAGCCCCTCCTGGCGGCTGCGCTGCTGGGCCACGGGGAGGCCCGCCAGCGGCTCGGCCCCGCCTGGGTTGTAGGCGCCGATGTTGAAGAAGCGGTTGGCCTCCTCGAGCGAGGTGGACAGGTCCGGCGTCGCCCGGCTCAAGTCGCGCGCGGCCAGCCGCAGGTCATCGGTGAACGGGCGCGCCACGCGCACGAACGGGCGGATCTGGCCGCGCAGGATCGGCGTCGTGTCCTCCAGGAACGGGGTGATCGCCGCGTTGGTCTGGTCGAGCTTGCGGATCGGCTCCCGCAGCGACTCCAGCGTCGTGCGCAGCAGCGGCGCGAACCCGCGTACCTCGTTCAGGGCGCGCTCGGACGCGCGCAGCGAGCCGGGCAGCAGCGCCACCGACGTGGAGATGTTCTGCTCCTCCGAGGCCAGCGCGTCGAAGACCCCGCGCGACGCGCTCACCAGCCGGCGCAGGTCCTCCGGCCGGCGTCCGAGCTCCTCCATCAGCAGCCCGTAGCGGTGGATCAGCCGCTTCAGGGCGCTGCGGCGCCGCGCCGTGGCGCGCATCACGCGGGCGAGGTCGCGGTGCACCGGCTCCAGCCGTCGGAAGACCTCCCGCAGGTCGCCCCCGCGGCCGCGCAGGCCCTTGCCCGCGCCCGCCACCAGCAGCTTGAGGTACGGCCGCGTGTCGGCGTCGAGCGCCGCGTAGATCTCGTCGGGGTCGACGTCGGGCAGCGTGTTCGCCACAGCGATGCGCCCGCCCTCGTCGAGCACGCGGCCCGTGCCGGGCGCGACCTCCAGGAACATGTCCTTGAGGGCGGTCTTCGGGCGCAGCAGCGCGGTCGCGTCCTCGCGGATCACGTCCTCGTAGTCGCTGTCCAGGTCCACCTCGACCACGGCCATGCCCTCGTCCACCTCGACGCCGGCGATGCGCCCCACCTCCACCCCGGCCACGCGCACGCTCTGCCCCTGGCCGGGCTGCACGGCCTGGGCGTTCTCGAGCTCGACGACGATCCGCTTCGGCGTGTCGTCGACGAGCGGGAAGCGCAGGTCCTGCTGGCGGAGGAGGTACACCGACACGCCGACGCCGAGCACGATCAGCCCGAGCACGGCGAGGAAGTCGCGCAGGTGCTTGCGGATCGCCACCCTCACGGCGTCACCTGCGTGTACGCCGGGTCGAGGGCCGAGCCGGCGGGCGCCTCGAGGTTGGGCGGCTGCTGGGTCTCGCACGGCACGTCCGGCCGGTGCGGCGGCGGCGTGTTGGGGTCAGGCGGGGCCGCCGGCTCGACCCGCCCGGCGGTCAGGTTGAGCGGGCTGACGCCCTGGATGTGGAAGACCGGCGTGTTCGCGTCGTTCACGCGGCTCTCGCCGGCCAGCCCGACGAAGCTGCGCATGATCTGCTCGCGCACCGCGTGGCCCGAGTTGCCCGCCTCGACGCTGGGGATGGCGGACTCGACGAACGGCACGAGGACCGAGTTGGTGCACGACGAGAGCGCCCTCAGCTGGCGCAGCGCCGGGATCAGCCCGCGGTTGAGGCGCACCAACGCGGGGACCGCCTGGCGCAGGTCGGCCGCCAGGCCCCTGAGCTCGTCCTCCTGCACGAGGCCGCGGGCCTGGCCGATCCACGGGATCGCCGCGTCGAGCGTGGGCACCGTCGAGCGCACGCCCGGCAGCGCCTCGATCGAGAACCTGCGCAGCGTCGGCAGTGCGGCGTTCACCTCTCCGAGCGCGGGGTAGCCGGCGCGCAGCGTGTCGCGCAGGGCCGGCACCGCCGCCGCCAGCGCCGTGTCCTGGCCGGCGATCGCGCCGGCCGTCGTGTTGAGGTCGGTCACGAGCTCCTGGAGCGCGGCGGGGTTCTCGCCGAGCGCCGCCACCACGCGCCGCTGGCTGCGCAGCACCCGCCGGAGGTCCTGCTTGGGCTGCACGCCCAGCAGCGCGTCGTTGGTGAGCGCACTGAGGCGGTAGGCGGGCTCGAACGACGGGATCGCGCGGTTGAGCGCCTGCGCGCCGCCCTTCGCGAGCGCCTCGGTGCCGTACTCGCGCAGCAGCGTCTGCAGGTCGGTGCGGATGTCGGACTGCAGCACGGACAGCACCTCGGGCAGCGTCACCGCGGTGGCCGTCTGGCTGATCGGGACCGTGCCGCCGTCCTCGAAGCTGGCGGCCGAGGCGGAGCCCGGCTGGAGGTCGACGAAGAAGTTGCCCTCGAGCAGGATGCGCGGGCGGATCTTCACCCTGGCGTCCTCGTGCACCGGCAGCGCGTCCTCGCGCAGCTCCATCGTCACGCGCGCCGCCGGGCGGCCGGCCTCGGCCGCCTCGATGCCGGTCACCTCGCCAACCTCCACGCCCGCGATCCGCACGGGGGCCCCCGCCTTCAGGTTCTGGGCGTCGCGGACCACCGCGTGCAGCTCGTACGGGTTGGCGAACGGGTTCGCCTTGGTGAAGCCGAAGTAGGCCGCCACCACGAGCACCACGAGCGTGAGGACGCCCGCGCGCAGCGCGCTCACGGGACGTCCTCCAGGTGGTCGATTCCGAGCTGGCGCGACTTGTAGGTGCCGCCCGCCAGCCCGGGGGTGTCGCCGTCCACCACCACGTGGCTGCCGCCGCCGATGAAGCCGCCCGCAGAGTCGTCGGGCGGATAGCGGCCGTCGGTGATCAGCCGGTCCGGGTAGCCGTTCTGCCCGCTCTGGCAGTCGGCGCGCCCGCGCGAGTCGACCGCCGGCTGCGGGTACTGCGAGTGCAGCGACTGCACGCCCGTCGCCTGCGGGTCCTCGTCGGCCGGCACGTCGACCGGGCGGATCGACTCCGTCGCGCCGAGCGTGTTGTCCTGGGTGCGGTCGGTGAGCTTGGCGAGGATGCGCTCGGCCGTCCCGCCGGGCACCACCTCCGACAGGTGGGTGCCGAGCGGGTTGAAGAAGTAGACGAGGTAGTTGCAGACCGTCTGGTACGGGGCGATCTCCTCGAGGGCTGGGCGGCTGACCTGCACCGCCCGGCGCAGGTCGCGCAGGGAGAGCAGCGTGCTCGGGTTGTCGGAGAGCTGCTCGAGCGCCTCGAGCAGCTGCTCCAGCTGTCCGGCCAGCTCAGGCGTGCGCCGGAACGCCGGCACGCCGGCCTGCAGCGCGCCGTTCACCAGCGGCAGCGCCCGGCGCAGCTCGGCGGCCCCTGGGCCGAGCCGGCGCGAGACGTCCGCGAAGCGCGCCAGGAACGGCGTCTGCACGCGGAACGAGCCCGTCGCCGCGGCCAGCGTCGGCGGGCTCTCCTCCAGCGTCTCCTGCAGCGCGGCGGGGTCGCGGTTGACCGCCGCGAACGTGTCGGCGAGCTCGCCGAACAGGCGCGCCTGCACGTCCGCAACGGGCGCTACCTGAGCGGCCGCCGCACCGAGCGCCGGGATCAGGCCGCGCAGCTCCGTGTCGGGATCGGAGAGGTTGCGCATGACCGGCTCGAGGTGGACCAGGAACGGCCTCAGCTCGTGGATGGCGGTGTTGATCTGCGGGCCGCGGCCGGCCAGGGCGTCGCCGAAGCCGGCGAGCGAGGCCTGGGCGTCCGCGCGCGTCCGGGGCTGGAAGGTCGAGAGCACGTCCTCCAGCTCGGGTGAGACGGCGGAGGCGTTGCGCAGCGGCACGGTGTCGCCCGTCTCGAAGGTGCGCTCGGCATCGCCCGGGATCAGCTCCACGTACTTGAGCCCGAGGGCCGACCGCGGGCGGACGCCGGCACGCGTGTCGACCGACAGCGGCTCGATCTGCTTGTCGAGCTTGAGCTCCAGCAGCGCCACCGACCGCTCGCGCCCGTTGACGGAGCGGCGCACGCTCCGGATCTGCTCGACGACGCCGACCCTGAAGCCGCCGGCGCGCACGTCGTTGCCAGGCACGACCTTGGCGCCGCTCGGCAGCTCCACGTTGAGCTTGTAGGTCGGCACGAACGGGAGGCCGCTGTTGGCGTTGTACGAGATGAAGACCGCGATGATCGCGATCAGGACGGTGACCGCGCCGATCAGGACCGGGCTGGCGGCGAGCTGTCGCTGCGCGCCCCTCATGGCGCGAGCAGGTAGTCGAGAAGGGCGGCGTTGCCCGCGTGCGGAAGGGCCGGTGCGGCGGCCGGCGTGGCCGCGGACGCGGCCGGCGGCGGGGCGTTCTCGGTGGGATCGGGCGTGGTCACGCCCGGCTGGGTCGGGCCGACGAACTGGTTGCAGTCCTCCAGCAGCTCGTCGTCCGGGTCCGTGGTGTACCCCACGCACCCGTTGACGACGATGCCGAGGCGCAGCACGTGCCCGACGTCGTCGAGCGCGTTGGTGCTGAGCGCCTGCCAGTAGAAGTAGTTCCAGATCGCCTCCATGCCGGTGAAGCCGCCGCGGCCCGAGATGTGCGTCTTGTCCGGCGCCGGCGGGTCGGTGGCGGCGGCGCGAGCGTCCGGCTCCACGGCACGCTCGCGGTCGTCGATCGTCTGGAGGAACTGGCGCAGCGGCTTGGCCAGGCCGGGGGCGTCGCGCGCCAGCCGGCGCAGCTCGGCGATCTCCTCGTCGCTCGCGCGCACGGCGCGTCGGCCGACCCGGGACGCCTCGCCGAGCGCGGCGACCGCGGGCCGCCCCGCTTGCGCGAACGGGCGCAGCCGGATCAGGAAGGTGTCCAGGTCGTCCGACGCCGCGCCGAGGTCGCGCAGCACCGGCTGCTGTGCCCGGGCGAGGTCGCCGAGCCGCCCCATGTACGGCTCCAGCTCGCCGAGGAAGGCCGGCAGGCGCCGGAACGTCTCGGCTAGCTCGGTGCGCCGCGTGGCGGTCGTGGCCGCGGTGCTCCCGGCCTCCCGCACGAAGCGGCTGACGTCCCGCTTGCTCGCCTCGAGCTCTCCCACCACGCGGTCAGCGTCCGTCACGAACGACTCGATCGTGCGCGTCTGGCGCCCGAGGATGCGCAGCGTCTCGCTCGTCTCGCGCAGCCCCGGGTGGGCGCGGCGCAGCGCGTCGCTCAGGTCCTCCGGGCGCCCCGCCAGGCCGGCGCCCAGCTCCGCCACGATCAGCCGCAGCCGCTCGCGGTACGGGCGGCGCAGGATGTTGTTGACCAGGTCCAGGCCGATCGTCGAGCTGGTCTGCTCCACGGGCACGCGCCCTCCGTCCGGCAGCCGGCGCTTCGACGTGCCGGGCTGGCAGTCGACGTAGTACTCGCCGATGAACGACTGCGGACGCACCTCACAGCGGGCGTCCGCGCGCAGGTCGGCGAGGCCGGGCTCGCTCACGTCCGCCTCGACGACCGCCAGCGGCCGCGCCTGTCCCTCCAGGCGCACCTCCCCGGTCTTGCCCGCGCGGACGCCGGCGATCTTGAAGTCGCCGCCCTCGGTCAGGCCGAACGCGTTGTCCAGCTCGACCAGATACGACTTGCCGCTGTCGGAGTCCTCCCCGCCCGCCCCCAGGGCTAGTGCCGCCACGAGGCACGCGGCCAGCAGGGCAATCGCGGCCGCCGCCCGC
Source organism: Thermoleophilaceae bacterium (assembly GCA_034664085.1). GTDB lineage: Bacteria > Actinomycetota > Thermoleophilia > Solirubrobacterales > Thermoleophilaceae > JACVRW01. The sequence goes on from JAXDII010000026.1 coordinate 38,253, forward strand.
TTCACGGGCCCACCGACCTGAGGGCCGGGTCGCAGTCGAGCTGGGCGGCCTCGGCGGCAGAGAAGACGTTCGTGCCGTCGGACGCCGGCATCTCGTTGGCGCCGGGACAGCGGCGGAACTGCTTGGTCTTGGGCCCCGGCCCATAGAGCAGCTCGGAGAGGTTGATCCAGGCGCGCGAGAAGCCGCCCAGGGCGTCATAGGCGCCGGTCGTGGAGAAGTCGTCGAGCCAGCCCACGAAGTCCGGCGTGTAGGGCCTGCTGAACGCGATCGTCGGCGCGGCCGCGCGCAGCGCCGCGTCCGTCTCCGGGAAGGCGGCGCGCCGCGTGGCCCCGTTCACGCGCTGGCCGTCCAGCGCGACGCGGGAGAGCGGCGGGAAGCTGTCGATCAGCTCGATCAGGTCGTTCGTTGAGCCGGCGCGCTGGATCGTTCGTGACAGGTCGCGGATCGTCGGCTCGGCGTCGCGCGCGAACAGGCGCGCCTGGTCGAGGAACGGCCCCAGACGCCGCGCCGCCGGCTTGGCCGCCTCCACCAGCGGGTCGACGTCGTCGAGCGCCCGACGCAGGTTCACGAACGTGGTGTTGGCGCGCCGCATGAAGGGCGGCAGCCGCTCCACGGACTCCGCGAGCGCGTCCTGCTGGCTCCCCAGCGCCCCGAAGGTGGCGTTGAGGTTCGACACCACCCCGGTCAGCTCGCCGCGGCGCTCTGCGAGGGCGTGGACGAGCGTCGAGGTGTCGACCAGGAAGCGCTCGAGCAGCGCGTCGTCGCGCGTGAGCTCGGCGAACAGGCGGCTGCCGGTCGACAGCGCCGGGTTGAGGTAGTGGACGCCCTCGCGCAGCTGATCGCCGCGGCCGCGCAGCGTCTCGGCCTGCCCCTTGACGAAGTCGCGCAGCGATCCGCGCGTCTCCTCGTCGAAGAGCGCGAACACCTCGTCGAGCTCCACCGCGGTCTCGGTGTCGTCTGCGGCGATGCGCCCGCCGTCGGGGATGTCCTCGCCGTCGTCGGGGCCTAGGTGCAGGTCGATGTAGCGGTTGGCGATGCCCGACAGCGAGCTCTGCTTGACGATCGCCTGGGTTCCGGAGCGCAGCGGGGCGTAGTCGCCTTCGACGCTGAACGTGACCTCCGCCGTCCCGTCGGACGAGACGCCGATGTCATCGACGGTGCCGACCGTGTTGCCCGCCACCCGCACCTCGTTGCCGTTCACGAGCTGCCCGGCGTTGACGAACTCCGCGGTCACGCGGTAGCCGCCGTCAGCAGCGAACAGGACCACGGCCACGGCGGCGACCGCCGCCACCGCCAGGGCCACCGCGAGCACGCGCACGGCAAGTGGCGACCCACCGCCGTCGCGCAGTCGGTCCCCTCCTGCGCTCATGGGCGTCCTCTACCCCTTCGAGGCTTTGAATCACCCCCGCGCCCGCCCGGAGGCGCGTTATGACAACAGGGGCAGCAGGGCCTGGAGCTTGACCTCAGTTTCTGCGAGCTCCTCTGCGGGGACCGACTCACGCACGATCCCACAGCCGGCATAGAGGTGCGCGATCGGACCGCGCAGCAGGGCGCAGCGGAGGGCCACGCAGAACTCTCCGTCCTCCGCGAGGTCGGTCCAGCCCACTGCACCGGCGTACCAGCCGCGGTCGAGGCCCTCGAGCGCGGGGATCAGCGGCAGGGCGGCAGCGCGCGGCTCGCCGCCGACGGCGGGCGTCGGGAGCAGCATGCCCGCCAGCTCCACCGCCGGCAGCGGATCGGCGAGCTGAGCCCGAATTGGGGTAGCCAAATGTTGGACGTTCTGGACCTTCACCAGCACCGGCTCGTCGGCCGCCGTCACCCACACGCTGACCGGCTCGAGCGTGCGCTCGATGCGCCGCGCCACGATCGCCTGCTCCTCGCGGTCCTTGTCGCTGCGCAGCAGCTGCTCGCCGAGGTGGCCGTCCACCGCCGGGTCGGCGCTGCGCCGGGTCGTGCCGGCCAGGGCGACGGTCTGCGCGCGGGAGCCGTCGCGGCGCACCAGCAGCTCGGGGCTCGCGCCCACGAACGCGAGCTCGGGGGTGCCGACGCACCAGCAGAAGCACGCCGGGAACACCTCGCGCAGGGCGCCCAGCACGGCGGCCGGGTCGTGGTCCTGGGCGGCGTGGGCGCGCACCTCGCGCGCCAGCACGAGCTTCTCGAGCTCGCCGGAGCGGATGCGCTCGACGCCGCGCTCCACGGCCTGCTCGTAGTGCGACGGCGGGGCGGCGCTCGCCACCCGCGTGCGCTGCACAGGGTCCGGGTCGATCAGCGGCATCGATGCGGGCGCGAGCCCGTCCACGCGCGCGACGGCGCGCTCGACCAGCGCCTCCGGCGCCTCGTCCCCGTCTGCGGTGACGCAGACGGTCATGCGCGCCTCACCGCGGTGGCGCGCCAGCGACACCTCCGGCAGCACCAGCGACGCCGGTGCCAGCGAGGACCACTCGGGGGCGGTGCCGCCGTCGTGGGCGAACGCGAAGCCGCCGACGAACACCGGCCCCGCCGCGGCGGGGCGACCCGGATCGCGGGCCGCATCGTCTGCCAGGGCCCGCCGCCCCAGCTCGCGCGCCCGCACGGCCACATCGCGAAAGCGGCCCGGCCCGTCCGACTCCAGCGCGGCGGCGCGCCCCAGCCCGGCCAGCACGAAGCCGTCGCGGTCGGGCTGCTCGAAGCAGAAGAAGCGGTCGTCCGGACGGCGCCCGGCCAGCACCGCGGCCGACACGTCGAGCTCCGCCGGGATCCGCACGGTCACCGCGGCGACCACCGGGGCGCGCTCGCGGCGGGCGCGCACGACGGCCAGGTTCACGCGCTCGGCGAGCCGGGCGCGGGCGTCCGCGGGGAGCGCGAACGGGTTGGAGGCGGTGGCGGACCGGACTGTCACCACCGCGCGGTCCTCCCTAGGTCGCGCCGCGGCCGCGCGCCACGGCGATCTCGCCGGTGCGCACCATCTCGATCAGCCCGAAGGGCCGGACCATCTCCTCGAAGGCGGCGAGCTTCTCGTAGGTGCCGGTCATCTCCACGGTCACCGAGCGCTTCGACACGTCGACGGTCTTGCCGCGGAAGATCTCCGCGAACTGCATGACCTGGGCGCGGGTGTCGCCGTCCTGGCACGAGATCTTGAACAGGGCCAGCTCGCGCGCCACCGTCTCCCCCGGCTCGAGGTCGCGGATCTTGATCACGTGAACGAGCTTGTGGAGCTGCTTGGTGACCTGGTCGATCGGATGGGCCGCGCCGTCCACGGTCAGCGTGATGCGGGACATCGAGTCGTCATCGGTCGGGCCGACCGCCAGCGAGTCGATGTTGAAGCCGCGCCGGGCGAACAGTCCCGCGATGCGGGCCAGCACGCCGGGCTTGTTCTCCACCAGCAGCGAGAGGATGTGCTTGCGGCCGGTCCGCCGGCCGACGCTGGCTTCGAGGTCCTCGAGGACGAGCACCTCGTTGGTGCCGGGCTCACCCATCGCTCAGCCCACCATGTCCCGGGCGGCCTGGCCGGCCGGGATCATCGGGTAGCAGTTCTCTTCCTTGGTCACGTGCACGTCAACCAGCACCGGGCCCTCCTCTGCGAGCGCGGAGCGGAAGGCGTCCTTGAGCTCGGACTTGTCGGTCACGCGCATGCCGGTCGCGCCGAAGGCCTCGGCCAGCTTGACCCAGTCCGGGCTGGCGCCCATCTCGACGGACGAGTAGCGCTTCTCCCAGAACAGCTCCTGCCACTGGCGCACCATGCCGAGGTAGCCGTTGTTCATCAGGAACACCTTGACCGGGATCTGCTCGGTCACGCAGGTGGCGAGCTCCTGGACGTTCATGATCAGCGAGCCGTCGCCGGCGAGGCAGACGACGTCCTGATCGGGGCAGGCCACCTTGGCGCCCATCGCCGACGGCAGGCCGAAGCCCATCGTCCCGAGGCCACCGGAGTTGATCCACTGGCGCGGCCGCGTGAAGCCGTAGTACTGCGCGGCCCACATCTGGTGCTGGCCGACGTCGGAGGTGACGATCGCCTGGCCGCCGGTGGCCTCGAACATGGCCTCGACCATGAACTGGGGCTTGATCTCCGAGTCCTCGCTGTCGTCGTAGCGCAGCGGGTGCTTGTCCTGCCAGCCGCCGATGCGCTGCCACCAGCCATCGAGGCGCGACGCGTCCGCGGCCAGTGCCCGGTACTCAGCCGTCAGCTTGCGCAGGATGTTCTTCGCGTCGCCGACGATCGGGATGTGCGCCGGCACGTTCTTCGAGATCTCCGCCGGATCGACGTCGATGTGGATGAACTTGGCGCGCGGGGCGAACTCGGACAGCTTGCCCGTCACGCGGTCGTCGAAGCGAGCCCCGATCGCGACGATCAAGTCGGCCTCGTCCATCGCGTAGTTGGCGGTGCGGGTCCCGTGCATGCCGAGCATCCCGAGCCACTGGTCGCTGTCCGCCGGGAAGGCCCCGAGGCCCATCAGCGTGGTGGTCACCGGCAGCTTGTCTGAGAGGCAGAGCTCACGGAACTCGTGGGCCGCGTCGGCGTTGACGACGCCGCCGCCCCCGTAGATGACGGGGCGCCGCGAGTTGGCGAGCGCCTTCGCCGCCAGCCGGATCTGCTTGGCGTTCCCCTCGGTGGTGGGCTGATAGCCCGGCAGGTGCACCTTGGTGACCGGCTCGTAGGGGATGTCCGCACGCGAGAGGTCCTGCGGCACGTCGACCAGCACGGGGCCGGGGCGGCCGCTCGAGGCGATGTGGAACGCCTCGTGGATCGCCTTCGGGATGTCGCGCGGGTCCTGGATCAGGATGGAGTGCTTGACGATCGGCATGGTGATGCCGGAGATGTCGGCCTCCTGGAAGCCGTCCGTGCCGATCAGGTCGGTGCGCACCTGGCCCGTGATGAACACGGTCGGCACGCTGTCCATCATCGCGTCGGCGATCGCCGTGACGAGGTTGGTGGCGCCGGGACCGCTCGTGGCGAGGGCCACGCCGACGCGCCCGCTGGCCTTGGCATACCCCTCGGCAGCGTGGCCGGCACCCTGCTCGTGACGGCACTGCACGTGCCGGATTCCGGCGTCGTAGAGCGCGTCGTAGGTCGGAAGGTTGGCGCCGCCCGGGATCCCGAATACGTGCTCGACACCCTCGGCCTTGAGGCACTCCATGATGGCGTCGACGGCTCGCATGACGGCTCCTGCTCCTTCCGAACGAGGATGCACGCAGCCGGCCCGGGTGGCCAGCGCGGGGAAATCCAGTCTACCAGCGGGTTTTTGCCGGCCGGGCGGGAATCAGCGGGGCGCCGGGGGCGCGGGCCCTTGCTCAGCGGCGCTTGGCCAGTCCAGGTCCAGCCCGCACCCCGTGCACACCTGGTCGTGCAGCGGCACGACCTTGCCGCACCGCGGGCAGCTCCGGCGCGGCTCCCGGTGCTCGGTGCGGTAGAGGATCGCCGCCAGGGTGCCCAGCAGCGGCAGTACGGACCCGGCCAGGAACCAGATCCAGAAGGAGCTCCCCTTGAGCTTGCCGACCGCCCCGGCGGAGAGGCCGCAGAAGAACGCCAGGATGACGTAGTCCACGGTGGGTGGCGCGCCTCAGCGCAAGACGCCGATCGCCCAGACCACCGCCACCACCGCTATCACGGCGACCACGATCCAGGCGACCGCGGCGACGAAGCCCAGCACGACCTTGAACAGGAGGTAGGCCGCCACCAGCAGCACCGCCACGGCGATGAGCTTGCGGCCAGCGTCCGAGGCCCTTTCTCTCATGTGTCGAAGTCTAGGGTGCTGCCTACAGCAGCCGGGCGGGGCGCGTGGCGAGGTAGCGGTCGAGCCCGGGCAGCGGCACCGAGGACATCAGCCACCGCGGCCAGTGGACGCGGAAGCCGAGCCGGCGCAGCCGGTTCAGCAGCCACCACGTGTCGGTGGTGCAGAACAGCCCGAAGCTCTCGGGCTCCTGGGACTTCGCCACCCGGTCGAGTGCCGCGAGCACCACGGGGACGAGGTCCTGCGCCCTCTCCCCCACGGCCGGGCCGATGTCGCCGTCGCTGCTGACCCAGCAGAGGCCGGTCGCCTGCTGGCGCTCGACGTCGATCGTCGCGAGGCAGGTGCGCGTGCGGCCGAAGAACTCGTGCAGCAGCGGGCGCTCGTGGCCGACGGCGGGCGGCTCCAGCCGCTTCCACTCCGCGATCGCCCGCTCGGGCGTGAGCGCGTGCACCGCCGGTTCGGTGGAGTCGACCTCCTGCGAGCGGCGCTCGAGGTACTCCTCGCTGCGGTGGCGCAGGTGCCAGTGGCCGCCCACCGGCATCACCCCGAACTGGGTGAAGAGGTTGAGGTCGTCGGGCGTGCCGAGCCCAAGCGCGACGCGGCCGAGGTCCGGGGTCGGGGACTCGGGCCAGCAGCGCTCGAGCAGCGCCCGGTCGATGCCGCTCCCGGCCCTCTCCGGCGCGACCCACAGGTCGGTCAGCTCGTCCATCGTCCCGAAGCGTGCGACGCGCGTGTAGCCGACGATCTCGTCGCCGTCCTCGGCGATCACGAAGGCGCCGTCGGCCTGCGCGACGATGAACTCGAGCAGCGGCCGGTCGTGCCGCCACTGGGCCTCCAGGTCGGCCGGATCGCGCTCGTGGTCACGCGGCAGCAGCCCGTGCTCCTTCCGGAACGCCTCCAGGGTCGCCTCCTGGAACTCGAAGGTGGCGCGCAGGTCGCTCGCCCGGCCCTCGCGGAAGGACAGCACGCTCACCGGGCCGCCGCCGTCTCTCGGACCTCGTCCTCGAGTGCCGACGGGTGGCCGAGCTGGCCCAGCTCGGCCGAGGCGCGGCCGAACATCAGCCCGACGGTCCAGTCCGCCGCCAGCCGCACCTGGCGCTCGAAGCCGGGCATCATCGCCAGGTGGTAGGTGCGCGCCGCGAACCAGGCGACGAACCCGCGCAGCCGCAGCCCGAGCACGGTCGCGACCGCCTTGCGCTGGCCCATGTCCACGAACACCCCGAGCGTGCGGTAGCGAAACGGACGCGGCGGGCGGCCACCGAGGACCCCGGCGACGTTCTCCGCCACCCTCCGCCCCTGCCTGATCGCGTGCTGGCAGGTGGGGGGACTCGGCTCCCTGCGGTGCTTGGCGGGGTCCGGCACGGCGGCGGCGTCGCCGATCGCCCAGACGTTGTCGTGGCCGCGCACCCGCATCGTGTCGTCGACCTCGATCCGTCCGTGGGGTCCGAGTGGCAGGCCGAGCTCACGCACCACCGGCGCGGGCTTGACCCCCGCCGTCCAGCAGAGCAGGCGCGTGGGGATCATCTCGCCGGTCGACAGCGTGGCGGAGCGCCCGTCCGCCGACTGCAGCAGCGTGTTCGTGCGGATCTCCATGCCGCGGCCGCGCAGCTCGCGGGTCGCGAACTCGGCGAGGCTGGCGGGGATCTCGGGCATCACCCGGTCACGCGCCTCCACCAGCACGAAGCGCGTGCCGACGATGCGGCAGCGCGGGTAGCGGTCGATCACGTCCGCAACGTAGTCCTGCAGCTCGGCGATGCCCTCGAGCCCGGCGTAGCCCGCGCCCACGAACACGAACGTGAGGTACTCGCGGCGCATGTCGTCGTCGGGGAGCGACTCGGCGATCTCGAGGTTGAGCAGCGTGCGGTTGCGCAGGGCGATCGCGTCCGCGAGCGTCTTGAAGCCGAGCGCGTGCTCCTTGAGGCCGGGCACGGGCAGCACGCGCGAGACCGACCCGAGCGTGACGATCAGCTGGTCGTAGCGCAGCGTGTCGTGGCGCCCGTCGACGGTGTCCACGTAGACCTCGCGGCGCGCCGGGTCCGCGCCCGTCACGCGCCCCAGCCGCAGGTCGGCCCACTCGAGCTCCTCGCGCAGCGGCACCACCACGTGGCGCGGCTCGAGCGAGCCGGCAGCGGCGCCCGGCAGCAGCGGCGTGTAGAGCAGGAAGTTGACGTCGGAGACCACCTGGATGCGTGCGCTGTGCCGCGGCAGGCGGCGCTCCAATCGGCGCGCCGCATACAGCCCGCCGAATCCCCCGCCGGCGATCACTACGTCGTACGCCACAGCCGCCGAGGCTAGCGCGACCGGGGCGAGGGCAGCCGTGCCGCGCGGCGCGCGTCGTCCAGGGCCGGGCGCATGCGCGCGGGCAGGCGCCGGCGCACCCGCCAGGGCGCGCCGGCGAAGGCGTGGTTGGCGACGGTCGCGAAGCCCTGCTCGTCCACGCGCAGGGCGAGCAGCAGATGGGCCACGCGGTCGGACGGCGGCAGGTCCGGCTCGGTGGCGCGCACACAGAAGCAGTGCACCCGCCGCCCGCCACCGACGACCAGCAGCGCGCCGGCCTCGCCGACGACCCACACGCCCAGGCCGCCGGGCTCCAGCGCGAGCCCGGTGCGGCGCTGCAGCTCGCGCTCGTCGGCGCCGAGCAGGTCGCCGAGCAGTCCCTGCGCAACGGGCTCGGCCCGCTCGTTGCGCCTCCCCTGCGCCCGCGCCACCCGCGCGCCGCGGTGCGCGTACAGCTCGGGGATGATCCAGGCGTGTGCCGCGGCCGCCAGCGCCACCGGCGCCAGCAGCGGCTCGAGCCACACCATCGCCGCCCCGGCGGCCAGGAACGGGACCGTGTAGAGCAGCGTCCACGCGTGCCAGAGGCGGGCCCTGCGCTCGAGCCAGCGCGCGTCGGTCCGGGCCCGCCAGGGGACGGAGGCGAGCTCGGGTAGCGCGTGTCCGGCGGCCACCGTCTCGGCTAGCCGCCCGCGATCGGGCGCCGCATGATCACCAGTCCGGCCTCGCGCGGCAGGCCGCGCACGTGGGTCGCCTTGCCGGGGCCGTCGGGCACGGTGCCGATGTAGCCGAGCTCCTGCTGGGCGCGAAACTCGTCGGCCGCCGCGGCGAAGGCGAGGTCGTCGGCCGCGGTCCACTCAGCGAGCGTCGTGTGCCCTGTCCCGTCCATGCGGATCAGTCGCGCCATGCCGGTCCTCCTTGGGTCCGAAGAGCTTCACCCGAGCATACGCCGCGGGCTTCTGGGTACGCACAACCCATGGCGAGCAGACAAAGAAGGAGCCCGGCTGGGCTGATCAACCAGGTCACGCACATGCTCGACCGCGGCGGGCGCCGCGGGCCGCGCGGCGGAGGCGGCGCGGCGGGCAAGGCGGCGAGCTTCGTGGCCGGGTTCCTCAGCGGCGGCGACTCGGGCCGCAACGGCCGCGGGCGGCGTCGGCGCTAGTCGCCGAGGCGCTCGCGGATCAGGCGCTGGACCTCGCCGCCGTCGGCGCGGCCCTTCGTCTCGCGCATCACGGCTCCGACCAGGGCACCGATCGCCTGGCCCTTGCCGGCGCGCATCTTCTCCACGGCGTCGGGGTTGTCGGCGATCGCCCGGTCGACGATGTCGCCCAGCTCGTCCTCCCCCGCCCTGCCCAGGCCCTGCGACTCCACCACGGCGGCGGGGTCGCCGCCCTCGGCGATCAGCACCGCGAGCACCTCGCGGGCGGCGGACGCGGAGATCTCCTTGTCGGCGACCATCGCCACCAGCCGCGCGAGCACGGGCGGCTCGAGCTTCGTGGCGGCGGGGTCGGCGTCGCCGATGCTGGCGGTCAGCTCGTTGGTGACGAAGTTGGCGAGCCGGCGCGCATGGGCGCCATCAGCGGCCAGAGCGGCCTCGTAGAAGTCCCCCAGCTCGGAGCGGAAGGCGAGCAGCTTCGCCGTGTCGGCGGGCAGCTCGAGCTCGCGCTCCAGCCGCTCCGCGCGCGCGGCAGGCAGCTCGGGCAGCGCCGTGCGCGCCCGCTCGACCATCTCCTCGGTGGGCGCGAGCGGCACCAGGTCGGGCTCGGGGAAGTAGCGGTAGTCGTGCGCCTCCTCCTTTGAGCGCAGCGACGTCAACGAGCCGGACTGCGGGTCGAAATGGAGCGTCTCCTGCTCGACGGTCCCGCCCTCGGCGAGGATGCGCTCCTGGCGGGCGATCTCGGCGTCGATCCCGCGCTCGAGGAAGCGGAACGAGTTCATGTTCTTGAGCTCGGTCTTGGTGCCGAAGGCGGCCTGCCCCTTCGGGCGGATCGACACGTTCGCGTCCATCCGCAGCGACCCCTCCTCCATGTTGACGTCGGACACGCCCATGCGCCGCAGGGTCGCCTGCAGCAGGCGGCCGAAGTCGGCGGCCTCGGCGGCCGAGCGCAGGTCCGGCTCGGTGACGATCTCCACGAGGGGGGTGCCGCAGCGGTTGAAGTCGACGATGCTCCACTGCGCGCCGTGCAGCCGGCCCGAGCTGCCTCCATGCACGAGCTTGGCGGCGTCCTCCTCGAGGTGGACGCGGTGGATGCGCACCTCGCCGAGGCGGCCGCTCGTGCAGAGCGGGATGTCGTACTGGCTGATCTGGTACGCCTTCGGGCTGTCGGGATAGAAGTAGTTCTTGCGGTGGAAGATCGAGCGCGGCGCGATCTCGCAGCCGAGCGCCAGCCCGATCATCAGGCCGTAGTGGACGGCCTGCGCGTTCGTCACCGGCAGCACGCCCGGGTGCGCCAGGCAGACCGGGCAGGTGCGCGTGTTCGGCTCCTCGCCGAACGAGAGCTCGCAGCCGCAGAACATCTTCGTGCGCGTGGCGAGCTGCACATGGATCTCGATCCCGATCACCGGCTCGTACTGGCGCGTGGGCTCGGCCGCGCTCACGGGACAGGCACCCCCTCGAACCCGATCGCCTGCTCGAGCGCGTAGGCGGCGTCGAGGATGCGGCTCTCCGAGAAGGCGGGGCCGGCGATCTGGAAGCCGACCGGCAGGCCGTCGGACAGCCCGCACGGGATCGACACCGCCGGGATGCCCGCCAGCGGCATGGGCACGGTGAAGTAGTCGGACAGGTACATCGCCAGCGGGTCGGCGGTGCGCTCGCCCAGCTCGAAGGCCACCGTCGGGGAGGTGGGCGTCACGACGAAGTCGACCTGCTCGAAGGCCGCCTCGAAGTCGCGCGCGATCTTCGTGCGGACCTTCTGAGCGGTGCCGTAGTAGGCCTCGTAGTAGCCGGACGAGAGCGCGTAGGTGCCGATCATGATGCGCCGCTTGACCTCGGCGCCGAAGCCCTCCGCACGCGTCTGCTCGTACATGCTGAGCAGGTCCTCGTACTGCTCGGTCCGGTGCCCGTAGCGGACGCCGTCGTAGCGGCCGAGGTTGGCGCTGGCCTCGGCGGGCGCGATCACGTAGTAGGCCGAGATGCCGTGCCCGGCGGTGGGCAGCTCGATCTCCTGCACGTGGCCGCCGAGCTCCTCGATGCGGCCGAGCGTGCGGCGGCACACCTCCGCCACCCCGGGGTCGAGGCCCTCCTCGTCGAGGCCCCATGAGCCGAAGCGCAGGCCGTCGAGCCGCTCGGCGCTGGGGAGATCGACCGGCTCGGGCAGCCCGAGCGAGGTGGAGTCGCAGGGGTCCCTGCCCTCGAGCGCGCGCAGCATCAGCGCCGCGTCCGTGACGTCGCGGGTGAGCGGCCCGCACTGGTCCAGCGAGGACGCGAAGGCGATCATCCCGTAGCGGCTCACCGCTCCGTAGGTGGGCTTGAGGCCGACGATGCCGCACAGCGAGGCGGGCTGGCGAATCGAGCCGCCGGTGTCGGTGCCGATCGCCCACGGGGCCGTGCCGGCGGCGACGGCGGCCGCGCTGCCCCCGCTGGAGCCGCCCGGAACGCGGGCGCGGTCCCACGGGTTCTGGACGGGGCCAAAGCCCGAGTTCTCGTTCGACGACCCCATCGCGAACTCGTCCTGGTTGGTCTTGCCCAGCACGGCGGCGCCGGCCTCCTGCAGGTTGCGCACGCTGGTGGCCGTGTAGACGGGCCGGTAGCCCTCCAGGATGCGCGACCCCGCCGAGCTGGGCACCCCCTCCACGCAGAACAGGTCCTTGACGGCCACCGGCGGCAGGGTGCCGGGGTCCGGCGGCGTCTCCTCGGCCACCCACAGGTAGGCGCCCAGGTCGTCTCCGGCGGCGCGGTCGCGCCAGAACTCGAACACCTCGGCGCTCGAGACCTCGCCGGAGCTGATCAGCTCCGCCTGCGCAGCGGCCGTGAGGCCGAGCAGGCCGCTCACGACGCTCCCGGGCTGGGCACCCGGAAGCCGCCGTCGGCGACGTCGGGGGCGCCCGCCAGCGCGCGCTCGGGCGGCAGGCTCGGTCGGGGGACGTCCTCCCGCAAGACGTTCTGGAGCTCGACCACGTGCGATGTCGGCTCTACGCCCTCGAGGTCGAGCTCATCCATCTTCTCGACGTGTTCGAGAATCTTGGAGAGCTCGCGCGGCATGCGCTCGAGCTCCTCCTCGGTGAGGCGCAGCCGAGACAGCCGCGCGACGTGAAGCACCTGGTCGCGGTCGATCATGGCCCGCGATTGTAGGTGTCAGCTGCCGAAGCTCGCCTGGTCTACGACCCGGCGCTCGTGCGTGCCGACTCCGAGGGTGCGCTCGCCCTCGCGCACCTCGACCGAGAAGCGCAGCTTGCGCTCGTCGGCGATCTCGTCGAGCCGGGCGTGCACGGTGCAGGTGGCTCCCTCCCCCGCCGCGGCCACGTGCTTGACGTGAACCTCGAAGCCGACCGTGGCCTTCCCGTCGGGCAGGTTCTCGTAGGCGAGGATCGACGCGCAGCGCTCCATCATCCCGATCATCCCCGGCGTCGACAGCACCTTCGCGCCGAGCGTGCCGCCCACGTCGGTGAGCAGGCCACCCTCGGCCGTGAACTCGTCGTTGCGCTCGATTCCCGGTGCGAGGCTCACGGCGCGCTCCTCTCGTCGCGCATCGCCGCGGCGCCCCCGAGCACGATTCCGCCCGCCCCGGCGAGGCCCAGCCAGAGGCCCCACTCGCGCCCGGCCGCCGCGTCCGGCAGGTTCAGCGCCCGGAGCAGCACGAGCAGGACTCCGGCCAGGCCGGCCAGCGTCACGAGCGCCGCCAGCGCGATCGGCACGGCCGGCACGCGCTGCGTGGCGGTGACCACGGCGAGCAGCACGCCTGAGGCCGCCAGGAAGGCCAGCAGCACGTCGGTGGCGCCGAGCGCCTCCCAGGCGCTCAGGCGGGCCGCCTGCGCGCGTCCGTACCAGGGGGCGAACAGCGATCCCAGCAGAGCCGCGCCGGATGCCGCGGCGATCCATTCCCCGGCACGCAGCCTTCGCAGATCCATGCGCGGGCAGCGTATCCGGTCGACGCCGCGGCCCCCGGCGCACGAAGGCGCCGAGGGCCGGCGGGCCGGGTGGCGGGCCGCCGCGGGGGAGGGGCCTGGCCCGCACTGGAGCTCGAACGGTCTTTGCCAGCGACCCGCTGGGACGCTACGTCCAAGCAGGCGACAGCCTCTCACCCGAAGCGGGCCGGCACAGTAGGGCCTGCCCGCTTCCGGCAGTGGGGCTACCCGTACCTGCGGGCAGCGCGCAGCGTGTTCACGAGCAGCATCGCGCGCGTCATCGGGCCGACCCCGCCGGGCACCGGGGTGATCGCCCGGGCACGCTCCTTGGCGGCCTCGAAGTCCACGTCGCCGACCAGCCCGTTGTCCGTGCGGTTGGTCCCCACGTCGATCACGACAGCGCCCTCGCGGACCATGTCGCCGGTCACCAGGCCGGGCGATCCGACGGCGGCGATCAGCACGTCGGCCTCGCGGCAGACCGCCGCCAGGTCGCGGGTGCGCGAATGGCAGTGCGTGACGGTTGCGTTGGCGGCCAGCAGCAGCTGGACCAGCGGCTTGCCAACGAGGATGGAGCGCCCGATCACGACGGCGCGGGCGCCCTCGAGCTCGGTGTTCGACTCGCGCAGCAGCTCCATGACGCCGGCCGGCGTGCACGGCACCATCGCGTCCTCGTTGTCCTGCATCAGCAGCCCGGCGTTGGCGGAGGTCAGGCCGTCCACGTCCTTGCCGGGGTCGATCAGCGAGATGAACTGGTCCTGGTCGAGGTGCCCGGGCAGCGGCAGCTGGAGCAGGATGCCGTGGACACGGTCGTCGGCGTTCAGCTCGCGCAGGAGGCCCGACAGCTCGTCGGCCCCCGTGTCGGCCCCCAGCTCGTGGTGAAACGACTCGATCCCAACCTCGGCCGAGTCCTCGCGCTTCATGCGCACGTACACCGCGGAGGCGGGGTCGTCGCCGACGAGCACTGTGGCCAGTCCCGGCTTCACGTTCAGCCCGGCGACTTCCCGTGCTACGTCTGCGCGGACGCGCTCGGCGACCGCCTTTCCGTCGATGATCTCTGTCATAGGGCGCGGCAGACTACCGACGCGCGTGGTCAGCGCTTCTTCAGGGGCGCGTAGTCGGCCATCAGCTTGCGCTCGGAGCCGTCGGCCGCGAAGCGCACCACGACCAGACCGCCGGGCTCCACGCCGACGACGACGCCCTCGCCGAAGTTGGCGTGCACCACGTCGTCCCCGGTGCCGAAGATCGCGCCCGGGCCGCTCGGCTCCGGGGCCGCGGCGGGCGCCGGGGCCGTCCCGCCGCCGGTCCAGGTCGTTGCGGCCGCGCGGCCCACGGGGCCCTGCGCCTCGCGGTCGGTCAGCTCCATCGGGATCTCGTCCACGAAGCGGCTGCGCAGGTTCCAGTCGCGGTTGCCGAACAGCGCCCGAGTGCGCGCATATGCCAGGTACAGCTCGCGCTTGGCGCGCGTGATGCCGACGTAGGCGAGCCTGCGCTCCTCCTCGAGGTCGCCCGACTCGATCGAGCGGGAGTGCGGGAACACGCCGTCCTCCATGCCGATCATGAAGACCGTGCCGAACTCGAGCCCCTTGGCGTTGTGGAGCGTCATCAGCGTGACCAGGCCCTGCTCGTCGCGCAGGTTGTCCTGCTCGGAGAACAGCGCGATCTGCTGCAGGAACTGCTCGACGGACCCCTCCTCGGCCGTGGTGTCGTACTCGCGCCCCACCCCCACCAGCTCCTCGAGGTTCTCCAGCCGGGCCTGCGCTTCGACCGTGCGCTCCGCCTGCAGCGCCTGGGTGTAGCCGGTCTCCTCGAGCGTGTCGGCGAGCAGGTCCCCGAGCCCCGCGCCGCCTTCGGCGCGCTCGCGCAGCCGCTCCATCACCGACATGAAGCGCTCGACCGCCTTGACCGCCGCAGTGGCCAGGCCGGGGACCTTCTCGGGCTCGCGTGCCACGTCCCAGATCGGCACCCCGAGCGTATTCGCGTGCCCCACGAGGCGCCCCTGCGAGGTCTGGCCGATGCCGCGCCGCGGCGAGTTGACGATGCGCGCGAAGGCGACGGTGTCGGACGGGTTCACCAGCAGCGTGAGATAGGCGAGCGCGTCCTTGATCTCGGCGCGCTCGTAGAAGCGCGTGCCGCCGATCACCTGGTACGGCGTCGCGTAGCGGACCAGCATGTCCTCGAGCACGCGGCTCTGGGCATTGGTCCGGTAGAAGACCGCGATGTCGTCGCGCGAGCCGCCGGCGTCCACCAGCCGCTCGATCTCAGACACCACGAAGCGCGCCTCGGCGTGCTCGTCCTCCAGCTCGCGCACGTGCACCGGGTCGCCCTCCCCCAGGTCGCTCCAGAGCGTCTTGTCCTTGCGCGAGCGGTTGTTGGCGATCACCGCGTTGGAGGCCTTCAGGATCGTCTGGGTGGAGCGGTAGTTCTGCTCCAGCTTGACCACGGTGGCGTCCGGGAAGTCGCCCTCGAAGTCGAGGATGTTGCGCAGGTCGGCGCCGCGGAAGGCGTAGACGGACTGGTCGTCGTCGCCGACCACGCACAGGTTGCGGTGCTCGTGCGAGATCAGCTGGAGCCAGCGGTACTGGGCACGGTTGGTGTCCTGGTACTCGTCGACCAGCACGTGGCGGAAGGAGCCCCGGTAGCGGTCGCGGACCTCGTCGAAGAGCTCGAACAGGTTCACGCAGCGGAACAGCAGGTCGTCGAAGTCCATCGCGTTGGCGGCGTGCAGGCGCTGCGCGTAGAGGCCGTAGACGTCGGCGGCGGTCTGCTCGAAGAAGCTGCCGACCTTGAGGCGGAAGGCATCGGCGTCCAGCAGCGCGTTCTTGGCATCCGAGATCTGGCGCCGAATCCCGCGCGGGGCGTAGCGCTTGGGATCGATGTCGAGCTCCTCGACGCAGTTCTTGACCAGGCGCAGCGCGTCCTGCTCGTCGTAGATGGTGAAGCCGCGGGTGTAGCCGAGCCGGTGGGCGTCGGAGCGCAGCATGCGGGCGCAGGCCGAGTGGAAGGTCATCACCCACATCGCCCGCGACCGAGGGCCGACGAGCATCTCCACCCGCTCGCGCATCTCCTGGGCGGCCTTGTTGGTGAAGGTGATCGCGAGGATCTCGCTCGCCTGTGCCTGGCCGGTGCCGACCAGGTTGGCGATGCGGTGGGTGAGCACGCGCGTCTTGCCGGAGCCGGCGCCGGCGAGGATCAGCAGGGGGCCTTCGCCGTGCAGGACGGCTTGGCGCTGGGGGTCGTTCAGGCCCTCCAGCAGGCTCTCGGTGGCGGCAGGTGCGCTCACCCTGGCGAGGATAGAAGCGGCGGCGGCGGGCCCGTCACAGGTCGCGCCGGGCGAAGGCCGCTCGCGCGGCGAGGCCGAGCAGCACGAGGTACGCCGCGCTCCACGCCCACAGCAGCGGACCGGCGTCCTGGGCGCCGCCGAACGGGCCGAGCTGGACGATCACCCCGGTCGCGCCGCTCACGTCCGCGGTCAGCGAGTTCAGCCCCTCCTGGTAGAGCGCCTCGAAGGGCAGCAGCCAGGAGGCCACCTCTGCCACGTTCTCGAGCGTGTCGACGTTGAGCGCGTCGCCGATCTGTCCGAGCAGTCCGGCGGCGAGCCCGGCGCCGAACGCCATGAACACGGCGATCCCGTTGGCGGTGGCGGAGAGGAAGATCGAGCCGACCAGTGAGAGACCCGCGATCAGCACCACGCCCGCCGCCAGCCCGAGCCCGGGACCCACGGGCTGCGCGGGCCACCAGCCGCCGGCGACGCCGGTGATCACCATGGCAGCGGTGTAGACGGCGGCCACGTAGGCGGCGCACACGCCTGCCGCGGCCACGAAGCGCCCCGCGAGCAGCGCGGTCCGTCCCAGCGGCCGCACCACCAGCGGCTGCAGCAGGCCCCGCTCGGCGTCGCCGCGGACCGCGCCGAGCGTGAGGAAGACGGCCAGCACGCAGCCGAGGAACAGCGTGCTGAACATCGCCAGCCCCAGCAGCGTCGAGCCGGTGAGCACCTGGTCGTCGACGTCGAGGACGGCGCCCGCCGCCTGCGCGTCGATCGAGTCGAAGGCGGCCTCGGTGCCGACGGCATAGAGCGCGAGGAACGCAGCGGTCAGGATCAGCACCACCACGAAGACGCGCCGGCGCATGGACTCGCGCAGCGCGTAGGCGGCGATCGTCAGCGCGCCGCTCACGACGCCCCGTCCGCCTCGGCGACTGCCTCGAGATAGGTGTCCTCGAGCGTGGACGACAGCACCCGCACGCCGTACACGGGCTCGCCCGCCGCCACCAGGCTCGCCACGATCTCGGGCACCTGCTCGCGCCCGGCGTCGGGGAACGAGCGCACGCCGCTCTCGACGTCCACCTCCACCCCACCCGCCCGCGCCAGCTCGGCCGGGCTGCCGCGCGCCACGATGCGCCCGCCGACGAGGATGGCCACGCGGTCGCAGACACGCTCGACCTCGCTGAGCAGGTGCGAGTTGAGCAGCACGGCCACGTCGCGCCGCTTCAGCTCCAGGAGCAGGCCGCGCACGATGCGCCGGCCGACCGGGTCGAGCGCGCTGGTGGGCTCGTCGAGCATCAGCAGCCGCGGACTCCCGACCAGCGCCTGGGCGATGCCGAGCCGCTGCTGCATGCCCTTCGACATGGCGCCCACGCGGGTCTCCGCCGCGGCGTTGAGGCCGACCAGCTCGAGCAGCTCCTGCCGCTCGGCGCGGCCGCCGCCCGATCCGGCAAGGCGCTGGTGCAGGTCGAGCAGCTCCCGCGCGCGCAGCCAGTCGGGAAATCGAAACAGCTCGGCCAGGTAGCCGATCGCCGCCCGCGCGGCGGCGGAGCCGGCGGGCTCGCCGGCCACCTGTGCCGCGCCGCCGGAGGGGCGCACCAGTCCGCAGGCGATCTTCACGAGCGTCGACTTGCCCGCCCCGTTCGGCCCCAGCAGCCCGACCAGCTCGCCCGGCGCGACCTCCAGATCCACCCCCGCGAGGGCGAGCGTCGAGCCGTAGCGCTTCGACAAGTCGGTGCAGGCGAACGCGGCGGACACGGGCCGCAGTGTAGGAAGAGGTCCATGCAGCTCCTCGAAGAGGTCCGCCGCCACTGCCGTGAGGTGGCCGAGACGGCCCGGTTCGTCTCGATCGACCTGGACGCGGCGCGCGCGCCGGCCGAGGCGCCGCCGGCGCAGCTCGACCCCGAGGTCCACTTCATCGAGGGCGAGCCGGAGCAGGTGGCCGCCTGGCTGCTCCAGCTCGACACGGTCAACTTCGGCTCGGGCTGGTTCCCGACGCTGCGCAAGCGCCCGAACCGCTCCGGCTACATGACCGTCGCCGCCGCGCTGGCCGACCACGCCCGCGAGCGAGGCCCCTGGAGCGCCGCCGAGCTGCGGACGCTCGACGCCGGCGCCGTGGCGGGCGTGCTGGGCCAGGAGCCGGGGCACCCGCTGATGCGGCTCTACGCCGAGGCGCTGCGCGACCTCGGGCGCTTCCTCGGGGACCGCCCGGCGCTCGGCCTCGTGGAGGAGGCGGGCGGCTCGGCGGAGCGCCTGGCCATGATGCTCGCGCGGGGCATGCGCTTCTTCGACGACCGCGGCTTCTACAAGCGCGCGCAGATCGTGCCGAGCGACCTGGCGCTCGCCGGCGTCGCGCAGTTCGACGACCTGGACCGGCTGACGATCTTCGCCGACAACCTCGTCCCCCACGTCCTGCGCGTGGACGGCGTCCTGCGCTACGACCCCGCCCTGGCCGCCCGCATCGACGCCGGCGAGCCGCTGCCGCAGGGGCCCGCGGAGCGCGAGATCCGCGCCTGCGCGGTGCACGCGTGCGAGGCGCTGGCGCAGCGGACCGGCACGCCGCCGCACGTGCTCGACGTCCAGCTCTGGAACCGCGGGCAGGCGCCGGAGTACAAGCGCATCCCGCGCCACCGCACGCGCAGCGTCTACTACTGAGTCAGCCGCCCACGGAGTCGGGGCCGCGGCGGCGCTCCAGGCGCCTCACCTCGGCCCCCTCGGGCTTGCGCCCGGTCTGCTCGGCCACCAGCTCCTCCAGCTCGGTCAGCCGGTTGGCCAGGCCGCTGATGGCGTCCGCCACCGGGTCGGGCAGGTGCGCCCAGTCGGCGTCGGGGCCGTCGGGCCGCCTGCCGTCCACGCGCACCGGATGGCCCGGGTTGCCGACGACCGTCGCGTCCGCCGGCACGTCGTGGATGACCACCGAGTTGGCGCCGATCTTCGAGCGCGGACCGACCTCGATCGGGCCGAGCAGCTTGGCGCCGGACCCGATCATCACGTGGTCGCCGACGGACGGGTGGCGCTTGCCGCGCGCGAAGCCGGTGCCGCCCAGGGTCACGCCCTGGTACATCGTCACGTGGTCGCCGACCTGGGCCGTCTCGCCGATCACGACTCCCGCTCCGTGGTCGATGAACAGCCCGCGCCCGATGCGCGCCGCCGGATGGATCTCGACGCCGGTCACGACCTTCACGAGGTTCGCCAGGATGCGCGGCAGCAGCGGGACGCCGGCCTCGTGCAGCGCGTGCGACACGCGGTGCGCCAGCAGCGCCTGGACGCCGCCGTAGGTCAGCAGGATCTCGGGGCGGCCGACGCTGCGCGCGGCCGGGTCGCGCTCCTGGGCGGCCGTGAGGTCCTCGCGGACCTCCTGCGCCACGCGAGCCAGTGTCGCGAATCCGATCACGGTGCAAAGAATGGCGTGCTGACGTAGCGCTCGCCCGAGTCGGGCACGATCGCCACTACGCGCTTGCCGCTCATCTCCGGGCGCGAGCCCACCTCGATCGCGGCGGACAGCGCCGCGCCGCCGGAGATCCCGGCCAGCACGCCCTCGGTGGCGGCGCACCGGCGGGCGGTCTCAATCGCGTCCTCGTCGTCCACGAGCACGATCTCGTCGATCACCTCGCGGTTGAGCACCTCCGGCACGAAGCCGGCGCCTATGCCCTGGATCTTGTGAGGTCCGGGCAGGCCGCCGGACAGCACCGGCGATGCCTTGGGCTCGACCGCCACCACCAGCAGGTCCGGGTTGAGCTCCTTGAGCCGCTCGCCGCAGCCGGTGATCGTGCCGCCGGTGCCCACGCCTGCGACGAGCACGTCGACGCGGCCGTCGGTGTCGCGCCAGATCTCCTCGGCGGTGGTGCGCCGGTGGATCTCCGGGTTGGCGGGATTGGAGAACTGGTTGGGAACCCAGCAGTCGCCCCGCTCGCGGCAGATGCGGCGCGCCGCCTCGACGGCCTCGTCCATGCCGCCCATGGACTCCACCAGCACGACCTCGGCCCCGTAGAGGCGCAGGAGGTTCTCGCGCTCGCGGCTCATTCCCTGCGGCATCGTGAGGATCAGGTCGTATCCCTTGGCCGCGCAGACGAACGCGAGCGCGATCCCGGTGTTGCCCGAGGTCGACTCGACGATCGTGTTGCGCCCCGGCTCGATGCGCCCCTCGGCCTCGGCGACGGCGACCATCGAGACCCCGATGCGGTCCTTCACGCTGCCGGCGGGGTTGTACGCCTCGAGCTTGCCGACCAGCTCGGCGTCGCAGTCGGGCGCGAGCCGAGTCAGCCGCACCATAGGCGTGTTCCCGACGAGGTCGGCGAGGTTTGCCGGGATTGCTCCGGCGACCGGCGGAACGGTCATCTGCCCGACTGTAGCCGCCGGGCCGCGCGCTCAGCCGGCTGCGGGCGGCTCGAGCGTCAGGTGGTAGGCGTTGCCCGGGCCCGACATCAGCGCGCCCAGCGTCGGCCCCAGCAGCCCGCAGCCGGTGAGCCGCGGGATCGTCGTGACCCCGTCGAAGGTGAAGCTGGTGGCGAGCGGGCCGTCGTAGTTCAGCGCCAGCACGATCGGCTCCGCGGTGCGGCACGTGGTCGGGACGCTCAGCAGGCCCAGCCTCATCCGCGTGATGCGCAGGATCGCCGAGGTGCTGGAGCGGATGCTCAGCGAGCCGTCCGTCGGGTCGAGCGCGACCGTGCCCTGCACCGGCTGCGCCTGCTCCAGCTTGGTGGTGACGCGCGTCGGGATCCCGAGCACGCGCACGGTCGAGGTGAACTCCGGGATGAAGACGTTGCCCGACAGCTGGCCGGTGGTGAGGTTGGCGGCCCCGTTGAAGGTCGACCCGGACGGCAGGTGGATCTCCTGGTGCAGCTTCGCCACGGTGAGCGAGCCACCGACCTGGTAGTTCGTGAACGGGACGATCGCGTCAGCGGCGGCTGCCGACGGGACCGAGACGGCACAGACGGCCAGGAGCGCCGCCGAGGTGCCGAGTGCGGCTCTGCGCAGGCGGGACATTGATCTCCTCCTAGGTTGGACCCGGGCGCAAACTACGCCCCCTGAGAACGTCTGTCAAACAGGTGTTCTCAGCCGTCTGGGAAGGGGTTAGGCTATGCCGCGATGGCCGTGCAACCGGGCTCGCTGCGCCAGGTCCGCGAGCGAGAGCTGGTGCTCGCTACGCGCGCGCTCTTCGACGAGCGCGGCATGCTGCACGCTCCCATCGAGGAGATCGCAAAGGCCGCCGGCATCGCGCGCGGGCTCGTGTACCGGCAGTTCTCCTCGAAGGAGGAGCTGTTCGTGCTGACGGTCACCGACTACCTCGACGAGCTCGGCGGGGAGCTGGCCGAGGTGTGGGCCGCGGAGGCCGACCCGCTCGCCCGCCTCACTCGCGGCATGGAGGCCTACGCCGAGTTCTGCCGCCGCTACCCGGCCTTCCTCGACAGCGCGCTGTCGCTGATGCACAGGCCCGCGCTCGAGCTGCGCGAGCTCGTGTCCGAATCGGTCTGGCTCAGGCTCGGGCAGGGCATGAGCCGCTGCGTCGGGCACCTGATCGAGGTGCTGCGCGACGGCACCGAGGCCGGCGCGTTCGCGGTCGACGACCCGGACTACCTCGCCAACGTCCTCTGGACGCAGGTGCTGGGCACGATGCACCTGGCCCGGGTCGGCGCCGGGATCCGCTCGCTGGAAGGCGGCATGCCGGACCTCTTCCCGGTCGCGCCGGAGCGCGTGGTCGGCACGTGCGTGGAGAATGCGCTGGCGGCGGCCGGCGCGCCGCCGCGTCTGGGCTAGCGCGGCGCCCGCGGGCGCAACGTCACCGGTGCGCTCGCCGCCACCGCGCTCACTCCGTTCGCTCCGACGACGATGACCCGCGCGCGCACCGGCTGGCGCCGGCGCAGGACGAAGCGTGCACGCGAGCGCTTGTCGAGCCGCGCGCGGTCCACCGTCCACCAGCCGAAGCGCTCCCGCAGGCGCAGCTGGATGGCCACCAATGCGCCGGGCTTCGGGGGAACGCTCCTCACGCCCACTGCCACGCCCCCGCGTCGTGGCGACGCCGAGACCACCAGGCGCGGCGCGTCTGTCACCTCCACGCGCAGCGGCTGGCTCAGCTGGTCGCCGGCTACCGCGCGGTAGGTGGCGCTGACGGTGGCGGTGAGCGTGGCGTGCAGCGTGTAGCCGTCCTCGGCGGCGTCGCCGTGTGCGCCGTGGCCGCCCCCTGCGGGAGCTGCGGCGGCAACCGGGCGGAAGCCGGCGCCGCTGTCCTCCTCGATCCTCACCGGTCCGAGCCCCGCGGCCGGGCGCACGTGCAGCTCCAGCGGCGCGCCCAGCTGGACAGGCCGCCGCGGCGCGTCGAGCAGCAGGGAGTACGCGCTCACGTCGCCGGTCATGCCGGTGTGGATCGTGCAGGCGTAGGGATAGCTGCCGGGTGCGGCGTAGGTGTGCGCGAAGCCGGCGCCGGTACCCACCCGCCCTGAGTCGAACCCGGCGGCGTCAGACCGCACGTCGTGCTCGCGGAGGCTCGAGTTGCGCCAGCTCACGCTGTCGCCGACGAGCACGTCGAGATGAGCAGGCGAGAAGGTCGACTGGTTCATCGCAACGAAGGTGAGTTCGGCGCGCGCCGCCGCCGGGAGCGCCAGCGCGACACAGGCAGCGGCCGCCAGCAGCGCCGCCCTCATCGCGGCGCCACCCGGTAGAGGCCGATCATGCCCTTGTCCATGTGCTCCTCGACGTGGCAGTGGTAGAGCCAGGTACCCGGCGCGTCCTCGCGCCATCTGACCCGGAAGCTCTCGGCAGGCCCGATCGTACGCGTGTCCTCGGGCACCCCCGCCGCGTCGCGCCAGCGGTGACCGTGCACGTGGAAGGTGTGGTGCTCGGATCCGAGCGCGATCACGTCCCACTGGATCCGATCACCCACACGAGCGCGGTAGATCGGCGTGTTGCCGACGAAGGCGCGGCCGTTGACGGTCTGGAAGTCGCGCATCGCCGAGAAGACGGTGACGAACTCGCGATCGGGCCGTGGCTCGCGGCGCCCGAGGATCGAGAGCGCGCCGTAGAGCCCGCCCGGCAGCGAGTCGTGCATCGACGGCGAGTGGTCGTGGTACGGCCAGACGCCGGCGGAGTCGGGCCCGGCGGTGAGGCGATAGGTGAAGGCCCTCCCCGGCTTGACGTTGCCGCCCTTGCCCGAGAACCCGGGGATGAAGGAGCCGTCGGAGCCGGGGCGGTAGTGCACGCCGTGGAAGTGCATCGAGTGAGGGCGCCTGAACAGCGTGTCGAGGTTCTTGAAGTGCACCCGCACGCGGTCGCCGACTCGAGCGCGCAGAAGCGGACCCGGGATCAGGTCATGGTCGACGCTCGTCACCGGTGCGTTGCGCAACGGGCGGCGCCAGCCGCGCGTGTAGCGCCGGTAGACGACCGTCGGGAACACGGTCTGCGCTGGCTCGAAGCGCATGTTCATCATGGCGTCGCGCCCGTTGGGCACCATGTTCCAGCTGGTTGGAACCGCCGCGACCCACTCGTGGCGCACCGCGGCCTCCGCTGGTGTGGCGGAGGCCGCGGTCGCCGTCATGGCAAGCGCTACGAGCGCAGCTACTCGACGTCGAGCCTGCCCTGCATCCACGGGTGGATGGCACAGAGGTAGTAGAGGGACTTGCCCCGCGCGGCCGTGACCTTCACCTTGGCCTTCTTGCCGGGGGCGATGACGACCGAGTCCCCGGGCTGGTTGAAGCCGTCGGGTCCCTTGTTGACCAGCAGGACCGTCGGATCCTGCTCCTCGCCCGTCTCCGGGTTGACCGCGCCATGGTCGACGGCGATCTCGTCGCAGGGGCCGGGCCCGAAGCACCTGTCCATCTGCCTCAGGTTGCCGGGGAGGTCCGAGCGCTTCACGAGCGAGAGCGTGTGGGGCTGCCGGCTCGTGTCGGCGATGGTGAGCGTGCCGCCTGACCTCATCGCGACGGAGTCGTGGTTGAAGCGCATCGAATCCTTGATGAAGCGGTTCGCCTTGAACGTCACCTTGCCTACGCTCTTGAGCGTGGCATTCCTTGGGGCTTCGCCGGCGAGCGCGGGCACGACGGCCGCGAGGGCCAGAATGGCGCCCAGCGCAAGGGCCAGAATGCGTCTTGACATGTCCTTCCTTCCCGCCGCCGAGGCCGGCGGCGTATTCGTGTCGAGTCCTATCGAGGCGGACAGCAAGTCCGTACCTCGTTTCAGGCGAAGCGCAACCTAAGTTCTGGCGCCTCCCCCGTCAAGGGGATATTGGCCGTTAGTCCGTGTCGAAGTGGAAGGTGTCGACCGCGGTCCTCCTGCGCTCGTCCGACGCGAAGCTGCCAGAGGCGCCCTCATAGGCGCCGGTCCCGCCGATCACCGGGCCTGCGGGAGAAGCGTCGCCGTTCAAGACGGCGCTCACGGCGAGCGTTCCATTCGAGAGCCTCGCGGTCGCCTCGCACAGGAAGACGCTGCGCGCGAACCTCCTGGCCCCGAGAACCGCAGTGCACTTGAAGAAGAGCTTGCCCTCGCGTTGCCTGTTCGCTGCGTCGTAGAGCGGATTGGTCCCGACGAACATGTCCCCGACTGAGACGCTCGGCTCCCCGCGCCTGGTGGACCTCGGCGCGATGTCGATGTACCGGAACGTTCCCTGGTTGTTGCGCTCGACGAACGTGAGCGTCTGTGAACCGGGGTGGCTGGCACTGGCCGACCCGGCGAGCGCGGCTGCGAGTGCGGCACTTGCCAGCGCGGCGGTGACGGCTGCTCGGCGCTTCATGATGCCTCCTTTGAAGAGAGGTGACCGACCGGCCCAACCTATTTGCTGGGCGCGGCCACCCGCAAGGTTCATTTCGAACCCACGGGACCCTTGCCCGGGATACTTTGCGAGCGATGTCGCACCAGAACGTCGAGGTCGTGCGCAGCCTGTTCGAGGCGCACGCGCGGCGCGACCTCGAGACGATCCGGGCGCTGTATGCGCCGGACATCGAGTGGGACGACGTCTCCGGCCTCTGGGGCGACTGGGGAGCCCGCCGTGGCCGGGGGGACGTCGAAGACGCCTTTGCCAGCTGGTTCGAGGCGTTCGAGGACGTCACCTTCACGGGCGAGGCCTTCCTGGACGCCGGCGAGCACGTCGTGGTCACGGTCCGCATACGCGGGCGCGGCCGGGGCAGCGGGCTCCCCGTGGACCAGCGCATCACCCTCGTGTGGACCGTCGCCGGCGGCAGGGCCACCCGGGTGCGGGGCTATCGGGACCGGCGCGAAGCGCTAGAAGCCCTGGGGCTGTTGGAGTAGTCCCGGCGGGGGATACTGGCCGGGAGATGTCGCAGGCCAGCCTGGAGGTCGTCCGGGGCGCCTTTGCCGCCGTGACGATCCCCGGGGATTCCAGAGACGATCGCCGCCAGCGGTGACGTGGGCGACCGCGTGCTGGTCCTGGGTGACGTGTCCGCCCGCGGGCGCGCAAGCGGCGCCCAGGTCGACGACCAGTGGGGATGGATCGTCGAGGTGAGAGAAGGCAGGGCCGAGAGCCTGCACGGGTTCCTCGACCAAGCCGAGGCGCTCGAAGTCGTGGGGCTGTCGAGCTAGGCGCCCCAGCTAGATGTAGTACATCTGCGCGCCGGCCGCCTGGGCCTCGCGCTCTGCGACGTCGGCGATCGTCGATCCGCCGAGCACTCCCCTGACGGCCTCGACCGCTTCGGTCCAGACCGCTCCGTTCGTCGCTGCTCCAGGGCCCAGCTCTCCCTCCAGCAGCTCGACCACCTCGAGCACGGTGATCTCGCTGGGCGGGCGGGCGAAGCTGTAGCCGCCCTTCACGCCGCGCTGCGACTGCAGGATGCCGGCGCGGCGCAGGGTGGCGAACAGGCCCTCCAGGAACTGCACCGGGATTTCCCGTGCGCGGGCGATCTCGCCAATCGGAACCGGGGTCGACTGGCCGCGCCGGGCCAGCTCCGCCAGCGCGCGCACCGCGTAGGGCGACTTGGTGGTAATCACCAGCACCGGGCGTCACTCTACGGTATGCGGATGGCGCCGCAGAGACGCATCACCCTGTGGCTGCCGCCGCTCGTCCTGATGGCGCTGATCTTCGTCCTCTCGGACCAGCCCAGCCTCGACTCCGGTCTCGGCTGGCTCGACACCGTCGGCCGCAAGCTCGTGCACTTCGCCGAGTACGCGCTGCTCTGCCTGCTCTGGTGGCGTCCGCTGGCCACGCTGATGCCGGCCCGGCGGGCCGCCCTGCTCGCGTTCCTGATCGCCAGCGGCTACGCCGCAACCGACGAGTTCCACCAGTCGTTCGTCGAGGGCCGCCACGGCACGCCGGTCGACTGGGCGATCGACAGCGCGGGGGCCGCCCTGGCGGCGCTCGGGCTGGGCGCGCGGCGGCGGACAGCGGCGTGACCTTGCGCCGGCTGCCAATCGAGTCGGCGCAGCCGCTGCTGGTGTTCGCCTTCGCCCGGCTGGCAATCGTGCTGGCCGCCCTGGGCGCGCTCGGCGTGCTCGGCCTGCCGTACGAGGGCAATGGGCTCGCCGTGATCGGCGGCCTCGCCCTCCCCTGGGCGCTCGTCTGCCTGCTGCTCGCGCGCTTCACGCCCGAGCGGGCGCTGAATCCGCTGGTCGCCGCGGGCGACATGGTCGTGTTGCTCGTGCTGGAGGCCGTCGTGCCGGACACCTACGGCGCGGTGCGTGCCGCGGCGCTCTTCCTCTTCGCTGCGCACGCGCACTTTCAGGGCGAGCTGCGCGGCGTGGCCGTCGCGGCGCTCGGCTCGTCGGCGCTGGTGCTCGCGACGGCGCTGCGGGGGGACACGCCGATCACCGGGCACATCCAGGCCTTCTACGAGACCGTCTTCATCGTGTCCTGCGTCGCCACCGGGGTGGTGGTCGGCACTCTGCGCACCGCCGAGTCGGCCAGCCGGCTGCGGGCACGCGGCCTGTCGCGCCGCACGATCCAGGCCGAGGCCGAGGTGCGCAGGCGCGTGGCCGAGGCGATCCACGACGGCCCGGTCCAGGAGCTGATCGGGCTGGACATGATGCTGTCATCGGCGCGCAAGGCGGCCGCCGAGGGCCGTGGCTCGGACGCGACGGGGCTGCTCGACGAAGCGCGCAAGCTGACCGAGCGCAACATCCGCGTGCTGCGCGACGAGCTGGTGGACCTCGGGCCCTACGCGTTCCAGGAGCTCTCGTTCGAGTCGGCGATCGAGAACTGCATGCCGGTCTGGAAGCGGCGCTACGGCTTCGAGGTGCTGGCCATGATCGACCGCATCGACCTGCCGTCGGACATGGCCGGCGACCTGTTCGGCATCGCGCAGGAGGCGGTAGTCAACGCCGGCCGCCACGCCTGTGCGGAAAGCGTGTCGATCTCGCTCCGCACCATCGACTCGGCAGTCGAGCTGCGCGTGACCGACAACGGCGACGGCTTCCGCGACGCGGACCCGCTGGGCGCGTCCGAGCCGGGGCACCTCGGGCTGGCGATGATGCGCGAGCGCGCCGAGCTGCTCGACGGCAGGCTCGAGGTCAAGACGTCCGAGCTGGGGACGCGCGTGCTGGTGCTGGTGCCGCTGCCCCGGCGAACGCTCTAAGCCCGAGCGGGGAGCGCTAGAGCCAGCCGCGCTCGGTGGCGATCAGAACCGCCTGTGCGCGGTCCACCGCGCCGAGCTTGGCGTAGGTGTTGTGCAGGTGCGTGCGCACCGTGCTCGTGGAGAGCTCGAGCTCGTGGGCGATCTGCTTGTAGACCTTGCCCTCGGCCAGCCGCTTGAGCACCTCGACCTCACGCGCGGAGAGCGGGCAGGGATCGACGTTGCGCTTGGCCTGGTTGGCCCCGTGCGGCAGCTCGTACATGACCTCGCGGAGCTGGTCGGTCGTCAGGCCCACCGCGCGGGCGGCCTGCAGAAGAGCCTTCGGGTTGACCGGCTGCGCGTGCCCGTAGTGGGCCAGCATGTCGGCCAGGCGCACGAGTGCGGCTTCGCCCTCGGCGTCGTCGGCGTGGTGGCGCTCGATCGCCATCGCCAGCCGGTTCGGCAGGCCCCAGCGGCGGGCCAGCACCCCACCCACGAGGGCGTGGTCGACGCCCAGCTCGAGGCGCTCCTTGTGCAGGCGCTCCTCGGGCGTGCGCGCGTTGCCGTGGATCTGAGAGGGGTAGCCCGGGTAGGCGTGGCTCAGGACGAGCTTGCCGATGTCGTGCAGGAGCGCCGAGCAGAGCAGCTCGTCGCGATCCTCGTAGTCGATCTCGCGGGCGAGCCGGTCGGCCGCCGCCTGGGTGGCGACGGCGTGAAGGCGGAAGCGCTCCGGCATCAGGTCCCAGCCGGGCGTGCGCTCGAAGAAGTCGAAGGTGACGGCCCGCGCGGCGAGCGTCTCGACGCCCTCCGGGGAGAGGATCTCGATCGCCTCGGGGATGCTGGCGACCTTGCCCTTCTTGCGCGCCGCGTTGCGGTTCGCGATGCGCAGCACCGTGATCACCAGGGCGACGTCGGACTCGACCGCGGCAACTACCTCGCCGACGGAGGTGCGGTCCGCCCGCACGACCCGCAGGACGCGGTTGCGGGACTCGGCGAGCGCCGGAAATGCCTCCAGCGCGTCGAAGGCGGCCGTCAGCCGGCGGCCGTGGCCCTCGTTGTCAGGCGCAACTACCGGATCGGTGCCGGTGGCAGTGGTCGTGGCGGCGGTCTGCATGCTCAGTCACATTGGCTATCGGCAGGGGCGGACGAAAGGTTGAGGGGCGCGGATCAGGCGCCCGAGGCCTTTTGGAGCGCGGAATCGATCCGCGCCAGCGTCTCGTCCCTGCCCAGCGCCGCGACGGACTCGAAGATCCCCGGGGACACGGTCGTGCCCGCGATCGCGACGCGAACCGGCTGGAAGACCTCCTTGGGCTTCACCTCCAGCCGCTCCACCACCCCGCGCAGGGCCTGCTCGACCGCCGCGGTGTCGAACGGCTCCGCCTGCTCGAGCGCCTCGCGCGCCGCCTGCAGCCGCTCGGCGGCGCCGTCGCGCATCACCTTGTCCCAGGCCTGCTCCTCGAACTCCTGCGGCTCGACGAGGAACTTCGCGAGCGGCCAGAAGTCCGCGAGCGTCTGCATCTTCTCCTGGCTGATCGCCACGGCCTCCGGGGGGATCTCGCGCCCGGTGAACTGCTCGAGCCGCGCGCGCAGGTCCTCCGGGTCGAGCTCCCGCATGTAGCGGCCGTTCATCCAGCGCAGCTTCTGCTCGTCGAACACGGCCGGGTTCTTCGACACCCGCCCCAGCGCAAAGCGCTCGACCAGCTCGTCGGTGCTCATCAGGGTCGTGCTCTCGTCGTAGCCCCAGCCCAGCAGTGCCAGGTAGTTGCGCACCGCCTCGGGGAGGTAGCCGGCGTCGCGCACCTCCTGCACCGAGGCCGCGCCGTGGCGCTTGGAGAGCTTCTTGCCGTCGGTGCCGTGCAGCAGCGGGATGTGCGCGTACACGGGCGGCTCGGCGCCGAGGGCGCGCAGGATCATGATCTGGCGCGGAGTGTTCGAGACGTGGTCCTGGCCGCGCACGACGTGGGTGATGCCCATATCGCGGTCGTCCACCGCGACCGCGAGGTTGTAGAGCGGGCTGCCGTCAGAGCGCCTGATCACGAAGTCCTTGATGGCGGAGTGCGGGTTGGTGATCTCGCCGAGCACGGCGTCCTGGAAGCTGATCTCCCCCTCCTCCGGCACGCGGAAGCGCACGGCGCCCTCGTCCTCGTAGGCGTGTCCCGATTCGAGCAGCTGGTCGACGGCCTCGGCGTGCCGGTCGCGGCGCTCGGCCTGCGAGATCGGACCCTCGTCCCAGTCGAGCTCTAGCCAGCGGAGCGCATCGACGATCTGCTCCACGTTCTCGGGCGTGGAGCGCTCGCGGTCCGTGTCCTCGATGCGGAGCACGAGATCGCCGCCTTGTCCGCGGGCGAGCAGCCAGTTGTACAGTGCCGTCCTCGCGCCGCCGATGTGCAGCACGCCGGTCGGAGAGGGCGCGAATCGAAGTCTCATCTCATCCGATGCTAATTGGCGCCCACGTCTCAACGGCCGGCGGCCTCGTGCAGGCGCACGAGCGCGGCGTCGAGCGCGGCTGCCAGGCGATCCAGGTCTTCAACCAGTCGCCGCGCCAGTGGCGCCCCACGCGCTGGAAGCCGGACGACGTTGCCGAGTTCCTCGAGCTGATGAAGGACGGGCCGATCGAGTCGGTCACCATCCACGCCGTCTACCTGATCAATCCGGCCACGAAGGACAAGGAGATGCGCCGCAAGTCGGCGGACTCGCTGATCCACGCCCTGCGCATGGGCGACGAGATCGGCGCCGACGGCGTGGTCCTCCACCCCGGCTCTACCGTCGGCGAGCCGCACGACGAGGCGCTGCCGCGCGTCGGGCAGATGCTGAAGCACGCGCTCGCCGAGTCCGGCCGCTGCCGCCTGCTGCTGGAGAACACAGCCGGCGCCGGCAACACGCTGGGCCGCTCCTTCGAGGAGCTGCGCGAGCTGATCGACCTGTCCGGCGGCGACAAGCGGATCGGGCTCTGCCTCGACTCCTGCCACCTGCTGGCCAGCGGCTTCGACATCGGCACCGCCGACAAGCTCGAGAACGTGATCGACCGCTGCGTGAAGATCGCCGGCCTGCGCCGGCTGCGCTGCCTGCACGTCAACGACTCGCAGGTCCCGCTCGGCTCCAACCGCGACCGCCACGCGCCGCCGGGCGACGGCGAGCTCGGCCCGCGCGGCTGCGCCGCCTTCCTGTCGGAACCCCGCTTCGAGAAGCTGCCGGCCCTCTTCGAAGGCCCGGGCGTGGAGGGCAAGGCGCCCGGCAAGGTCGACATCGACAAGATGAAGAAGCTGCGCTCCAACGGGCTGCGGGCGCGCAAGCGGCGCGCGTAGGCGGGCCAGCCAAGGTGGGCCTAGAGGCCGTCGCGGAGATCGAACGCCTCGTCGGCGTCCTCGAGCGACGGCTTGCGGAAGAAGCGCGGGTTGACGCAGTCGAAGGCCTCGCTGTAGCCGTCGTAGGCGCGCTCGACGGTGGAGCGGCACTGGGGCAGCGGGATGCCGCTCATCTTGACGCCGCCGAAGCCGTGGCGGGTGCGCTCGGCCTGTTCGAAGAGCTCCACGTCGATCTCGCCGCGGAAGACCTTGTTCATGCAGCCCATGAAGCGGCGGCCGGTGTCCTCGTCGTCGTAGAGGTAGAGGTACTGGCAGCCCGATGCGACGCACCCGGAGGGGTGGACGACGCGGTCGCAGAAGGAGCAGCACTGCCTGCACTCGTGCAGCTCTGCTGACGTTCGGGCGGGTATGGGCGCCACTCGGTGAGTGTAGAGGCGAGGCTCGCCTCAAGCGACGACGCGTGCGGCCCCGTGCAGCGCCGAGAGCTCGGACCGGCAGGCGTTGGATCCCGACACCTTGAACTCGGGCCCGAGCACCAGCTTGCGCTCGCCCACGGCCAGCAGCAGCTCCTGCTCGCCGGGGTGGTGGCCGACGACCTCCTTGAGCTCCTCGAGGAAGGTGTCGGGCACGCCCGGAGCGACGTGGAGGCAGAGGCGACGAACGACCGCCTCGGTGACCGCTTCCTCGGCCGCGCGAAGGACCTCCTCGTCGCTCGGGTCGAACGGCTCGACCTCCTGCGCGACGAGCTTGGTCTCCCCCGCCTCCTTGTGGTCGACGCGTCCGCGCACGATCACGATCTTGTCCACGTCGACCTTGTCGGCGTTGGCAGCGTAGGCGGAGTTGAACACGAGCAGCTCGACCTGGCCCTCGAGGTCGTCGAGCGTGGCGAACATCATCGGATCGCCCTTCTTGGTGCGGATCCGCTTGCATTCGGCGATCATCCCGCCCGCGGTCACCCACTCGCCGTCCTTCTTGCCGGCCAGGTCGGCCAGCGAGCAGTCCACCTTCGCCCGCAGCGCGTGGCGTACCTCCTTGAGCGGGTGGCTCGAGAGGAACAGGCCGAGCGTCTCCTTCTCCCAGGTGTTCAGCTGCTTGCGGTCGTCGGGCAGCGGCGGGATCGGCAGGTCGTGGTGGGCGACGGCCTCCGCGCTGCCGCCTTCGAGGTCGAAGAAGGAGCTCTGGCCGCTGAGCGCGTCCTGCTGCGACTGGATGCCGGCGGCCTGCGCCTGAGGCAGCACCTGGGCGACCCCGGTGCGCGTGCCCGTCAGGGAGTCGAAGGCCCCGCACTTGACGAGCGACTCGCTCGCCTTCTTGTTGACGGCCTGGCAGTCCACGCGCCGGCAGAAGTCCCAGATCGACGTGAACGGGCCGCCCTCCTCGCGGGCGCGGATGATCGCCTCGACGGCCAGGTAGCCGAGCCCCTTCACGGCGTCGAGGCCGAAGCGGATGTTGCCCTCCACGACCTTGAAGTCGTGCCCGGACTGGTTCACGTCCGGCGGCAGCACCTCGATGCCCATGTCCTCGCACTGTGCGACGAAGAACGGCACCTTGTCCTTGGTCGACATCACCGAGGAGATCAGGGCGGCCATGTACTCGGCCGGATAGTTGGCCTTGAGCCAGGCGGTGCGGTACGAGATCAGCCCGTAGCAAGCGGCGTGGCTGCGGTTGAACGAGTAGTCCGCGGCCGCCTCGTTGACACCCCACAGCTCCGCGATCACCGGCTCGGAGGTGCCGGTGGAGCGCGCGCCCTCGAAGAAGCGGTCCTTCAGCGCGGCCATGCGGTCGCGCTGCTTCTTGCCGATCGCCTTGCGCAGGTCGTCGGCCTCTGGACCGGAGAAGCCGGCGATCGCCTTGGCGATCTGCATCGACTGCTCCTGGTAGAGGATCACGCCGCGCGAGGACTCGGTGATCGGGCGCAGACGCTCGTCCGTGTAGCTGATCGCGTCCGGATTGCGCTTATTGCGGGCGTAGGTGTCGATGAAGCGCATCGCGCCGGGCCGGTAGAGCGCCACCAGCGCGACGAGGTCGTTGAACTCGGTCGGCCGGACCTTCTTGAGGGCGTCGCGCATGCCGTCGGACTCGAACTGGAACACGCCGACGGCATCGCCGCGCGCGAGCATCTCGTAGGTCTTGGCGTCGTCGAGCGGCAGCGTGATCATGTCCGGGCGGCCGCCCGTCGACTGCTCGATGATGTCGAGCGCCGCCTCGATCACGTCGAGGTTGCGCAGCCCCAGGAAGTCCATCTTGAGCAGGCCGATCTCCTCGATCGGCTTCATCGGGTACTGCGTGACGGTGCGGTACGAGCGCTCGCCGTCCGGGCTCGAGCCGCTCTTGTCCTCGGCCAGCTGGAGCGGCACGATGTCGGTCAGCGGGCGGTCCGCGATCACGACCGCGGCGGCATGGATGGACGAGTTGCGAACGATCCCCTCGAGCCCCTTGGCGACCTCGATGATCTGGCGCGCCTCGGGCTCGGAGTCGTAGACCCGCCGTAGGTCGGCCTCCTCGGTCAGGTACTGGTCGAACGACTTCGACCTCCCCATGATCGGCTCGGGGATCAGCTTCGCGATGCGATCGCCGGCGCCGTAGTCGAAGCCGAGCACGCGGGCGGCGTCGCGGGTGGCGGCGCGCGGGTACATGCGGCCGAAGGTGATGATCTGCGCGACCGACTCGCGCCCGTACTTGTCGGCCACGTACTGGATCACGCGGTCGCGCCCCTTGACCGAGAAGTCGATGTCGATGTCCGGCATCGAGATGCGCTCGGCGTTGAGGAAGCGCTCGAACAGCAGGTCGTACTCGATCGGGTCGACGTCGGTGATCTGCAGGGCGTACGAGACGATCGAGCCGGCCGCCGAGCCGCGCCCCGGTCCCACCGCGATGCCGCTGTCCTTCGCGAACTTGACGAAGTCCCAGACGATCAGGAAGTAGGCCGAGAAGCCCATCTTCTCGATCACGCCCAGCTCCAGCTCGAGCCGCTCGACGGCCTCGGCGGGCGGCGGGTCGCCGTAGCGGCGGCGCAGGCCCTCCTCGGCGAGCCGCCGCAGGTAGGTCCCCTCGGGCTCGCCGTCCGGCGCGATGAAG
Organism: Thermoleophilaceae bacterium; assembly: GCA_034664085.1. Taxonomy (GTDB): domain Bacteria; phylum Actinomycetota; class Thermoleophilia; order Solirubrobacterales; family Thermoleophilaceae; genus JACVRW01. Next base: position 72,430 of record JAXDII010000026.1, read on the forward strand.
CGCGGGATCAGCATCTTGCCGAGCTCCATCTCGATCTCGCAGCGGTCGGCGATCTCGACCGTGGTGGCGATCGACTCGGGCCACTCGGCGAACGCGGCCGCCATCTCGTCGGAGCCCTTGAGGTAGAACTCGTTCGTGTCGAAGGTCAGCTTCGGCTCGGCCAGCGTGCTCTTGGTCTGGACGCAGAGCAGCGCCTTGTGGTTGTCGAAGTCGTCGCGGCCGAGGTAGTGGACGTCGCCGGTGGCGACCAGCGGCCGGCCCAGCTCGCGGGCGATGCGGACGATGCCCTCGTTGGCCTTGTCCTGGTCGGAGATGCCGTTCTTCTGGACTTCGAAGTAGACGTTGTCGGTGCCGAACACCTGCATCAGCTCGTCGGCGTGGGCACGCGCCTCGCCGGCGATGTCGTCGACCAGGCGGCGGCAGAAGCGCGACTGGAGGCAGCCGGTGAGCGCGATCACGCCCTCCGAGTAGCGCTCCAGCAGCGGCAGGTCGACGTTCGCCTTGCCGCGCTTGTAGCCCTCGAGGTACCCGGCGGAGCTGAGCTTGACGAGGTTGCGGAAGCCGGCGTCGCTGGAGGCGAGCAGCGTCAGGTGGTTGCGCTCGTAGCGCACCTCCTCGGTCTTGCAGTCGTCGACGAAGTAGGCCTCGAGGCCGACGATCGGCTTGATGCCGTGCTTGCGGCAGGCCTGGTAGTGCTCCACGGCTCCGTTCATGACGCCGTGGTCGGTCAGGCCGAGCGCCGGCTGCCCGAACGAGGCGGCGCGCTCCGCCAAGGCATCGATGCGGCAGGCCCCGTCGAGGACGGAGTACTCGGAATGGACGTGGAGATGGGCGAACGAAGCGGGAGGCACCGGGCGCTGAATATACGTCCGGGCTCGGACTCCAAAGGGTGGCGGCGAGGGGCGCGAGCCCGCTATCTGCGGGTTGTTCCGGACGCTGACTAGCGGGTGTCCACGCTGCGGACCACGGCCTTGCTCCAGGCGCGCCCCGTTGTGCGGGCGCTCACGGTGACGCGGTAGCGGCGGTTGCCTGCGAGGCGGGTCAGCGGCCAGTCGACCCGGTGGGTCGCGCAGCGACGATCGTGGCGCAGCTGGGCGTGCCACCTCGTCCGGACGCCGACGGGGCGGTCGCGGCCGATCGGGCTCGACGTCTGGGTGAGGCGCAACAGGGCGCTGCCGGGCAGTCCGCAGATGCGGACGCGCAGAGCGAGGGCCCTATCGGGGCGAGGGCTGACGCCGGCCAGCCCCTGCCTGACGCGCAGCCGGGCGACGCGCGCCGCCGGCGTCCCCTCCGGCAGCCGCTCCCGGCCGTTCACCAGGGTCCAGTCGCCGCTGGTGAACGGTCCGCCGCCGGTGGCTTCGAAGCCGGGCGGCGGCTGATCGCCGGGCGACGGGCAGTTGACCGGCGGCTTGGGCAGGTAGCCGCTGTAGAGCGTCTCGTCGACCGGGCGTCCGTCGCGCGGCGGGCCGTTGTCCACCGACGCTGTGAGGAAGCCGTCGCCGGCCCGCTTGCCGGTCTCGATGCGGAAGCCCCCCACGGCGGTGTTGCCGGAGACGTTGGAGCAGGTCAGGCTGGCGGTGAAGTCGAGGTAGCCGCTCACGATCAGGGTGCCCGTGGGGTCCTCGCCGTTGGGTCCGGACTGGCTCGTGTACGTGAAGTCGGTCAGGAGCACGTGCCCCGCGCCGAACGAGGAGTCGACCCTCTCCGTCGGGGCCGGGGTCTCGGTCGGGTCCTGTCCCGGCACAGAGCCGGGCAGCGCCATGACCGCCAGCGCGAACGTCCCGACGACGAGCGGGATCATGCGCATTGGGTCTTGACCTATCAGGTCCCGCCCACCGCGTCAAGCTAGGGTCGCGGGCACCGATGCTCGAAGTCGCCACTCCCCACGGTCCCGCGCGCGTCCATCTGCACCCCGCCGGCACGCCGCGAGCGGCGCTCGTGCTCGGCCATGGAGCCGGCGGCGGCATCGGCTCGCAGGACCTGGTGGCGGTCACCGACGCCGCGCTTTCCGAGGGGGTCAGCGTGGCGCTGGTCGAACAGCCCTACCGCGTGGCGGGGCGCCGGGCGCCCGCTCCGGCGCGCCAGCTCGACGCCGCCTGGACGGCGGTCATCGGGCACCTGCTCGCCGTCGAGCTGCGGGGGCTGCCGCTGATCGTCGGCGGACGCTCGATGGGCGCCCGCGTGGCGTGCCGCACCGCCGCGGACACCGGGGCGGCCGGGGTGCTGTGCCTGGCGTTCCCGCTGAGTCCGCCCCGCCGCAAGAACGCGCCGCCCAAGAGCCGCCTCGACGAGCTCGACGCCGTGACCCTCCCCACCCTGGTCGTCCAGGGACAGAGCGACCCCTTCGGCATGCCCCCGCCCGGCCCCAGCCGCACCGTGGTGGAGGTGCCGGGCAACCACAGCCTGCGCACCGACCTCGATGCGGTGGCGGAGGCGGTGCGGGAGTGGCTCCGGCGCGCGGTGGCCGCGCGGGCTTGACACGGGCCCCGTCTGGTGGTCACCTTGAGGTCCGCGACCCGCTGAGTCGCGGGCAGCTGCCACGTCACTTCCACGACATGCCGGGGGTGAGCCGAGATGGGTGGCAGAGATGTCGAAGCCCCGCCGGACGAGGACCACCGGACGGCCATGCAGCGGCGCGTCCGCGAGGCGTTGCGTCGCCACACCGAGCTGGAGGACGAGGAGCCGCGGGAGCCGCGTGAGCAGGAGCCGGCGGTGGAGTTTCCGGCGTGCGAGCCGCCGGACGTCCGCACGCCGCCGAGCTTCGTCGTCCCGTACCGCCGCTCCGTCCTGATCGATCCGATTCCGGTTGCGCTCGGCGATCCGATCGAGGGGCTTCCGCTGGTCCAGATCGCCTGCGTCGAGGTCGCCGGGGACGGCCTCGAGCTCACGGCCGGCGTGTCGGTGACGCTCGAGCAGCGCTGGAACCTTGTCCGCACGGCGCTCGGGGACCTCGCTTCGGTCATTGCCCTCGCGCCTGGTGAGGACCTGACCCTGGAGTTCACGCAAAGCCAGCGGAAGGTCCTCGACGAGAGCACGGTCGAGTCGGTCGAGTCGATCCGCAGCGACGAGAGCACGACCCTGGACAAGGAGGTCGTCGACATCGCTCGGTCGAGCGCCCGAACGCACAACTGGCACGTCGACGGCAGCGGGTCGTACGGGGTCGGCGCGTTCAAGATCGGCGCGAGCGGCGGCGTCTCGACGAGCGTGAGCCAGAGCGCTCAGACATCGATCCAGCAGGTCAGCGAGACCACCCGCAAGTCCGCGAACAGCCTCAAGACGCTGAAGAAGATCGAGGTCCACGGCGTCAGCGAGGCGTTCGTGCAGAACCGGATGACGCGGCGGATCCGCAATCCCTATCCCGACCGCACGCTGTCGGTCAACGTGTTCCAGCTGATCAAGCACTTCTCGGTCCTGACCGATCTGGCCGAGACGCGCCTCGCGCTGTTCATCGACGTGCTCGATCTCGACTTCGACTCCGGCTTCGTGGTCGCGCACGGCGACTTCCTGCGGGCGAACCTGCTCGACTCCGCCCTGCTCGACGAGCTGCCGCTGGCCATCCAGGGAGCGCAGCCCGAGCCCCCGGCCCGGTCCCAGCAGGAGGTGACCGCCTGGGCGGAACGGGCGCTCGCCTACCTCTTCGACGAGCCGAACGTCTTCAACGTCCCGGGGATCTCCGTCGGACCGCTCGGACCCCCCGCGCCGGTCGATCCGAACGCTCCCTCGTCGTCATTCGACGCGCAGATCTACCCGGATGAGAGCGGGTTCGACGACGCGCTCAGGAACGAGCTGGGCGTTGTCTTCACGAGCCTCAACGTGTTCTTCCGCGTGTACGAGGACCTGAAAGCGGCCAGCCAGCTGGACCAAAACGCGCTCGCACTCGCGCTCGCGCTCGCCGATGACGTCGGCGCGAAGTGGACGGGCGCCCCGCCTGACCGTGTGCAGAACGTGCTGGACGTGGGCTCGTACACGGAGATCTTCCGCCGTCTCTCGGGCTTCCTCGCAATCGTGGCCAACGTGCTCAAGCCGCTGGTTCAGCCGGCGGAATCCGATCTGCAGGCGCTCGCCGCGCGCGAGCAGGGGATCTTCGCCCTCTCGCGTCTGCTTCGTCACCTCAACTGCAACGAGAACTACTACATCCAGCGGCTCCTCGCCTACCTGGCGCAGAGCACGAAGAGCCAGGCGATCGTCGACTTCGTCAACGTCGTCCTGGACCGCGCCGCGCTCCCACCGGAGGTTCGCGCCCGGTACGACGTGGAGCGGTCCTTCGTATCCCGGCAGCAGGTGGTCGTCCCCGGCGTCCGCCGCCTCCGACGGGGCGTTGCGGATCGCCTCGTCCCCGCCACGGCCGCCAACGGAGACGGCGAGGTCACTCCGTCGGTCGACGAGGTCGAGGTGCCCGCCGACGGGATCCACCTCGAGGTCGCGGCCGGCGCATGCGTCCTCGACGGCGTTCCCACGGCCCCTCAGAGCGCTGAGATCTCGGTCGAGGGGGTGGAGCTCAGGGTGACCGGTGGCAGCGGCTGACGAGCTGACCTACGACCTGCGCTGGTTCCTGTTGCCGGAAGTGCTGTTCAACCCCGTGGCCGCGGGCCTGGACGACGCCCGGGCGGCGTTGCGACCGAGACTGCCATGCCTCATCCGGGAGATAGACAGACTCGATCGCCGCGCGGTGGAGGCCGGCGCCAAGGCGGTCCACGAGAGGATGCTGGCGCTGGGCTTCTTCTCGGGCAGCCTCAAGAGGCGGCCGTCGAAGGACTACCTGGAGCGAGAGGTGGCCGGGCCGACGAGCCGGCTGAAAGCCGTGTCGGAGAAGGCCGCGAAGGTCTCCGTCTTCGTGTTCACCGATCCGAGGCCGCCCGGGTCCAGGAGGAACCCGACCGAGCGGGACTGCCTGAGAAGCAACGAGAAGGGCAGCAAGCTCGACTGCGTCCTCTGCGCTTCGCGATTCGAAGCGCAGAGGCTGGCCCGGGAGACGAGGGGCCGGGCGATCGGCATCGGCGCGACGGACGGGCTCGACACCTTCTGGCGCCGGCTCGACCGGGCGACCAAGGGCCGGCAGATCACGAAGCTCTTCGTCTTCGGGCACGGCTTCCCCGACGGCATGCGCATCGGGGCCGGCGAGTTGAAGCAGGGATCGGAGGTGCCGGTGGCCTTCCAGGCGTGCCGCTTCGCCCGAAAGGCCGAGATCCGGTTCTTCGGATGCCACGTGGGTGCGGAGCGGCCGTGGGCCCCCGAGAGCTTCCTCGAGGAGATCGGGAAGGTGCTCCTGTGCCGCGGCGGATCCGTCACCGGCTTCAAGACCTTGGTCGAGAGCGAGTGCAGCCGCCGGGGGCTGAGGGTGCGCTCCGACAAGGCGGAGCCGGTGACCATCCAGATCGCGCCGTGTGACCCGGGGAAGACGCTGGCCGATGCCGTGAGGCTGCTCGACCGGTTCGTCGCGCGGGGCGAGAGGGCGGAGTGAGGACCGGGCCCGCGCGGGGCTACTCGTCCCCGCCCGTTGCCTTCGCCGCGACCAGGCCCGCCACCAGCACGAGCACAACCGTCGCGGCCGCGCCCAGCTTGACCTTGTTGCGCGCCATCTTGCGCTTGGCGACGCGGGTGGCGAACTGCCACACGACCCATCCCAGCACTGTGTAGCCCTTGGAGCTCATTCCGTCTCCCTTCCCCGCTTTCGCACGTTGTACGCCATGCGCGACTGCAGCGACCACAACTCGATGAAGCCGGGGCTGGCCTGCTGCGAGAAGAGGCCGCCGGAGTCGCCGAAGCCGGCCAGGTCCGGGTCGTAGAGCGCGTTGGGCGAGCGGCGCGCGACCGGACGGGCGCTGCCCTTGTACAGCCGCATGGTGATCTCCCCCGTGACCTGCTCGTTGACGGCGTCCATGAACGCGTTCAGGTCCGAGATCAGCGGCTCGTACCAGAGCCCGGCGTAGACCAGGTAGGCCCACTGCTCGTCGAGGCGCGGCTTGAAGTTGTTCTGGTGGATCGTCCCGACGAGCTTCTCGAGCTCCTTGTGGGCGGTGAGGACGATCGCCGCGGCCGGCACTTCGTAGAGGTCGCGCACCTTCAGCCCGACGATGCGGTCCTCGATGTGGTCGACGATCCCCACGCCGTGGCGTGCGCCGATCTCGCCGGCGCGCTCCAGCAGCTCGACCAGGCCGAGCCGCTCACCGTCGAGCGACACCGGCACGCCGCGCTCGAAGCCGACGGTCACGTCCTGAGCCTCGTCGGGGGCCTCCTCCGGCCGCGTCACGAGCTGGAAGACGTCGTCGTGCGGCGGCTCCGCGATGTCCTCGATCGGCCCGCCCTCGGAGGAGCGGCCCCAGAGGTTGTCGTCGATCGAATAGGGCGGCGTCTCGGTGCCGCCCTTGACCGGGATGCCGTGCTCGCGCGCGTAGGCGATCTCCTCCTCGCGGCCCATCTGCCATCCGCGCACCGGAGCGATGATCTTCATGGCGGGGTCGAGCGCGATCACGGTCGACTCGATGCGCACCTGGTCGTTGCCCTTGCCGGTGCAGCCGTGGGCGATCGTGTCGCAGCCGGCCTTGCGCGCGTACTCCACCGCGAGCTTGGCGATCAGCGGCCGGCCGAGCGCCGTGAACAGCGGGTAGCCGCCGCCGTAGAGCGCGTTGGCCTTGATCGCGGGCAGCACGTAGTCGCGCGCGAACTCCTCGCGGGCGTCGACCACGTGGCAGTCGAGCGCGCCGAGCTGCAGCGCCTTGCCCTTGACGACGTCGTAGTCCTCACCGGGCTGGCCCAGGTTGACGGTCAGGGCCACGACCTCGGCCTCGTACTCGTCCTGGATCCACTTGAGCATCACGCTCGTGTCGAGCCCGCCCGAGTACAGCAGCAGCACCCGGCCGACCTCGCCGGGCTCGGCCTCGTAGGAGGCGGTCTTGATCAGGGTGTGGCGCTCGTCGGCCATCGCGGCCGTGGACGGTAGCGCAGCGCGTCAGGCGACCTGCATCCGCGGCGCCACCGTGTGGCCGCGCGCGGCCCGCACGAGCCCCCTGAACAGGGCCAGCTGCTCGGGGCGCTCGGCCAGGCATTCGGCGTGCCACTGCACGCCGAACGTGAAGCGGCGGCCCGGCACTTCGACGGCCTCGATCAGCCCGTCGGGTGCATGCGCGGCGGCCACCAGGCCGGTCCCGAGGCGGTCGATGCCCTGGTGGTGGAAGGAGTTGACCTCGAGATGGCGCCTGCCGAGCACCTTGGTGAGGCGGCTGGCGCGTGTGAGCGTGGCGCGGTGCGAGGTGGCGCCGCTGGCGAGCTCCTGACGGTGATTCAGGGCGCCGCCGAGGTCGGGCAGGTGCTGGTGGAGCGTCCCCCCGAGGGCGACGTTGAGCACCTGCATGCCGCGGCAGATGCCTAGCACCGGCAGGCCGCGCGCCACCGCGGCGCGGGCCAGGTCGAGCTCGAAGCGGTCCAGCTCGGGCTCGGTCGGCCCCAGCGCGGGATGGTCGTGGACGCCGTAGGCGGACGGGTGCAGGTCCGGGCCGCCCGAGAGGCAGACCGCGTCGAGGCGCCCGATCAGGGTGTCGACCCCCTCCTCCGCCAGGGGCGCCAGGATCACCGGCATCGCCCCGGCGGCGCGCAGCGCCTCCAGGTAGCGCTCCCCTAGCGCCAGCTCGGTCCGCGGCGGCTCGCCCTGCGCCACGAGCTCGCGGGCGCCCGCCCGGCGCACCTCGGACGTCGACACACCCACGAGTGGCGGCGGGCTGACCATGGCCACCAGCATGCGCCCTTTCGCCCGAATCCGCCACCCATTGCAGCGCGGGTGGCGATTTCGGTCGGCTAGGGCGAGACGAGGGCGGCGATCCGCCGCACCGCTTCGTCGATCTCATCGTCGCTGACGTTCAGCGGCGGCAGCAGGCGCACCGTGTCCGGACCGGTCGCGTTCATCACCAGCCGCTGCTCGGCCAGCCCGCGCGCCACCACCCCCGGGGCATCAGCGGTGCGGAAGGCCAGCATCAGCCCGATCCCGCGCACGTCCAGGCCGAGCCCCTCCAGCCCCAGGCGCAGGCGGTCGCCCTTGGCGGGCACGCCCGCACGCAGGCCGTCCTCCTCCAGTGCGTCGATCACCGCGTTCGCCGCGGCGGCCACCACGGGCCCGCCCGGGAAGGTCGAGCCGTGGTCGCCGGGCTGCAGCACGTCAGACGCTTCCGGGCTCGCGATGCAGGCGCCGATCGGCAGCCCGCCGCCGAGGCCCTTGGCGACCGTCATGACGTCCGGTCGCACGCCCGCGTGCTCGAAGCCCCAGAGCGCCCCGGTGCGGCCCAGCCCGCACTGGATCTCGTCGCAGATCAGCAGCGCGCCGTGCTCGTCGCAGGCGGCGCGGGCGGCCTCCAGCAGCCCGCTGTCGAGCGGGTGGATGCCGCCCTCCCCCTGCACGGCCTCGACGATCACCGCGGCGGTGTGGTCGTCGACGGCCGCCGTCAGCGCCTCCGGGGAGTCGGGCGGTACCGCGTGGAAGCCGGGCACGAGCGGCGCGAAGGGCGCCTGCTTGGACTCCTGCGGGGTGGCCGAGAGCGCACCCAGCGTGCGTCCGTGGAAGCCGCGCTGGAGCACGACGAAGTCGCCGCCCGGGCGGCGCTTCCGGGCCAGCTTGATGGCGCACTCGACGGCCTCCGCGCCGGAGTTCGTGAAGAACACCTTGCCGCCCAGCGACATCTCCGAGAGGCGGGCGGCGAGGCGCGTCGGCGGCTCGGTGTAGAAGAGGTTGCCCACGTGGATCAGCCGCCCGGCCTGCTCGCGCACGGCCTCGACCACGCCGGGGTGGCAGTGGCCGAGCAGGGACACCGAGATGCCGCAGAGGAAGTCGAGGTACTCGTTGCCCTCTGAATCCCAGACGCGGGTGCCCACGCCGCGCACGAACTCGACCGGGTTGCGCGCGTACGTGCCCATCACGGCGTCGCGGTCGACCTGCTGGACGTCGCTCACGGCCACAGCTTGGTTCCAATCCCCTCGTTGGTGAACAGCTCGAGCAGCAGCGAATGCGGCTGGCGCCCGTCCACGATGTGGGCGTTGCCCACTCCCGCCTCCAGCGCGTGCACGCACGCCTCGAGCTTGGGGCGCATGCCGCCGGACACCTGCGGCAGGCGCTCGCGCACCTCGGCGGCGGTGGCCTCCGAGATGCGGGTGGCCGGGTCTGCCGGGTCCGCCCGCCAGCCCTCCACGTCGGTCAGGAAGATCACCTTGAAGGCGTCCATCGCCTGCGCCACGGCCGCCGCGGCGGCGTCGGCGTTGACGTTGTACGAGTTGCCCTCCTCGTCGGCGCCCACAGAGGCCACCACCGGTATGTAGTCCTCGGCGATGTGGTGGAGCACGCCCACGTCCACGCGCTCGATCTGGCCGACGAAGCCGATGTCGGTCTCCCCCGCCGCCAGGTGCTTGCCGACCGTGAACAGCCGCCCGTCGTCTCCGCAGAGGCCGACGGCGGGCTGTCCGTGCCGGTTGATGCGCAGCACGATGTCCTTGTTCTGCTTGCCGACCAGCACCATCTTGGCGACCTCGACGGTGGCCTCGTCGGACACGCGCAGGCCGTCGACGAACCTCACCTCCATGCCGAGCCGCTCCATGTAGCGCGTGATGTCCGGTCCGCCGCCGTGGACGACCACGGGGTTCATCCCGACGTACTTGAGCAGCACCACGTCGCGGGCGAACTCCTCCTTCAGCTCAGGGTCGGTCATCGCCGCGCCGCCGTACTTGATCACCACGGTCTTGCCGTGGAAGTCGCGGATGTAGGGCAGCGCCTCGAGAAGGGTGGCGACGTCTCTCATGACGTGTACTCCGCGTTGAAGCGGGCGTACTCCGGGCCCAGGTCGCTGAAGAACACCTCGGTCTCCCCCCCTTCGCCCGGGATCGTCACCCGGTACTCGACCTCGTCACCGCTCACCAGCTCCTCCAATTCGCGCAGGTCCCCTGCGTTGAGTCCGATTGCATCCCCCGCGGAGACCAGCTGGCGGCCCTCGATCTCGAGGTCGGCGACGAACGGGTCGCCGGGCGGCCATGCCTGGCCCGCCGCCTGCAGGATGCGGCCGAAGTTGGGGTCGCCGCCGTGGAGGGCGGTCTTGACCAGCGGCGAGTTGGCGATCGAGCGTGCGACCGGCTCGACGGCACCGGGGGCGCCCTCCACCACTACGCGGCCGACGCGCTTGGAGCCCTCGCCGTCCGCCACGATCGTGAGCGCTAGCTGGCGCATCAGCGCGTCCAGCGCCTCGCCGAGGCGCAGCTCGTCGGCGCTCTCGGGCTCCACGCGCACGCCGGAGGCGCCGGAGGCGAGCGTGAAGACGGTGTCGCTGGTGGACAGCTGGCCGTCCACGGAGATGCGGTCGAACGAGCGTTTGACGCACACGCCGGTGAGCAGCTCGAGCGTCTCCTGCGGAAGCTCGGCGTCGGTCTGGACGAAGCAGAACATCGTGGCGAAGCGCGGCTGGATCATGCCGGCCCCCTTGGCCTGCCCGGCCAGCCGCACGCGGCCACCCTCCAGCTCCACCTCGAGGCAGGCGCGCTTCGGGCCCTGGTCGCTCGTGAGGATCGCCGTGGAGAAGTCGTCGGCGTCGCCGCCGAGGCCCCGGCAGGCGGCCCGCACGCCGCCGACGACCGGCTCGCGCGGCAGCTCGATCCCGATCACGCCGGTCGAGGCGACGCCGACCTGGGCCGGCTCTACGCCGAGCTCCTCGGCGGCGGCCGCCTGCATGGCGACCGCGGTGTCGAGTCCGCGCTGGCCGTCGCCGACGTTGGAGCAGCCCGAGTTGGCAACCACGGCGCGCAGCCGCCCGAGGTCCGCCTCGCGGGAGACGATGATCGGCGCGCCCACGCGCGCGTTGGTCGTGAAGCGGGCGGCGGACACGGTGGCTGGGGCGTCCGAGACGAGCACGCCCACGTCGAGGCCCTGCGGCTTGATGCCGGCGGCCACCCCGGCCGCGCGAAAGCCGGCCGGCAGCGCGTGCGGCTCGAGCTCGGTCACGTGCGCGGGCCCCTCCACCCAGCGCGAGTTGAAGAACATGCTGGTCCGCGCTGCCATCACTCGAGCCCCTCCGTCTCGGGCAGGCCCAGCATCAGGTTGAGGTCCTGCACGGCCTGGCCGGCGGCGCCCTTCCAGAGGTTGTCGATCGCGCAGAACGCGAGCACGCGCTCGTTGACGACCGTCACCTGCACGGTTGCCCGGTTGGTGTCGCGCACGTCGCGGGTGCGCGGCGGGTCGGTCACCACGTCCACGAACGGCTCGTCGCGGTAGGCGTCCTCGTAGAGCTCCTGCGCCTGCGCCTTGGTGATCGGCTCGGAGGGGATCGCGTAGCAGCTGGCGAGGATCCCCTGGTCGATCGGCAGCAGGTGGGTGACGAAGCTGAAGTGCACGCCCGGCAGCTCCTGCTCCAGCTCGGCGGTGTGGCGGTGCCCCTCGACCTTGTAGGCGTTGACGTTGTCGACGGCGGAGACGTAGTGCGTCTCCTCGGTCGGCTCGCGTCCGGCGCCGGACACGCCGGCCTTGATGTCCACGGCGGCTTCGGTGATGCGGCCGCGCAGCGGCAGCAGCGCCAGCAGCGCCGCGGTCGAGTTGCAGCCCGGCCCGGCGACCAGGTCGGCGGAGCGGATCTCCTCCCGGTGCGCCTCGGGCAGCCCGTAGACCGACTCGGCGAGCAGGTCGGGCGCCTCGTGGGGCTGGTACCAGCGCTCGTAGGCCTCCTGGTCGAGCCGGAAGTCGGCGGACAGGTCGACGACCTTCAGCCCGCGCTCGCGCAGCGCCTTGACGGCGAGGGCGGCGGCCTTGTGCGGATAGGCGACCAGGGCTGCGTCGGCGCGCTCGGCGATCGCGTCCGGGTCGAACTCCTCCATCGTCAGCGGCACGCGGTACCGGCCGTAGACCTCGTCGTGGCGCCGGCCCGCGTCGGAGCGCGCCGTGACGGCGGCCAGCTGCAGCGACGGATGACGGTGCACGATGCGCGCACACAGCGCGCCCCCGAACCCGCCGGCGCCCACGACTGCGACGCGGTGCTCAGGCACGCAGCCGCCCTCCCAGCTCCGCCAGCGCGGCCTCGATCGCGGCGCGCCGTTCCGCCACCTCGGCGTCGGTCAGCGTCCGGTCGGGGGCGCGGAATGAGAGCCGCAGGGCCAGCGACTTCTCGCCGGCTTCCACCTGCTCGCCGCGGTAGACGTCGAAGATCTCCACGGCATCCAGCAGCGGCGCTCCGCCGGCCCGCACGGCGGCGAGCACGGAGGCCGCCGGCACGTCCTCGCCGACCACCACCGCGATGTCCTGGAGCACGGCCGGGAAGCTCGTCACGTCGCGGTACGCGGGCTCCGCGTCCGCCAGCTCGACCACGGCATCCATGTCGATCTCGAAGCCGGCGACCGGCCCGGTCAGATCCCACTCCCGCGCGATCAGGGGGTGCAGCTCGCCCACCCACCCGATCTGCCGCTCGGCGTCGCCGGCCACGACAACCGCGGCCCGGCCGGGGTGCAGGAACGGCCGCGCCTCGGCGTCCGCCCGCCACTCCAGGCCCGCAGCCGCGAGCACCGCCTCCAGCAGCGCGCGGGTGGTGAAGAAGTCCGCGGGCCGGGCCGCGCTGCGCCAGCCGCCAGGCGCCGCCTGCGTCTGCACCACGCCGAGGTGGTGGCGCTCCTGCGCCGGCGTCGCGCCCTCCGGCGAGCCCGGACCGGGCTCGCCGAACGGGCCCGCGGGCCGGTAGACGTGCGCCGACTCGAACAGCGCCAGGCCAGCCCGGCCGTGGGCGGCGTTGTGGCGCGCCGCGTCGAGCAAACCCGGCAGCAGCAGCGGCCGCAGCACGCTCTGGTCCTCGCTCAGCGGGTTCTCCAGGCGCAGCACCGGCTCGTCGGCCAGGCGCAGCCGCTCGATCGCCCGCGGCGAGGTGAAGCTGTAGGCGATCGCCTCGTCGAGGCCGCGGTCGCGCAGCAGGTCCTCCGCGCGCCGGCGCAGCCGCTGGCTGAAGGTGAGCTGCCCGATCGCGTTCCGGCGGGCCGGCAGCGTCGTGGGCAGCTTGTCCAGCCCATACACCCGCGCGACCTCCTCGATCAGGTCGGCCTCGCGCTGCACGTCGCTGTCGCGCCAGGGCGGCACCGTAACCGCGATGCGCCCCTCCTCGGCCCGCGGCGCGAAGCCGAGCCGATCGAGGATGCCGTGCACGTCCTCGGCCGGCACCTCCTCCCCAAGCAGCCGCTCCATCCGCGCCTGCCGCAGCTGCAGCTCCCGCGGCGGGAGCGGTTTCGGGTAGACGTCCAGCGTGCCCGGCACCAGGCGCGCGCCGCACAGCTCCACCATCAGCCGCGCGGCCAGGCGCTGAGCGGAGATCGCCTGCTCCGGGTGCAGCTGCTTCTCGAAGCGGGCCGACGCCTCGGTGCGCAGCCCCAGCGCCTTCGACGTGCGCATGACGTTCGGGCCGACCCAGGTGGCCGCCTCCATCAGCACGCGCGTCGTGGAGTCCGAGACCTCCGAGACCTGCCCGCCCATGATCCCGGCGATCCCGCTCGGTCCCTCGGCGTCGCACACCAGCGCGACGTCGGGGTCGAAGACGCGCTCGACGCCGTCCAGGGTGACCATGCGCTCGCCGTCGGCGGCCCGGCGCACGGCGATCCGGCCACCGCGCACCTCGTCGAGGTCGAAGGCGTGCAGCGGCTGGGCGGTGGTGAGCATCACGTAGTTGGTGATGTCGACCACGTTGTTGATCGGGCGCTGGCCGGCGGCCATCAGGCGCTGCTTGAGCCACAGCGGCGAGGGGCCGATCTTCACGCCCTCGAACACACGCGCGGTGAAGCGCAGGCAGATCTCCGGGTCGATCTCGATCGACACGTGGTCGGCGGCGGAGTCGTCGCCGCTCGGCTGGGCGTCGGCGGCGGTGGGGTCCTCGGCCAGCGGCGCCGCGGTGACCGCGTGCAGGTCGCGGGCCACGCCGTAGACGCCCATCAGGTCCGGCCGGTTGGGGGTGACCTCCAGCTCGAGCACCTCGTCGGCGATCGGCAGGTGCTCGGCCAGCGGCTCGCCGGGAGCCAGGTCGCCGTCGAGCACCATGATCCCGAAGTGGTCCTCGCCGATGCCGACCTCGTCCTCGGCCAGGATCATGCCGCTGGACTTCACGCCGCGCAGCTGCGCCTCGCCCAGAGTCGAGCCGTCGGGCATCACGGCGCCCGGCAGCGCCACCGCCACGGTCTGGCCGGCCGCCACGTTGGGCGCCCCGCACACGATCGTCTGCGGCTCTCCGCGCCCGACGTCGACCCGGCACACGGTCAAGCGGTCCGCATCGGGGTGCTGCTCGGACTCGAGCACGCGGCCGGTCACGAACGCGGACACGTCGCCCACTCCCACCCGGTGCAGGCGCTCGAGCTTGTCGCCCGCCATCGTCAGGCGGTCGGCAGCCTCCTGGGGCGGCAGGCCGGGGTCGCAGTAGGAGCGCAGCCAGGCGAACGGGACCCTCATGCGCCGGCCCCGAACTGGTCCAGCAGGCGCAGGTCGTTCTCGAACAGCATGCGCAGGTCCGGCACCTCGTAGACGAGCATCGCGATGCGCTCGATGCCCATGCCCCAGGCGAAGCCCTGCACGCGCTCCTTGTCGTAGCCGCTGCCGGCCACGTACTCGAGCACGTTCGGGTCGACCATCCCCGAGCCGAGGATCTCGATCCAGCCCTCGCCCTTGCAGGTGCCGCAGCGCTGGGAGCCCTCGAAGCCGGTGCCGCCGCAGCGGAAGCACGAGACGTCCACCTCCACGCTGGGCTCGGTGAAGGGGAAGTAGCCCGGCCGCAGCCGCACCTCGGTCTCGTCGCCGAACATCTGGCGGGCGAAGGCGAGCAGGGTGCCCTGCAGGTCGGCCAGCGTCAGGTCCTCGTCGATGGCGAGCCCCTCGAGCTGGTGGAACATCGGCACGTGCGTCGCGTCCGGCGTGTCGGGGCGGTAGACGCGGCCCGGCACCACGATGTAGATCGGCGGCTCCTGCAGCTCCATCGCCCGCACCTGCATCGGCGACGTATGCGTGCGCAGCAGGACGTGCTCGGCCAGGTAGAAGGTGTCCTGCGGCAGCCGCGCCGGGTGCTCCGGCGGGTGGTTGAGAGCGGTGAAGTTGTAGTACTCGTACTCGATCTCGGGCCCCTCCACGACGGAGAAGCCGAGCCCCACGAAGATGTCCTCCATGCGCCGCCGGATCTGCGAGACGAGGTGCAGGTGGCCGGGCGGCAGCGGCGGATCGCCGGGCAGCGTGACGTCCACCCGGTCCTCGGCGAGCTGCTGGTCCAGCTCGGACGCATCCAGGTCGGCGGTGCGCCGTGCCAGCAGCGCCTCGAGCGCCTGACGCACCTCGTTCGCCTGCTTGCCGGCGGGCCCGCGCTGCTCCGGCGGCAGCTCTCCGATCGAGCGCAGCGTCTGGGTCAGCTCCGACTTGCGCCCGAGGTACTGCACGCGCAGCTCCTCGAGCTCGGCGGCGGAGCCTGCCTCGCCTATGGCGGCCTCGGCCTCGGTGCGCAGCTGGGCGAGGTCAGCCATGGGCCGTGATCCTATGTGCAGCCTCGTAAAGCGCGACTGTCGCCGCCATGGCGACGTTCAGAGACTCAGCGCTGACCGGAATGCGCAGCGCGTCCTGCTCCAGCTCGGCGGGCAGGCCCCCGCGCTCGGCACCCAGGCAGAGCACCAGCGGCGGCTCCAGCCGCGCGTCGCGCAGGCTGCGCTCGCCATGTGCGCTCAGCGCCACCGGCCGCCCGGGCAGCTCGGCGAGCTGTGCCCGCGCCGGCGGCCGGGCGAACAGCGAGCCCATGCTGGCGCGCACGGCCTTCGGCGAGTACGGGTCGGCGCAGCCCGGCCCGAGGATGACGGGGCCGTCGGCGAGCGCGTGCGCGGACCGCAGGATCGTCCCCACGTTCCCGGGGTCCTCCACGCCGTGCAGCCAGACGCTCAGGTCACCGCCGGGCTCGGACCAGCGCTGCTCGTACACGCCGATCACGCGCGTGCCCGAGCCCAGCGTGCTGACCGCCGCCAGCAGCTCGGGCTCGACGTCCACGCCCGAGCGCAGGACGAAGCGCGGCTCCCAGCCCGCCTGCTCCGCTGCCGCCACGAGGTCCTCGCCTTCGGCCGCGAACAGCCCGAGCTTCTCGCGCCAGCGCTTCTGAGCGAGCTTGCGGATCGTCTTGAGCCTGTCGTTGTCGGGGGAGCGGATCATGGAACGAAAAAGGGCGCCTCTAAGGGCGCCCGGGAGAGATTCGGTTCCGTAGCTGCGCTAAGCGGCCACGGCCTCCCGGGCACGGGCGGCAAAACGTCGGAACGTCTCGGGGTCGCGCACGGCGATGTCGGCCAGCACCTTGCGGTCCAGCTCGATGCCGGCCTCGCGCAGTCCGTGCATGAACTGGCTGTAGGACATGCCCTCCTGGCGGGCTGCTGCGTTGATGCGCACGATCCAGAGGCGCCGGAAGTCGCGCTTGCGGTTGCGCCGGTCACGGTAGGCGTACGAATCGGCCTTGAGCAGCGCCTCCTTGGCGCGCTTGTAGCTCTTCGAGGCCTGACCGCGGTAGCCCTTGGTCCGCTCGAGTGTGTCGCGCCGCTTCTTGCGCGCGTGAACTGAACGCTTGACCCGGCTCACTTGTGCAGCAGCCTCTCTACGCGCTTGCGGTCGGGCGCGGCCACCTCGACCGGGCGGCCCAGGTGGCGCTTGCGCTTGGCGCTCTTCTTGCCGAGGTTGTGGCTCGTGAACGAGTGCCGCGCGAGCAGCTTGCCGCCGGCGGTCTTCTTGAACCGCTTCTTGGCGCCCGAATGAGTCTTCATCTTCGGCATCGACGGACTATTGAAGCAGACGCCTGTTCAGACGCCGCGGCTCAGGACGCCGCGGGCGGTGAATCTGATGCGGGCGCGGGCTCGGCTTCAGCCTCGGCCTCGGGGGCCGGCTGCTCCTCGGGAGCTGCCTGCGGCTCGGGAGCTGCCTGCGGCTCGGGAGCTGCCTGTGGCTCGGGAGCCGCCTGCGGCTCGGGAGCCGCGTCGGCGTCCTCACCCGCGTCGCCCTCCACCTGCTGCTTCTTCTGCGGCGCCAGCAGCATCGTCATGTTGCGACCGTCCTGCTGAGGGTGCTGCTCGATCGTGCCGAGATCGGCGACGTCCTCGGCGAGGCGCATCAGGAGCATCTCGCCGCGCTCGGGGTGGCTCTGCTCGCGGCCGCGGAACATGATCGTGACCTTCACGCGGTCGTCGCCCTTGAGGAAGCGCACCACGTGGTTCTTCTTGGTCTCGTAGTCGTTGTTCGCGATCTTCGGCCGCAGCTTGATCTCGCGGACGTTGACCTGCTTCTGGTGGCGCCGGGCGGCCTTGGCCTTCTGCTCCTGCTCGTACTTGTACTTCGAGTAGTCGAGCACCCGGGTCACCGGCGGACGGGCGTCAGCAGCCACCTCGACGAGGTCGAGGTCGCGCTCCTGGGCGTAGCGCAGAGCCTTCGGCGTCTCCACGACGCCGACCTGGTTGCCTTCCTCGTCGATGAGGCGGACCTGCGGAACGCGGATCCGCTCGTTGATCCGAGTCTCGTCGCGCTCCGGGGGGCGCCGATCGAACTTGCGTGGGATCGGCACTAGGTGAGGGCTAGGCCGGCCGTCAAAGGGCGCAGATGTATCGGTACGTCATCCGAGCGCGATGTTAGCGCCTATCCGCTATCTCGTGCAGGACTCGGTCGGCGAACTCCGCCACGGACTGGCTTCCGAGGTCGCCCTCGCGGTGCCTCCGCACGGCCACGGAGGCGGCCTCCTGCTCGTTGTCCCCGATCACGAGCATGTACGGAACCTTCAGCACCTCGGCCTCGCGGATCTTCTTGCCGATCGACTCCGAGCGCTCGTCCACCTCCACGCGCACGCGGGCCTGGCGCAGCTGCTCGGCCACCTGGCGCGCGTACTCGACGTGCCTGTCGGCGATCGGCAGCACGATTGCCTGGACCGGCGCGAGCCAGAGCGGGAACTCGCCCGCGTAGTGCTCGATCAGGATGCCGATGAAGCGCTCGAAGGAGCCCATCAGCGCACGGTGGATCATCACCGGGCGGTGCTCGGCGTTGTCCGCGCCCGTGTAGGTCAGCTCGAACTGCTCGGGCATGTAGTAGTCGAGCTGCACGGTGCCGAGCTGCCACGAGCGCCCGATGGCATCCGTGATGTGGGCGTCGATCTTGGGGCCGTAGAAGGCCCCGTCGCCCTCGTTCAGCTCGTACTCGAGCCCGTTGTTCTCGAGCGTGCGCGCCAGGGCGGCCTCGGCCCGGTCCCACATCTCCTCGGTGCCCACGCGCTTCTCGGGACGGGTGGACAGCTCCAGCCGCGGCTTCAGGCCGAACTGCTCGTAGATGTAGAAGCCGAAGTCCAGGCAGCGCATCGCCTCTTCCTCGATCTGGTCCTCGGTGCAGAACACGTGGGCGTCGTCCTGGGTGATGTGGCGCACGCGCAGGAGGCCGTGCAGCGTGCCGCTGGGCTCGTGGCGATGCACCAGCCCCTGCTCGGCCAAGCGGATCGGCAGGTCGCGGTAGGAGCGCTGCTCGTGCTTGTAGATCTGGCAGTGCGCCGGGCAGTTCATCGGCTTCAGGCCCATCGTGCGGCCCTCGACCTCGGTGAAGTACATGTTGTCCCGGTAGACGTCCCAGTGCCCGGAGCGCTTCCACAGGTCGACGTCGTAGAGGATCGGCGTGCGCACCTCGGTGTAGCCGCGCTCGACGTTGGTCGAGCGCCAGAGCCCGGTCAGCTCGTTCCAGATGTGGGTGCCGCGGGGCAGCCAGAAGGGCGAGCCCGGCGACAGGTCCGAGAGCGTGAACAGCGACAGCTCGCGTCCGAGCTTGCGGTGGTCGCGGGCGCGCGCCTCCTCGAGCCGGCGCAGGTGCTCCTGCAGCTGCTCCTTCGACAGGAATGCGGTGCCGTACACGCGCGTGAGCATCTGGCGGTCCGCGTCACCGCGCCAATAGGCGCCAGCCACGCTGGTCAGCTTGAACGCCTTGATCCGCTTCGTCCCCGGCCCGTGCGGTCCGCGGCAGAGGTCCGTGAAGGGGCCGTTGCGATACAGCGACACGGTGTCGACGCCTTGGTCGCGCACCAGGTCCTCGATCAGCTCGACCTTGTAGTCCTGGCCCTCCGAGCGGAAGCGCTCGATCGCGTCGGCCACCGGGATGTCGGTGCGCTCGAAGGTCTCGTCGGCGGCGATGTGCTCGCGCATCTTCTGCTCGACGCGCTCCAGGTCGTCCTCGCCCAGCTTGACGCCGTCGGGGAAGTCGAAGTCGTAGTAGAAGCCGTCGTCGATCGGCGGGCCGATGGAGATCTTCACGCCCGGGTAGAGCTCCATCACCGCGGCGGCCAGCACGTGGGCGGCGTCGTGGCGGATCAGCCAGAGCGCGTCGCCGTCGCGGTCGGTGACGATCTCGATGGCGGCGTCCGCGGGCAGGGGCGCGTCCAGGTCGCTCAGCTCGCCGTTCACGCGCACGCCCAGCGCGGCCCGCGCGAGGCCCTCGCCGATCGCGCGCGCGGCGTCGCGGCCGGTGGCGCCGTCCTCCAGCTCGAGCTGGGTGCCGTCGGGGAGCGTGACGTTCATCGGCCTTCCACGCTATCGGTCGCCGCCACGGCGGAGAGCGCCCGCAGCTCCCGCTCCAGCGCCGCGGTGACGAGAAAGCGCTCGCGCACCCGCTCGCGGCCGGAGCGGCCCATCTCGGCGGCGAGGCCGGGGTCGCGCACCAGCTGCACGAGCCGGGCGGCCATCTGCTCGGCGTCCGGTGCCAGGAAGCCGTCGACGCCGTCGCGCACGGTCAGGCGCAGCCCGCCGTCTGCACGACCGACGACCGGCGTGCGCTTCCAGAGCGTCTCGCAGGGGGCGAGGTCGAACCCCTCGCGCAGCGACAGCTCCAGCACCGCGCGCGCCAGGCGCTGGAGCGCGCCGACCTCGAGGCTGCCGAGGCCCTTGTAGCTGGTGAGCAGCAGCACGTCGTCGTCCCCGGCCACGAAGTCCGAGACCTCCTTGGCGGCGCGCCAGTCCTCGGCGGCCGCCGGGTCCAGCAGCCCCGCCAGCACGAGCTGGAGGCCCGGCTCCTCGGACTTTGCGAGGCGGAAGGCCTCGATCGCCGTGTGCGGATCGTCCCAGCGGTCGAGCTGCACCACCTGGAGTGCGAAGGGGCGATCCAGGTCCACTCCCAGCGGCCGCACCACCCGGCCGGGGAGCCGCGCCTCGAGCTCCAGGTTGCGCGGGTCGAGCGGGTCGATCCCGGGCGGAGCGGCCCGCAGCCGGTCGCCGCGCAGCGCGTCGGGGGCGAAGGAGTCGTGCGGCACGAGCGTCAGCGCGCAGCCGTCGAGCGCCTCCAGAGCCAGCGCCAGCGCGTCGCCCTCGGCGCGCGAGGCGTCCAGGTGGCAGCGCCACACGACGGGCACGTCCAGGCCCGCCGCGAGCCCGAGCGTGCCCGGGTCGTGCAGGACGACGACGTCGGCGCTGCCGTTGAGGCTTCGGCCGATCCGCTCGCAGGCCTCGGTCCAGGCAGCCCAGCCGTCCTCGGCGATGGCGCTCTCGCCGCCGCGCAGTCCGTGCTCGAGGGCGGTGGCCACGCTGCGCAGGTCGGGATCGGCGAACAGGACGCGCCACTCGACGGCGACGCCGGCGCCGGCCGCCAGCGGCAGCACCCCGCCCAGCAGCTCCGGCACCGGACCGGGAGCCCCCGCGGCGCTGACGTGAAGGATGCGCGCGCCGCGCAGGGGTGCTGCGGCATCCTGCACGGCTTCCACGGCGCGGCCGCCGGCCAGCGGGGCGTAGTCGCCCGGGGCGCGCGCGGCGACTGACATCGGCTGGAGGTCGGCGGCCACGGCGGGAGCGTACTTCCGCCGCGCCGGGCCCGGGGCGCTAGCGCCGGCGCAGCGGGCTGACCACGACGTGGCGCTCCACGACCCGCCGCGATCCGGCGGCGTCGCGGGCCACGATTCGCAGCGCCACGGCGCTCCGCCCCCGTGTCAGAGCCGCCAGCGAGCGTGCCGGCACGCGGAAGACGAGCTGGGTGCGGCGCCCAGCCCGCAGCCGCCCGGTGCGCACGGCCTCCGTCAGCGCGGTGGTCCCCGCGCCCGCCGGCAGGCTGAAGCGTGCCTGAAGCCAGCAGTCCTGGCGGCAGCGCACCCAGGCGGCCATGCGGGCGCCAGCGAGGTGCCGCATGGCGCGCGGGAGGTGAACCAGCATGCGTGGGCTGAGCGGCACCCGCTGGCGCTTGACGTCGTCGGGCGGTGGCGGGGGCTTTGGCGGCGGCGGTGGCGGCGGCTCCGCCTGCTCGACCGCCCCCAGGTACGAGGCCGTCATCGTGGCGTCCTCGAACGCGTCGTCGCCCACTCCGTGCGGCAGCGACGCGGTGAAGCTGTACTCCCGGCTCCCGCCGGGGGCGAGCAGCCCCAGCGGCAGCCCGTCCAGGCCGTCGAGGGGACCGGCGTAGACGGTTGCCCCGGGGACCGCGGTCACGTCGCGAACGACCAGGCCCAGCCTCTGCGAGAGCACGCCGCCTCCCGGGCCGGGGGTGTCGACCACGTCCGTGGCCGACAGCGAGAGGGCGCCCCAGAGGCTTCCGGCGTTCCAGACGCTGATCGTGCCGCTCGCCGAATGGCCTGGGCCGATGTTGTCGGCGCTGAAGATCGCCTGGCCCTCGATCGAGCTGCGCAGGGACAGGGTTCCCTCGGCGAGCTCCACGCGCGCCAGTGCCTGGCCCTGGCCCGCCGGACCGCCGGAGCCGTGGAGCAGCAGCAGGAGTCCCACGGCGGCCGCCCCGGCCAGCGTCCAGCGCATCGGCTCAGAACTCCCGGTCGGCGGCGCCGGTCTCGGTTGCCGTGACGGCCGTGACGCCGTTGCCGGCGCGATCCGTGGCGGTCGCCGACGGTGTCCAGACCATCGTGCTGTTGAGCAGCGCGGTGGTGGCGGCCTGGCCCGAAGCGGTGCCCAGCACCACCGTGATCGTCGAGCCGGACATCGTCATCGTCGAGGCGGTGCCGGTGGCGCCGAAGAGGCCGATCTCGCCGCCGAGCAGGCCGCCCACGTATCCGGGCGCGGCGAGGTCGACGGATCCCAGCGGGAGCTGTGTGACGTTCGCCGCGTTGTAGACCTGGAGCGTGTCAGAGCCCGCCAGCGCGCCGTTCACCAGCCGCACCACCACGTTGGCGGAGCCGCTGTTCCAGCCCGCCAGCACCGACTCGGGGTCGATCGGCTCGCTGAAGGTGAACATGATCGAATCGCCGGCCTCCGCCAAGGCCACGGTCGCCGCGCCGCTCGCCGTCTGCACGTCCGTGGCGGTCGGCGCGGTGTTGTCGACCATCGTGGAGAAGCCGGACTGGGTGCCGCCGTTCGCGGCGCTGTCCGCGGCCGTGACGCTGTATGTCCGGGACCCCTCCGCGAGCGGCGTGTCGGCGGTGAGCTGTGCGCTGCGGAAGTTGTAGGCGGCACCCTCGACGCTGAAGGAGCCGGGCACGAGCGCCGCCGTGCTCTGGCCGGCGCTCACCAGCGAGACGTCTGCGGCCACCGTCGCCACGCCGCTCGCCGGGTTGCCGGTGTCGCTCACGTTGGCGTAGACGTGGTAGGTCCCTCCCTGCTTGACGAACCCGCGCGTGCCGCCCGCGGACTTCGCGATCGCGCTGGAGTCGACGCTCGGGGCCCGGAAGTCGGAGGCCGCGGTCACGCGGTTGGCCGGAGCGTCCGCGACGCCGATGAACGCGGCGAGCGTGAACTCGCCGCCGGCCAGGACGAAGGACGTGAGGCATACCGCGAAGGCCGCGGCGGCGGGCGCCCTACGCCGGCGCTTCACGTGGCCTCCAGATGCGCCTGACCTCCCAGGCTCCCAGCAGCAGCAGCGGCAGCACGAACAGCGCCAGCCGGGCCGGCGGAGAGCCGGTCAGCGCCAGCACCCGGCCCGCGAGCGGGACCCGGTAGAGCGAGCGGCTGAGCTCTCCCCCGCGCTCGATCGTCCAGCGCTCGCTTGCGTTGTTGGCGTCGCCCTGCGTGACGAGCTCGAAGTGCGTCCCGCGCGGACGCACGCTGCGGACGCGATGGGTCACCAGCCTGCCCCGCGGGTCGCGGGAGGTGACCACGTCGCCCACGCGGGCGTCGGCGGGTGCGATCCGCTTGACGACGACCACGTCGCCCGGGGTCAGCGTCGGCTCCATGCTGCCCGACAGCACCGTCAGCGGCCGGGCGTCGAAGGCGAGCGGCAGCGCCAGCGCCACCAGCAGTCCGAGTGCGCAGCCGAGCACGGCGTTGACCGTGAGGGTCAGCGCGAAGCGGCCGGCCCTAGCCACGCGCTCGCCTTGCGCGCAGCTCGACCGTCACGTCGACGCTCGCACCGACGGTCGACGCTCCGGCCCCGGCCGGAAGCCAGACGCGGGCCTCGAGGCTGCGCTGCTCCCCGCGCCCAAGCGGCACGGCCCGCGTCCACGAGCGCAGAGCCGCGAGCCGGCCGCGGAAGACCGTCGTGCCGTCGGCGGCGATCTCCACGCGCAGCGGGCGGTCGAGGTCGCGGCTGGACGGCAGGCCGCGAAGCCGCACGCCGACCGGGCCACCGGTGATGTTGCGCACCGCCAGCCGCCCGCGAGCGGTCGCCCCGCCGGGCCGCAGCCCGCGGGCCGACAGGAATCGGCCCGCCGGGTCCACGGTCAGCTCTCCGGCGGGAACCGCCACGAAGCGTGCGTCCGCGCCCAGCCCGGCGCCCTCCGCAGGGATGCGCCAGGACAGCAGCGCACCCACTGCGACGAGCAGCCCAATCGCCAGACCGATTCGCCTTGCCCAGGAGCTCGATGTGGTGGCCACGATGGTCGCTCCTCGAGTTCGCGGCGCTCGCTACTGGTTCTGCGCCTCCCAGCGGAGCGTGTGGAGTCCCGTCGTCGCGCCCTGCGCGGCGTCCGGGGCGCTCGCCGAGAGAGTCGCCGTCACGCGGTAGACCACGGCGTTGCCGTTGTCCCACTGGTGGTGGCTGCCGGGAAGTCCACGACGCCGCCCGCATAGGTGGTCGGGAACGTGGACAGCGCCGCGTCGAAGATCGCCGCGCCGTCCGGCGTGAAGGCTGTGCAGGCGGGGAAGCTCGGGACGGCCTGGGTGCCCGGCTCGATCTTGAGGTTGACCTGCGGGCCCAGCGCCCCGATCGTGTCGGGCGTGTAGAGCCTCACGTTGGCCGGAAGCGACCCGGTGTAGCTCACACGGATGCATGAGGTCTGGCTGGCGGCGGGCTTCGCGTTGGTGAAGTCGTACAGCGCCACTCCGCCGTCGTTGTCGGCGAGCGTCACCGTGCCGGAGCTGACGCGGTTGCCGGGGTTGTCCGCCTGGCTGGTGAACGCCGAGAAGGTGCCCAGCGTCGCCAGGCCGCCGATCGCGCCCAGTACTGCAAGCGTACGCAAGAACTTCGTGGTGCGATCCATCGTTCGCCTCCCTGCCGGATTGCCGCTCCGAGCGTGCAACGAACTACCTGACGGCTGCTATTCGGCAAATGTGAAGACAAACATGAGCGAAACCGCTCACATATTGGACCGCCTGGGCGGAATCCGCGGATCGGTGGATGGCTCCACCCGACCGCGCACCTCGCCCAGCGGCTCGCCGCGCAGGACCACCTCGTCCCCGTCCCCGAGGAAGGCGCGCGTGGCCCCATCCGGGAGCTCGATCGGCTGCTCGCCGTTCCAGGACAGCTCCAGCAGGCTGCCGCGCTGCCCGCGCTCCGGTCCGGAGATCGTCCCCGTGGCGAGCAGGTCGCCGGTCCGGAGGCTCGCCCCGTTGGAGGTGAGGTGGGCGATCTGCTGGGCTATGGACCAGTACAGATGGCGGGTGTTCGTGCGGGCCACGGGCGCGCCGTTGAGCTCCACCTCGAGCGCGATGTCGTATGCCCACGGCTCCTCGCGCAGGTAGGGCAGCGGCTCCGGCTGCTGCGGCTCAGCGGGCACGCGGAAGCGGTCGAGCTCCGGCAGCGGCACGACCCACTGCGAGACCGAGGTGGCGAACGACTTGCCGAGGAAGGGCCCCAGCGGCCGGTACTCCCAGCCCTGGATGTCGCGAGCGGACCAGTCGTTCACGAGCACCATCCCGAACACGTGGTCGAGCGCGCGCTCTATCGGGACCGCCTCCCCCAAGGAACTGGGGACGCCCACCACGAAGCCCGCCTCGAGCTCGATGTCGAGGCGCCGGGTGGGCCCGAACTCGCCGGCGCCGAGCTGGCCGCACGGCCGCCGCACCGGCGTGCCACTCGGCATCACCGTTCCCGCGCGCCCGTGGTAGCCGACCGGCAGGTGGCGCCAGTTGGGCATCAGCGGCTCGGCGTCCGGGCGGAACATGCGGCCCACGTTGGCGGCGTGATGCAGCGACGAGTAGAAGTCGACGTAGTCCGCCACCTCGAAGGGCATGCCCAGCGCGGGCGCCTCGACCTCCCGGCCCTCCCCCACGCGAGCCCGCACCTCCTCCCAGAACGCGGGTCCGCGCGCCATGAACGCGTTCAGCGACGGGGCCGCGAGCGCCGGGTCCAGCGAGCTGAGGTCGAGCACCCGCCCCTCGGCGCGCGCGCAGACCCCGCCACCGGCCAGCACGCCGTACGCGACCGTCACTCGATCAGCCCCAGTTGGCGCAGGTCGTCGGCCGGCTCGCGCCAGGAGCAGCTGCCGAACGTGGTGAACAGCCGCGTCCGCACCGCAGCCCACTCCTCCTCGGTGAAGTCGGAGAGCGGCAGGCCGCCGACGTCCTCCTCGGCCAGCACCCGCTCCAGCTCCGGCGCGCCGGCACCGCGGCACTGGACCAGTGCCGCCGCGCAGAGCAGGTTGAGGAATCCGTGGTGGCCGCCGTGGCGCAGGGCGCGGTGCAGGCCCGCCGTCGCCTTCATCGCGACCCCCGCGCGCGCGCAGGACAGCAGCACCAGGGCCACCTGCTCGCACGAGGGCACGGCCTCGGCTCCGCACCGCAGCTTGACGCGTCCGCCCACCGCCGCGATGGCGCCGATCGCCGCGGGCACGGTGTCGCGCCAGCGCTCCCCGAGCACAAGCTCGAAGTAGACCTCCGCGCTCAGGCTGCGCAGGGCTTGGGCTGCCAGCAGCAGCTCGGTCGATTGCGGCCGGGGCTGCGAGAGCCGCACCTCCACCGCCTCCGCGGGCGCCACCAGCTCCTGGTCCAGCACCACGCTCAACGGCGGGATGTCCGCCGGCAGCTCCGGCAGCATCGACGCCGGGCACACGAAGCGGTTCAGCATCCAGCCGCAGCCGCTCTCGCGAGCGGCGCGGTCCTCGGCGAGCGCCTCCTCCAGGGCCATGCTGGCCGGCGGGAACAGCGGCGCGTGATCGATCAGCCGCTGGAAGCGCGCGGAGTCCAACGGCTCAGCTGCGCGTCACCTGGCTGCCGGGCACGATGTCGTCGCTGCCGTCCGGCCAGCGCACCCAGGCCTTGTGGCCGCCGTCGTAGTCCGGTGCCCACAGCACCAGCGTCGCCTCCTGGTCGCCGACGCGGCAGGGCTCGTCGCCCTCCTCGTCGATCCCGCGCCAGAGGCGGACGAAGGCGTTGCTCTCCCACTCGTCGCCGATCGTGGTCGGATCGGTGTGCCCCGGATGGACCCGGGTCTCGTGCGGGAGCTGCATCAGCTCGTCCATGATCGAGCGCCGCAGGTCGGCGAAGCTGGTCGATCCGGGCGCCCGCACCCCGCCGACGGAGCCCTTGAAGAGGGTGTCGCCGGTGAAGATGTCGGTGCCGTCGATCAGGAAGTTGAGCATGCCCGCCGTGTGGCCCGGCGTGTGCAGCGTCTCGACATGCAGCTTGCCCACGTCCAGCGTGTCGCCCGGCTCGATCGTGCGCTCGACGCCGTCCAGCAGCGCGGCCTCCACGGGGTGGGCGATCCGCTCGGCGCCCTTCCAGGCGTCGGCTTCGGCCACGTGATCGTGGTGGTGGTGTGTGAGCAGCAGCGTCTGCACCTGCACGCCGAGGCGCTCCGCCGCAGCCAGCAGCGGCGCGCTCGGGCCGCCGGCGTCGATCACGAGGGCGGAGCCACCCTCCTCGTCGGCCACGAGGTAGGTGTTCGACAGCCAGTCGTCTTGCATGGAGCGTTCGATGATCACGGCGGCGAAGCCTAGTATCCGCCCGCCGTGAACGACCTGCGCGCCCACTTCCCCGTCTTCGAGCGGCTCGCCTACCTGAACGCCGGCACGACCGGGCCGGTCCCGCAGGGCGCTTTCGACGCGGCGCACGAGTCGCTGCGCGCCCAGCTCGATCAGGGGCGCAGCGGCAGCGAGTTCTTCGGGCGGTGCACCGCCCGCGTCGAGCTGCTGCGCGGGCGCATCGCCGCGCTCATGAGCGCCGACCCCGGCGAGGTGGCGCTCACCGGATCGACCACCGACGGCGTGAACGCCGCTCTCACCGCGCTCGACCTCGGGCCGGGCGACGAGGTGCTGACCAGCGACCAGGAGCACCCCGGCCTGCTGGCCCCGCTGGCGGCTCTGCGCGAGCGCCGCGGCGTGCGCGTGCGCGTGGTCCCCTTCGCCGAGCTGGCCGGCGCCGTGGGCGCCGACACGCGCGTGGTGGCGTGCTCGCACGTGTCCTGGATGACGGGGGCCGTGGCCGACGTGGCGGCCCTCGCCGCGACCCCGGCGCTGGTGCTGCTCGACGGCGCCCAGGGGCTGGGCGCCGTGCCGGTCGACGCGCACGCGCTCGGCTGCGACTTCTACGCCGCCTCGGGGCAGAAGTGGCTGTGCGGGCCGAACGGGCTCGGCTACCTGTACGTGCGCGCGGAGCTGGCGAGCGAGCTGCCGCCGCCATGGCCGGGGTACAGCGTGCTCGCCGATTCCACCCGCGCCTTCGAGCTCGAGCTGCATCCGGACGCCCGCCGACTCTCGGTGGGCGGCTTTCCGCCTGCGCACCACGTGGACTGGGCGCTGGCGGCGCTGGACGTGCTGGAGGGGCCCGGGCTCGACGCCGTCTGTCAGCGCGCCGCGGACCTGGCCGACGGCCTGGCGGCCGCCCTGGGCAAACGCGTGCGCCCGCGTGGCCGCTCCACGCTGGTGAGCTGGGAGGTGGCGGACCCGGTCGCGGAAGTCGAGCGCCTGCGCGGCGAGGGCTTTGCCCTGCGCGACCTGCCCGGCACGAGCACCGTGCGGGCCTCGGTCGGCGCGTGGTCCACCGAGGAGGAGCTCGCCCGCCTGGCCGAGCTCACTTGTCGCTGAGCACGACGATCCCGAACACGATCGCCGCCACCACCGTCGCCATTCCGAACAGCCCGATCACCGCGTAGACCGCGGCCTCGGCGACCCGGCCCTCGCGGCCCAGATCGATCGCGCGCGTGCCGCCGAGGATCGCGAAGCCGTAGGCCGCGGTGACGCCAATGCCGCCGAGCAGCGAGGCCCAGATGACGGTGAGCAGCGCATCCCAGTCGATGATCGCGAGGGTCATGCCTCTGCCGCCGTGGCCGCCGGCCCCTGCTGAGCGCGCTTGGAGAACAGAACGGCCGAGCCGATGATGATGCCCACCGACACGACGAGCGGGCCGGTCGCGCCGGTTCCGAACAGGCGCGTGACGCCGTAGGTGAGCGCGCCGATGCCTGCCGCGGCGGGAAGAGTGACTATCCACGCGGCGACGATGTTGCCGGCCACGCCCCAGCGCACCGCCGACAGGCGCTTGGCCGCGCCCGAGCCGATCACGGCGCCGGAGATCGTGTGTGTGGTGGACAGCGGGAAGCCGCCGTGGGTCGACGCGAGGATCACCGCCGCGCCGGCGCCCTGGGCCGCGAAGCCCTGCGCCGAGTCCATCTTGTGGATGCGGCTGCCCATCGTCTTGATGATGCGCCAGCCGCCGACGTAGGTGCCGAGCGCGATCGCCGCCGCCGCCGACACCACCACCCAGGTGGGCGGAGTCGGATCGCCCGCCGGCAGCGAGCCGTAGGCGACCAGCGCCAGCGCGATCACGCCCATCGTCTTCTGGGCGTCGTTCGTGCCGTGCGCCAGTGCCAGCAACCCGCCGGAGATGACCTGTCCGGTGCGGAAGCCGCGCGTGACCGGGCGTGGGCGCAGGCCCCCGACGATTCGGTAGAGCACGAGGATCGAGACGCCGCCGACGAGGAATGCGAGCAGGGGCGCGACCAGCGCCGGGAGCATCACCTTCCCGATGATGCCCTCCTGGAAGAAGATGGCATCGGGGCCCTGGGCGACGAACATCGCACCGACGATGCCGCCGATCAGCGCGTGCGACGAGCTGGACGGGAGGCCGAAGTACCAGGTGATCAGGTTCCAGGCGATCGCTCCGACCAGGCCGCCGAACACCACCAGCAGCGTGATCGAGTCCGGATTCACCACGTTGCTTGCGACCGTGGCGGCCACCTTCAGCGAGATGAACGCGCCAACGAAGTTGAGGATCGCCGCGTACCCGACCGCCAGCCTGGGGGCCATCGCGCGCGTCGAGATCGAGGTCGCCACGACGTTCGCGGTGTCGTGGAAGCCGTTGGTGAAGTCGAACGCCAGAGCGGTGGCGACGACGATGATGACGGTGAGGAGCTCGCCCTCCACTCAGGCCTGCCCTCGCACTACGAGTTCTTGATGACGATGCCTTCGAGGATGTTCGCCACGCGCTCGGTCGCGTCGATGGCCTCCTCGAGTCGTTCGAAGATGTCCTTCCAGCGGATCACGACCATCGGGTCGATGCCGTTGTCGAACAGCGAAGCGATCGCCTCACGGGTGATGCGGTCTCCGTCGTTCTCAAGCCGGTTGATCTCGACCGTGTAGTGCGAGATGTCCCTGAACCCGCGCAGGCGCGGCATCGCCTCGGAGATCTGACGCCCGCAGGCGTGCAGCACGTGCGCCAGGTCCTGGGCCTGCTGCATCGGCGCCTCGATCTTGTAGAGGCCGAGGTAGTCCGCGACCTCCTCGGTGTAGTCGACGACGTCTTCGAGGGCCGAGGCGAGGGCGTAGATGTCCTCGCGGTCGATCGGGGTGACGAACGTCTGGTTGAGGCGCTGGATGATGTCGTGCGTGATGCGGTCCCCATCCTGCTCGCAGATGAGGATGTCCCGCGCGAGCTCGTTGTGCTCCGGGAAGTCCCTCAGCATCTGCTCGAGCAGCCCGGCAGCGCGCAGGATGTTGCCGCCGGCCTCCTCGAACAGGTCGAAGAACTCGCGGTCACGGGGGGCTAGAACGCTGGACAGGCGCACCGGGCGGGGACCGTAGCATCAAGTCACGTCGAAACGAGATTGCTCGATGCGCTTGGCCGGCAGCTCGCCGATCTTTGCGCGCACCTCCCGGGCGGCGGCCTGCCAGTCGTATTCCACGCGCCGCAGCTCCACCCGGCCGTCGTCGTGGAGCAGCGCGTAGGCGGCGCGGCGGTCGCCGTCGAGCGGGATGCCCACGCTGCCGGGGTTGACCAGGTCTATGCCGCCCGGCCCCTCGCGCTGGAACTGGAGGTGGGTGTGCCCGAACACGACGCGCTCCGCCTCGACACCCATCAGGCGCTCGGCATCCGAGCCCTGCGGCTCGGGATAGAAGCTGTCCATGTCGGAGAGCGGCGACGCGTGGCAGAACAGCGTGCCGCCGTGGACGGTGGTCTCGGGCAGCGCCGCCAGCTCGCGCGACAGCTCCGGCCCGGCCAGCTCGCGGGAGCGCTCGATCACGTCCCACATCGCCTCCGGGGCGTCGGGGGCGTCGACCAGCCAGCGATCGACGTTGCCGCGGATCCATTCCGCGTCGAGCCGCCTCAGGCGCTCGACGGTCTCGACGGGCCACGCCCCGAAGCCGGCGTGGTCGCCGCCGAGCAGGAAGCGGTCCGCCGGACAATCGTCGAGCACCGCCTCGAGGGCGGGCAGGTTGCCGTGAACGTCGTAGAGCAGTCCCAGCACGTGGCGGGACAGCCTCTCAGAAGACGAAGATGATCAGCAGGATGATGATCAGGATCAATGCCCCAACGCTGATGTACATGCGCCCTCCCCTCGCTCGTGACCAACGTGATTCGCCGGACTGCTACCCGCCCGGGCCGCAATCTGAAACTCGCGCCTAGAGCGACGCGCCCTTGGCGCGATTGCACTCGGCGCAGAGCAGCTGCAGGTTCTCCGGGGTAGACGCGCCGCCCATCGAGAACGGGATCACGTGGTCGAACTGCAGCTCGAAGGTGCTGGCGCACTCGACGCAGCGGCCGCCGTCGCGCTGCCAGACCGCCAGTCGCACCGCCCGTGGCATCGGCTCGCGGCGCGCCTCGCCGGCCAGCTCCTGGCGCATGGCTGCGTGCGCGCGGTCGAGCTTGCGGCGCTTGCGCCGCTCGCGCTCGACGACGAGCGCCATCACGTCAGCGGCGGTGAGCTGGTCGTCCTCGGTGTAGAAGCAGTCGCGAAACCACCACCACTGCCGGCCCTCGACCGCGATCAGGGGAACGGGCCGCTCACGCTGCAGCTCCTCCTGCTCGGAGAGCAGCCTGGGCGGCACGGCATCGAGCGCGGCCAGCTTGCCGGTCGTGAAGCGGTAGCGCTTCCAGAACCAGGCACCCTCGGCCTCGAACTGGGCTCTCTTGTCGACGCGCAGCATGAGAGCGCGGCAACGTAGTCCGCGTGGCCGACGGCGCGAACGTCGGCTTGCAGGCGCGGCGTCTAGTGGTGGCCGCGCCGGCCGATTACTCGAGCGTTCCTGGCCAAAGAAAAGCCCCGCGATTGCGGGGCTTTCGATGGGCCGTACTGGGCTCGAACCAGTGACCTCCGGCTTGTCGAGCCGGCGCTCTCCCAGCTGAGCTAACGGCCCGGGAGGTGGGTCAGCGTAGCAGCGCCCCCACGCCGGACGGTGAGTGGCGGATTGGACATCACATAGATGACGAATACGCCACTCGACGCTCCGCGGGCGGCTCGGCGGGCGGGAGCTTTCCGTGGGCGCGCATCGTAATGTCGAAGGTCTCGCGCGTCGTGTGGCGGGGGGCCCAGCCGGTCGTTCGCTTGAGCTTGTCGTTCGAGACCAGCCACGGGTAGAGCGCGAAGTCGATCTGGCCGGGCGGGGCCTCGGACTGGCGCAGGCCCCACATCACGCGCGCGAGCCCGCGGTAAGCGCTCAGCGGCATCTTGCGGATCCTCGTGCCGAGCGCCTCGGCACACTCGCGCATCGTCATCAGGCCGTCCCCGGCCACGTTGAACGCGCCCGCGTGGCGCCCGAGCAGCAGAGTCGTGATCCCCTGCACGACGTCGTCCTCGTGCACGAACTGGATCTCGTTGTCGATCGTCCCGGCATCGACGGCGAAGGGCTGCTTGGTCCAGAGCCGCACCAGGTAGTTGTCCACGTTGGGCCCGAACACGATGCAGGGGCGCACGATCGTCATCACGCGGTCGGGGTGCTGCGCCGCCCAGAGCTGACAGATGCGGTCGGACTCGGTCTTGTCGCGCGCGTAAGAGAAGCCGGCCACGCCGCGCACGGGGTCCTCCTCGGTGAGCGGCACGGGGTTGTCGGGGAAGGCGCCGTAGGCCACCGCCGACGTCGTCACCAGCACCTGCCGCGTGCCGGCGCGGGCAGCGGCCTCGAGCACGTTGTGGGTGCCGTTGACGTCCACGTCGTACATGAACCGCTCGTCGTGAGACGGGTTGAGGATGAAGGCCAGGTGAATCAGCGCGTCCGGCTTCACGCGGTCCAGCACGGCGCCCACCGCAGCACGGTCGCGCACGTCGACGCGCTCGAACTCGGTCTGCGGCCGGTAGCCGCCCTTGGGAGGGGCGACGTCGCAGATGACGATCTTCTCGGTGTCCTCGCGGCGCTCGAGCAGTTCGACCAGCCGCGACCCGATGTAGCCGGAGCCTCCGGTTATGACGTAGCGCATTGAGCGATCCTAGGGCCCTCAGGCCTCGTCGCCGGCGAACTTCCCCTCGAGGTCCTTCATCACGCCGGGCTCGCGCAGCGTCGACACGTCGCCGAGCTCGCGGCCCTCGGCGATGTCGCGCAGCAGCCGCCGCATGATCTTGCCGGAGCGGGTCTTCGGCACGTCGGCCGTCCAGATGATCCGCTTGGGCCGGGCGAGCTTGCCGATGCGCTGCGCGACGTGCTCGCGGATCTCCTTCTCCAGCGTCTCGCCGCCCTCGGTCTCCTCGCCCTCGAGGATCACGAACGCCGCGATCGACTGCCCCGTGTCCTCGTCCTGCTGGCCGATCACGGCGGCCTCGGCGACCTTTGGGTGCGACACGATCGCCGACTCCACCTCGGCGGTCGAGAGCCGGTGGCCGGAGACGTTCACGACGTCGTCGACGCGGCCCACGATCCAGAAGTAGCCGTCCTTGTCCTTGCGGGCGGCGTCACCGACGAAGTAGGTCGTCTCGTCCCACTTCGAGAAGTACGTCTCCTTGAAGCGCTCGTCGTCCTTGAAGAGCGTGCGCAGCATCCCGGGCCAGGGCCGGCGCAGCGCGAGCAGGCCCTGCTCGCCGTCCTCCACCTCGTTGCCCTCCTCGTCGAGCACGGCGGCGTCGATGCCGGGCAGCGGCTTGCCGGCCGAGCCGGGCTTGGTCGCCTGCGCGCCGGGCAGCGTCGTGATCATGATGTGGCCCGTCTCGGTCTGCCACCAGGTGTCGACGACCGGGCAGTGCTCCCCGCCGATGATCTTCCAGTACCAGAGCCAGGCCTTCGGGTTGATCGGTTCCCCGACCGTCCCCAGCAAACGGAGCTTGGACAGGTCGGCCTTCTGCGGGTGCGAGACGCCCCACTTCATGCACGCGCGGATCGCCGTAGGCGCGGTGTAGAAGACGGTCACGCCGTAGCGCTCGCACAGCTCCCACCAGATGCCCTTGTGCGGGTAGTCGGGGGCGCCCTCGTACATGACCGACGTCATGCCGTTGATGAGCGGCCCGTAGACGATGTAGGAGTGCCCGGTGACCCAGCCGACGTCGGCGGAGCACCAGAACACGTCCGCGCCGGGCTTCATGTCGAAGACGTTCTTGGTGGTCCACGCCACTCCGGTCAGGTAGCCGCCGGTGGTGTGCTGGATGCCCTTGGGCTTCGCGGTCGATCCCGACGTGTAGAGCACGTAGAGCGGGTGCTCCGCGTCGAGCGGCTCGGCGGGGCAGTCCTCGTCGGCGGCCTCGATCGCCTCGTCGTAGTAGAGGTCGCGCCCGTCGGTCATCGGGACGTCGGCGCCGGTGTTGCGCACCACGATCACGGTGTCGATCGAGGGGACGTCGTCGAGGAACGCGTCGACCGCCGGCTTGATGTCGGCGGCCTTGCCCTTGCGGCGGGCCTGGTCGACGGTGATCAGCGCCTTGGCGTCCGAGAACTCCATGCGCTCCTTGACGGCGTCCGGCGAGAAGCCGCCGAAGACGACGTTGTGGGGCGCCCCGATGCGCGCGCAGGCCAGCATGGCCACGGCGACCTCGGGGATCATCGGCAGGAAGATGCCCACCACGTCGCCCGGCTGGATCCCGCGCTCCTTGAGCACGTTGGCGAGCCGCTTGACGTCGCGCAGGAGCTCGGTGTAGGTGACGTCGCGCTCCTCGCCCTCCTCGCCGCGCCAGTGGAAGGCCACCCTGTCCCCGCGGCCGGCGTCGACGTGGCGGTCGAGCGCGTTGTGTGAGGCGTTCAGCTTGCCGCCCACGAACCACTTGTAGAACGGTGCATCGGAGTCGTCGAGCACCTTGTCCCACGGCTCGAACCAGTCGAGCGACTCGGCCTGCTTGGCCCACCAGCCCTCGGAGTCCTCCGCGCCCTGCTCGTGCTCGGACTCGCCGTCGATCAGCGCCTTCTCGCGAAACCCGGACGGCGGCTCGAACGTCTCCTGGTCGAGCAGCTCGCCAAGCTCGCGTTCGACCTCGTCTGCGGTGGGCTTCGTCGTCGCTTCCATACCCCGGTTTCTACCCTATGGCCGGCGCGGGCACACCGACGACGTGCTCGAGCCAGCGGCCGAACAGGCTGCGCCCCAGCGGCACCGTTGCGTCGGCGTGCCGAGCGACCTCGTCGACGAGCCGCGCCAGTGCGCCGGGCCCCTTGATCGCCTCGAGGCTTTCCGCGTAGGCCGGGACGCGGCCCCACTCGACGGCAAGCTCTGGAGACACCTCGAGATGAAACTGGAGCCCGTACGCGCGCCCGTACGCGAAGGCCTGGTTCGGGTACTCCGGGGAGCTCGCGAGCAGGGTGGCGCCGGCGGGCAGGTCGAACGTGTCGCCGTGCCACTGGAGCGTCGGGAAGGCGGCGGGCGCGCCGCCGAAGACCGGGTCGTCCGCCGCGGCGGGCGTCAGCTCCACCGGCAGCAGCCCGACCTCGGGCGCGTGCCCCGGATACACGGCGGCTCCGAGTGCGGCGGCGAGCAGCTGCGCCCCGAGGCACACCCCCCACACGGGATGGCCCGCCTGCGCCGCCGCGCGAATCGAGCGCTTCTCCTCGGCCAGCCACGGGTGGGCGTCGTCCTCGTAGGCGCCCATCGGCCCGCCCATCACGATCGTGGCGGCGAAGTCGCGCCAGTCGGGCAGCGCCTGTCCTTCGTCCAACTCGACCCGGACGAGGTCGAGTCCGCGCGCACGCAGCTCGTCCTCGAAGGCCGCGGGCGGCTCGCAGGCGATGTGCTGCAGCACCAGCAGCGTCGAGCTCACGCGGGAGACCGTACCTGAGGACAAAGGCACGGAGGGGACGCACCGATCGGGTCCCGGTACGCCCCCTCCCCTCCCCTGCTAGCGCTTGCCGGCCCCCACCGGCTCGCGCTGCTCCGCGTGCGCCCCGTTGGTGCGGCCCGTCAGCGTGAGGCCCGTCCCGGCCTCGGCGCCGAGGCCCGTCTCGGAGCGAACGTAGAGCTCGTCGAACAGCTGCTCGGCCTCCGGCTCGCGCGCGAGCATCGTGCCCACCCAGCAGCCGATGAAGCCCAGCGGGATGCTGATGATGCCCGGGTTGGCGAGGTCGTACCAGGAGAACAGGCCGCCCTCGGAGTCCGGCCCCGGCCACACCGTCGGGCTGATGATCACCAGCGCGACGGAGCTGACCACGCCAACCAGCACGCCGGTGATCGCACCCGTGGTGTTGAAGCGGCGCCAGGTGAGCGCCAGCAGCAGCGCCGGGAAGTTGGCGCTGGCCGCCACGGCGAAGGCGAGCCCGACCATGAACGACACGTTCAGGCCCTCGCCGCCGAGGATCGCGATGCCGATCGCGATCGCGCCGATGGCCACCGCGGCGAGCTTGGCCACCCAGACCTCCTCCTTCTCGGAGTCACTGCCCCTGCGCACGATGTTCGACCAGATGTCGTGCGCCACGGCCCCGGAGGCCGAGATCACGAGCCCGGCCACCACCGCCAGGATCGTCGCGAAGGCGACGCCCGCGACGATCGCGAGGAACAGCTCACCACCCAGCTCGTCCGCCAGCAGCGGCAGGGCGAAGTTGCCTGTGGCGCCGGCGGCCTCCTCTCCGCCCTGGCCGAGGATCGCGCGGGCGCCGAATCCGAGCGCCGTGGTCATGACGTAGAAGGCGCCGATCAGCACCATCGCCCACATCACCGACGAGCGCGCCGCCTTGGCGTCCGGCACGGTGAAGAACCGCATCAGGATGTGCGGCAGTCCGGCAGTGCCGAGCACCAACCCGAGGCCGAGCGAGACCGTGTCGAGCGGCGACGACAGGAACAGGCCCGGCTTCAGGTAGTCCTCGCCGCTGGCCGAGTTTGCCCGGGCGTCCCTGAACAGGTCGAGCGGGTTCCCCCCGATCTCGGCCAGCACCCAGACCGTCATCACGACGGCGGCGGTCATCAGCAGGGTCGCCTTGATGATCTGCACCCAGCTCGTGGCGAGCATGCCGCCGAGGATGATGTAGGTGATCATGAAGCCGCCGGTGAGGACCACGGACAGCCAGAAGTCGATGCCCACGAGGCCCTCGATCAGCACGCCGGCGCCCACCATCTGAGCGATCAGGTAGAAGGCGACGACGGTCAGCGTCCCGAGCGCCGCGGCGGCCCGGGCGGGCTGCTGCTTGAGCCGGAACGTCAGCACGTCGGCGATCGTGTACTTGCCCGCGTTGCGCATCCGCTCGGCGAGCAGGAACAGCACGGTCAGGAACGCCACGAGGAAGCCGACCGAGTAAAGGAAGCCGTCGAATCCGAACAGGTAGATCAGGCCCGCGATGCCGAGGAACGACGCCGCCGACATGTAGTCGCCCGCGATCGCGAACCCGTTCTGCGGGCCGGTCAGGCCGCGTCCGGCGGCCCAGAAGTCGGTCGCCGAGTGGACGCGCTTGGACGCGTAGTAGCTGATCACCAGCGTGACCCCTACGACGAAGGCGAAGACGACCAGGGCCGTCTCGTTGACTGCCGCAATCGGTGTCATCGCATGCTCTCCTGCCGGCGGACGCCGGCCTGCAGCGCCACCTGGGCGGCGCGCTCGGCGAGTGGGTCGAACTCGCGGTCGGCCTTGCGCAGGTACCAGGCGCCGAGCACCCACGTCATGACGAACTGCGTGAGCGCCAGCGTGTAGCCGACCGTGAGCCCGTCGGTCAGGAACTCGCGGCCCATGAAGTCCGGCGCGTACCCCGCCAGGATCACGAAGCCGAAGTACCAGACGAGGAAGAAGATCGTGGCCGGGACCACGAACGCCTTCTTCTTGCGAACGAGCTCCTGGAACTCAGGAGACTGCTCCGCCGCCTTCCAGTCGATCTCTGGCTCGGGGTTCGTGCCAGCCGCTGACTGTGTCGTGGCCATCTCTCTCCCCCTTCGTAGAGGTCCTCGCGCGAGGGCGTGCCCGGCTTGCCGAGCCGCAAAACGCCCGGCCTGCCGACCGGCCCGGCGCTGCGACGGACGGCGGCTTCGCCGCGACGAACGGCGCCCGCTCGGCGTGACCTCGGTCACTACGGGGAATAAGGGCTTCTGAAGGGGAGCATCCGCATTGGAGATCGCGCTTGGAGTGGTGTTCGGAGCCGTCGTCGTCGCCTCGATGTGGGCCGCGTCCCGCTTCCTCACGGCTCCGGGCACCGTGCTGAGCAACGAGGGTCACGCGATGCGCGCCGCGCTGCACGCCGCCACGGCCACGCTGCCCCACCTCCGCCGCGGCCTCGGACCCGCGACGGCGGCGAAGGCGGTGCCCCACCTGCGCGCGCTCACCCAGAGCACCGCGCTCGCGCTGGCCGACCGCGACACCCTGCTGGCGCTCGACGGCTCGGGCGCGGTGCGCTCGCTCGCCGGTGCGCCGCTAGTCGAGCTGTTCGAGGAGGGGCCCGACGACCGCGTCCACGTGGCCCCGCGCATGGAGCTGCCCGAGCTGCACCTGGGCGGCGCCGTCGTGGCGCCGCTGATGGTGCGCGGCCAGCGCGTCGGCTCGCTCGCGGCCTTCTACGCGCGCGGCCGCCGCATCGTGCCGGAGGACACGCGGGTCGTCGGGGACGCCGCCGAGCTGGTCGCCGCGCAGCTCGAGCTCGCCGCCGCACAGCAGCAGGAGGAGCGCCTCGCGCGGGCCGAGCTGCGCGCCCTGCGCGCACAGATCTCGCCGCACTTCATCTACAACGCGCTCGCGGCCGTGGCGAGCTACATCCACACGCGGCCCGACGAGGCCCGCGAGCTGCTCACGGACTTCGCCGAGTTCACCCGCTACGCGTTCCGGCGCGAGCGCCCGTACGTGACGCTCGCCGACGAGCTGCACTACGTCGAGAAGTACCTCAACCTCGAACGCGCCCGCTTCGGCGAGCGCCTGCAGGTGCGGCTGGCCGTCGCACCCGAGATCCTGCCCGCCGTCGTGCCGGTGCTGTCGCTGCAGCCGCTGGTGGAGAACGCGGTCCGCCACGGCATCGAGGACAACGGCTTGGCCAGCGTGCTGATCGAGATCCTCGGCCAGGACCTGGGCGCCGACGCGCTCGTGCGGGTACGCGACGACGGCGCGGGCATGTCCGAGCAGGCCGTCCAGGCGGCGCTCAGCGGCCGCTCGGGCGGCATCGGCCTCCAGAACGTGCACCGCCGCCTCGAGTCGAGCTTCGGGCCCTCCTACGGGCTGGCGATCGAGTCGACCGAGGGCAAGGGCACGGAGGTGCGCCTGACCGTGCCGAAGTCGCATCCCGGGGTGCGCGCCGCGTGAGCGATCCGGAGCTCGACGTGCTGGTGGTGGACGACGAGGCGCCGGCGCGGGCCGACCTGTCGCGGCTGCTGCGCTCGCTGCCCGGGATCGGCGACGTGTGCACGGCGGCCAGCGGCCAGGAGGCGCTGCGCACGCTGGCCGAGCGGCCCTTCGACGCCGTCTTCCTCGACGTCCGCATGCCGGGCCTCGACGGCCTCGAGCTGGCCCGCGTGCTGCGGCGCTTCGAGGCGCCGCCGGGCATCGTGTTCGTGAGCGCCTATGAGACCGGCGCGGTGGGCGCCTTCGAGCTGAAGGCGCTCGACTACCTGATGAAGCCGGTCAGCCGCAAGCGCCTCGCCGAGGCGGCCGAGCGGGTGAGCGACGCGCGCGCCGCGGCGGTCACGCCAGGCGGCGACCTGGTGCCGCTGCCCACGCTGCGCGGCGGGACGAAGCTCGTGCCGCGCGAGTCGATCCTCTTCCTGCAGGCCGACGGCGACTACGTGCGCGTGATCTGCGACGAGGAGCGCTTCCTGTTGCGCGGCCGGGTGTCCGACCTGGCGCGCCGCTGGCGCACATACGGATTCGTCCAGGTGCACCGCGGCTACGTGGCCAACCTGCGTCGGGCGGTCGAGGTGCGGCCGCTCGTCAACGGCACGGCGGTGCTCGCGTTCCAGGACGGGCGCGAGATCCCGGTCGCGCGGCGCAAGGTCGCGGAGCTTCGGCGGGAGCTCGTGGCGTGAGCGATGCGCCGGTGGGGCGCCCGCGCAGCCCGCGCGAGGAACTGGCCGAGGCAACCCCCCACGGCGACGTCTACCTCGGCCGGCTGATCAGGGCGCAGCTGCGGCTGTCGCTGCTGGCGCTGGGCGCGTTCGGCGGGCTGGTGGGATCGCTGCCGCTGCTGTTCCTGCTGTTCCCGGGGGTTCAGGAGGCCGAGCTGCTCGGCGTGCCGCTGCCGGTGATGATCCTGGTGGCGCCGCTGTTCCCGCTGATCGTGGTGATCGGCCTGCTCTACCAGCGCCGGGCGGACGCCCTCGACGAGACCTTCCGCGACGTCGTCACGCACGAATGATCGCGGCGGCAGCGGTGGTGGCGGTCGCGGCCGGAGCGATCGGCCTGGGCGTGTGGGGCGTGCGCCTGGTGCGCACCACCTCCGACCTGTACGTCGCCTCGCGCGCGATCACGCCGTGGTGGAACGCGGCCGCGATCTCGGGCGAGTACCTGTCCGCGGCCAGCTTCCTCGGGATCGCCGGCCTGGGCATGAAGCTCGGCGCCAGCGTCCTGTGGCTGCCGCTCGGCTTCGCCGCCGGCTACCTCGCGCTGCTGTTCTTCGTGGCGGCGCCGCTGCGGCGCTTCGGCTCGTACACGATCCCCGACTTCGCGGAGGCGCGGCTGTCGAGCCCGGCCGTCCGGCTGGTCGCGGCCGGCGTGGTGCTCATGATCGGCGGCTTCTACCTGGTGCCCCAGCTCAAGGGAGCGGGCCTGACGATCGGCAGCGTGGCGGGCACGCCGTACTGGGTCGGCGTGGTCGCGGTGGCCGCGCTGGTGACGCTGACGGTCGCGCTGGGCGGCATGCGCGGGGTCACCTACGTGCAGGCCTACCAGTACTGGGTCAAGACGTTCGGGATCGCGCTGCCTGCCTGCCTGCTGCTGGTGTACCTGGGCGGCCTGCCGGAGCGGGCGGCGCTGTTCGGGCGGGAGCTGCCGCAGGCGCCGAAGGGCGGGCTGGTGGTGGAGCTCGACAGCCCGCAGAAGGTCGAGTTCCCGACGGACGCGCGCTTCACGCTCGACGGGCGGCGGATGACCGCCAACGCGGGCGAGGAGCGCACGATCGAGGGGCGGCTGGTGTTGCCGGCAGGGACCGCCGTTCCAGTGGCCGAGGGCACCGATGCCGAGCGCGGCGAGGAGTGGGCACGCCCGGTCGAGCGCTCGGGCCCCGCGTCGCCGGTGTTCGTGTACTCGCTGCTGCTCGCCACGTTCCTCGGGACGATGGGGCTGCCGCACATCCTGGTCCGCTTCTACACCAACCCGGACGGCTCGGCGGCGCGGCGCACGACCGTGCGCGTGCTCGGCCTGCTCGGCCTCTTCTACCTCTTCCCCGCGGTATACGCCGCGCTCGGCCGGGTGCTCACGCCGGAGCTGTACGTGAAGGGACAGACCGACTCCGTGGTGCTCGAGCTGCCCCAGGCGGCGTGGCCGGGCCTCGGCGGCGAGCTGCTGGCGGCGCTGACCGCCGCCGGGGCGTTCGCGGCGTTCACGTCCACGTCGTCCGGGCTGCTCGTCTCGATCGCGGGCACGCTCTCGCACGACGCGCGGCGCACCCGGTCCGGCGGCGCCGGGGAGCCCCCGATCGAGCGCATGCGCCGCTTCCGCTGGGCGGCCGTCGCGGGCATGATCGTGCCCGCGCTGATCGCGCTGGCGGCGCGCGGGCTCGACATCAGCGTGCTGGTCGGATGGGCCTTCGCGCTGGCGGCGAGCACGTTCTGCCCGCTGTTCCTGCTCGGCATCTGGTGGAGGGGCCTGACGGCCCGCGGCGCGATCGCCGGCATGGCGGCGGGCGGCCTGGTGGCGAGCAGCGGCATCGTGGCGACGCTGGTGGCGGACCCGGAGCCGACCACCCTGGGCGCCCTGCTGGCCCAGCCGGCCGTGGTGTCGGTGCCGGTCGCGTTCCTGACGATGATCGGCGTCTCGCTCACCGACCGCGAGCGCCCCGCCGCCACCGAGGAGACGATGCTCGCGCTGCACGGCCCCGAGGGACTGGGGCTCGAGGCGCTGCGGGCGCGCGCCTAGGGCGTCTGCGCGACATCGGTTAGTGCCTTCCGCCTCGGGTAGACGCGCCCGGACACGGCGTCAGACCGCTTGGAACAAGGAGGTTCCGCAATGAGAAGGCCCACCCTCCCCGGCAAGGCGATGGCCGTCTGCTGCGTCGTCGCGAGTGGTCTGGCAGCCCCCGCCGCCGCGACGGCGGCGTGGGACACGGACCCGGCGGTCGAGCAGCGCGCCAACGCGATCGTCGCCGGCATGACGACCGAGGAGAAGGTGGACCTCGCCACCGGGCAGCTGAACAACTTCTACGGCTTCTTCAACAACGGCGAGGAGCGCGTCGGCATCCCGGCGCAGACGATGGCCGAC
This sequence comes from Thermoleophilaceae bacterium, assembly GCA_034664085.1. Classification (GTDB taxonomy): domain Bacteria; phylum Actinomycetota; class Thermoleophilia; order Solirubrobacterales; family Thermoleophilaceae; genus JACVRW01. The sequence goes on from JAXDII010000026.1 coordinate 114,443, forward strand.
GGCCCGGTTGGCGTGCGCATCGCCAACCCGAACGCCGATCGCCGAACGACGCGATTCCCGTCCGGCACCGCGATGGGCGCGACGTTCGACCGGGCGCTGCTGCGCCTCGTCGGCGAGACGCTCGGCAACGAGGCCTTCCACACCGGCCACAACGTCCTGCTCGCCCCGAGCGTCGACATTGCCCGCACGCCGCTGTGGGGGCGCACGTTCGAGGGCTTCGGCGAGGATCCGCTGCTCAGCGGCGAGATCGGCGCCGCCTACATCGCCGGTGTGCAGACCAACCCGGTGATGGCGACGATCAAGCACTTCGCGGTCAACGATCAGGAGACCAGCCGCTTCACGATCTCCTCCCAGGTCGACGACCGCACGCTGCACGAGATCTACACCAAGCCGTACGAGATCGGCGTGCGCGAGGCGAGCCCGGGCGCGGCGATGTGCTCCTTCAACAGGCTCAACGAGGTCGCCGCCTGCGAGAACCCGCTGATGAACACCCTGCTCAAGGGCGAGTACGGGCATCGCGGCTTCACCATGAGCGACTACAACGCCACGCCGAGCACCGTGCGGGCCGCGAACAGCGGCCTTGACCAGGAGCAGCCCGGCGACCAGGGCCCCGGAAGCGCGAACTTCGGCGAGCGCCTGCTGGCGGCCGTCGACGCCGGAGACGTCTCCATGACCCGGCTCGACGACATGGCGCGGCGCCAGCTGCGGCCGATGATCGGCCTGGGGCTGTTCGACAACCCGGTGCAGGCCGACCGCTTCGACGAGCAGGCCCACGGCCAGGTCGCACGGCGTGTGGCCCAAGAGGGCACAGTGCTGCTCAAGAACGAGCGCCGCACGCTTCCGTTCCGGCTCGGCGCCCGGCTGCGTTCGATCGCCGTGATCGGCCCGGACGCCGACAACGCCTCCGCACAGGGCGGCGGCTCGGCGACGATCGCCAATGCCACCTATGAGGTCAGCCCGCTCGAGGGCATCCGCAGGCGCGCTGGGTCCGGCACGCGCGTCACCTATGCCGCCGGCACCGACGGCATCAGCGAGGGCGACCTTCTGCCCGGGCCGGCGCCCGTGCCGTCGACCATCCTGCGACCGGACGGCGGCCAGCCCGGCGACCGCGGCCTGCACGCCCAGTTCTGGCCCAACACGTCATTCGCCGGCGCGCCGGGACTGGATCTAGTCGACCCCAACGTCAACGTGAACTGGGGCTTCCAGAACTTCTCCGGGTTCAACGCGGCCTCGCCCAAGGCCACCAGCTCGCAGGCCGTGACCGGGAACACCAGCCTGCTCGGCGACCTGTCGGCGCGCTGGACCGGTGAGCTGATCCCGCCCGCGACCGCCGACTACCGGCTCGGGCTGACGTCGCGCGGCACCGCTCGCCTCTTCATCGACGGCGCGCTGGTGCTGGAGAACACGAGCGATGCGGTCACCACGCAGAGCGTCCCGGTGAGCCTGCGGGCCGGCGAGCCGCGGTCGGTGCGCATCGAGTACAGCGCACCGGCGTTCAGCATGTTCCAGGGCGGACAGGTGCGGTTCTTCTGGGACCACGACGACTCCGTCATGGCGCCGGCGATGCGGGACGCGGTCGCGGACGCCCGGGCCGCCGACGCGGCCGTCGTCGTAGTCCGCGACTACGAGACCGAGGGGGGGTCGCGCCAGGCCGACCGGCCGCACCTCAACCTCCCCAAGGAGCAGGACCAGCTCATCCGCCGGGTCGCCCGGGCGAACCCGAACACCGTCGTGGTGATCACCACGGGCGGCGTGACGAAGACCTCCAACTGGGAGGAGGACGTGCGCGCAATCCTGCAGGCCTGGTATCCCGGCCAGGAGCAGGGCAATGCGATCGCAGACATCGTGTTCGGCGACGTCAACCCGTCAGGCAAGCTGCCGGCGACCATCCCGAACGACGAAAGCCAGGTCCCGCCGATCGACCTGGACCAGGTCGCGGAGCACCCGGAGGGCGTCTTCGTTGGCTACCGCGGCTTCCAGCAGCGCGGGGACACGCCGTCCTACCCGTTCGGGCATGGCCTGTCCTATTCCACCTTCGGGTATCGCCTGCTGCGCGTCGCAGACGGCGCGCCCGGCACACCGCAGGGCGACGTTCGCGTGTCGTTCAGGCTGCGCAACCGGTCGAGGCGCGCCGGCGCGGAGGTGGCCCAGGTGTACATCGGCCGGCTGCCGACCCGCTCGGTGAGCACTCCGCCGCGCCAGCTCGCGGGATTCCAGAAGGTGCAGCTCGCCGGTCACGAGGCGCGGCGCGTCACCGTCACCATCCCCCGCCGGTCGCTGTCCTACTGGGACAGCGGCGCCCAGCACTGGGTGACGCCCTCCGGCAACCTCCCCGTGTACGTCGGCGGCTCCTCCGAGGACACGGCGCTGGCCGGAGTGATCAACGTGCGCTGAAAAGGGCGGCGCTAGAGGCGCCGACCGGAATCGAACCGGTGTGAACGGCTTTGCAGGCCGCTGCGTAGCCACTCCGCCACGGCGCCGGGAGAAGCTGGACAAGCCTAGCGGCGCGGGTGGTCGCGGCTCCGGCTGCGGGGAGCCGCCGGTGCGGCGCAGCCATGAGCGGACCCTTATGGCGAGCAAATGGATTCCGTCTTTGACCTTATCGGTGCCCCTCCGTAACCTGCCGGCGCAGGACCTCGGCGGCCACAACCAGCGTCAGGCGAAGGACAACCACTGGAACGAATGCTCAGGCCGCTGTCGCTCGAGGACGCGCTGCGCGCGCGCGCCGAGGCGCCGCACGCCACCCCGATGCACGGCGGGACCGACCTGATGGTCGAGGCGAACTTCGGCCGCGCCACGCCGAGCGCGCTGCTGGACCTCACGCGGGTGTCCGAGCTCTCCGAGTGGTCGCACGAAGAGGGCACCCTGCAAATCGGCGCGGGAATGACCTTCGCCCGGCTGATGGAGCCACCGTTCGACCGGCTGGCGCCCGCCCTCGCCGCGGCCGCCCGCACCGTGGGCTCCCCGCAGATCCGCAACCGGGCGACGATCGGAGGCAACCTGGCCACGGCGTCGCCGGCGGGCGACTCGCTGCCGCCGCTGATCGCCGGGCTCGCCGAGGTCGAGCTGGCCAGCGCGAGCGCCACCAGGCGCATGCCGCTCGCGGACTTCTTCCTCGGGCCGAAGCGCTCGGCGCTCGGCCCCGACGAGCTGATCCAGCGGATCCACCTCCGCCCCGCACCCGGCGCCCAGACGTTCATGAAGGTGGGCCCGCGCAACGCGATGGTCATCTCGGTGGCGTCGGTGGCCGTGGTGGTGGACGACGAGCGGGCCGAGCTGCGTGCCGCGTACGGGTCCTCCGGCCCCGTGGTCGGCCTCGTGCGCCTCCCCCGCGACGACGCCGAGGCGCTGCCAGACGCCGTGGCCAGCGCCTGCAGCCCGATCGACGACGTGCGCGGCAGCGCCGAGTACCGCCGCCACGCCCTGCGCGTGCTGACCACGCGCGCACTGGAGAGGTGCCTCACGTGAAGATCGAGATGACGCTCAACGGCGCCGACGTGGCGGTCGAGACAGATCCGCTCCGCAGCCTGCTGACTGCGCTGCGCGACGAGCTCGGCCTGTACGGGTCGAAGAACGCCTGCGAGCAGGGCGAGTGCGGCTCCTGCTCCGTGCTGCTGGACGGCACGCTCGTGTGCGGCTGCCTCGTCGCGGCCGGCCAGGCCCACGGCCGCGAGGTCGTGACCGTCGAAGGGCTGGACGACCTCTCGGACACCCACCACGTCCAGCAGGCCTTCGCAGACGCGGGCGCCGTGCAGTGCGGCTTCTGCACCCCTGGACTGGTGATCGCGACGGTCGACCTGCTGCGGCGCACGCCCCGGCCCTCCGACGACCAGGTGCGCGAGGCCCTGTCGGGCAACCTGTGCCGCTGCACGGGCTACCAGAAGGTGATCGACGCGGTGCACCAGGCGGCGGAGGCCGGATGACGGCGACGGGATCCGCCACGGAGACCCGCCCCGGCGGCCGCGTCGGCGATCGCATGGAGAAGGTCGACGCCTGGGACAAGATCCACGGTCGCTTCGAATACGCCAGCGACCTGAACCGGCCCGGCATGCTGTTCGGCTGGGCCGCGCGCGCCGCCCACGCCCACGCCCGCATCCTGTCGATCGACACGTCGCAGGCGGAGGCAATCGAGGGCGTGCACGCCGTGCTGACCGCCGCAGACGTCCCGGGCCGCAAGACGTTCGGCCTCGAGATCGCCGACCAGCCCGTGCTTGCCATGGACCGCATCCGCTACCGCGGCGAGGCGGTCGCGATCGTCGCGGCAGACGACCCGGCGACGGCCCGTCGCGCGGCGGCGGCGGTCGTGGTGGCCTACGAGGAGCTCCCGCCGATCGCGGACCCGGAGCAGGCGCTCGAGTCGGAACGCCTCCACGGCGAGCAGTGGCAGGACCACGGCTGGCACGAGGACCGCCGTCCGAACGTGATCAGGACCGTGGTGGTCCGCCACGGCGACCCGGACGCGCCCGGCGAGGTCGCGGTCAGCGGCGTCTACGAGCTGGGGCGCCAGGATCCGGCCTTCCTGGGCCCCGAGGCGGGCATGGCGATACCGGACGGCGAGGGCGGCGTGGACATCCACGTGGCGACTCAATGGCTCCACCAGGACCTGCACCAGGTCACGGCGAGCCTCGGGCTGCCGGACGAGAAGGTGCGCATCCACCTGGCCGGCGTGGGCGGGGCTTTCGGCGGCCGCGAGGACCTCTCGGGGCAGATCCACACGGCGATGCTCGCCCTGCGCACCGGCCGCCCCGTGAAGTTCTCCTACCCGCGTGACGAGTCGTTCATCGGGCACGTGCACCGCCACCCGGCGAAGATCTGGGCCGAGCACCGCGCGCTGCGCGACGGCACGCTCGTGAACGTGCGCATGCGCCTCCTGCTCGACGGCGGCGCGTACGCCTCGGGCTCCCCGGCGGTCACGTTCAACGCGGCGACGATGACGTGCGGCCCGTACCTGGTGCCGAACGCGCTGATCGAGGCGACCACCGTCTACACGAACAACCCGCCCGCCGGCGCGATGCGCGGCTTCGGCGTGGTGCAGTCCTGCTACGCCGCCGAGTCGCAGATGGACGCGCTCGCGCGCGAGCTGGGGATGGACCCGATCGAGCTGCGGGTGCAGAACGCGCTCGCGGAGGGCGACGTGCTGCCCACCGGCGACCGCATCCTGCATCCGCTGCCGGTCGCCGAGACGATCCGCCGCTGCATGGCCCTGGAGCCGCCGGAGGCGGAGCCCCTGCCGCGCGATCCGATCCGCCTCCCCGGCGGGGCGGGCAACACGACGAAGGGCGAGGGCATTCGCCGCGGGATCGGCTTCGCGCTGACCTACAAGAACTGCTGCTACTCGGCCGGATACGACGACTACAGCGCGGCGCGCGTCCGGCTGATCGACAGCGGCGCCGACGTGGTGGCGGAGGTCCGCTCGGCGGCCGTCGAGTTCGGCCAGGGGCTCACCAACGTGCTGATCCAGGTGGTGCACACCGAGCTCGACGTCGACCGGGTCGTGATCGCGCCGGCCAGCACCACGCTGGACTCGTCGGGCTCCACCTCCGCGTCGCGCCAGACCTGGATGAGCGCAGGGGCCGTCCGCCTCTGTTGCGAGGCGCTGCGCGAGGAGCTGGACAGCCTCGGGGGCCGGCTCGCCCCCGGCCAGACGATCGAGGTGGAGCGGGTCTACCGCCACGCGGAGACCAGCCCGCTCGACCCGGACAGCGGCCAGGTGCTCGGCGAGCGGTCGCACGTCGGCTACGCCTGCGCCGCGATGCGGGTGGTCGTCGAGGTGGACGTCGACCTGGGCCTGGTGCGGGTCGTGTGGATCGGCACCGCGCAGGACGTCGGCAAGGCGATCAACCCGCTGGCGGTCGAGGGCCAGATCGAGGGCGGCATCACGCAGGGCCTCGGCCTAGGCGTGATGGAGGAGCTGATCACGGAGGGCGGCGTCGTGCAGAACGCGAGCTTCACCGACTACCTGATCCCCACCACGCTCGATGTCCCCCCCATGGACATCGACCTGATCGAGCTTCCGCACCCGGAGTCGCCCTACGGGCTCAAGGGCGTGGGCGAGCCGCCGGCGGTGGTGGCCACCGCGGCGATCGCCTCCGCGCTGCGTGACGCCACCGGGCTGCCGCTGCCGCGCGTGCCCGTGCGGCCCGCGGACATCGCGCTGGGCCGATGAGCGACGGCGTGGAGTTCCTGCGCCGGCTGCCGAAGGCCGAGCTGCACTGCCACCTCGAGGGCGCCGTGCCGGCCGCGACGCTGCTGGAGCTGGCGCGCAAGAACGGCGTGCCGCTGCCGGCCGAGCGCCCCGAGGACGTCTACCGGATCGCGCTGGACGAGCAGGCATTCCTGCGGGAGATGGAGTCGGTCCCGAGCTGGGTGCTCCAGGCCTTCGCGCGCAAGTACCAGCGCCCCGTCGCGACCACCGCCGATCTGTATGCGCTCGGCCAGTACGAAGCCTTCCTCGAGCGCTTCGACGCCGCCTGCCACTCGCTCGTGGACGCCGACGACTTCAGCCGCGCCGCGTACGACTCGCTGGTCGAGGCGGCCGACACCTCGAACGTGCGCTACCGCGAGATGCTCTTCCACCCGATGAACCACCCCGGCGTGGGCTACCGGACGATGGTGGACGGCCTGGTCGACGGAATCCGCGCCGCGGAGGCGGACCGGGGCATCGTCGGCCGGCTGATCCCGTCCATCACCCGCGACCACGCCGCGGCAGCGGCGACCGCGCTCGTGGAGGAGATCCTGGCGTACCGCCCGCCCGAGGTCGTCGGCCTGGCCAGCGACTACGACGAGGAGCACATCCCCGCGTTCTACGAGGCCTACCGGATGGCCGCGAAGGCGGGCCTCCCGGGCACGGCGCACGCCGGCGAGTACGGCAACGCACAGTCGGTCGCGGAGTGCATCGACGTCCTCGGCTGCAGGCGCATCGACCACGGCTACTCGGTGGTCGACGACCCGGAGCTCGTCGCACGCGCGCGCGAGCAACGCATCCACTTCGCGGCGATCTTCTCCTGGAGCGTCGCGATCCACGACACGGCGGAGTGGCCGCTCGGTCCACCCGAGCTGCCGCCCGCCCGCAAGGTGGCCTCGCCCGTGGGCGACATGCTCGCGGCCGGCCTGTCGGTGTCCCTGGGCTCGGACGACCCCGCCTTCGAGGGGTTCGGCGACCTCGCCACCGAGTACGCGTGGGCGGCCGGCCACCTCGATCTCGGCCGGGGGCAGATGATCGAGCTGTGCCTCGGCGCCGTCGACGCCGCCTGGCTCGACGACACCGAGAAGGCCGCGATGCGCCGGTCGTTCGACGCCGAGATCGCCGAGCTCGGCGCCACGCCGGCGCCGTGATCGCTCAGAGCAGCGGCGGCCGGCGCAGGCGCCAGTCCGTGCTGGCCTCGTAGGCGCGTCCGATCCGCAGGACGGTCTGCTCGTCGTGGCGCCGGCCGATCACCTGTAGGCCGGCGGGCAGGCCTGCGGCGGTGAAGCCGCACGGCACGCTCAGCGCGGGCTGTCCGGTGAGGTTGAACGGGCAGGTGTACGGCACCAGCGTCGCCAGGTCCGTCCCGGGGTCCATCTCGCTGAGCGGCATGGACGTGCGCGGCATGGTCGGCGTGACCAGGGCGTCGAGGCCGAGCTCGGCGAAGCGCTCCTCGAGCTCGGCGCGCATGCGGGCCCGCACCCCCTCCGCCGCCTGGAGGTGGAGCGCGGGCAGCAGGAGGCCCAGCTCCACCAGCCGGCGCACGTCCGGGTGATAGGCCTGCGGGCGCTGGCCGAGCAGCCGCCGGTGGCCGGCGGCGAGCTCCGCCGGGAACAGGGTGAACACCGCCTGCCTGGCCAGCTCGAGACTCGGCACCTCGATCTCGACCAGCCGCGCTCCCAGGCGCTCCAACTGCGCGCAGGCCGTGTCGAAGAGCTTCGCCACCTCCGGCTGCAGTCCCGCGAGCTCGTGCGCCGTGGCGTCCAGCACAGCGACGCGCAGCCCTGAGAGACCCGCGGTGGGCGGCGACGGGGAAACGGGGGCTAGCGCCCCGAGCACCCGGGCGGCCTCGTCCACGCCGGGCGCGAGGATGCCCACGTGGTCCAGCGAGGGCGCGGTCGCCTCGCGCAGGATCCCCTCGCTGCTGACCGCCCCGTGTGTCGGCTTCAGTCCGACCACGGCGGTCACCGCCGCCGGGATGCGCACCGAGCCGGCGGCGTCGGTGCCGAGCGCGAACGCGCACGAGCCGACGGCGACCGAGACGCCGCCCCCGGCGCTCGACCCGCCGGGGTAGTGCGACAGGTCCCAGGGGTTGCGCGTCGGCGGCTCGTCCAGGCCGCAGGTGAACTCGTGCGTCGCCTGCTTGCCGACCAAGACCGCCCCGGCGTCGCGGAGGCGGCGGACGGCCGCCGCGTCCTGGACCGGCACGTGGCCCTCCATCGCGCGCGAGCCGCACTCCGCCGGCATGCCCTCGACGGAGAAGACGTCCTTGACCGCGAACGGCAGGCCGTGCAGTGGCCCGCGCGGCGCCGTGGCGTCTGCCGCGCGGGCGGCCTCCCGCGCCCCGTCCTCGTCGACGAAGACATATGCGTGCACGAGCGGCTCGGTCTCCGCGAGGCGCGCCAGCGCCTTCTCGACGAGCTCGACCGCCGACGGGCCGCCCGTGCGCGCGGCCTCCGCCGCGGCCGGACCGCCCGATTCGAGCATCGGCGCCACGAACTCGCAGTGCTGCGCCAGCGACTCGGCGAGCGGCTCCAGATCCTCGGCCGGAAGGCTCACGCCGAGCGCGCGTGCGAGCTGCTCGAGCGGTTCAGGCACGAGCGGGGCCCCGCATCGCCGCCGCACCCGACCCGTCGAGCCGGACGGTGGCGCCGCTGAGGTGCGCCGCCTCGTCCGACGCCATCCACGCCACCATGTTCGCCACGTCCTCGCCGCTGCCGTGGCGTGCGGAGACCGGCGCGCTCCACCCGCTCGCGTCTTCGGCGTGGTGCTCGTAGCCGGCGACCGTGGACTGCACCCCCGGCACCACCGCGCCCGGGCAGATCGCATTCGAGCGGACGCCGTGGGCCGCCCCGTCCGCCGCCAGCAGCTCCGACACGCCCAGCACGGCCGCCTTGGTGACGGAGTAGGCGGCGATCGTGTGGATGCCCCGCATCGCCGCGTCCGAGGCCACGTGCACCAGTGCGCCGCCGCCCTGCTCGCGCATGACCCGAAAGCAGGCACGGGAGTACCGGAACGTCGCTGTGAGGTTGACCTCCAGGAGCTCGCGGAAGACCGGCTCGGGCGTCTCCTCGATCGAGCCGCGGAACACGACCGCCGCGTTCGCCACGAAGAGCTCGAGCCGGCCGCCCAGGTGGGCCAGCGCCTCGTCGACGGAGCGGTCACAGGCGGCGCGGTCGCGGGCATCGGCGGCGATGAAGGCGGCCCCGGTGGCGGCCGCCACCTCGGCACCGCGGAGTGCGTCGCGGCCTGTGAACGCCACGGCCATCCCCTCCCGACGCAGCCGCTCCACCACGGCCCGGCCGATGCCGGAGGTCCCGCCCGTCACGAGCGCGGTGCGTCCCTCCAGGCCGTGGCTCACGTCGCCACCTGCGCCCCCCGCTGCGACGCCCGCCTGCCCCCGTCGACGAGCAGCGCCGCGCCGCTGCACGATGCACTGAAGGGCGACACGAAGAACGCCACGGCGCCGGCCACCCCGCTCGCGTCGGCCATGTCCGGGGCCGTGTCGCCGGGACAGACGGAGTTCACCCGGACGCCGTGCGGAGCGGCCTCGACGGCGAGCATCCGCGTGAGCGCGAGCAGCCCGCGCTTGGCAACCGAGTAGGCGCCCAGCTCCATCTCCGGCCAGAGAGCGCTCCCCGCCGCGACCGTGACGATCGACCCGCCGCCGGCAGACCGCAGCCACGGCAGGCAGGCCACGGCGTAGCGGTAGGGCTCGAGCAGGTTCGAGTCGAGGGCCGCGTCCCAGGCGTCGTCCGAGGTATCCGACAGCCGCGCCTCGTGCCGGACGCCGGCGCTCAGGACCACCGCGTCCAGGCCCCCGAGCGTGTCCACCGCGTGCGCGACCCCCTCCGCGACCGCGCCGCCGCGCTGCGCGTCACGGTCGGGGAGCGCCACCCGCGCGCCCCGGGCGCTCAGGTGCGCCACGACCGCCGCGCCGATGCCCGACGTGCCGCCCGTGACGAGGACCCGCGCGCCCTCGAGGCCAGGCACCGAGGCGCCTAGGTTCGGCTCGACGGGAGCTCGGTGATCGCGCCGTCGCCCGCCAGCTCCGGGTTCTCTGCGCGCCAAGCGTCCCGCGGGTTGCGCGCCCGCCACCAGTCGACGTACTCGGACTGCTTTGCGAACGCGATGTCGGAGTGCTCCCTGAGGTACTCGACGAAGCGCTCGAGCAGCAGCATCCGATGTCCGCGCCCGCTTACCTGCGGGTGCACCGTCAGGTTGAAGATGCCGCCCGGACAGTGCTCGTAGGCGTACTCGAAGTCGCCCCTCCAGATCTCCTCGACGGCCGAGGGGCTGGCCAAGCCGCCGATCTCGCCCCACACGAACTCGAACAGCGGCACGTCGTCGAGCGGCCAGGCGACCGGCAGCCCGACGATGTCGGTGAGCTCGCCGAAGCGGTACGGGCCATCCGCGGGCCACTCGTCGCCCTTGCGCAGGTAGACCGGCAGGCAGTCGGTGGCCATGCGGCTGCCGTCGAAGTCGAAGCCGAACTCCTCGACCAGCGCGACGGTGTCGGCGCTCATGTTCCACGCCGGGGCGACGTGCCCCCGTGGCCGGACGCCGACCACGTGGTCCAGCGCCTCCAGGCCGCGCTCGATCAGCTCGCGCTGGGCCTGCACGTCGAAGTTGCGCGGGTCCTCGTGCATCCACCCGTGGTAGGCGAACTCATGACCCAGCGAGTGGATCCGCTTGACCAGGTCCGGGTACGCGAGCGCGGTGTGGCCCGGCACCAGGAACGTGGAGCGGATGTCGTGGCGCTCCAGCAGGTCGAGCACCCGCTGGGTCCCGATGACGTCGAACTCGCCGCGGGAGATCATGCTCGGGTTGGTGCTCTTGAAGGACGTGATCCAGAGCGACATCGCGTCCAGCCCGACCGTCAGGCAGCAGGTGGGGCGGGTCTCGACCGTCATGCCTGCGCGGCGCGCACGAACCCGGCCGGCGGATGGACCTCGCAGATGTGCATGACGTTCCCCTCGGGGTCGTAGAAGGACCGGAACCGGTACCAGATGCCGTCGAAGTCGTCGCCGGGCAGCTCCGCGAGCACCTGCCCCGCCCCGTAGATCACGGTGTCGCCGGCCCATTCGATCCCGTGGGCGTCCAGCTCGGCGATGCCCTCGTCGAGGTCGTCCACCTGGCAGGCGAACGAGTGCACCCCGGCCGGGTCCTGCGCGTAGTTGGACGTGCGGCGGCGCTCGCCCCGGTCGGCGTCGGGCACGCCGAGCAGCACCAGGTCCGTGTCGCCGCACATGAACATGGCCCAGCCCTTGTCCGGCTCGTAGCCGTGCGGATGCAGCGGGAGCCCCAGAACGTCCCGGTAGAAGGCGACCATCGCCGGGAAGTCCCGAACGACCACGTCGATGTTGTCCAGGCGGCGTAGCTTCAGCATCGGATCACCTCAGCGGGACGGCCACCGACGGCATCGGCGCGCCGGTGGCGCCGAAGATCTTCATCGGGAAGCCGAGGAAGGCGAACTCGAACAGCGACTCCGCCGCCAGCTCCTCCATGTTGACCACCTCGATGATCTGGGCGCCGGCGGTCGCGAACATGTAGCAGTGCACCGGCGCGTACTCGCCGTCGTAGGGCTGCGGCTCCAGCCCGATGTTGTCGCCGGCGATGCACATCGCGCCGGCCTCCTCGCAGAGCCACACCGCTGACGCGCGGTTGATCCCCGGCGAGTCCCCCAGGTACTCGTTGCGCGGCCACCAGCCCATCCGCCCCGTGCGCACGAGCACGACGTCGCCCTTGCGCAGCTCGACCCCCTGCTTCTTGATCGTGTCCTGGAGATCCTTTGGGGTGATCGCGTAGTTGTTCTCGAGGCAGTCGACGCCGTGCATGCCGGCCACGTCGAGCAGGACGCCGCGCGCGAAGATCGGCGGATAGCGGTCGGTGCCGCCCTTGGTCCAGACCTTGCTGCCGAGGTGCTCGTCCTGGGTCCACCCGTTCCACTGCGTGCCGTGGTAGCCCATGTGGTTGAGCGTGTCGATGTGCGTCCCGCAGTGGGTGTACATCGAGAAGGCGTCGCCGGAGTAGCAGTGCACCTTGTGGATCTCGGGCCCGTAGCCGGAGCGGCCGTCCACGATCGATCCCTTCGGCGTGTGGGTCATCCAGATGTCGAAGGGCGGATCGCCAGCCTCCGACCAGGACGGCATGCCCGAGAAGTAGTCCACGGCGAGGTCGAACACACCGCGGCCGTCGAGGCGCTCGATGATCGCCTTGACCGAGTCCGGGGTGACCCAGTTCAGACGGCCGATCTCGTCGTCGGGCCCCCAGGGGCTGCGCGAGACGGCGAGTCCGTCCTTCTCCAGGAGCGGTTCGGGCCTGAGCTCGTCCACCTCGTTCGTCCTTTCCTCGACCGCGAACGGTCCGCGGAGACGCCGGCAGCCTAGGTCTCGGCCTCCCATTGGTCAAAGACGAGAATTTGATCTCAGCGATAAGCTCGGCCTAATGGCGGTTCCGGCAGAGTGGCCCGACTTCGTCAACCTCAGGCACCTCGGCAGCTGGCTGATCGTCGTCGAGGAGGGCTCGGTTACCGCGGCGGCCCGGCGCCTGTCGATCTCGCAGCCGGCGCTGTCGCAGCAGATCCGCGCGCTCGAGCGCCAGATCGGCGGCCCGCTGCTCGAGCGCCTGCCGCGCGGCGTCCAGCCCACCCCGCTCGGCCGGGCGCTGGTGCACGACGCGCGCGCGACGCTCACCTCGGCTGCCCGCCTGCGGCGCCACGCGCGCAGCATCGCCTCGCTGGAGGGCGGGATCCTCGAGATCGCGACGCTCCCGTCCCTGGTCGACGCGACCCTGCTGGAGCCGATCCGGCGCTGGCACCGCGAACACGCCGAGACGGCGATTCGGCTGCGCGAGTTTCCGCTCGCGCGCTCCATGGCCGAGAGCGTGGCCATGGGCGTGGGCGACGTGGCCATCGGGGTGCGCCCGGCGCGCTGGTCCGGCCCCGTGGTGTCGCTCGGCTGGGAGCAGTTCGTGGTTCTGCTGCCTCCCGGCGACCCCCTCACCGAAGGAGGCGGGCCGGTCGACCTGGCGCTGCTGGCAGACCGCAACTGGGTGCTGTACGAGCCGGCCAACGGGCTCGCCGACTACGTCGCGGCGGCCTGCGCGCACGCCGGGTTCCGGCCCCGCGAGGCCGTGTCCACGTCGCAGGTGCAGGCGGCCGTCCACCTCGCGCTCGCAGGGCTGGGGCCGGTGCTGGTGCCGTCCGACAGCGTGCCGGCGGAGTTCTCCGACGCGGCGCGGCCGCTCAGCAAGCCGGTCGTCTGGGAGCTGACCGCCTACACGCGAACGATGCTGTCGCCGGCGGCCGCGGCGTTCGTGGAGCTGCTGCGCGACCGCGAGTGGCTCACCCGCCCGAAGCACGCAACCGTGCTGTCAGGCGACTGACGCCTACGTCTTGAGCAGGAGCTCCTCGGCAACCGCCGCCACCGCCGCCGCCGCCTCGCCGACCTGCTCCAACGAGACGCGCTCGTCGGCGCAGTGGCACTCCGCGACGTTGCCCGGCCCGAACGTGACCGCCTCCATGCCGGCGTCGTTCACGAGCACGCGCACGTCGCTGGCGAACGGCGCGCCGTAGATCTCGCCCGGGCGCCCGGTCACCCGCTCGACCGCGGCTGCCACGCGCTGAGCGAAGCCCGAGCCGGGATCGATCTCCGCCGGCTCGAAGGCGTTCGGCGCGACCGTCACCGCCAGGTCGAGGTCGGGATGGCGCGCGCCGACGGGATCCACCCAGGCTCGCAGCCGCGCGAGCTCGCCCTCGACCGTCTCGCCGGGAATCAGGCGCCGGTCGATGTGGATTGCGCAGGTGTCCGGCACCGCGTTGTCGGCGACGCCGGCGCGGATCACGGTGGGAGTGCAGGAGCCGGCCCCGAGCAGGGCGTGGGCGCCCTCGGCGACCTCCCGCCCGTAGGACTCGATGGCCGCGAAGACGTCGCCGACCGCGTCGATCGGGTTGAGCCCCTCGGCCGCCCGGCTCGCATGGACCGAGCGGCCGCGGATCAGGATCTCGTAGAACCCAAGGCCCCTGGTGGCGGTGGCGACGCGCAGGCCGGTCGGCTCCGTGGTGATGCCGAAGTCGCCGTCGAAGCCGGCCTCGATCAGCGCGAGCGTGCCCGGCTCGGCGCGCTCCTCGCCCCCCGCGAAATGCAGGATCAGCGTCCCGTCGAGCTGGCCGGCGTACTGCGCCAGGTGGCCCGCCACCGCGAGCTGCACCGCAAGGCCCGCCTTCATGTCGCAGGCGCCGCGGCCGTAGAGGTAGCCGTCACGGACCTCGGCGCCGAAAGGATCCGACGACCACTCGTCCGCGTCGTCGATGGGCACCGTGTCGGTGTGCCCGTTGAGCACCAGCCGCGGGCCGTCGCCGCCGCCCAGCACCGCCGCGACCGAGTGCCGGCCCGGGAGGAACTCGACCACGTGGGTCGTGAGCGGGAGCGGCTTCAGCCAGTCCAGGATGCGGCCCGTGATCGCCTGCTCCTGCACGCCCGGATTCACGCTCGGGGTCTTCACGAGACTCGCGAGCACGGTGCCCAGCGACGGGAGGCTGAGGGCACCGTCGAGCATGGTTATAGACTATATATCCCGCTACTGGCGCGTGAATCGTCTGCCCCCGGCCACTGGCCGGCGTTAACGTAGCGGGGGGCCGACCGAGGATTCCCATGGACGAAGCTCCAGACCAGCCCCCCAGCATGAACCTCCGCTCGAGCACGGTCGACGCGGTGGCGAACCAGCTGCGGCGCGAGCTTCTGCTCGGAGTGATCCCGCCCGGGTCGCGCGTCCTCCAGACCGCCCTGGCCAAGCGCTACTCCGTCAGCCACATCCCCGTGCGCGAGGCTCTGCGGCGGCTCGAGGCGGAGGGGCTCGTGTCCACCACGCCGCAGGGCGCGACGTTTGCCGCCGAGATCGGCCTGGAGGACCTCAGTGGCCTGTACGAGCTGCGCCGGATCACGGAGGGCGAGTTCGCCAGCCGGGCCGCCGTCGTCCGCGACGAGGGCGATGTGGCGACGGTGCGGGAGTGCTACCAGCGGATGGCCGATGCGGCGCTCTACTCGGAGGAGTTCTTCGCAGCTCACCGCGACTTCCACTGGGCGCTGCTCGCCCCCGCCGCGGGCGAGGTGAGCCACCGCGTCCTCGACGGCCTCTGGCAGAGCGTCGATCGCTACGTGATGCTGGCGGTCACCAAGCTCGAGGGGTTTGCGTCCGAGGAGCACGTTTCCGACAGTCACAGGGAGCACGCCCAGCTCCTGGAGGCGTTCGAGCTCGGCGACGGCGAGGCGCTGCGCGCGAACCTCCTCGCGCACCTCACGCGCACCGAGGACCGACTGCGCGCCACCTTCGAGGAAGCGCTGTCCGGCGCCCAGGTGGCGTGGTCGGGCAGCAAGGGCTAGCGGCCCGTCAGCGTTCCTCGCGGTAGTACGGCGTCGCGAGCGCCGCGGGAGCCACCTCGCGCAGCTCCAGGCGCTGCAGCCGCAGCCGCAGCGCGATCAGGAACATGAGGGCGATCGTGACGACGTAGGGCAGCACGGCGAAGATCACGGTCGGGATGTTCCAGCCCTGCGCCTGGGCGGTCAGGCCGAGCGACGTCAGCCCGCCGAACAGCAGGCCCGCGGCCACCAGGCGCCAGGGCAGCCAGGCCGCGAAGATGACCGCCGCCAGAGCGACCCAGCCGCGGCCGCCGGCCGGGTTCAGCGAGAAGCTCGGAGTTAGCGAGAGCATCAGGTACGCGCCGGCCGCGGCGGCGAGCCCCCCGGCGACCAGGCAGTAGGCGGTGCGGATGCGCATCACGGAGATGCCGGCGGCGTCGGCGGCCGCCGGGTTCTCCCCCACGGCCCTCACGTTGAGCCCGTGCCGGCTGCGGAAGAGCACGAGCCAGACGACGCAGGGCAGCACGACGTATGCGACGTACACGAGGATCGGCTGGTCGAACAGGGCCGGCCCGATTTCGGGGATCGAGGACAGACCGGGCAGGGCCAGGTCGTCGAAGGTCGCCTTGACCGGCACGTTCGAGTAGTCGGCGCCGAGCTCGTTGGTGAGCCCGATGCAGAGCAGGAAGATCGCGAGCCCGGCCAGCACCTGGTTCACGCGCAGGACGACGGCGAACAGCGCGAAGACCGCCCCGACGGCCATCCCGGCGCCGACGGCCACCAGCAGGCACACGACGGGCTCGGACGAGACCGTCGCCATCAACACGGCCGCGACGGCGCCGATGCTGATCATCCCCTCGATGCCGAGGTTCATCACGCCGGTGCGCTCCAGCAGCAGCTCGCCCATACCAGCCAGGATGATCACGACGCCCGCCTGGACCGCGATGTCGAGCGAAGAGAAGAAGACGCTCATTCCGCGGGCCTCGATCGGCGGCGCGGTATGAGGCGGTAGCGCGCGGCGACCTCGCCCAGGCTCGCCAGCAGCAGGATCAGCCCGTAGACGGCGACGACCACGTCGGTCGAGACGCCGTCCGTCGCGAGCGAGATGCCGGAGTGGAGCAGCATCGCGATCAGCACCCCGACCACGATGATCGCGACGATCGAGGCGCCCGCGAGCGCGGCCACGATGAAGCCGTAGAGGCCCGTGTTCGCTGCGACGTCCTCCGACAGCACGTGCAGCCGGCCGGCGACCTGCAGCATGCCGCTGAGCCCGGCGATCGCCCCGGACGCCATCATCACCAGCACGATGCGGCGGCGCACGCTCATGCCCGCCGCCTCGCCGGCGCGCGCGTTCGCGCCGATGATCGTGGTCTCGTACCCCCACCGGGAGCGGCCCAGCACGAGCGCCAGCACACCGGCCACCAGCAGCGGGACGAGCACGCCGACGTCGAGGCCGGCCGAGAGCATCGGCACCTCGTAGGGGATCGGAGAGGTCGACCGCAGGCTCACGCCGCCGTCCGCCCACGCCGTCACCGACAGGTACACGACGATCTGCAGGGCGACGAGGTTGAGCAGCAGCGTCGTGATGATCTCGTTGATCTGGAAGTAGGCGCGCAGGACGCCCGGGATCAGCGCCCACAAGGCGCCGCCGAGCGCGCCCGCGACCACCATCGCGGCGAGCATCAGCGCCTCGGGCCCGTCGACGTGCAGCCCAACCGCCGCCGAGGCGACCGCGCCCATGGACATCTGGCCGTCGATCCCGATGTTCCAGAGCCGGATGCGGAAGCAGAGGTAGACGGCGAGAGCGCCCAGGACGATCGGGGCGGCCAGCAGCAGTGTCTCCTCGATCCCGAACCAGTCGCCGAGGTTGTAGTCCAGCGCGGCCGATGCCAGGTCCAGGGTCGGGCGCCCGGAGAGCTGCAGCACGATCCCGGCCAGCAGCAGGGCCGCGAGTGCTCCGACCACCTTCACGGCGGCGGCCTGGTGCCGCGCCGCGGTGGTGCGGCGCTGCAGGCGGAACCCGGGCCGGCTCACGCCGCCGCCGGCGCCCCGGCGGGCCGCAGCCCGCCGCCCATCGCGATGCCGATCCGGTCGCGGTCGGCGCCGCCCGCAGAGAACTCGCCGGCGATGGCGCCCTCGTAGAGCACGAGCACGCGGTCGCTTAGCTCCAGCAGCTCGTCGAGGTCCTCTGAGATCAGCAGCACGCCGGCGCCCGCGCCGCGCCGCTCGAGCAGCTTGTTGCGGATTGCGTGCGCGGCCGCGACGTCGAGCCCCCGCGTCGGAAGGCAGGCCACCAGCAGCCTCCGCGCCATGCGCGCCTCGCGGTGGGCGACGAGCTTCTGCTGGTTGCCGCCCGACAGGATGCTCACGGGCGCGCCGATGTCGTCCGCCCCTCGCACGCCGGCTTCTGCGACCAGCTCGGCGGTGAAGCGGCGCGCCGCGCCGCGGTCGATCATCCCGTAGCGGGCCAGGGGCGGACGGTCGTAGTCGCGAACGATCGCGTTCTCGAGCACAGAGCAGCTGCCGGCGAGGGCGGTGGCCATGCGGTCCGCTGGGATGTAGCCGACGCCCGCGGCCGCGAAGCGCCGCGGCGATGCGCCGCCGAGCTGCTCGCCGTCGACGCTCACGCTGCCCTCCTCCGGCGTCCGCAGGCCGGTCACGACCTCGGCGAGCTCCGTCTGCCCGTTGCCGGACACGCCGGCGATCCCCAGGATCTCCCCTTCCTGGACAGCGAAGCTCACGCCGGCGAGCGCGCGCCGGCCGTGGCTGCCGCGCACGCTGACCCCTTCCACCTCGAGCACCGCCGCGTCGCCCGGCCGCGCGCCGCGGGGCGCACCCGGCGGCGTCTCGTGCCCTGTCATGAGGCGGGCCAGCTCGGCTGCGGTCGTGGACGCCGCGCTGCGCGTCGCCTCCACCCGCCCGCCGCGCAGCACCGTGATGCGATCCGAGATCTCCAGCACCTCGTTGAGCTTGTGACTCACGAACAGGACCGACCTGCCGGCGGCCGCGAGCTTCCTGAGGGCGTCGAAGAGCCCATCGACCTCCGTCGGCGTGAGCACGGCGGTCGGCTCGTCGAGCATCAGCACGCGCGCTCCGCGCACCAGCACGCGCAGGATCTCGAGCCGCTGCCGCTCCCCGACCGACATCTGCCAGACCGGGAGCCGGGCGTCGACCTTGAGGCCGTACTCCTCGCAGATGCGGTCGGTGCGCTCCGCCAGCAGACGCGGGCCGGCGAAGCGCGGCGTGTCGCTCCAGCCGAGGTGCAGGTTCTCCGCCCCGGTCAGGGCCTCGGCCAGCCGGAAGTGCTGGTGGACCATGCCGACGCCCGCGGCGATCGCCTCCCGCGGCGACTGGGCGCTGACGACTCCGCCGGGCGTGCGGATCACGCCGGCGTCCGGCCGGTAGATGCCGGCCAGCACGTTCGCCAGCGTCGTCTTGCCTGCGCCGTTCTCGCCGAGCAGCGCGTGGACCTCACCCGGGTCCAGCTTCAGGTCGACGCCGTCGAGGGCCAGCGTCTGGTCGAAGCTCTTCGAGATCCCCTCGGCTGCGAGCAGCGCGGCGTCGCTCATCGCCGTGCGGCTAGATGCCGTTTACGCCCTCGAAGGCCCAGTCCCACGTCATGAAGGTCGCGTCGTCGATCTCCTCGCCGGCGGGCACCCGCTCCTTGCCCGACGAGTCGTTGATCGGCCCGACGAACGGGTTGAAGCCGTCGATCATCTTCGCGCGCACCTTGTCGGCCTCGTCGCGCGCCTCCGCGGGGACGTTGTCCCCCCAGTCGCCGCGGTCGACGCCCTCGCCCAGCTGCAGGATGCCGCCGGGCGGGAAGCCGGCCGGCTTCCAGTTGCCGTCCAGCCGGGCGCGCACCTGCTCGATGCAGTACTCGTCCCAGTTCGACAGCGTCGTGCTGACGTAGCCCTTGGGCGCCACTTCACGGGCGTCGAGGCTCCATGCGCCCGACCACACGCCGCGCTTCTCCGCGGCCTGGGGAACCGCCGTGTCTCCGAGGATGTGCCATATGAAGTCGGCCCCATTGTCGACGAGGGCGTCCACCGCCTGCTTCGCCTTCTGTGGGTCGTACCAGGAGTCGATCTTGACGACCTGGACGGACGCGTCGGGGTTGACCGAGCGCGCGCCGAGCACGAGGCCGTTGACGTCGCTGTAGACGTTCGGCACCGGGAACGAGGCCACGTAGCCGAGCTTGTTGGTCTTGGTGAGGAGGCCGGCGGCGACGCCGAGCAGGTAGGCCACCGACCAGTTGGCGACGTAGTAGGAGCCGACGTTGCCGGTCGTCTGCCGGGCGCCCACCACCATGAACGCCGTGTCCGGGTTGCGCTGCGCGACGCGGAGGATGTCCTCGCCGTAGTCGGTGGTGACCCAGATCATCGTGTTCCCGTCGCGGGCGAGCTTCTGGAAGGTCTGCTCTCCCTGCTTGCCGAACGGGACCTGATCCACGTAGCTGACGTCGAGGTCCGGGAACGCCTTCTCCACGGCCCTCATGCTCTGGCCGTGCGTTCCCTCCCAGGAGCCGTCGTTGATCGGCCCATTCATCGCCCAGGCGACCTTGCCGGTGTCCTTGCCGCCGCCACCGCCACTGCCGCCGCCACCGCCGGAGTCGTCGTCGCCGCAGGCGATCAGCAGGCCGCCGGCACCCAGCGCGGCGAACGTCATTCCGCCGTACTTGATCGCCTGGCGCCGCGACAGCGATGGCTCTGCGAGCCGATCGAGCGTAAAGGGCGAAGGCTGTCCAGTTCTCTTGCTTGCCATGTGGTTGGTCCCTCCTGCGGGCCGCCGTCGGTCGCCGATCCTCACGCCGCGCGATATTGTATAGCCGCTGCCTCGCGGAACGCAACCGCACCCACGAAAGGGGCTTCGGAAGTGGCCGAACTGCTCATCGACCACGCGACGCTGATCACGATGAACAGCTCCCGCGCCGTGATCGAGGACGGCGCCGTGGCGATCGACGCCGGCCGCCTCGTCGCGGTGGGGCCCTCGTCGGAGGTGGCGGCGACCCACCGCGCCGCACGCACGATCGACGCGGGCGGGGCCCCGGTCCTCCCCGGCTTCGTAAACGCCCACTTCCACCTCTATTCGGTGCTCCACAAGGGCGCGTCGTTCATGTGGGACGACGGCGACCTGTGGTCGTTCCTGAGGGCCGTCTACGGCACCCTGCTGCCGGCGGTCGAGTCCTGGGAGGACCGCTACTACGTGTCGCTGCTGCCGCTCGTGGAGATGGTCAAGGCCGGCTTCACCTGCACGATCGACCTGAACGAGTGGCCCGACGTCGACGGCGTCGACGCGACCATCAAGGCCTTCGAGGACAGCGGCATGCGGGGTGCCGTCGCGCGCTCGCTGATGGACAGCGATCCCTGGGACACGGGCGCGACGGTGCAGCCCGACATCGGCCGAGCGCTCAAGGAGACGGTCGAGCTGATCGAGGGCCGCCGCGCCGACGACCGCGTGGGCGTGTGGTTCTACCCCGTGGCCCCGCACCAGTGCTCCGACGAACTGATGGCCGAGGTCACACGGCTCGCGCAGGCCAAGGACGTCGGGGTGGCGACGCACCTGCACGAGACGACCGCGCAGGTCGACCGCTGGAAGGCAGAGACGGGACGATCCCCGATCGCCGACTACCAGGCGCGCGGGGTGCCCTTGCTCACGCCGCGGCTGAACGCCGGGCACTGCGTGCACGTGGACGAGCGCGACATCGAGCTGCTCGCCGCGGCGGGCGCGCATCCGGTGCACAACCCGATGACCAACGGCGGGCTGGGATCGGGCCTCGCCCCCGTCCCCGACATGCTGCGAGCCGGGCTGAGGGTCGCGCTCGGAGTCGACGACGGCGCCACGGACATGTTCGATGTGATGCGGACCGCGCTGCTGCTCCAGAAGACGGCCCACCGCGACGCCACGGTCCTCAAGGCCGACGCGGTCCTCGAGATGGCGACTCTGCACGGCGCCGAGGCGATGCTGCTGGGCGACGACGTCGGATCGCTCGAGCCCGGCAAGCGCGCCGACCTGATCGTCCTCGACGTGAAGCAGCCGAACACGAGCCCGCTGAGCGGTCCCATCACGACGTTCCTGACCTACTGCGCGACCGGCGCCAACGTGGACACGGTCTTGATCGACGGGCGGATCGTGATGGAGAAACGGCGCATCCAGACCGTGGACGAGGCCGAGGTGATGGCCAAGGTGCAGGAGATCATGGACCGGATCCCCGATTCGCCCGGCTGAAGGGACCGGATGGGGGTCGACCGCGCTACCCCGACCAGGTAGGTTCGCTCGGGACGCCCTGAACTCTCTCTGGCCATGACGGAGGCGAAGACAGCTTCGTTCTCGATGTCCGGCGGCAAGCTTGCCGCGAGTGTCGCGCGGCGGTCGGTGCTTTCGATCGGGGCTGGGCTACCCCTCGGCGTCCGCCATCGGGTCGCCCTCCTGCTGAGCGAGCTGGTCACCAACGCGGTGCAGCACGGCGGCGCCGGCCCGGACCAGGTCGTGGAGGTGCGCGTCGCGTCGTCGGAGCGGCGCGTGCGGGTCGAGGTGATCGATCCGGGCTGGAACGGCGGCGAGCCGCTCGAGCCGGATGAGCGGCACGGCGGCTACGGCCTGCTGCTGGTCGAGCACCTCTCCGACGGCTGGGGACGCGAGGCCACCGCCGGCGGCGGCACCCTCGCCTGGTTCGAGCTGAACCTGGACGCCCAGGCCGAGCGCTAGCGGCCCCAGCGGCCCCAGCCACGGTCGAGCTCCAGCACCTGCTGGAAGGTCGACCGGTTGGTGGCCCGGAACGTGTTCGGGATCAGGCCCGGGGCGAACGACGTGCGCGCCGCCGTCGTGAGCCACTTGGACGGGTCCGGCTGGTTGAGGTCCGTGGCGGTCGCGTTCACCGCCGCGTGCACCGCCTGCCAGAGCGACTCTCGGCACGTGCTCAGCGAGCCGTTGCCGCAGTAGCTCAGGTTGAAGCGGCCCAGCACGCGCTGGCCCAGCACGGTGCGCAGGTCCTTGTCCACATACGAGTGGGCGCTCTGGCCGTCGAGGCTGCGCACCCGGTGTAGGTCGGGGAGCAGGTCGCCGAACACGGGGCGCAGCGTCGCCTCCGCGATCGGGCGCCAGATCGCCCCTAGGATCGCCGGGCCGGGATCGTCGTAGAGGCCGTCGTTGTCGGCGTCGAGACGCGGGGCGTCGCGGGCGACCCAGTCGTCCAGCAGGTCGACGACCTGCTGGTCGCGCGGGCTCGGCGCCGGGCCGCTGCGCAACACCCTGCTGATCACCGGCCAGACCGGCGAGCGCGTGTCCTCGGTGGCCCCGCGGTTCATGATGCTCACGTCGTCGGCGAGCTTGACCCGCCACGGGAAGCGGTCGTACAGCTCGACGCGGTGAACCGATCCGTACGGCTCGTTGTCGCCGTGCATGAAGCCGGGCGCCGACTGGTTGTTCCAGTTGAGCAGCAGCCCGCCCGGACCGGTCACGTCGTGCGGATGCTCGCGCTCGCTGAGGAAGCCGCGCCACTCGTAGTCCCCGGTGCCCAGGGCCGGCAGGCGGCGGTCGAGCCCGTACGCCCGCTTCGGCAGGCGGCCGGAGGTGAAGAAGGCCGTCGCCTTGCGCGAGGCGTACGCCCAGTTGAACGTGAACTCGAACTGGTTGGCCGTGCGCCAGAAGCGCTCCGGCGTGGACGCCTTGCCCTCCGTCAGATCCTTCAGGGCGGCGAGGTTGAGGCCGTCGCGGCCGAAGGTGGAGCGCTTGCGGGCCAGCGCGAAGGGCTTGCCGTCCACGGTCGCGGTGCCGATCACCTGGCCGTGCACGGACAGCCGGTAGCGCAGCGGCGTGCCGCCCAGCAGCCCGGCGTTGAACTCCTCGAACGGCCGGCACTCGCCCTTGAACAGGTAGTGCGTGGACGCCCGCGTCGGCTCTCCCCCGCCCGGCTCGCAGAGCTGCTCGGCGAAGACGTCGCGCACGTCGTGGCTCGCGGAGGTCAGGCTCCACGCGTAGTCCTTCGTGCGCCCGATCAGGATGTACATCGCCAGTCCGGGCACCGCGACTCCCTGCGCCTGGATCCCGGGGCCGTGCAGGTCGATCTGCTGGACGATCTCCGGGTAGAAGTAGCCGAGCTGCGGGCCCATCACGGCGAGCGTGTTGCGGCTCGCCGAGCGCTCGGGCGCGACCACCAGGAAGTTCGAGGCCTGCCGGCCCGGGGGCGCCGCGGCGGCGTCGACCACGCCGGCGCCCGAGGGGGCGGCGCTGGCCAGCGGCTGGCGCGCGTCCACCGGCACGATCGAGCCGGGATCGATGACCACGGACCCGCGCGGCTTGCCGCCCGTCAGCGGGCCGTAATCGAAGCGGCGCTTGATCGTGGTGGGCGCCTCCGGGTCCTCGGCCAGCATGACGTCGTCCCAGGCCTTGTAGCCGCGCACCTGCCCCAGCCCCGCCTGGAGCTTGGCCAGCAGCTCGGAGTTGGTCGCCTCGGCGCCGCCGCCGGCTCCGAAGATCGAGCCGATGAAGGCGGTCACCGCGATCACGTCGTTCACCGTGGCGGGCGGGTACGGCTTGTTGTTGGCGGTCCAGTAGGCGTTGATGCCGTCGGCGTAGGCCTGGGCGTCGGCCAGGATCTGGCGGCCCTTGTCCCCGTAGGTCTCCACCAGCAGGTCCTTCTGGGCCGTGACGAGCGCCTCGGTCTCGGGGCTCGGAACGAAGCTCTGGGCGCTGGTGACGAGGGAGAAGGCGTCGATGCCCGGCACGTCCGCAACCGCCACGCGCGCGGGGCCGCGGCCGATGGCGACCAAGAGCTCGCGGTCGCGTGCGGTCGTCCAGCCCGCGCCGAAGGCGACGTCCGCGCGCGTCTTGCCGTAGACGTGCGGGATGCCGTAGTCGTCGTAGATCAGGCGCAGCCCCGGCCGACCGGTCTGCTCCTCGCGCGGCGTGCCGATCGGCTTGAAGTCCTCCGGCAGGAAGAGGCTGTTGATGTGGGCGTTGGTGACGTTGCCGCGCAGCGGCGTGAGCGCGTCGTAGAGCGGCAGCTGGTCGAGCGACTCGTCGGTGGTCGGCAGCCCCCCGTAGTTGCCGGGCGGCAGGATCTGCCGCGCGGTGTCGCCTTGGGAGTGCCACCGCCCGGTGGCGGCGGCGGTCGGCGGGACCGCAGCGACAAGGGCGAGAACGACCGCGAGGGACTTGACCAAGCGAGGCACGGGCGGGCTCCTCTCTCCGACGACACGGCCGCAGGAGGCCGCGCCCTGGACTCTCTCACACCGGCGGAGGCAAGCGTGCCGGTTGGCGCGGCCACGCTATCCTGCCGGGAACGTGCGGCTGTAGCTCAGTTGGCTAGAGCGTCTGCTTGCCATGCAGAAGGTCGTGGGTTCGAATCCCATCAGCCGCTTCGCGAAGCGCCTGCAAGTTGCAGGTTTTCTGGGCTCGAGAGTCGGGAGGTGCGCCGGCGTCGCCTGCCAAGGATTTGGCAAGCGGCGGCGGCGCCAGCCGCGTGCCCCTCTAGGAAGGCGCTGCTTTGCAGGTCATTCCGCGCTTCTCGGCATCGCGGCCATCGGCCACGCTCTAGGCGAGCGGCCTTGCCTCCTGTCCTCTGATTCCCCGCAACGCGATCTCAGACCGGTCCGAGCGGAGCCCCTCATGCCAAGCTGTGACGGGAAGCGTCCTCGCTCGTATCGGCAACAGCGTGCGCATCGTCATCTTCATCGCTCTTGCTGCCGTCCTCCTAGCGGGGTGCGGGTCGAGGGTGGTCGACCGCAGCCGGTCTGCCACGCCACCGTACGACGGCCAATTGGGCGCCGGTGCGGCCGTCGGTGCGTTGGAGTGCGACGGCAAGACTCCCTATTGGCGCGGCACGGGCGTCTACGACGACGGCTTGGCCAAGGTGCAGGGGAGCGCCGAGGCGGGGCTGGACGACTACATGAGTGAGGCCGGCCTGAGCCTTTTGCCCCGTCCGACGGCTACGCCGTCGAGCGTGATCAAGACGGCCGCGTGCTGTTCTCCTACGACGTGGACGGCCGGACGAAGGTGGCGATCTTCGCTGCCGACGACGTTCGCGACTGGAACCGCGACGAGGGCTGGGGCGTCCGGGCGTGGGCGCAGTGCGATCCATCCGAGTTTCCCTCGGACGTGACAGACGACCTCAACATCGGGGTGTGGGAGGACGAGTCAGGCCGGCGCGTGCCCGTCACCCGCATCCAGTCGTTCCAGGGCGCCGAGCACTGCTCCTGGACGGACATCACGTTTCTGCTCCTCGGGCCGGAGAAAAAGGCTGACTGGTATGTGCGCGACGTCAAGCGCGAATTCTCCGGGATGCTCCACACGACCTTTTCCGAACAGGCCACACTCCCGGCGGATGCCGCCGACACAGGCTTGCGCCGCGACGGTCGGCAGCTCTGGATCGGACCGAGCGATAAGGCGGCGTATCTAGTGAGCCTCGAGGATGCAGAGGACGTAGAGCGCTGGCCGGCGGCCCAGCGGCGCATTGGGTGCGCGTAAGCGCCGGGGGCGCGGAGAGCCGCTGTCCCCCACGTGCGAGTCCGTCTCGTCCGACGGTCGAGTCGACGGGCACAAGGGGCGCTCGAGGTTGGTCGTCGCAACGAGCTAGCGCTCCAATCGCGCGAATGCGGGAGCGGCGACACACCACCGGGCGGGTCTTATGGGCCACCTGGAGCCGGGGCCGCCGCGAAAGGCGCCCGCATGCAGGCGGGATGCCCGCAAGAGGTTCCCGCTACGCGCCGAGCTCGGAGCGAGATGAGTGATTCCATGTCGAGAAGCGCCGGCCGGCTCCGCTCACGAGGTGAGGGCCTCGACAGGCGCGGCCCACGACACGAGGAGACCACGATGCCGAAGTACCTGCTGCTCAAGCACTACCGCGGCGGCCCTGAGCCGCACCATCCGTTCCCTCCGATGGACCAGTGGGCCCCCGAGGACGTGGAGGCCCACATGGCCTTCCTCCGGCAAGTCAGTCAGATGCTCGAGGAGCGCGGCGAGTACGTCGGCGCCCAGGCGCTGACGCCGGCGCGCACGTGGGTGCGGTACGGCGGCCCGGATGCCGCGCCCGTCACCACGGACGGCCCGCACCCCGAGACGAGCG
>JAXDII010000033.1:0-3143 GCA_034664085.1 Thermoleophilaceae bacterium
AGATGCTCGTGTTCAACTCCGCCTACGCCAAGAACGCCGAGAAGGTGGACACCGACAAGGTGGTGATCGTGCGCGGCCGGGTGGACCACAAGGAGGCGGGCGAGGTGAAGCTCGTGGCGCAGGAGATTGAGCCCTTCGAGCCCACACCCGACGAGGTCGCGGCGGCGCAGGCGGCGTTCGAGGCGGAGCCGCTGGTCAAGCGCCTCTCGCTGGATGTGCAGGCCGACGTCCCCGAGTCGTTCCTCGAGGAGCTCAAGGAGGTCGTGAAGGGCTTCCCCGGCGAGTACGAGCTGCTCCTCAACGTCGGGCAGAGAAGCCTCCTTCTCGGCCCCGACTACCGCGTCTCCGCCGATCGGGCGTGCCGGGCCGAGCTGTCGGCGCTGCCGGGCGCGTCGGTCATGGCTGCCTAGAGCAGCCGCTCGGCGATCGCCCCCGGCCCGGGGCTAAACCTGGCCGCTGGACGGATGTCGCCCAGCCCTGTGCAAACGGGGCCGCGCCTGCCACCCTTCAGCGGCGTAAACCAAGGAAGGAGTGCGCGTGGCGCGATTCGCACGATGGCGCCCGTCCCCCTCGATGATCGTCGCCTTCGTGGCGCTGTTCGTGGCGGGAGCGGGGAGCGCGACAGCCGCCCGGCTGATCACGGGAAAGCAGATCAAGAACAGCTCCATCACGTCCACGGACGTGAAGAACGGATCGCTGTTGCGCAGGGACTTCAGGAGCAGCCAGCTCCCGCGCGGGCCACAGGGCCTGCCGGGCGCCTCCGGCCGCGCGGGCCGCGACGGCTTCGGGCAGGTGACGTACGGCAGCGGCGAGGTCAAGGACGTGACCTCGGGTGACTTCTACTTCGGGTGCCCGGCCGGGCTCGTGCCGGTGGGCGGGGACGCCTACGCCGTCGGCGATCTGGACGAGATAGTTCCGGGCGCCGCCATCGCCGAATACTTCTACGCGAACAACTCGACCGTGCCGAATGCCTGGGGCGCCACGCTCGGTGCCGGGAGTGGGAACGTCGACCTGATCATCGAGGTGATCTGCGCCAACGCGTCGCGGGCCTCCGTCGGGAGCGTGGCGGCCAAGTCAGGGGGCGCCAAGCCCGCCAAGCCGCTCGAGTAGGAGATGCGGCAGGCGGTCATCCCGATCGTGCTGCTCGCCGCCGCGCTTCCCGCGGCGGCGTCGGCCGCGCCGCGGACCGTCCGGGGCGGGGACATCGACTCGGCGCGCGCGCCCAAGTCGCAGCTGCGGGAGGTTGGCCAAACCCGCTCGGGCACGCGCCGGGTCACCCGTTACCGCCAGGTTGTGGACGGCCTGCCCGTGCTCGGCAGCGACACCACTGTGACGCAGGCGCCCGGCACCCGCGGAGACCTGCTGGTCGACGGCTCGCTTCCCATCACTGCCTCGGCCCTTGCGACGGTCTCGCGCACCAGGGCGATTCGCGCTGCCGTGCGTTCCAGGGCCACCGAGGGGCGTGTCGTCGCCACCAAAGCGATCCTTCCCGGGAGCGCCGGCGCGCGGACGGTCTGGCGGGTGGCGTTCCGCACCGCGAACCCGCTTGCGCTGCTCGAGGTGCTGGTGGATGCCCGCACGGCGAAGGTGCTCCGCACCCGCAACCTCGCGCGGCGTGCCGCGCAGGAGGCGCTGGTGTTCGACACGAACGCGCTGGTCGCACAGCCCGGCGGGCGCGGCACGCTGGCCGACAACGACAACGCCGCCGGCCCGGAGTTCGATCCGCTCTACCACACGAAGAGCCTGCTCCGCCTCGACAACCCGGATTGCCTCGAGGGCTCCTACGTGGAGATCTTCTTCGGCGGCAACCTCGCCTGCACCCTCGACGGGGACTTCACCACCGTGGTGGATCCCGACGACCCTCCGAACAGGATCCCCACGACCCGCGCGAACGACGAGTTCGAGGCGGGCATGGCCTACTTCCACATCGACCGGGCCCAGGACTACCTCCAGGGGCTCGGCGTGCTCAACGCCAACAACCGCCGAACCCGGGTCGACGTGAACGATATCGCCGATGACAACTCGTTCTACATCCCCGACGCCGGCGGGCTCGGCGTCGGATCGATCGTGTTCGGCGCAGGCGGCGTGGACGATGCGGAGGACGGCGAGGTGATTGTCCACGAGTACGGCCACGCCATCCAGGACAACCAGGTGCCCGGGTTCGGCGAGACGTCGCAGGGCGGGGCGATGGGGGAGGGCTTCAGCGACTACCTGTCCTCCGCCCTCGCGACCGAGTTCGCGCAGCGCGATGGCTACGACGCGTGCGTGGCGGAATGGGACTACTCGTTCATCGATCTCGTGAGCGACCCGCCCTGCCTGCGCCGGGTGGACCGCGACATCACCCTTGCCCAGGCGCAGGCCGGCCAGGGCTGCTCGGACCCTGGGGAGTTCATCTACTGCGGCGGCGAGGCGTGGTCTGGCGCGCTCTGGGACATCCGCGCTCTTGTGGGCGGCGCCACGGCCGACCGCAGGGTGATCGAGTCCCACGACAGCCTCACGCCCCAGTCCGACCTCCACGCGGGCTCACTGGCGCTCGTGGCCGCCTACGCCGGCCATCCCCAGCAGGCCGCCGTGCGCGCGCTGCTCAGCCAGCGCGGGCTGCTTGACACCGAGCGCCTGGACGACGCGCCCGCGGCGGCCACCACGCTCGGCGTTCCCGGCTCCCGCACCGGCTTCCTGCAGTTCGGGCGCGACAACGACGACGTCTACCGCTTGGGCCTGACCGCCGGGGTTGGCGTGATCGTGCGCCTGCGCGGCTCGGGCCACGACTTCGATCTGCGGCTGCTGCGGCCTGGATCGACGGGGGTCGATCAGGCCGGCGCCGTGGTCGACCAGGCGGAGACGGCGGGGTCCAACGAGGATCTGGTGCACAGGCCCTCGAGCACGGGCGTGTACTACCTGGACGTGAGGGCATTCCAGGGTCAGGGGGCCTACTCCGTGGCGGTTCTGGTGGACCGCGACTCGGATACGCGTCCGGACGCCGAGGACAACTGCATCTCGGCGCTGAATCCCGGCCAGGAGGACGCCGACGGCGACCGGATCGGCGACGCCTGCGACCGCTTCCCCGACGATCGCGCCAACGACGCCGATGGCGACGGCCGCGGCGCCGACGAGGACAACTGCCCGGCGGTGGCCAATCGCAC
>JAXDII010000040.1:0-59890 GCA_034664085.1 Thermoleophilaceae bacterium
AGCTGATCACCGGCATCGTCCAGCAGTCCGACTCGCGCTACACGCTCGTGCAGCTGCGCGAGCGCGTGGAGGCGCTGCTGCCGCGCGGCGAGCAGGTGCACGGCGAGCGCTACGACCACGGCCAGCGCATCAAGGCGATCATCACCGACGTCTCGAACCAGGCGAAGGGGCCGTCGATCATCGTGTCGCGCCGCTCGCCCGAGCTGATTCGCTCGCTGTTCGAGCTCGAGGTGCCGGAGATCGCCGACGGGCTGGTCGAGATCCAGAACGTCGCCCGCGAGCCCGGCTACCGGTCCAAGATCGCGGTCGTGTCGCACGCCTCGGGCGTCGACCCGGTCGGCGCCTGCGTGGGCCCGCGCGGCTCGCGCGTGCGCATGGTCGTGTCCGAGCTGCGCGGCGAGAAGATCGACATCATCCCCTTCAACGAGGAGCCGGCCCGGTTCGTGGCCAAGGCGCTCTCGCCCGCGCGTGTGCGCGAGGTGCTGGTGGACGACGAGGCCAAGCAGGCCACCGTGATCGTGCCGGACGACCAGCTCTCGCTGGCGATCGGCAAGGACGGGCTCAACGCCCGGCTGGCGGCGCGGCTGACCGGCTGGCGCGTGGACATCCGCTCCGAGACGGAGTTCGCCGAGGACGAGTCCGAGCTGGGCTACGCCGAGGAGGAGGTCGCCGGCCGGTGCGCGGCGATCCTCGCCAACGGCAAGCGCTGTCCGAACGCCGCACTGCCCGGCTCGCGCTACTGCGGCCTGCCGGCCCACCAGGCGCTCGAGAACACCGACACCGACTTCGTGGTCCCGCCCGAGGAGGGCGAGGAGCCGGCCGAGGAGCCTCCGGTGGAAGAGCCGCCGGTCGAGGAGCCTCCGGTCGAGGAGCCTCCGGTGGAGGAGCCACCTGTCGAGGAGCCGCCGATCGAGGTGGAGGACACCGAGCCCGAAGCGGAGCCGGTGCCCGAGACGACCGCGGAAGCCAAGCTGGAGGAAGAGGAGTCGTAGATCCGCTGCGCCGCTGCGTCAGCTGTCGCCGCTCGCTCCCAAAGAGCGAGCTGCTGCGACTGGTGCGGGGCGAGGACGGCGGGGTCCGAGCGGACCCGGCCGCCAAGGCGGAAGGGCGGGGCGCCTACGTGTGTGGCCGCTCCGAGTGCGTCGATAGCCTCACATCAGGCCGTCCGCTTGCCCGGGCCTTTCGGGCACCGGTAACAGTCCAACAGGAGACCATAGACTTAATTTGGCAATGGCAAAGAAGCGCGTCCACGAGATAGCGAAGGAACGGGGCATCACCAGCAAGGAGGCCCTGGAAGTCCTGCGCAAGGCCGGCCTCGACGTGAAGGTCGCAGCCTCGAGCGTCGAGGAGGAGGAGGCCGCCCGAGCGTTCGGCAATGGAGCCGGCGCGCAGGCCCCTGCTCCGGAAGCCGCGGCGCCCGCCGCGGACGCGCCCGCCGCCGCCGAGACGCCCGCCGCCGAGACGCCCGCCGCCGAGGCGCCCAAGCCCGCCAAGGGCCAGGACGGACGCGGCAAGGCCGCCGCACGCGGCCCGCGCGCCGACGGCCCGCCACAGCCGCGCCCCGACATCCGCCCGCCCGCGGGCGAGCCAGTCCGGCGCGCCGGCCCGGAGGGGCGCGGACCCAGGATCCTGCAGGACGCGCCCCCGCCGCAGGAGCGCCAGCCCGCTCCGAAGCCCGGCCAGGGCTCGAAGTCAGGCCGCCCCGAGGGCGGCGCTCGCGGCGCTGACGGCGCGCAGGGCGACGGCCCGGGCGGACGCGGCGCGCGCCCGGCCCGTGGCGGTCGCAGCGAGGCCGGAGCCGGTGCTGCCGCCGGCGGCGCCGGCGGCCGACGCCGCCGCGTTGTCATCGATTCGCAGGCGGCGCGGCGCGACCGCACGCCCCCGCCACAGCAGTCGCAGCCCCCGCGCCGCGGACGCGGCCGGCGCCGCAGGCCCCAGTGGGTCGAGCCGGATCTCGAGGCGGAGGCGCTGGCGAAGCTGGAGGCAGAGCAGGCGGAGGACCCCGCGGTCCAGGTGCGCTCCGGCTCCACCGTCAAGGAGGTGGCCGAGTTCCTCCAGCTCGGCGCCCCCGAGGTGATCAAGAAGCTGATGGAGCTGGGCGAGATGGCGACGCTCACCCAGACGCTCTCCGACGAGGCCATCGAGGTCCTCGGGGAGGCACTGGGCAAGCGCGTCGAGATGGTCAGCGCGACCGAGGACGCCGAGGCCGACCCCGTCTACGAGGACACCGACGAGCAGCTGATCGACCGCCCGCCGGTGATCACGATCATGGGTCACGTCGACCACGGCAAGACCTCACTGCTGGACGCGATCCGCGAGACCGAGGTGGCTGCCGGCGAGGCCGGCGGCATCACGCAGCACATCGGCGCCTACCAGGTGCGCCACGACAACCACACGATCACCTTCCTCGACACCCCCGGCCACGAGGCCTTCACCGCCATGCGCGCCCGCGGCGCCAAGGTCACCGACATCGCGGTGATCGTCGTCGCGGCCGACGACGGCGTCATGCCGCAGACGGTCGAGGCGATCGACCACGCCAAGGCAGCCGGCGTGCCCGTGATGGTCGCGGTCAACAAGATCGACAAGGAGGGCTCCGACCCCAACCGCGTGCGCGGTGAGCTGGCCCAGCAGGGGCTCACGCCGGCCGACTGGGGCGGCGACACCGAGTTCGTCGACGTGTCCGCGAAGACGCGCCAGAACCTCGACGACCTGCTCGAGACGCTGGTCACGCTCGCCGAGATCCAGGAGCTCAAGGCCAACCCGGACACCGACGCCTCCGGCTTCGTGATCGAGTCGAAGCTCGATCCCGGCCGCGGCGCCGTCGTGACGCTGCTGGTCCACCGCGGCCGCATGGAGGTCGGCGACGCGATCGTCGCCGGCGCACACTGGGGCCGCGTCAAGGCCATGAACGACTACCGCGGCCAGCGCGTCAAGGAAGCCACTCCCGGCATGCCGGTCGAGATCCTCGGCTTCGACGGCGTGCCGGCGGCCGGCGAGCACTTCCGCGTCGTCGACAACGAGCGCGAGGCGCGCCGCGTCGCCAACGAGCGCGCGATCCGGCTCAAGCAGGAAGCGCTCGCGCGCCAGTCCACCCGCCGTGTGTCGCTGGAGGACGTGCTCGCACGCGCCGAGCGCGGCGACAAGGAGCTCAACCTCATCGTCAAGGCCGACGTGGCCGGCTCGCTGGAGGCGCTCGCCGACGAGATCGCGCGGCTGCCCCACGAGCAGGTCACCGTCAACATCATCCGCGACGGTGTCGGCGGCATCTCCGAGTCCGACGTGATGCTGGCCGCGGCCTCCGACGCCGTGGTGATCGGCTTCAACGTCCGGCCGGTCGGCAACGCCGCACAGGTGGCCGAGCAGGAGGGCGTGGAGATCCGCAGCTACTCGGTGATCTACAAGATCTTCGAGGAGCTGCGCGCCGCCATGGAGGGTCTGCTCGAGGCGCTCGAGGTCGAGGAGCAGGTGGGCACCGTCGAGGTGCGCGCGACGTTCAAGGCTTCGCGCGTGGGCACCATCGCCGGCTCGTACGTCACCGACGGCGTCGTGCGCCGCGGCGCGCTGTGCCGCCTGGTGCGCGACGGAACCGTCGTCTACGACGGCCGGATCGGCTCGCTGCGCCGCTTCAAGGACGACGTCCGCGAGGTCACGGTCGGCATGGAGTGCGGCATCGTGCTCGAGAACTACCCCGACGTGAAGGAGGGGGACGTGATCGAGGCGTACGAGAAGCGCCAAGTGGAGCAGACGCTGTCGTGACGTAGGCGTGGCCTTCGTCAGCGTCCTAGAGATCCACCTGCATTTCCCGGAGACCGGCAGCCTGAAGGGCAAGCGAAGGGAGCTGTCCTCGCTGAAGGCCCAGTTGCAGCGGCGCTTCGGCGCCGCCGTGGCCGAGACCGACCATCACGACCTGTGGCAGCGCGCGACCCTCACCGCCGCGCTGGTCGGGCGCGAGGCAGGTTTGTTGAGGGAAAGAGCTGCCGACGTCGAACGTTATGTCGTGGCGATGTTTCCCGACGGTGCGCGCGTGGAATGCCACCTCATGTCGAGCGAGGACCTGCACTAGAGTGGCTTCAGACCGCATGCGTAGGGTGAACGAGGCGGTTCGCGAAGTCCTCTCGGCACGGATCGCCGAAGGGCTCAATGACCCACGCATAGGATTTGTGACTTTGACTTCGGTACAGACAAGTACGGACTTGCGCCAGGCACGCGTATACGTGAGCGTGCTCGGTGACGAGTCCGAGCGCGACGAGACGCTGGCCGGCCTGGCGTCGGCGCATGGGCTGCTTCAGCAGGCGATTGCGCGCGAGCTCCGAATGAAGCGGACACCTACGCTCCAATTCGTGTTCGACGAGTCGGTCGACCGCGGGATGCGAATCTCGGAGCTGTTGGACGACGACGAATGAGCATCGCGACCGGACAGGACGAGGTAGTTGCGGAGCTGCGCAGCTCCGACAAGCTGCTGCTGACGACGCACGAGAACCCCGACGGCGACGCCCTCGGGTCTCTCCTGGCGATGCATTGGATCCTCGAGCAGCTCGGCAAGGACAGCCTGATGTTCCTGTCGCCGGACGAGTTCCCGCTGCCGTGGGAGTACCGCGACTGGACCTTCAGCTCCGACCTCGTCGGCGCGCCGCCCGACGACGTCGCCGAGCGCACGATCGTCTTCCTCGACTGCGGCAACATCGACCGCATGCCGGTCGACTTCCTGCAGGCCGACGGGCTGCACATCCTCAACATCGATCACCACCACGACAACACGCGCTTCGGCACGGTCAACCTGGTGGTCCCGGACGCGTCGTGCACGGCCGAGATCGTGTGGCACCTCGCCAAGGAGCTCGGCGCGGAGATCACGCAGCAGATCGCAGACGCGCTCTACACGGGCCTCGTCACCGACACGGGCAAGTTCATGTACGAGAACACCACGCCCGAGGCGCACCGCATGGCCGCCGAGCTGATCGAGGCCGGCGTCGAGCCGCACGAGGTCTACCGCCGCCTGTACGAGGACCTGCCCTTCCGCCGCCTGCAGCTGCTCCAGCGCGCCCTGTCGAGCGTGGAGCGCCACGACGACGGCGCTGTCACGATCGCCCACCTGGTCAAGGACGACTACGAGCAGACGGGCGCTCAGGAGAACGACTCCGAGGGCGTGGTCGACCACATGCGCGCGGTCGAGGGCACCGCGGTCGCGGTGCTCGTCCGCGAGCTGCTCTCCGACGGCCGCGACGGCATGCGCAAGGTCAGCCTGCGCGCCACCGACGGCAGCGTCGACGTGTCGCGCATCGCCCGCGAGTTCGGCGGCGGAGGGCACACGCAGGCGGCCGGCTTCGCCACCGCGCTGCCGTATCCGGAGCTCGTCGAGAAGCTCCGCGGTCACGTCCGCGAGCAGCTGAACTCCTAGGCGCCTTGGCTCCGACCGGCGTGCTGCTCCGCGCAAAGCCGGCGGGGGTGACCTCCCACGACGTCGTCGACGAGGTGCGCCGGTCTCTGCCGCGCCGAACGAAGGTGGGCCACGCCGGCACTCTCGATCCCTTCGCCACCGGACTGCTGCTCGTGCTGGTGGGCCAGGCAACGCGCGCGCAGCGCTTCCTGATGGGGCTGCCCAAGACTTACCGCGCCGTCGCCCGGCTCGGGTGGACGTCCGACACCGGCGACCGCGACGGCGAGCTGGTCGAGACCGGCAGCATCCCGGAGCGCCTGGAGATCCCGGTCGGCGAGCAGCTCCAGCGGCCGCCCGCGTACTCCGCCGTCAAGGTCGGGGGCGAGCGCGCGTACACGCGCGCCCGCCGCGGCGAGACGGTGGAGACCGAGCCGCGCCCGGTCACCGTGTACCGGGCCGAGCTGCTGTCGCGAGACGACGAGCGCGCCGCCTTCGAGATCGAGTGCTCCGCCGGCACTTACGTCCGGACGCTGATCACGGACCTGGGCGACGCCTACTGCGAGCAGCTGGAGCGCACCGCGATCGGACCGTTCAGCCTCTCGGACGCCGACCCCGAGCGGTTCGTGCCGCTGCAGCATGCGCTGGCGTTCCTGCCGGACCGGCCACTGACCGGCCCCGAGGCGGAGGGCGTCCGCCACGGCCGGCGCGTGCCCCTGGCCGACACGCCCGAGGGGCACGTGAGGCTGACCGCGGACGGCGTGCTGATCGCCATCGGCGAGGCGCGCGGTGACGAGCTCCAGCCCGTCGTAGTGTTCGCCCCCGCATGAAGGTCACCCAGCTCTCCGAGGTCGAGCCCGGCACGCACCCGCGCAACGTGGCGATCGGGACGTTCGACGGCGTCCACCTCGGGCACCGCGAGGTGATCCGCGGCGCCGACACGGTGCTCACCTTCGAGCCGCACCCGCTGTCCGTCATCCAGCCCGAGGCGGCGCCGAAGCTGATCTCCCCGTTCCCCGTCCGGCGCGACCTGATCGCCGGGCTCGGCGTGGAGGAGCTGGTGGTGATCCCGTTCGACCGTGGCTTCTCCGAGCAGAGCCCCGAGAGCTTCGTGGGAGACGTGCTCGTGGAGCGGCTCGGGGCCGAGCGCGTCTCGGTCGGGGAGAACTTCCGCTTCGGCGAGGGCGCGCGCGGCACGGCCGAGCTGCTGCGCTCTCACAGCGAGTTCGAGACGCGCGGGGTGCCGCTGGTCGAGCTCGGCGGCCAGACCGTGTCCTCCAGCCACATCCGCGGCCTGATCGCCGACGGGGACGTCGCGCGCGCCTCGGAGTTCCTCGGCGGGCCGTTCCTGTTCGAGGGCGAGGTGGTCAGCGGCGACCGGCGCGGCCGCGAGCTGGGGATGCCGACCGCCAACCTGGTGCCCGACGACGTCCACGTCTGTCCCGGCCACGGCGTGTACGCCGCCTGGGCCAACGGCTACCCGACCGCCGTCAACGTCGGGGTGAGGCCGACGTTCGTGACCGGCCGCGGCCTGCTGGTCGAGGCACACCTGATCGGCTTCGACGGCGACATCTACGGAGAGACCCTGCGGATCGCCTTCCTCGAGCGCATGCGCGGCGAGAAGCGCTTCGATTCCGTGGACGCCCTGATCGAGCAGATGAACCTCGACACAGAAGAGGCGCAGGCCATCTGCGAGCGCAGTCGTTACGCGCCTTCGCCGTGATGCTCCCGGTTGATCTGCCAACCGCCCTGCTACGGTTTCCGATCCGATGACGTTGACCGCTGACCGCAAGCGCGAAATCGTGGCCGAGTACGGTCGCGGGGACGCCGATACCGGCTCGACCGAGGTCCAGGTCGCGCTGCTCACAGCTCGCATCAACGAGCTGACCGAGCACCTGCGCGACCACCGCAAGGACCACCACTCGCGCCGCGGGCTGCTGATGCTGGTCGGCAAGCGCCGCCGCCTGCTCAAGTACCTGCAGGCCAGCGACATCGACCGTTACCGCGCGCTCATCCAGCAGCTCGGCCTACGCCGGTGATCGGGGCCGGCGAGCCGGCCCCGGACTTCACGCTGCCGAACCAGGATGGGGAGGAGATCTCGCTGGCCGGCTTCCGCGGCGAGACCGTCGTGCTGGCCTTCTACCCGGCCGACTTCAGCGCGGTCTGCACCGACCAGCTGAGCGTCTACCAGGAGGTGCTCGGCGAGTTCGAGGCCCGCGGCGTGCGCCTGCTGGGCATCTCGGTGGACGGCGCCTTCTGCCACAAGGCCTTCCAGAGCCACTCCAACCTGACGATTCCCCTGCTCGCCGACTTCCACCCGAAGGGCGAGGTCTCGAAGGCGTACGGGGTCTGGTCTGAGGAGTACGGCGTCTCGAACCGCGCCCTGGTGATGGTCGGTCCCGACGGAGTCGTGGACTGGTCCTACCGCTCCCCGCCGCTCGAGGTGCCGGGAGCGAACCTGATCTTTGACGCGCTGGACCAGCGCAGCGCCGCCTGAGCCGGGCCCGGACGACCACGTCCGGGGCTCCGGGCCCGTTGTCATCGAGTACGCGGACCTCGAGTGCCCGTACTGCGCGCAGGCTCACCTGATCCTCCGGGAGCTGCCGGTGCGCCGCGTGTTCCGCCACTTTCCCGTCGCCTCGAAGCACCCGCGCGCCCGCGCCCTGGCGGCGGCGGCCGAGGCGGCCGGGCTCCAGGGCCGCTTCTGGGAGATGCACGACTCGCTCCTCGAGGACCAGGGCCACCTCGACGATCCGCACCTCTGGCGGCGCGCCGCCGAGCTGGGCCTGGACCTGGAGCGCTTTGACGCCGACCGCCGCTCCGAGGCCGTCGCCGAGCGGGTGGAGCGCGACTTCCGCACCGGAATCCGCGCCGGGGTGGCGACCACCCCGACGCAGTTCGTGGGCGCCCGGGTGTTCCCCGGGATCCCGGCGGAGGACTTTCAGAAACTTGTGAGTTTCGAAACCAGCGGGTAGGGGCAGATAGCCGCCCATGCGGCGTGCAACGCTCGGAGCTCTCGGGGCGGCGCTAGGAGCGCTGCTGATGGGGGCAAGTCCTGCGGCGGCGGGGGAGCTGCTGCGCAAGGACGTGACCGCGGGGAGCGCGGTTGACCGATCGTGCACCGCGGGCAAGCTGAGCGCGGGGGAGGGGTACGCCCAGGAGACGGTGACCATGCCGGCCGCCGGCTCCGTGGTGGCGCGGCTGGCCGCGGCCTCGGGCGACTGGGACGTCGCCGTCTTCAAGGCCAATGGCGGCCAGGCGGTGGCGGGCTCGGCGGCGCGCGGGGCGCGCGAGGTCGCGGCCGGCTACGCCATCGCCGGCCAGCGCCTGGTGATCCAGGCGTGCCGGCTGTCCGGCGCCGCGTCCAGCGCCGGGCTGAGCGTCGAGTCGTCGGCGATCGACACCACGAACGTCCCGCGCGCGCGGCTCGTGCGCGTGTCGACGCCCACCGCCGAGCGCGAGCGGCAGCTCACCGGCCTCGGCCTGGACGTGACCGAGCACGGCGGGCCGGGCTTCCTCGAGGTCGTGCTGCACAGCCCGGCCGACGCGGCCAAGCTGGCCGCCAACAACTTCGCCTACACCGTCGAGGTCCCGGACCTGGCGATCCAGGCGCGCCGCGACCGCGCCGCTGACCGCGGCTTCGCCGCCGCCGCCGCGGCGTCGCCGTTCCCGAGCGGGCGCACCACCTACCGGCGCCTGTTCGACTACAGCGAGGACATGAAGCGCCTGGCGCGCGAGCACCCGGACCTGGTGCGGCCGATCACGCTCAACCACCTGACCTACGAGGGCAGGCCGGTCGAGGGCATCGAGATCGCCACCAACCCGAACGCGCGCGACGGCCGGCCGGTGTTCCTGCAGATGGGCGTGCACCACGCCCGCGAGTGGCCGTCGGGCGAGCACGCGGTGGAGTGGGCCTACGAGCTGATCACGGGCTACCGCCGCGGCGACGCGCGCGTGCGGCGCCTGGTGGCCGCCACGCGCACGATCGTCGTTCCGATCGTCAACCCGGACGGCTTCAACGCCTCCCGCGAGGCCGGCGAGCTGTTCATGCGCGGCGGTGGCGCGTCGGACGACACGGACGGCGACGGCGTGGTGACGGACCCCGAGTTCATCCTGGCCGCCGCGACCCACCCGAACGAGTACCGGCGCAAGAACTGCCGCTTCCCGGCGGGCGCGGGCGGGAGCTGCGCCCAGCTCGACACCGGGATCGTCGGGCCCGGCGTCGACCCGAACCGCAACTACGGCGCCTTCTGGGGCGGCCCCGGCGCGGACACCGCCAACCCGCTGACCCAGACCTACGCCGGCCCGGGCCCGTTCTCGGAGCCCGAGTCGCAGAACGTGCGCGAGCTCGTCTCCGGCCGCCAGGTGACCACGCTGATCACCAACCACACGTTCTCGAACCTGGTGCTGCGCCCGCCCGGCCTGGCCGTGCAGGGCACCACCGTGGACGAGCCGATCTACAAGGCGCTGGGCGACCGGATGGCCGGCGAGAACGGCTACGCCAGCCAGTACAGCTACGAGCTCTACGACACGACGGGAACCACGGAGGACTGGTCGTACAACGCGACCGGCGGCCTTGGCTACACGTTCGAGATCGGCGACCTCGGGTTCCACCCGCCGTTCGCCGAGACCGTGGCCGAGTGGAACGGCACCACCGACGACGCCACCGGCGGCGGCAACCGGGCGGCGTACTACCACGCCCAGGAGAACACCGCCGACGCCAGCAAGCACTCGGTCCTGGCCGGACGCGCGCCCGCCGGCGCCGTGCTGCGGCTGAAGAAGACGTTCCAGACGCCGACCTTCAGCGGGTCGACCTTCGGCGACACGCTGGACAGCACGATCCAGGCCGGCTCGAACGGGCTGTTCGAGTGGCACGTCAACCCGTCGACGCGTCCGCTGGTGGCCAAGGCCTCTGGCCGCGCGCCGACCGGCACCCCGAGCGCGCCGATCCAGTTCGCCTCCCGCGGCGGCACCACGCCGTGCGCGACCTTCGACACGCCGCCGCCCGGGTGTTACGAGGACCACGTGATCGCGGTTCCGAGCGGCGCGGGCATCGACAACGCCAAGGCGACCTTCCGGATCGAGTGGCCCACGCCCGTGAGCGACTACGACATGAAGGTCTACCGCGCGGATGCCGCCGGCGCCGCGACGGGGGACCCCGTGGCGGTCTCCGGCAACGGGGCCACGAACGGCGAGCTCGGCTACGAGCAGGCCGCCGTGCTCGACCCGGCCGGCTCCTACGTCGTGCGCGTGATCAACTACGCGGGCGTCGAGCCGTGGACCGGCACCGTCACGTTCGAGGGACCGCCGCCGGCCCAGGCCGCGCAGCAGGAGACGTGGACGCTCTTCTGCGAGCAGCCCGAGGGCGTCGTGCGCTCCGGCCGGCAGGTGTTCGTGGCGCGCGGCGAGCGGCGCACGCTCGACCTCCGCACGGACTGCCGCGTGCGCCGCTAGCGAAGCGGTTTCGCCGCGAGGCCCGCTGCTAGCCTTGCACGGGTTCGCAACAGGACTTACAAGACACGCGCTGCCAACCGGAGGCGGCCGAAAGGACACACATGACTGATGGAGTGAGCCGGGTCTCTTTGGAGATCGGCGGCACCTCGATCGAGTTCGAGACCGGCAAGTACGCCAAGCAGGCGTCCGGGTCGGTTGTAGTGACGGCAGGGGACACCAAGGTGCTCTGCACCGCGACGGCGGGCAATGTGCGCGACGTCGACTTCCTCCCGCTGACCGTCGACGTGGAGGAGCGGATGTACGCCGCGGGCAAGATCCCCGGCAGCTTCTTCCGGCGCGAGGGACGCGCCGGCGAGAAGGCGACGCTCACCGCGCGCATGATCGACCGGCCGCTGCGCCCGCTGTTCCCCAAGGGCTGGAGGCGCGAGACCCAGCTGGTCTCGATCCCGATGTCGATCGATCACGAGAACTCCTACGACATCCTCGCGATGAACGGCGCCAGCGCCGCGCTGATGTTGTCGGACATCCCCTTCCCCG
Source organism: Thermoleophilaceae bacterium (assembly GCA_034664085.1). Taxonomy (GTDB): domain Bacteria; phylum Actinomycetota; class Thermoleophilia; order Solirubrobacterales; family Thermoleophilaceae; genus JACVRW01. Next base: position 11,363 of record JAXDII010000040.1, read on the forward strand.
CGCCCGTCGGCGCGGTTCGCATCGGGCAGGACTCGGAGGGCAACTTCCTGGTCAACCCCGATGAGGAGTGGCTGCTCGAGTCCCCGCTCGACCTCGTCGTCGCGGGCACCGAAGAGGCCATCCTGATGGTGGAGGCGGGCGCAAACGAGATCACGGAAGCCGAGATCCTCGACGCGCTCGACATCGCCCACCAGGCGATCAAGGAGCTCTGCCAGGCCCAGCACGACCTGCGCAAGCAGGCCGGCAAGGACAAGGTCGAGGTAACCCCGCCGCAGGTCGACGAGTCGATCATGAGCGACCTCAAGGGTCGCTTCGGCGCCGCCCTCGAGGCTGCGACCCAGGTGACCGACAAGCTCGAGCGCCAGGACGCCACGAAGGCCGTCGAGGAAGAGGTCCTCGAGGCGCTGGGCGAGGAGGTCGAGACGGACGAGGGCATCGTGGTGGCTCGCCGCCAGGCCGTCCAGTTCGCGTTCGACAAGCTCGAGAAGGACATCATCCGCAAGCGCATCGCCGTCGACAAGAAGCGCCCCGACGGCCGCGCCGCGGAGGAGATCCGCGACATCTGGATCGAGGTGGGAATGGCGCCGCGCACGCACGGCTCCGCCATCTTCACCCGCGGCCAGACGCAGGCCTTCTCGGTCGCCGCACTCGGCACCACGCGTGACGAGATGAGGCTGGACACGCTCGGCCTCCAGGAGACCAAGCACTACTTCCACCACTACAACTTCCCGCCGTTCTCGGTGGGTGAGGCCGGCTTCATGCGCGGCCCCAAGCGCCGGGACATCGGCCACGGCGCGCTCGCGGAGCGGGCGCTCGTGCCGGTCGTGCCGTCGGTGGAGGACTTCCCCTACACGATCCGCGTCGTCTCGGACATCCTCGAGTCGAACGGCTCGTCCTCGATGGCCTCGGTCTGCGGCTCGTCGCTGTCGCTGATGGACGCCGGCGTGCCGATCAAGGCGCCGGTGGCCGGAGTGGCGATGGGCCTGATCAAGGAGGGCGACGACTACATCGTCCTGACCGACATCGCGGGCGTGGAGGACCACCTCGGCGACATGGACTTCAAGGTCGCCGGCACGTCCGAGGGCATCACCGCCCTGCAGATGGACATCAAGATCACGGGCGTCACGTTCGACATCCTGCGCGACGCGCTCTCGCAGGCCAAGGACGCTCGCATGTCGATCCTCGGCAAGATGACCGAGACGATCAGCGAGCCGCGCGCGGAGCTTTCCCAGTACGCGCCCCGCATCAGCGCCATCCAGATCGACACCGAGAAGATCGGTGCGGTGATCGGCAAGGGCGGCGAGACGATCCGGGCGCTGTCGGAGGAGTTCGACGCGCAGATCGACATCGACGACGACGGCACCGTCCGCATCTACGCCCAGACGGGCGAGCAGGGCGACGCGCTCGTCGACCGCATCCGGTCGATGACCAAGGAGGTCGAGCTCGGCGACGAGTTCACCGGCAAGGTGGTCAAGACCACCACGTTCGGCGCCTTCGTGGAGCTCGCCAAGGGCACCGACGGCCTGCTGCACATCTCGAACATCAAGCCGGGAGAGCGGGTCAACGCGGTCGAGGACGTCGTCAACCGCGGCGACGAGCTGCGCGTGAAGGTGGTCGAGGTGGACCGCGAGCGTGGCCGCATCGGCCTGCGCCTCGCCGACGACCCGGACATCGCGGGCAAGTCCCCCGAGGAGCTGGCGTCGATCGGCTCGGGCGACAAGGGCGCGCGCGGCGACCGAGGTGACCGCGGCAACGGCGGCGGTGCCCGGCGCCCGCGTGAGCGCGATCGCCGGCCGCGGGAGCGCGAGCGCAGCGAGTAGTGGCGGGCAGCGAGTAGTGGCCGAGACCGCGCGGGTCACCACGCTGGACTCAGGCGTTCGAGTTGTCACCGAGGCAATGCCCTCGGTGCGCTCGATCGCCCTCGGGTTCTGGATCCGGGCCGGGTCGCGCGACGAGGGCACCGAGCAGGCGGGGATCTCTCACTTCCTGGAGCACCTCCTCTTCAAGGGGACGGACCGCTTCAGCTCGCTCGAGATCGATGAGCTGTTCGACGCGATGGGGGCGGAGGTCAATGCCGGCACCGGCAAGGAGACGACCTCCGTCTACTCGCGCTTCCTCGACATGCACCTGGAGCGCGCGTTCGACGTGCTCCAGGACATGGTCCTGCGGCCCGCCTACCCGGACATCGACTCCGAGCGCCAGGTGGTGATCGAGGAGATCGCCATGTACGAGGACGAGCCCTCGGACAAGGTGCACGACATCCTCGCCGGCGCGATCTTCGGCGACCATCCGCTCGGGCGGCCGGTGATCGGCCGTGCCGACGTGATCTCGTCGGTGCCGGTGCCGCAGCTCGCGGGCTGGCACGACGGCCGCTACGTGCCCGGCAACATCGTCGTGGCCGCCGCCGGCAACCTCGAGCACGACCGCATCGTGTCGCTCGTGGACTCTGCCGTCGGGACGGCGCCTCCGGCGCCCAGTCAGATCCCGGCGCCCGTTGCCATCGCGCCGGCGGCGCGCTTCCACGCCAAGGAAACCGAGCAGTACCACCTCGCGCTGGGCGGGCCCGGCATCGCCCGCAGCGACGACCGCCGCTTCGCGCTGCGGGTGCTCGACACGATCCTGGGCGGCTCGACCTCGTCGCGCCTGTTCCAGGAGGTGCGCGAGAAGCGCGGGCTGGCCTACTCGGTCTTCTCGTACGCCTCGCAGTACGCCGACACCGGCCAGGTGGCGCTCTACGTGGGCACGCGGCCGGACAACGTCCAGGAGGCGATGGACGTGATCGGGACCGAGCTGCGCCGCCTCCAGCAGGACGGCGTGACGCCCGAGGAGCTCGAGCGCGCCCGCGACAACGTCAAGGGCCGCACGGTGCTGTCGATGGAGTCGAGTGCCACGCGCATGAACCGGCTCGGCAGCTCGGTGCTGACGGGCGTGCCGCTGCTCACCGTGGACGAGCTGCTGGCCCGCTTCGACGCGGTCACGCTCGACGACGTGATGGAGCTGGCGCGCGAGCTGTGGCAGCCCGAGCGGCTGTCGGCTGGAGGCGTGGGGGCGGACGAGGCGACGTTCCGCTCCGCGCTGGAGGCGGTCAGCCCGTCGCTCGCCGCAGCGGCGTGATCAACGTCGCGGTCTCCGGGGCCGCCGGGCGCATGGGCCAGACGGTCTGCGCGGCGGTCGAGGGGGCGGAAGACATGTCGCTGGTCGGACGGGCGGACCCTCACCTGGAGGCGAGCCTGGCCGACGTGCTCGGCGACGCCGACGTGGTCGTGGACTTCTCGACGCCGGACACGGCGCTCGCCAACGCGCGCGCCTGCCTCGAGGCCGGCGTGCACTGCGTGATGGGCACCACCGGCGCCGACTTCTCCGAGCTGGAGGGCGTGGGGGAGGGCAACCTGTTCGTCGCCCCCAACTTCGCGATCGGCGCGGTGCTGATGATGAAGTTCGCCGCCGAGGCCGCGGAGCACATGCCGGAGTGCGAGATCGTCGAGCTGCACCACGACCGCAAGCTGGACGCCCCGTCCGGCACGGCGAAGCGGACCGCGGGGCTGATCGCCGCGGCCGGGGGCAACGTGCACGAGCCGATCCACTCGGTGCGCCTGCCCGGGCTGGTGGCCCACCAGGAGGTGCTCTTCGGCGGACCCGGTCAGACCCTGACGATCCGCCACGACTCGATCGACCGGGAGTCGTTCATGCCCGGCGTGCTGCTGGCGGTGCGCAAGGTGGGCTCACTGGAACGCTCACCCGTCGTGGGGCTGGAGCACCTGCTCTAGCGCGCCGGACTCGAGCCCGTGGTCGCCTTTTCGGGCCTCAGGCCGCGTTCTGCTTGCGCAGCGCCCGCGGCACCACGAAGCGGATGCCGGAGCGGGCGTCGTCGATCGAGCAGGTCTTGTTGTCGATCAGGCCGAGCCGCTTGGCGTGGGGGACCAGCGCCATCTGGTTGAGGTAGGTCTGGTGTCCCCGCTTGCGGGTGATCACCCACAGGTAGCCGGTGTCGCGCAACCGGGCGCGGTAGCGGACGAGGGCCTCCTTGGCCTCTTCCTCGGACTCGACCAGGACGATGGCGCCGTCGAGCTCGCCGGAGCGCACGAGGCCCCGTCCGGCGGCCTCCTTGACGTCACGCCGCAGGCCCGATCCGACGTCTCCGGTCACCTCGATGCGTTGATCCGGCTTGATTCCAAGTTTCTGCACGGCTGTGCGGTGACTGTAGTCGCGTTCCTGGGGCATGACCGGGTGCATGCAATTCTGACATTCGCCTCGGGCGTTCCCGGTGGAAATCCGCCAGGCCGGGCCGCGCGGTACGCTCCTGCGTGACGAATCGAGGAGGCGAAGATGGGCTTCATGGACAAGGCCAAGAAGCTCGCCGAGCAGGCACAGCAGAAGCTCGACGAGGCTCAGCAGAACTTCAACCAGGGTGGATCGACCCAGGGCCAGGCGCCCGAGGGCGGGGTCCGCTACGACCAGCATGGCCGCCCGATCCAGGACGCCCCGCCTGCCGGCGCCACTCCCGCGCCGTCCGCGCAGCCGGCGCCGCCCGCGCCTGATGCCGAGCCCGCGCCCGCTTCCGGAAGCGGCTCGGCCAACGCCACCCCCGACCCGTTCAAGCCGCTCCAGTAGCGACTGAGCGCTTCGGCAGCATGCAGATAGGCGGCATCCTCACGGCGATGGTGACCCCGTTCGACGCGGACGGGGAGCTCGACGAGGACGCCACCGTTCGCCTCATCCACCACCTGCTCGAGAACGGCTCGGACGGGCTGGTGCTCGGCGGAACCACCGGCGAGGCCGCCACCATGACCGACGAGGAGAAGGTCCGCCTCTGGGAGCTCGCGGTCGCCGAGTCCGGCGACGCCGCCGTGATCGCCGGCACGGGCACCTACGACACCCGCCACACCGTCGAGATGACCGAGCGCGCGACGGAGGTCGGCGTGGACGCGATGCTCGTCGTCACGCCGTACTACGTGCGCCCCAACCGGCGCGGCATCAAGGCCCACTTCGAGGCCGCCGCGGGCGCCACCGACAGGCCGATCGTGGCCTACAACATCCCCGGCCGCACCGGCACGGACATGCCCAACGACCTGCTCGCCGAGCTGGGCCAGATCGAGAACGTGGTGGCCGTCAAGCAGGCGCGCTACGACGACATGACCGCGATCGACGGCCTCGACCTGCTCGCCGGCAACGACGACATCCTCGCCAAGGTGATGGACCTGGGCGGGACCGGCGGAATCCTGGTCGCCTCGCACCTCGTCGGACGCGAGATGCGGCGCATCGTCGACGAGCCCGAGCACCGGCACGAGATCGAGGCCGACTTGCGCGATCTCTACGATGCCCTGAGCGTGACCACGAACCCGATCCCGATCAAGGCGGCGCTCAACCTCGCCGGCCTGGCGGTCGGGGGGCTGCGACTGCCGCTGGTGGAGGCCTCCGAGGAGGAGACGGCAGTGCTTCGCGCGGCGCTCGAGCGCCACGAGCTGTTGGCCTCAGTGTGACTGGCACCCTGAGGGTCCTGCCGCTCGGCGGGCTCGGCGAGATCGGCAAGAACATGATGGTCGTCGAGTACGACGGCCGCATCGTCGTCGTGGACACCGGCCTGATGTTCCCGACGCCGGACCAGCTCGGCATCGACCTGGTGCTGCCCGACTTCGCCTACCTGCGGGAGCGCGCCGAGGACATCGAGGCGATCGTGCTCACGCACGGCCACGAGGACCACGTCGGCGCGCTGCCGTTCGTGCTGCGCCAGCTCGGCCGGGCCCCGAAGATCTACGGCGGACCGCTGACCGCCGCCATGGTGCGCTCCAAGCTGGACGAGCACCGCCTGCGTGACGTAACCGTGGAGGACGTCCTGGCCGGTCAGCGCTTCGACGCCGGCCCGTTCAACGTCGAGATGGTGAAGATGGCCCACTCGATCCCAGACGCCTTCGCGGTCGCCCTTGGGTGCGAGCTCGGCACCATGCTGGTGACCGGCGACTACAAGTTCGACCAGACGCCCGTGGACGGCGTCCCCGCCGACGTCGCGCGCCTGGCCGAGCTGGGCCGCGACGGCCTGCTGCTGCTCTGCGGCGACTCCACCAACGCCGACCGGCCGGGCGTGTCGCTGTCCGAGTCGAGCGTGGGCCCGAAGCTCGAAGAGGTCTTCGCGCGCTGCCGCGGCCGCATCATCGTCACCTGCTTCGCCTCCAACATCCACCGGGTTCAGCAGGTGGTGGACGCCGCGGCCGTTGTCGGCCGCAAGGTCTCGCTCGTGGGCCGCTCGATGCGCAAGAACGTGAACATCGGGCGCACGCTGGGCCACATCGACGTGCCGGAGGGGATGCTCGTCGGACCGAAGGAGATCGAGGACTTCCCCGACCAGAAGCTGGTCGTGATCTCCACCGGCAGCCAGGGCGAGCCACTGTCGGCGCTGCGGCGCATGGCCCACGGCGACCACCCGCAGGTGGAGCTGCACCAGGGCGACACCGTGATCTTCTCGGCCACCTCGATCCCGGGCAACGAGCGGGCCGTCAACGAGACGATCAACCGCATCTACCGGCTCGGCGCCGACGTCATCACGGCCGCCGACGTGCCCGTCCACGCCTCGGGGCACGGCTACGCCGAGGAGCTGAAGCTGATGCTCAACCTCACCAAGCCCGAGTACGTGCTGCCGGTGCACGGCGATCACCGCCGCCTGCGCCTGCACGGCGAGCTGGCCGAGGCCGTCGGCGTCCCGCCCAAGTCCATCTTCCGGGGCGAGAACGGCCTGCCGCTCGAGATCAACTCCAAGGGCGCCCGCTTCGGCGACCGCGAGCAGGCGGGCATGATCTTCGTCGACGGCGTCGACGTGGGGGACATCGAGGACGTGGCCCTGCGCGACCGGCGCATGCTGTCCGCGGACGGGATCTTCATCGTCGTCGCCACGGTCTCCGAGCAGGACGGCCGCTCGGTCGCCCCGCCGGAGATCATCTTCCGCGGTGTGCCGTTCGTCGACGAGGCGGACGCTTTCGTCGAGGAGCTGCGCAAGGCCGTGGACGCCTCGCTCGAGCGCTCCGCCAAGGAGGAGATCCGCGAGATCGACCTCCTGCAGGACCATCTGCACGACGACGTGGCGGCGTTCGTATACGACCGCCTGCGCCGCCGGCCGATGATCCTGCCGGTGGTCGTGGAGGTCTAGCCGGAGGTCACGGTCCCGCGGATAGCGCAGACGGTTTCGCCTGCGAAGGCGTCCGCGCTCTCTGCGCCGTAGGCGATCGTGGCCACGGCGCCGCCGGTGGTGGACACGGTGGCGGTGCCGGCGGCCTCGGCCAGCCCGCCGAGCAGGCTCACGTCGTCGCCGGGCACGAGCGTCGTGTCCGTCGTGAAGATCGCCACCTCGCCGGTCCCGGTGCCCGAGACGGTCAGGTTGGTCGCCGGAGCGCCCGCGATCCCGTCGACCCGCAGGACCGGGGCGCCGCCGGGACACCCGGCCTCGATCGCGAAGCCGTCGCCACGGAAGATCTCGGCCGCGGCAGCGCCAGAGGCCGGCTTGACGAAGAACTTCTGCACCCTCAGGCCGCCGACCGTGGCAGCAGTGGTGGCGCTGTCTGCCGCCGTGGCCGAGGGCACCTTGCCGAGGCTTGCCTCGTTGATGTCCGCTCCGCCGAGCGTGTTGAAGGCCACGTCGCGGCCCTGGATCGTGGAGTTGCGGATGTCGAATCCGCGCACCTCGTTGTTGCGAATGTCGAAGGTGCGCAGCGTGTTGTTGCGCACGTCGGCGCTGGTGATCGAGTTGTTCTTGATCTCGCGGCTGTCGATGAAGCCGGTGGCGACGCCGTAGGACACGCCGCCCAGCGACAGGAACAGGGCGATGCACGCGATCACGAGGGCCGGCGACGGACGCCGGCGCAGAATGGACTTCACGAAGTGGCTCCTTCAGGAAACTCGGGTACTCGGCTCTTAGGGCCCGAACACCGTAGCCGCGGGATCGGAGCGGACCGGGCCCGCCTCCGTCGCCGGCAGCGTCACCACGAAGCGCGCGCCCCCGCCGGGCGCGTCCAGCAGCTCCACGCGGCCGCCGTGGGCGTCCGCGACGGCCTTGACGATCGCGAGCCCTAGCCCGCTGCCGCCGCTGCGCTTGGCGTCGGCGTCTCCGCGTGCGAAGCGCTCGAAGACCCGCTGGCGCAGCTCCGCTGGCACGCCGGGGCCGCGGTCGGCCACCTCCAGCAAGGCCGAGTCGCCGTTTCGCCGCACCGAGACGGTGACCGGGGTGCCCGGCGCGGTGTGCAGCAGGGCGTTCTCCACGAGGTTGCCGGCGAGGCGGTGCAGGTCGTCCGCGACGCCCGTGACGGGCACCGGGCCGGCCAGGTCCAGCGACACCGGGTGGTCCGATGACAGCGCGCCCGCCTCCTCTGCGGCCTCGCGCGCCACGGCGGCGAGGTCCACCGGGGCGCGCGGCGACTCGCGGCCGGCGTCGGCGCGCGCCAGCAGCAGCAGGTCGCCGACCAGCCGCCGCATGCGCCGCGACGAGCGCAGGGCCGACTCCGCCATCTCGCGCTGCTCGCCGCTCAGCTCCGTCTCCAGCAGCTCCAGGTTGGCGAGGATGCTCGTGAGCGGCGTGCGCAGCTCGTGCGAGGCGTCGGCCACGAACTCGCGCTGGCGGCTCAGAGTGGCCTCGGTCTCCGCCCACGCGCCGGCGAGCTCGCGGAGCATGTCCTCGAACGTGTGCGCCAGGTCCGAGACCTCGTCGTTGGCGCGCGGCTTGGGCAGCGTGATGTCGGGGTCGCGCGTGCGCGCCACCTCGCGTGCGGCGCGCGTCAGGCCGGCGATCGGGCGCATGGCGCGCTGGGCCACGTAGAGGCCGCCGAGGAAGGCCAGCAGCGTGCCGCCGAGCACGCCGAAGGCCAGGAACAGGCGCACGCGGTTGACCGTGCGGGCGACCGTGGCGCGCGGCTTCGCGTACTGCACGAAGCCGACGACGCGGGCGACGGACTCGTCGGTCAGTGGGCCGAACGCCTGGGGGGTGTCGGGGTTCGAGATCGTGAGCGCACGCGAGATCACGCGGTAGTCGCCGAGGTCGCTGAGGCCCTCGACGCCAGGCTGGGCGAGCGGCAGCAGGCCCCTGGGATAGACGACGTCGCCGTTGCGCCGCAGTAGCCGCAGCTGCGCCCCGCCGGCCGCGGCCCCGGTCAGGGACTGCTCGCTGATGTCCACCTGACCGTCGGCCGTGCGCTGCGGGTTGAGCCGGTCCGCGAGGTCCGCCACGGTCGCGCGCAGGTCGTCGTCGAACCCGGCTCGGATGCGCTGCTCGGCCACGGCGCCGATGACGGCGGCGAACACGCAGAGGATCCCGAACGTGAGCGCGGCGGTGACCAGCGCCAGCTTGAAGCGGACCGGCAGGCGCGCCCTCATGCGTCCCTCAGCACGTAGCCGGCCCCGCGCACGGTGTGCAGCACGCGAGCCTCGCCGCTCGACTCGAGCTTGCGGCGCAGGTTGGAGATGAAGACGTCGACGGTGTTGGTCTCGGCGAACGGGTGGTATCCCCAGACCTCGTCGAGCAGGGCCTGGCGCGACACGACGATCCGCTCGTTGCGCATCAGATGCTCCAGCAGCTCGAACTCGCGCGCGGTCAGCTCCAGCTCGCGGTCGCCGCGCTGCACCTCGCGCGTGTCGGGGTTGAGGCGCAGGTCGCCGACCACCAGGAAGGCGCTGCCGCGCGGCGGCCGGCGGCGCAGCAGAGCGCGCAGGCGGGCCAGCAGCTCGTCGCGCTCGAAGGGCTTGACGAGGTAGTCGTCGGCGCCCGAGTCGAGGCCCTCCACGCGGGCGTCGAGCGCGTCGCGGGCGGTCAGGATCAGGATCGGGACGTCGCCCTCGCCGCGCAGCCGCCGGCAGACCTCCACGCCGTCGAGGCGGGGCAGCCCCAGGTCGAGCACGACGGCGTCGGGCTCGAACACTCCGGCCTCGTCCAGGGCGGCCTCGCCGTCGCCGGCCACGCGCACGTCGTAGCCCTCCTTGTCGAGCGAGCGGCGCAGCACGCCGGCGATATCGGCGTCGTCCTCGACCACCAGCACTCGCGGGCGTCCCGACATGTCCCCCATGGTAGGGAGGGTGAGGCGCTCCTCCGTCGAAATGACCTGGGATGGCTAGCCGTCGCCGCAAGCGCCGCCGATCCCGACGGGGATCCTGGCCGCCGCTCACGCTGCCCCAGCTCGACCAGCGCCAGTGGGACCTGATCGGACTGGCCCTGGTCGCGTTCGCGGCCTTCTTCGCGTGCGTCTTCTATCTCGGCTGGGCCGGCGGCGAAGTGGGCCAGGCCATGGCCGACGGCATCCTGTTCCTGCTCGGCGGAGTGGGCTACCTCGCCCCGGTGGCGCTGTTCGCCGTGGGGGCGGTGATCGTGATCCGCCCGATGCTGCCGGCGGTGCACCCGTTCAAGACCGGCGGGCTCTGCCTCGGGGCGGCGCTGACGCTCGGGCTGGCGGCCGGGTCGCTCGGGCTCGGCCCCGGCGACACGCCGCGCGACGGCTTCTTCGACGCCGGCTACCTGCGCGACCACGGCGGCCTGGTCGGCGAGGCGCTGTTCTGGTCGTCGGCCAAGCTGTTCTCCGAGGCTGGCTCACACATCCTCTTCGTCTTCCTCGCGCTGGCCGGCGTCCTGCTCCTGACGGGCGCATCGATCGCGGGCGTGGTGCAGGGCACGCGCGACGCCGCCACCACCACCAGTGAGCGCGTGCGGCGCACCACCCGGTCGTTCGCGACCGTCGCCACCGCGCCGCTCCCGGGCGACCCGATGCCGGGTGTGCCCGAGCCTGTCGAGCCGCCCGAGCCGGAGGACCACGAGCCGGTCGTCCGCGCCACGCACGTCGAGGCGCCGGCGCTCGACGCCGCCGAGCGCTTTCCCGACCTTTACGGAGAGGAGGAGCCCGGAGAGGAGGAGCCCGAGCTCGAGCCGGAGCCCGAGGAGGAGGACCTCTGGGACGAGCCCGAGCCGCTGCCCGAGCCCGACCTCCCCGTCGCGGCGGAGGACGGCCCCGAGCCCCGGGAGCAGCTGACGCCGATGGGCAACCGCCGCTCGGCGGTGACCGAGGCCGACGACTACGAGTACCGCCTGCCCAAGCCCGGCATGCTGAAGCGGTCCAACGGCCCTCAGAAGGTGGATACCAAGGGCATCGAGAAGGCCGGCGTCCAGCTGGTCCAGGCGCTCAGCCACTTCAACGTCGATGCGCGGGTGATCGGCACCGTCTCCGGCCCGCACGTGACCCGCTACGAGCTGCGGCTCGCCCCCGGGATCAAGGTCTCCAAGGTCGCGCAGCTCAAGGACGACCTCGCCTACGCCCTCGCGGCCGAGCAGGTGCGCATCCTGGCGCCCATTCCCGGCAAGCAGGCCGTCGGCGTGGAGGTGCCCAACCGGGTGCGCAAGATGGTGCACCTCGGCGACGTCTTCCAGGAGGCGCCCAAGGGCTGGTCGCCGCTGTCGGTGTGGCTCGGCAAGGACATCGCCGGCAAGGCGATCGGCACCGATCTCGCCAAGCAGCCGCACATCCTGATCGCCGGCACCACCGGCTCGGGCAAGTCGGGCTGCGTGAACGCGATGCTGTCATCGCTGCTGCTGCGCGCGGATCCCAACGAGGTCCGCCTCGTGCTGGTCGATCCCAAGCGCGTGGAGCTCAACCACTACGAGGGCATTCCCCACCTGCTCACGCCGGTCGTGACCAGCCCGCGCCTGGCGGCCAACGTGCTCGCCAACCTGATCAAGGAGATGGAGGAGCGCTACGGCGTCATGAGCAAGGCCAAGACGCGCAGCCTGGTCGAGCTCAACCGCGTGCGCGTGAAGCAGGGCGAGCGCCCGCTGCCGTACATCCTCTGCGTGATCGACGAGCTGGCCGACCTGATGATGGTCGCCCCGGCCGACGTGGAGGACTCGATCATCCGGCTGGCGCAGAAGTCGCGCGCCGTGGGCATCCACCTGGTGCTCGCCACGCAGCGGCCGAGCGCCGACGTGATCACCGGCATGATCAAGGCCAACGTGCCGGCGCGCATCGCGTTCGCGGTGTCCTCCCAGACCGACTCGCGCGTGATCCTGGACCAGAACGGCGCGGAGTCGCTGCTGGGCCAGGGAGACATGCTGTTCCGGCCCTCGGGCGAGTCGCGCTCGGCGCGCATCCAGGGCGCGTTCATCGCCGAGGAGGAGATCGAGAAGCTGACCGAGCACTGGCGGCGCCAGGGCGAGCCGGAGCTGCACGAGGAGCTGCTCGAGGCGGTCGAGAGCGAGTCCGACGGCGACGGGCACGACGGCGACTACGACCCGGACCAGGACGACCTGCTGGCGGATGCGATCGCCACCGTCGTTCAGATGGGCACCGCCTCCACCTCGATGCTCCAGAGGCGCCTGCGCGTCGGTTACACGCGCGCCGGGCGCCTGATCGACATGATGGAGCGCCGCGGCGCGATCTCGGGTTACGAGGGCTCCAAGGCGCGTCAGGTGCTGATCACAGAGGCCGATCTGCCGCGCGTGTTGGAGCAGCTCGGTGACGCAGCTCTTGCGGCGCCCGCCGAGGATTAGTTCTTCTCGCCAGAATACGGCTCGCGATGCCCTCGATCGGAGACACGCTCCGAGAGGCACGGATGCGGCAGCGCCTCGACATCGCAGACGTCGAGGCCAGGACGAAGATCCGCGCCAAGTACCTGCGCGCTCTCGAGAACGAGGAGTTCGGGATGCTGCCCGGGCCCACGTTCGTCAAGACCTTCCTGCGCACGTACGCCGAGGCGCTCGGCATCGACCCCCAGGTGCTGGTCGAGGAGTACCGCGCCAGATATGAGTCGCGCGAGGAGGCCGATCAGCTCCAGCAGCTCGGCCCGACCCCCGTCCGGCGCGACCGCCGGCGCGGCGGACCGCCGCGCGGGCCCGGTGTGGCGATCGCGCTGGCCGCGTTGACGGTGGTGGCCGTGCTGCTGGTGATCGGCCTGCTCAGCGACGACTCCGGCGATGGCGACGGCGAGCAGGCATCCACGGAGCCGACGACGACCGAGCCGCGCGAGCGGACCGAGCGCGAGCGCCCGGCGCCTCCGCGGCGCGTGACGCTCAGGATCGCGCCCGAGGCGCAGACGTACGTCTGCATCGACACCGGCCCCGGCACGGACATCATGTTCGAGGACACCATCGACGCGCCGCGCACGTTCCGAGGGCGCCGCCTGCGGGTCAACCTCGGCAACACCTCCGTAGCGCTCGAAGCCAACGGGAAGCCGGTGGAGGTGAGCGGGCCCGACCCGGTCGGCTTCGTATTCACGCCCGGCGGCATGAGGCCGCTGCCGCTGGGTCAGCGGCCCTGCCTGTGAGCGCCGCCTGATGCCCGCGCGGGCCGGCATCGTCATCACCGGCACCGAGGTCCTGACCGGCCGGGTCCGCGACCGCAACGGCCCGTGGCTCTCGGACCGGCTGCTCGAGCTGGGCATCGACCTCGCCCACATCACCATCTGCGGCGACCGGCCCGAGGACATGCAGGCCCAGCTCGCCTTCATGGCCGACCAGGGCGTGGACCTCGTGATCACGAGCGGCGGCCTGGGGCCGACCGCGGACGACCTGACGATCGAGATGGTCGCGAAGTTCACGGGCCGGCCGCTGTTCCTCGACGAGGCCCTCGAGGAGCGCATCGCCGAGATCCTGCGTCCGCTGATGAAGCGCTACCGGAACTTCGACTTCGACGCCGTGCGCGCCGCCAACCGCAAGCAGGCGCTGGTGCCCGAGGGCGCCGAGGTCATCTACCCGGCGGGCACGGCGCCAGGGCTCGTGGTGCCCGGCAAGCCGACGTTCGTGGTGCTGCCCGGGCCGCCGCGGGAGCTGCACGAGATGTGGCCCAAGGCGGTGGCCACCGAGGCGTTCCAGCAGGCCGTCGGCGGCCGCACGACCTACGAGCGCCAGACGCTGCGCCTGTTCGGGATACCGGAGTCCGAGATCGCCGAGACGCTGCGCGTGGCGGAGGGGGAGATCGACGGCTTCGAGGCGCTCGAGATCACCACCTGCCTGCGCCGCGCCGAGGTGGAGGTGGTGACCCGCTGGGAGCCCGGCGGAGAGCCGGCGTGGCGGGCGGTGGAGGCCCTGATCGCGGAGCGCCACGGGCACACGCTGTTCTCGAAGGACGGGTCCACCGTCGACGACCAGGTGGCCGGCCTGCTGGCCGGCCGCTCGCTCGCCCTGGCGGAGTCGTGCACCGGCGGGCTGATGGCCGGCCGCATCACAGAGCGGGCCGGTTCCTCGGCGTACTTCTCGGGCGGGGTCGTGACCTACTCCAACGAGGCCAAGGCCGCCCTGCTGGGCGTGGACCCGGCGCTGATCGAGCGCCACGGCGCGGTCTCGCTCGAGGTGGCCGAGGCGATGGCAGACGGGGCGCTGGCCCGCTTCGACGCGGACACCGCGCTCTCGATCACGGGCGTGGCGGGCCCGGGCGGGGGCACCGAGGCCAAGCCGGTCGGCTACGTCTGCTGGGGGGCCAAGCTGGCGGACGGGTCGAAGCTGGTGCGTGACGCGCGCCTGCCCGGGGATCGGGCCGAGGTGCGCGATCGCTCGACCACGGTGGGGATGCACCTGCTGAGGCGGCTGCTGCGCGGCGAGGACGTGGACTTCTGAGCGGCCCGCGTGCCCGCATGTTCGTGGCCCTGGACTTGCCCGCGGAGGAGCGGGCGGAGCTTGCGGCGTGGCGCGACGAGCTCGTCGCGGGGCGGCGCGACCTGCGCCCTGTTCCCGGCGACGCCCTGCACGCGACGCTCGCGTTCCTCGGCTGGCAGGACGAGAGCGCGGCGCCGCAGATCGCCGAGGCGGTGTTCGGCTCGGTCGCCGACGCCGAGCCGCCGCTGCTGCGCGCCGCTGCGGTGCGGCCCCTGCCGCCGCGCGACCCGCGCCTGTTCGCCCTCGACCTCGAGGACGAGGGCGGGCGCGCATCCGCCGTCCAGGGCGCGATCTCCGACGCGCTCGAGGCGGGCGGCTGGTATCGGCCGGAGAAGCGCCCGTTCTGGCCTCACGTGACGCTCGCGCGGGTCAAGCGCGGCGAGCGCCGCGTGCAGCCGCTGCCCGACGCGCCCGCGCCGCCCGGTGAGGGGTTCGAGGCGCGGGACCTGACGCTCTACCGCTCCACGCTGCGCCCCCAGGGCGCGCTGTACGAGCCGCTGGCGCGCGCGGCGCTGGGGGCCTGACGGTGACCGCGAGGATCCACCGTGCGGCAGCGGAGGGCTTTGCGCGCTCGGCCGCCGCGTACGAGCGCGGCCGCCCCGGATATCCCCAGGACGCCGTGCGCCATCTGATCGCGCAGCTCCCGCCGCGGCCCGTGGTGGTCGACCTCGCCGCGGGCACCGGCAAGCTGACGCGCCCGCTCGTGGACGCCGGGCTGAGCGTGATCGCCGTCGAGCCGGTGGCCGAGATGCGCGCCGCGCTGCCGGCCGGCGTGCGGGCGCTGGATGGGACGGCGGAGGCGATCCCGCTGGGCGACGGTGCGGCCGATGCGGTGGCGGTCGCGCAGGCCTTCCACTGGTTCGACGGCGACGCGGCCCTGGCGGAGATCCACCGCGTGCTGCGCCCAGGGGGAGTGCTGGCGCTGCTCTGGAACCGGCGCGTGGAGGAGGACCCGATGAACCGCGCCATCGAGGAGCTGCTCGAGCCCCACCAGGCCGGCGTGCCGACCCACCGCGGCGACGCCTGGCGGGTGGCCTTCGAGCGCAGCGACCGCTTCGGCCCGCTCGAGGAGCGCGTGTTCGACAACCGCCAGGAGCTGGATGCGGCCGGGCTGGAGGCGAGGGTCGGCTCGATCAGCTTCATCGCGGCGCTGGAGCCCGAGGAGCGCGAGCACGTGCTCGTGCGGGCGCGGGCGCTGGCCGGCGACGGCGTGGTGGAGTTGCCGTACCGGACCGAGGTTCTGGTCTGCCGGCGCAGCTGAGACGATTGACGGCGTGGAGCAGCGCGTCAGCCTGATCACGCTCGGCGTCGGGGATCTCGCCCGGGCGCGCGCCTTCTACGAGGCGCTCGGCTGGCACACGCGCGCCGAGCCGGGCGACGACGTGGTGTTCTTCCAGGCCGGCGGGATGGTGGTGGCGCTCTGGGACCGCGCCCGGCTCGCCGAGGACAGCGGGGTCGAGGACAGCGGCGGCTGGGGCGGCATGACGCTCGCGCACAACGTGGGCTCGCCCGCCGAGGTCGACGCGGTGATCGAGGAGGCGCGCAGCGCCGGCGGGCGCATCGCACGCGAGCCCGGCGAGACCTTCTGGGGCGGCTACTCGGCTGCGTTCGCCGACCCCGACGGCCATCCCTGGGAGATCGCCCACAACCCGCACTGGACGATCCGGCCGGACGGGTCGATCGAGCTGCCGGAGTGAGCTACTCCGCCGCGGGCGCCAGCTCCATGACCGGTATCTGGCGGTGCGAGGCGCGGGTGCGGTATTGGGTCCAGCCCGGATAGATCTCGATCCCGCGGGCGTACTGGCGCTCCCGCTCGTCACCGGTCAGCTCGCGCGCCACGACGTCGCGCGTGATCCCGTCGAACTCGATCGTCGCCCGGGGGTTGGCGCGCAGGTTGTAGTACCAGGACGGATTGCTGTGCTGCCCGTAGTTGGAGGCGATGATCACCATGCGATCGTCCTCCGGAAGGCCGACGAGCGGCAGCGTGATGCGCCTGCCGCTCTTCGCCCCGGTCGTCGTGAGCATGACGATCGGCAGCCCCGTGACCCATGAGACGAAGGTGGCGCGCCCGCCCGTCAGCCGGTATACGGCGCGGTCTGCGTGGTGCAGCGTACGGGCGTAGAGCCAGGAGATCGGCGGCACCGCTCCAGAGAGGCGCACCATGCGCCGAAGCCAGTTGGCCTGCCGGAAGGCGTACACGGCACTGCGATCCAACCACATCGGGCCGACAGGGGCGAACGTCTGTCCGATCCTCCTCCTACGTTGTGGACCTCAGAGAGCTTTCGAGAGGACGGACGCATGGACAAGGAGCAGCAGAAGGCCGCCCAGGCGCGTGAGTCCGCGCTGAACAGCGCGTTGACCCAGATCCGCAAGGATTTCGGCGACGGCGCGATCATGAAGATGGGGGACGAGGCCGCCGCCGTGCGCGTGCAGGCAGTCCCGACCGGCGCCCTGTCGCTCGACCTCGCCCTCGGGGTGGGAGGCCTCCCGCGCGGCCGTATCGTCGAGATCTTCGGGCCGGAGTCATCCGGTAAGACCACCTTGCTCTACCACGTGCTCGCGAACGCCCAGAAGACGGGCGGGATCTGCGCGTTCATCGACGCCGAGCACTCGATGGACCCGATCTACGCCAAGCGCATCGGCGTCGACGTCGACGAGCTGCTGGTCTCCCAGCCCGACCACGGCGAGCAGGCGCTCGAGATCGCCGACCTGCTGATCCGCTCGGGGGCCGTCGACATCGTCGCGATCGACTCCGTCGCCGCGCTAACCCCGAAGGTGGAGCTCGAGGGGGCGATGGGCGACCAGACGGTCGGCCTCCAGGCGCGCATGATGTCGCAGGCGATGCGCAAGCTGGCCGGCAACCTCAACCGCGCCAACACGCTCTGCGTGTTCACTAACCAGATCCGCGAGAAGGTGGGCGTGATGTTCGGCAGCCCGGAGACCCAGCCGGGTGGCCGCGCGCTCAAGTTCTACGCCTCCCAGCGCTTGGACATCCGCCGCATCGAGACCCTCAAGGAGGGCACCGAGGCGGTCGGCAACCGGGTGCGCGTCAAGGTCGTCAAGAACAAGGTGGCGGCCCCGTTCCGCCAGGCCGAGTTCGACATCGACTACGGCCAGGGCATCTCCAGCGAGGGCTGCATCGTCGACCTCGGGATCGAGCACGGGATCGTCCAGAAGTCGGGCTCGTTCTTCTCCTACGACGGCGAGCGGCTCGGGCAGGGACGCAACAACGTGAAGGGCTACCTGCGCGAGCACCCCGAGACGGCCGACGAGATCGAGCGCAAGATCTACGACGCGGTGGGGGTCGAGCCGCCGTCGGCCAAGCTCGCAGCCGTGCCGCCGCCGGAGGCCGACGCCAATCCGGAGGCCACTCCGGAGGCCGCCTCCGAGGGGCCGCCGGAGGAGCAGGCGGCCTAGCGCTTCGAAGGGGGAGAGGTCATGGACGACCACGACCAGGCCCGCGAGCGCGAGCGGGCGATCCAGCTCGGGTACCGGGCGGTGGGCCACCGCGAGCGCACCGTGTCAGAGCTGCGCACCTTCCTCGAGCGCAAGCGGGTGGAGCCCGAGGCGATCGAGGAGGCGGTGGCCGAGCTGACCGAGGCCGGGTTCCTCGACGACGCGCGCTACGCGCTGCGCTTCACCGAGGACAAGCGCCAGCTGGAGCGCTGGGGGTCCGAGCGGATCACCCGCGACCTCCAGCGGCGCGGCGTCCCGCCCGACCTGATCGAGGCGGCGGTCGCCGACCGCAGCCGCGATGCGGAGCTCGACACCGCACTGCTCGTGCTGCAGCAGCGCGTGCCGCCGCCGAGCGACGACCGCGAGCGCGACCGCGCCTGGCGGCTGCTGATCAGGCGAGGGTACGCCAGCGAGATCGCCTACGAGGCGGTGCGCCAGCACGAGCGCGACGGCGACGGCGGGGAGCGCAGGGCTGCCTGAGAGCCGCCGCGGAGCGGCTCGCGGTGGACGGACCGGCCCCCGCGGTGGACGGACCGGCCCCCGAGGTGGACAATGGCCCGGATGGCAGCCGAGCCTGTCACGCCGCTTCCGGTCAGGGCGTCCGATCTCGACCGTGATCTGACCGAGCGCACGCTGCGCGACCGCGCGGCTCAGGGGCATCTGTCGATGGAGACCTTCGCCCAGCGGCTGGAGCGGGTCCACGAGGCGAGGGACCGGGAGCAGCTGAAGGACCTCGTCCGCGACCTGCCGCCGCAGAGCCGCTTCGTCCGGCTGCTCGCCGGCGCGGCGGCGGCCCTGTCGGGGCTGGGACGCGAGGTGCAGGTCGCATGGAGCCGTCCGCGGGTGCCGCGGCTCGAGCTCCCGCCAGAGCAGGCGACCGTGACGCTCGGCCGCTCGCGCGGAAGCGACTACCGGCTCGGGGACCCGAGTGTGTCGCGCGTGCACGCCGTGCTGCGCCGGACCCAGCGCGGCTGGGTGATCGAGGACGGCGGCTCGCTCAACGGCACCCGCCTGAACGGGCTGCGCGTGGTCGGGCCGACGCCGGTCCGAAGCGGGGACGTGATCACGCTGGGCTGCGCCTCGCTGCGCATCTCCTGACCGCGGTTCCATGCGGGCTGCGGCTTGCCAGCGACCCGATGCGCGGCTATCGTCATGTGAAAGCGGTCGCCAAGGCCGCCGTGGGATTGAAACACCAGCAAATCGCCTTCTTTTGCGGATCATGAACATGACCACACCGGACCCACTCGGAGGGAGTGCTCGGGAGGGTCCATAGACCTGACTCGCGCGCCGTCCTAGGCGCGCGTCCCGCTTCTGGAGGATTGGTGTCTCGCGGCGCCGAGTGAACCGCTCGGAGAATTGACGAGGCCGGCGTGCATACGCCGGGACAGAGGGAGACACCGAATGGAGATCGTGTTGGCGGCGCTCGTGGCGGCGGCGGTTGCGGTGTCCGTGGTGCTGCTGGTGCAGCGGCCGCGCGCGGCGCAGCCCGCCGCCGTCACGCCTTCCGGGCCAGATCGCCGCGACAGCACCGCCGGGGTCGCCGCGCCGCCCGCGCGAGGCGACGAGCTGGAGGACGAGCTTCGGGCCCGCCGCGGCGAGCTTGCGCGGCTGGAGGAGCGCCTGCGCGCCAAGGAGGGCTCGATCGAGCTGCAGGCGCAGGAGCTGGCCGAGCGCGAGCGCACGTTCGACGACCGCCACCGCAACCTCGAGCACGCCCGCGAAGAGCTGAAGGAGGCCAAGCGCAGCCAGATACGGGAGCTGGAGCGGGTCGCCGGCCTGAGCGCCGGCCAGGCCAAGCAGATCATGATGCGCGAGCTGGAGGACGAGCTGCGCCACGACAGCGCGCGCCTGATCCGCCAGGTCGAGGAGGAGACCCGCCGCGACGCCGACCGCCGCTCCCGCAGCATCCTCGCCGCGGTGATGCAGCGCGTTGCGTCCAGCCATGCGGTGGAGACGACGGTGTCGGTCGTGGAGCTCAAGTCCGACGAGCTGAAGGGCCGCATCATCGGCCGCGAAGGCCGCAACATCCGGGCGCTGGAGACGCTCACGGGGATCGACTTCATCATCGACGACACGCCCGGCGCCGTGCTGCTGTCCGGCTTCGACGGCGTGCGTCGCGAGATCGCGCGGCTGACGCTGGAGAAGCTGCTCCAGGACGGGCGCATCCACCCGGCGCGCATCGAGGAGGCCTTCCACCAGGCCAAGTCCGACATCGACCAGCACGTCGTCGAGGTGGGGGAGCAGGCGGTCTTCGAGGCCAACGTCGGCTCGGTCCACCCGGAGCTGGTGAAGCTGCTCGGCAGGCTGCGCTTTCGCACCAGCTACGGCCAGAACGTGCTGCACCACTCGATCGAATGCGCGCGGCTTGCGGCGATGCTGGCGGCCGAGCTGGGCGGTGACCCGCGCGTGGCGGCGCGGGCCGCGCTGCTGCACGACATCGGCAAGTCGGTGTCGCACGAGACGGAGGGTCCGCACGCGCTCGTCGGCGGCGAGCTGGCGCGGCGCTACAAGGAGTCCGAGGCCGTGGCGCACGCGATGGAGGCGCACCACAACGAGGTGGAGCTCCAGACCGTCGAGGCGGTGATCGTCCAGGTCGTCGACTCGCTGTCCGGCGCCCGCCCCGGCGCTCGCGGCGAGTCCCTGGAGCACTACGTGAAGCGGCTCCACGAGCTGGAGGAGATCGCGTCGCGCCACGAGGGCGTCGACAAGGTCTACGCCATGCACGCGGGGCGCGAGATCCGCGTGATCGTGCACCCCGACGCCATCGACGACGACGCCGCGGCGCTGCTGTCGCACCAGATCGCCCGCGACGTGGAGAAGCAGCTCGAGTACCCCGGCCAGATCAAGGTGACGGTCATCCGCGAGAGCCGGGCCACCGACTACGCGCGTTGACGGCGACGGCTCCGCGATGCTCTAGGGCTATCCTCGGCCCGGCATGAAGAGCTACCACCTGACCACCTTCGGGTGCCAGATGAACGAGCACGACTCCGAGCGCATGAAGGGCATGCTCGAGTCGATCGGCTACGCCGAGGCGCCCGAGCGCGACGGCGCGGACCTGATCCTGTTCAACACCTGCTCGATCCGCGAGAAGGCCGACAACCGGCTGGTCGGCCACCTGGGTGAGGCCAAGCGCCTCAAGGCCGAGGACCCCGAGCGCGTGATCGGCATCGGCGGCTGCTGGTCGCAGTCGGTCAAGGACGAGGTCTTCGAGATGTTCCCGTTCGTCGACGTGGCCTTCGGGCCCGGCCAGGTTCACAAGCTCGCCGAGTTCCTGACGAGCGACAGCCTGAGCGCCCAGGGCTATTTCGAGTTCGAGGGCTTCACCGGGCACCTGCCGATGAAGCGCGGGCGCGCCCACCAGGCCTGGATTCAGATCTCGGTCGGGTGCAACTGCGCCTGCTCCTACTGCATCGTGCCCTCCACGCGCGGCCGCGAGGTGTCGCGGCCGGCGGGCGAGATCGTGGAGGAGGCCGCGCGGCTCGCCGCCGACGGGGTGCGCGAGGTAACCCTGCTGGGCCAGAACGTCTGCTCCTACGGCCGCGACCTCCCCAAGGGGGCGAAGTCCAGCTTCGCCGAGCTCCTCTCCATGGTCGACGCCATCGACGGCCTGGAGCGCATCCGCTATACGAGCCCACACCCAAAGGACATACGCGAGGACGTGATCCGCGCCCACGCCGAGCTTCCGGCCCTGTGCGAGCACATCCACCTGCCGCTGCAGTCGGGCTCCACACGCGTGCTCAAGGCGATGCGGCGCACCTACGGCCGCGAGCGCTACCTCGACCGCGTGGCGATGATCCGCGAGCTGGTGCCCGACTGTGCGATCACCACCGACATCATCGTGGGCTTCCCCGGCGAGACGGACGCCGACTTCGAGGAGACGATGGAGGTGGTCGAGCAGGTGCGCTACGACTCGGCGTTCACGTTCGTCTTCTCGCCGCGGCGCGGGACGCTGGCGGCCGAGCTGGAGGACCACCTGCCGAATCCGGTCAAGCGCGAGCGCATGGAGCGCCTCGTGGAGACCGTGCAGCGGCACGCGACCGATCGCGCCCAGCGCTTCGTCGGCCGTCGCATGGAGGTGCTCGTGGAGGGCCCCTCGCGCACGGACCCGGCCAGGCTGCGCGGACGCATCCGCCACAACAAGACCGTGAACTTCACCGGCGTGGCCGCGCCCGGCGAGATGACCGAGGTCGAAGTCGCGTCGGCAACCAGCACGACGCTGGCGGGCGAAGAGCGCCTGCTGGCCCGGCTGGGCTGAGAGCGGCCGGGCCAAGCGGCGCCGCCGGCCCCGGGCCGGCACGCGCTCCCGCGCTTCCGCCCTGCCCCACAGGGGGGTTGGGCGCTTTATGGGTTCATATGAACGCGAAAAGCGCCCAACCCCCCGCAGCGCGCGCCGCCGCGGCCTACCGCTGCAGTGCGCTCGCCAGGTCCGCCAGCGCGGCTCGGGCTGCCAGCGCGCCCCCTGGGCCGAACCAGGTTGCTGCGTCCACCCGCTCGAAGCTGCCGTCCACGTGAGTGGCCGAGTTCGTCTCGGCGATCAGGATCAGGTCGGCGTTGGCGATGGCGCCGGCCCGGCGAGCGCCCACGTCGGCGAGGATCGTCGCTGCAAAGGAGTCGGGCCCGACGAAGCTCAGGCCATCCGCGGTCGTGCGGGCCACCGCCACACGCGGCGGCACCCCGCCGCCGTCCACCAGGCGCCGCACCTGCGCGGCGCGGGTGTCGTAGTCGATCAGCAGCTGTTCGGCGTCGTTGGTGCGCCCGAGCGCCTCTCCAACCAGCCGCACGTTCAGCTTCCACTGGCCGCCGCCGCCCGCGGTCATCACGGTGGGCGCGATCGTGCTCAGGTCTTCGTAGAGTTCGCCCTGGTCGGGTTCGCTGCCGACGATCAAATCCGGGTCGGCCGCCTCGAGCGTCGGCAGGTCGGCCGCGGAGACCGGGGGAATCACCTCGACGCCGGCCGCCGCCTCGCGCAGATAGGCCGGCAGGCGCGCCCCCGGGAGGGCTGCCCGGAGCGGCTGCAGCCCCAGCGCGAGCGTGTCGTCGAGCGCGTCGGCGGTCAGGGTCAGCGGCCGCTCGGACTGGCCCGGCACCTTGCTCTCGCCGAGGACGTGCTGCACCTTGAGCGGGCGCGCGGTCTCCTTGCGCTCGTCGAAGCCAGACTCCTGGCAGCCGAGCGCGGAAGCGGCCAGGACCGCTAGCAGGAAGACGATGAGGGCACGCACGGGCCTGTATTACTAGCGGCCGTGCACGTGCTGGCACTGTTCGGTCCCACCGGGGTGGGCAAGACGGCGGTCGCGATCGCGGTCGCGGAGCTGCTGCGCGAGCGCGGCGAGGACCCGGTCGCCATCTCGGCGGACGCGCTCCAGGTCTACCGCGGCCTCGAGGTCCTGACCGGCGCGGCCAGCCCGGCCGAGCAGGACCGCCTGGAGCACCGGCTGCTGTCCTTCGTGGACCCGCGCGAGACCTTCTCCGCCGGCCAGTTCGCCGCCCGCGCGCACGCCGAGATCGACGGCGCCCTCGCCGCCGGGCGGCGGCCGATCGTCGTGGGCGGCACGGGGCTCTATCTCCAGGCGGCGCTCACCGACCTCGAGCTGCGTCCGCCGCCGCAGCCCGGGGTGAGGGAGCGGATCGCCGCCGACCTCGATGCTCGCGGCCCTGAGGCGCTCCACGCCGAGCTGGCCGCCCGCGCGCCCGCATCCGCCGCGGCCATCGAGCCGCGCGACCGCACGCGCGTGGCGCGCGCCCTGGAGCTGCTCGAGATGGGCGAGCAGCCCGCGCCGGCGGGCGAGGAGTCGCGCCTGTGGACCGCGCGGCTGCGCCACCCGACCCTGCTCTGCGGCCTGACGATGGACCGCGCGGCCCTGTACGAGCGCATCGACGCGCGCGTGGACGAGCTGGTCGCCGCTGGCGCCGGGGACGAGGTGCGCCGGGCGGACGCCGCCGGCGCGGGGCGCACCGCCCGCGCCGCCCTCGGCTTCGAGGACCTGCTGCGCGGCGACGTCGAGGGGATGAAGCGGCGCACCCGCAACTACTCCAAGCGTCAGCTCAGCTGGCTGCGCCGCCTGCAGGGCGTGCACGCGATCGAGCTCGCCGACCGGGACCCGGAGCAGGCGGCCGCGGAGATCGTGGGGAAGGTCCTGGGCTAAGGTGCCCGGCCGTGCGCTTTGAGAAGTGGCAGGCGCTGGGCAACGACTACGCCATCGTGGAGGAGCGGGAGCTTCCGTTCGAGCTGACGCCTGGCCGCATCCGCGCGTTCTGTGCGCCCCACACCGGCATCGGCGCCGACGGCATCCTGCTGCTGCGCGAGACCGACGAGCGCGGCTTCGTCGCCGAGGTGCGCATCTACAACCCAGACGGCTCGGAAGCGGAGCTGTCCGGCAACGGCGTGCGCCAGGCGGTCATGTACCTGCGCCGCAACGGCTGGACCGACCTCGACTCGTTCTCGGTGCGCACCGTCGCCGGCGAGATCCGCCCGCGCATCACCGGTGCCGACACGTGCACCGTAGACATGGGCAGGGCGCGCCTGAAGGCCGAGGAGGACTTCCCCGCCGGCCCCGACGACGGTACCGGCACTCTCACCGCGGCGGACCGCGACTTCGCCTTCCAGTTCGTCCAGGCCGGCAACCCTCAAGTGGCGATCGAGGTTGCGGAGGGGCTCGAGGAGCTGGACCTGCAGCGCTACGGCCCCGCGATCGAACGGCACGAGCTGTTCCCGCGGCGCACGAACGTGTCGTTCTGGCGGCGCACCGGCGACGCCGACATCCGCGCTCGCATCTTCGAGCGCGGCGTGGGGGAGACGATGTCGTCGGGAACGGGCGCCACCGGCGCCGCCGTCGCCGCGGTGCTGCGCGGCGTAGACAGCCCCGTCACCGTGCGCCTCGACGGCGGCGAGCTGCAAGTGGACGTGGGGGAGGATCTGCACGTGGACCTGACCGGCTGGGCCAGGCCCGTCTACCAAGGAACGGTGAGTGAAGAGTTGATGACGGAGCTGCATGCAACCGAGTAAGCGCCTGAAGCGCCTGCCCCCGTACCTGTTCGCCGAGCTCGAGCGCAAGATCGCCGAGCGCAAGGCCGCCGGGGTCGACGTGATCTCGCTCGGCATCGGCGATCCCGACCTGCCGACGCCGGCCCACGTGACCGACGCGCTCGCCGCCGCGGC
This sequence comes from Thermoleophilaceae bacterium, assembly GCA_034664085.1. Lineage (GTDB taxonomy): Bacteria > Actinomycetota > Thermoleophilia > Solirubrobacterales > Thermoleophilaceae > JACVRW01. The sequence continues at coordinate 36,577 of JAXDII010000040.1, forward strand.
GCCCGATCCGGGCACACACCAGTACCCGTCCAACCGCGGGCGGCCCGAGCTGCGCGAGGCGTTCGCCCGCTTCTACGACCGCCGCTTCGGCGTGGCGCTCGACCCGGACACCGAGATCGTCCCCGCGCTGGGGGCGAAGGAGTGCGTGTTCAACCTCAACCTCGCGTTCCTGGACCCGGACACGGTCGCGCTTGCCGCCGACCCCGGCTACCCCGTCTACACCGGCGGCCCCCTGCTCGCCGGCGCCGAGCCGGAGCTGATGCCGCTGGTGCCGGAGCTCGGCTTCGCCCCCGACCTCGACGCGATCGACGCCGGCGTGGCGGCCCGCGCGCGGCTGATGTACCTCAACTACCCGAACAACCCGACCGGCGCCGTGGTGCCAGACGGGCTGTTCGAGCGCGCGGTCGAGTTTGCGCGCGAGCACGACGTGCTGGTCGTTCACGACGCCTCGTACACGGAGACCACCTTCGACGGCTACGTGGCGCCCTCGTTCCTGGAGACCCCCGGCGCCAAGGACGTCGGCGTGGAGGTCTTCTCGCTGTCGAAGGGCTGGAACATGACGGGCTGGCGCACCGCGGCGATCGTCGGCAACGCGGAAGCCCTGAACGCGTACTGGCACCTGAAGACGAACATCGACTCGGGCATGTTCGAGGCGGTCCAGCTGGCCGCCGCGGCCGCGCTGGACGCCGGGCCGCCGCAGGAGATGACCGCCGTCTATGAGCGCCGCCGCGACCTCGTCTGCGCAGCCCTGCGCGAGATCGGCGTGGACGTCACGCCGCCGAAGGGCACGATCTACGTGTGGGCGCCGGTCCCGGAGGGGCACACGTCGGCCTCCTACTGCGAGCTGGTCCTGGAGGAGTCCGGGGTGGTCATCTCGCCGGGCAGCGCCTACGGCCCGAACGGCGAGGGCTTCTTCCGGATCTCGCTGACCCTGCCCGACGAGCGCCTGGCCGAGGCGGTGGAGCGCATGCGCGGCAGTCTGGCGGCCACCTAGATGCACTACTGCGGCGTCGTCCCGGTGCAGGGCTCGCTCCAGCTCGCGATGCTGGAGGAGGTGCGCACGCCCGAGCCGCCGATCCGGCTGAGCGCGCTGTTCTACGAGCCCGGCTCGGCGGCGGACGTGGCGGGTGAGCTGCAGTCGCTCGACGAGGTCGTCGTGGGCGTGGGCGCCCCGCTGGCCGGGCCGCGCAACGGCCGGCCGGGCCGCGACTGCGACGCGCTGCTGCTGCGCCGCGGAATCGCCCCCCAGCGCCCGCACACCGAGACGCGGCAGCTCGCCGAGCTGCTGCGCGGGCTGCCGACCTTCGCGCCCGCGGACGGCGAGCAGACGGGGCCGGTCGACGACGGCGCGTACCACGCCCAGCCGCTGTTCGAGACCAACGCCGACGGCGTGTTCTGCGCACTGCGCGGGCGCCGGCTGCCGGCCAAGCGCCACCCGTTCGGACTGTGGACGCGCCTCGAGGAGCTGGCCGGCGATCACGTCATCGACGACGGCGGCGACCTCTGGCACCGGCGCATCGAGGAGATCGACGCGATCGTGTGCGCGCTGTGCGCACACCGCTACGCGGTCGGGCACGCGAGCTGGGTGGGCGATCCCGACGAGGCCGTGGTGGTGCTGCCGGGGGCCTCGGTGCCGGACGAATTCGACCGCCGGGGCGTGATGCCGCCCGTGGAGCGCCTGCATCTCCTGTCCGGCGGACGTTAGCTGCGCACAGCGGCCTAGACTTGCATGGAATGGATCGAGGCCGCAACGGTCGTAACGGAGAGACCCGCTATGGCGAAGGGGTGCGCAACCCGCGCGCGCGCCAGCGCGCCTTCCTGATCGCCGCAGGCCCCGACGAGGCCGACCTCGCCGAGCTGCGGGAGCTGCTGCGCACCGCGGGGGTCGCGGTGGCCGGGGAGATGACCCAGCGCCGCCCCGACCCCGACCCCGACCGCTACTTCGGCAAGGGCAAGCTGGACGAGCTGAAGCAGGCGATCAAGGAGTCGGACGCCAACCTGGTGGCCGTCGACGACGAGCTGAAGCCGCGCCAGGAGCGCAACCTCGAGCAGGCGCTCGACATGCCGGTGATCGACCGCACGGCGATCATCCTCGACATCTTCGCCGACCACGCCCACTCGGCCGAGGGCAAGCTCCAGGTGGAGCTGGCCCAGCTCGAGTACAACCTGGCCCGGATGCGCGGCCTCTGGACGCATCTCGAGCGCCTCGGCGCCGGCCGCATGGACGGCGGCATCGGCACCAGGGGCCCGGGCGAGACCCAGATCGAGACCGACCGCCGCCTGGCGCGCGACCGCATCGCGGCGCTCAAGCGCCGCCTCGTGCAGACCAAGGGCACCCGCCACACGATGCGCCGTGAGCGCGAGCGCGCCGGGCTGCCGACTGTGGCGCTGGCGGGGTACACGAACGCCGGCAAGTCCACGCTGCTGAACTCGCTCACCGGCGCCGACGTCGGCGTGCGCGAGCGGCTCTTCCACACGCTCGACCCGACCACGCGCTCGTTCGAGATCGGCGGCCGCAGCTACCTGCTGACCGACACCGTCGGGTTCATCCGCAAGCTGCCGCACCAGCTCGTCGAGGCCTTCTCGGCGACGCTCGAGGAGGCGCTCGGCGCAGACCTGATCGTCCACGTCGCGGACGCGTCCGTGGCCGAGGACGAGCTGCACGCGATGCTGGAGGCGGTCGACGGCGTGCTCGCGGAGACCGGCGCGGGCGACCGGCCGCGGCTGCTGGCGCTCAACAAGGTGGACCTCCTGGACGACGAGCGCCGGCGCGCGCTGTCCTTCCGCTTCCCGGGGGCCGTGCAGGTGTCCGGCGCAACGGGCGAGGGGCTGGACGCGCTCGGCGAGGCGATCGAGGCCCGCTTCCTCGCCTCGCTGCGCCCGATGGAGCTGCTCCTGCCCTACGGCGAGGGTGGCACGCTGTCGGAGCTGCACGACCTGGCCGGCGAGCTCGAGCGCACCGACACCGCCGAGGGCGTCCGCATCCGCGCGCGCGTCCCCGCCGCGGCGGCAGCCCGCTTCGAGCGCTTCTCCACCAACGGCAGCCCGCCGGAGTGACGCTGCGCTTCCGGCGCCTGAGCGGGTCGGCGCGCCCGCCCGCCCAGGCACACGACGGCGATGCGGGCTACGACCTGCACGCCGCAGAGGCGGTCACGCTCGGCCCGGGGGAGCGCGCGAGCGTCGGCACGGGCATCGCGATCGCCATCCCGCCGGGGCAGGCGGGCCTCGTGGTCCCGCGTTCCGGGCTCGCGGCCAGGCACGGCATCTCCGTGGTCAACTCGCCCGGCCTGATCGACTCCGGCTACCGCGGCGAGGTGCGCGTCCTGCTGCTCAACACAGACACCGCGGAGCCGTTCGAAGTCGCCCCCGGCGACCGCATCGCCCAGCTCGTCCTCGTGCGGGTCGAGGCGCCCCAGCTCGAGGAGGCGTTGGAACTGGACGATACGGCGCGCGGAAGCGGCGGATTCGGGTCGACCGGGCGCTAGGAGCCGCGGCCCGACGCCGCGGATTGCTTTAGTCTCGAGTGGCTGTGCAACCACTTGCTGTGGAGCGGACGTCGCAGGACGGCGTCGAACTGGTGTCGGTCGAGGGTGAGGTCGACATCGCGACCGCCTCGCGGCTGATCAGCGTGCTCAACACTTCGGTTGCGGAGGCGCTCAAATCGGTCGTCGTCGACCTGACCGATGTGGGCTTCATGGACTCGACCGGACTGGCGCTCCTGATCAACGCTCGCCGGCGCCTGACGCTGCGCCGCAAGGGCTTCGCGGTGGTATGTCCGCCCGGCCCGCTGCGACGCGTGTTCGAGATCACGGACATGGTCGAAACGCTGCACGTTTGCCCGGATCAGGAAAGCGCCGCCCGGGCGGCCATGCCGGCTTAGACGGTCTCCGTCGTTCGGGGGACTTGACTTGCAGCGCCTCGCTGCCGATACCAGAGGCATGAATGAGAGCCAGGCCGCCCCTACGGGCGCGTTTCCCGTGCCCGGGCTCCGACCGCCTACCCAGAAAACAGGAGCCAAGCGCCGCATCGGCGACGTGATCGTCCAGCTCGGCTTTGCCGAACGCGAGCTGGTCGAGGACGTCGTGGACAAGGGCCGCGCCAATGGCATTCCGCTCGGCCAGGCGCTGATCGACGCCAAGATCGTCGACTCCAACCAGCTGGCGCAGGCGCTGGCGGAGCGCAACGGGCTCGACTACGTCGACCTCAACTCGTTCGAGGTCGACCAGGGCGCCGCCAACCTGATCGACGCCGGCAAGGCGCGCCGCTACCAGACCATCCCGATCTCCTTCCTCGGCGAGCAGACGGTGCTCGTCGCCACCGCCGACCCCGCCAACGTGCTGGCGCTCGACGACATCGCCATGGCCACCGGGTACGAGGTGCGCCGCGCGGTCGCATCGCCGGAGGACATCGAGGCGCTGATCAGCCAGCTCTCGCGGCTCGGCGACTCCGTCGAGCAGCTCGAGGAGGAGGCCGAGGCCAGCGCCGCCGAGGTGATCGAGCTGCGCGACCAGGCCGACGAGGCCCCGGTCGTCAAGCTGGTCCACTCGGTGATCGCCGACGCCGTCCGCCGCGGCGCGTCCGACATCCACTTCGAGCCGCGCCCTTCGGACATGCGCGTGCGCTACCGCGTCGACGGCGTGGTGATCGACACCACGACGGTGCCGCGCCAGCTGGTCGCCGGACTGATCTCCCGGGTGAAGATCATGGCCAACCTCGACATCGCCGAGAAGCGCGTCCCGCAGGACGGCCGCATCGGCCTGTCGGTCGACGGGCGCCACATCGACCTGCGCGTCGCGACCCTGCCGGTCGTGCGCGGCGAGTCGATCGTGATGCGCATCCTCGACAAGGACAAGGTCGTGATGGACCTGGACGTGCTCGGGATGGAGGAGCACGACCGCGACCGCTTCGATGCGGCCCTGAAGGCCACCAACGGCGCCATCCTCGTCACCGGGCCGACCGGCTCGGGCAAGACCACGACGCTCTACGCCGCGCTCAGCACCGTCAACACGGCGGACAAGACGATCATCACGATCGAGGACCCGGTCGAATACGAGCTCACCGGCGTCAAGCAGGTGCAGGTGAACCCGAAGACCGGGCTTTCGTTCGCCGCGGGCCTGCGGTCGATGGTCCGCGCCGACCCGGACGTGATCATGGTCGGCGAGGTGCGCGACCGCGACACGGCGCAGATCGCCATCGAGTCCGCGCTCACCGGCCACCTGGTGCTCACGACGCTGCACACCAACGACGCGCCGCTGGCCGTGGCGCGACTGGTCGAGATGGGCATCGAGCCGTACCTGGTCTCCTCGGGCGTGGAGTGCGTCGTCGCCCAGCGGCTGGTGCGCCGCCTCTGCGAGTGCAAGACCGAGGCCAAGCTCTCCCAGGAGGTGCTCGAGGGCCAGGGGTTCGAGTGCGACCACGGGTTCACGGCCTACGAGCCGGCCGGCTGCGTGCGCTGCAACCACTCCGGCTACAAGGGCCGGCTCGGCATCTACGAGCTGATGGTCATCACCGAGGGCATCCGCCGGCTGATCCTCGAGACGGCGTCGGCCGACCAGCTGCGCGCACAGGCCCGCTCGGAAGGCATGCGCACGCTGCGCCAGGACGGCCTCGAGAAGATCCAGCGCGGGGTGACCTCTGTGGCAGAGGTGCTGCGCGTGACCGGCACCGCGGCCGGATAGCAGCCGGGGCTCACGCCCCCGGCTGCCGTCAAACCCCGGCTGCGCGGCGAGCGGACGCGTGGGCGCCTTCCTCCAGCTCGTCGTCGGCCAGCGGGTCCAGCTCGATGCCGAGCGCGAGCTCGATCAGGCGGTCCGCCAGCCAGATGTTCTTGGGGAGGAGGGGGCCGTGCAGGTAGGTGCCGATCACGCTGCCGCGGTGAACGCCCTCGAAGCCGTCGCGCCCGTTGTTGCCGTGGCCGGAGAGCACCCGGCCGAGCGGCCGCTCGGCGGCGCCGAGGTACGTGCGGCCGCCGTGGTTCTCGAACCCCGCGATCACGCGCGGCCCGGTGCCGAGGTCGGCCTCGATGGCGCAGTTGCCGATCAGGCGGGGGCCGGGCTCGCGCACGGTATGCAGGTCGACCAGGCCGACGCCCGGCAGGCGCTCGCCACCCATCTCATACGAGTGGCCGAGCAGCTGGTAGCCGCCGCACACGGCCAGCACGACGGCGCCACGGTCGGCTGCCGCGTTCAGCGCCTCCCGCTTGGTCTCGGCCATGTCGTGTGCGACCGCGGCCTGGTCGCGGTCCTGCCCGCCGCCCATGTAGAAGAGGTCGTGCGCGTCCGGGTCGAGCGGATCGCGCAGGCTCGCGCCGCCGTGCTCGAAGCCGATGCCCCGCCACTCGCAGCGCGCCCTCAGCACGGCGATGTTGCCGCGGTCGGCGTAGATGTTCATCAGCTCCGGGTAGAGCGAGCAGACCCTCAGCGTCGCCATACGCCCACCATGCTGCCGATGTGGTCGGCGGTCGCCTGTATGTCGCGGCGCTCGCGGAGGACCAGGCCGTGCTCGGCCGCCTCGCGATCGAGCTGCTCAAGGGTGAGCGAGTCGAGCATCTGCGTATGGCGCTCCTCGGTGAGCTGGCCGCCGGGAGAGATGCGCTGGCGCAGCCGCTCGACCGCGACCCCGCCCGGCTCGGGGCGCACGTCGAGCGGCAGGCTGGAGAAGATCCATCCGGCCCGCTCACCGACGTCCGGCACCGGGGGCTCGGAGTCCTCGGGCGCGACGGCGCTGTCGAGCTCGGCCAGGGCGGCGCCGAAGCTGCCTCCGGCCACCAGGCTGCCCGCCGCGGCGGCGAGCACCTCCGCCCGGCCCGCCGGGCCGCCGACGATCTGCAGGAACTGCATCGGGGCGATCACCAGCGCGAAGCGCGCCTCCGGCCGAACGGCACGGGCATCGCCGTGGATCAGGCCGACCGTGAGGCCGCGCGCGGCCGCGCGCTTGCGCAGCTCGTCGAGCAGCTCGCCGTCGGAGTCCAGTGCGGTGACGTCGTGGCCGTGCCGGGCGAGATCGAGGGCCACCCGGCCCGTGCCGGCGCCCAGCTCCAGGATCGGCCCGCCGGCGCGCTGGGCAAGCTCGCGCCAGAGCGGCAGGTCGGCGGCGTACGCGCCGCACTCCACGTCGTGCCAGACCACGGCCTCGATCACTCGGACCACCGCCGAGCGAGCCCGCGCCGCGCCAGCATGTCGCGCAGGTCGAGCAGCGCCGTGTAGGTCGGCAGCGCGTAGACGCGCTCGCCGGCCGCGCCCGCTACCGCCGCGTCGAGCGAGCGCTCCAGGTCGCGGTCCACGACCAGCTCGGCGTCGATCCCGGCGTACTTGAGCCGCAGCGCCATCTCCTCGGCCCTGGTGCCCGAGCAGGTGGCCCGCCGCACGCGCCCGGCCAGCACCTCGAAGTCGGCGTCCCAGATCCACGAGACGTCGCGGCCGTCCGCGATGCCGTCGTTGAGCGCGAGCCAGAGGTCGAGGCGCCCGTCCTCGAGCGTCAGCGTGCGCAGCACCTCGTTGGCGCCAGCCGGGTTCTTCACGAGCAGGATCGACATCTGGCGCCCGTCGATCGGGATCGTCTCCACGCGTCCGAAGGCGCCGGCGAAGCCCTCGAGCGCCTGCCCGACGGTGGCGAGCGGCACGCCCAGCTCCAGCGCGGCCGCGGCAGCCGCCACGGCGTTGTAGACGTTGTAGAGACCCGGAATGGGGAGGGTGATGTCCAGCTCGCCCTGCGGGGTGCGCAGCGTGATCTGTGAGCCGGTCATTCCGTCCAGCTCGACGCGGGTGGCGGCCACATCGGGCACGGGGCGCTCGCGCCCGCAGGACGGGCAGCGGTAGCGGCCCATGTGGCCCATGTAGATCGCCTCGTACGTGTACGGCGCGCCGCAGTTGCGGCAGTGCTTCGAGTCGGCCGCGTGCTGCATGCCGGGCAGGGCCTGGGAGTCGTCCTCGACGCCGAAGTAGACGACGCCCTCGCGGCCGCGGCCGAGATCGGCGACCAGCGGGTCGTCGGCGTTCAGCACCAGGCGCGCCCGGTCGTCGAGGCCCTCGACCAGCTCGGCCCAGCGGTCGGCCAGCAGCTCGAGCTCGCCGTAGCGGTCGAGCTGGTCGCGGAACAGGTTCGCCAGCACCAGCATGCGCGGCTGCACCTGCTCGGCGACGCGCGGAAGCCACGCCTCGTCGACCTCGAGCAGGCCCAGCTGCCCCGGCTCCCGGCCGGCGTCGAGCAGCGCGGTCGCCACTCCCCAGGCCATGTTCGACCCGGCGCGGTTGTGGACTACCGGGCGGCCGGCCTGCTCGAGGCAAGCGGCGAGCATCGCCGAGGTCGTCGTCTTCCCGTTGGTGGCCGAGACCAGCACGGAGCCGTCGTCGAGCTGCTGCGCCATGGGGCGGAGCGCACCGGGCGCCAGGCGCAGCAGCAGCCGGCCGGGCGCCGTCGTGCCGCCGGTGCGGCCGAGGCGGCGGCTGGTGGCCCGGACCAGGCGGGCGAGCAGGCGGGCGGGGCGGTACATCAGGAGGGGACGATCACGCGCAGACAGCGCCGCTCCACGCGCATCGTCGCCGGCGTGGCGCCGATCGGGTCTCCGTCGGCATAGATGACGAAGGGGCGGTCCGAGCTGACCTCGATCGTCTCACCTCGGAGAAACTGCGCGTAGGGCGAGTCGATGTGGGCGCCCTTGAACACCTTGGGCAGCTGGCGCACGAAGTTCAGCTTGGAGGTCTCCTTCGAGATCAGGACGTCGAGCTTGCCGTCGTCGAGCTCGGCCTGGGGAAGGATGAACATGCCCCCGCCGTACGCCTTGGAGTTGCCGACCGCCACGGAGTAGCCGGTCGCGTCGTGACGCTCGCCGTCGACCGTCACCGAGAACGCGGCCGGCTTCCAGGCAGCGAGCGCGCGCAGGGCGGAATACAGGTACACGGCGTTACCGCGAACCAGCTTTGCGTCGTTGGCGATCCGATTGCAGTCGGAGTCGAAGCCGAAGCTCGCGATGCCGAGGAAGGGCGTGCCGTCGACGCTTGCGACGTCGAGCAGCCGCTCGGGGCCGTCGACGGCGACCGCGGCGGCCTCGGCGGGGTCGGTGGGGATCCCGAGCACGCGCGCGAGGTCGTTGCCGCGTCCTCCTGGGATCACGGCCAGCGCGCTGTTCGTCCCCTTGAGGGCGGCCGCCAGCGGGCGCAGCAGGCCGTCGCCTCCGAGGGCGGCCACTGTCTCGCCCAGCTCGACGGCGCGCGCGGCCTCCTCGGCGGCGTGCTCGATGCTGCGGGTGGTGACGGTCCGGTGAGGCGCCGCGAGGCGGTCGAGCGTCTCGTGGACGGCCGGCAGCGCCTTCAGCGCCTTGCCCCCGGCCGAGGCCGGGTTCACCAACAGCGCGAAGCGCCGGCTCAACGGTCCGCCACTGCTGCGCGCGCGCGTTCCGCGGCGGCCGCGCCGCGCTCCTCGCCGCGCAGGTGCGCCTGCGTGTCGACCTTCTGGACCTGCGCCCGTGCCGCCAGCTCGTCGCCGAGCAGGCGCTCGGCGTGGGGCTGCTCGGGTTCGTCCGGGTCGAGCACGAGCAGCACGTCCTGCTGGACGGTGTGCCAGAGCTCGTCCGTGAGCCGCTCCGAGGCGACCAGCAGCTGCCCGGGGCGGGACAGCCAGTGCAGCTCGAACAGCCCGAGGCGGTAGGCGTAGAGGCGGTCGCCGTCGGAGAACAGGAAGTTGAGCCCACTGAACGGTGATCGCTCGACCGTCGTGGCGATCGCGCGGCGCAGCGACCCGACCGGGTCGCCGGCGTCGTAGATCGTCATCAGGAAGTTGAAGAAGGCCTCTGAGTCGGTGTCGCCCTGCGGGCGCTCGACGCGCGGGTCCTCCAGCAGCCGCGGATAGCGCAGGATCGTGCCGTTGTGGCCGAACGAGTGGCTCCCGAGGCAGAAGGGATGCGTGTTCTCGAGCGCGAGCCCGCCCATGGTGGCGCGGCGCACGTGCACGTTGAAGATGCGCCCGCGCAGCGCGGTGGCGTCGAGGAAGCCGTCGTCGGCGAACGCGGCCTCGGCGAAGCGCACGACCTGTGGGTCACGGCCGTCGGCCTTCTCGTAGACGGCCATGCCCCAGCCGGAGTCGTGGTCCTCGGATTGGCGGATCAGGGGATTCTCCGCCTCGATCAGCTCGTGCCGGATCGAGGCCGGCTCCGCCGCTACGCAGCCGAACACGCGGCACATGACGTGCGGAACCTTACCGGGGCGAGTTCGCTCCGCTCCGGACTTCCCCTGAGGATGGAGCTTCAGGCACAGGAGCCGAGGCGGATCTGGTGGGCGCGCCCGCGCAAGCTGTGTGCGCTCGAGCGGCCGGGGGGAGGGGGGCGCAACCACAGGATCGACCGCCGGGCGGCGGAGATCGAGCACCTGCGGGGCCGCGGCGTGAAGCTGTTCGTGTCGGTCATGCGCACGCGGCACAACCTCGGGGCCTACGACGCGGCCGGGATCGAGTGGCATCACGTGCCGGTGGCGCGCACCGAGGACGCCGCCGCGCAGCTGGAGGAGCTGCTGCCGCTGCTGCGGCGGGAGCTGCGATCGGCGGGCGCCGTGGCGGTGCACGGCGACAGCTGGACCGACTTCCCGGCCGCGCTGTGCGCCGCCCACCTGCACGAGGCGCGCGGGGCGGATCCGCCCGCGGCGCTCGCTCAGGCCGCGTGTGCGGGGTTGACCGTCACGCCCGCGGCGTGCGCGCTGCTTGGCGTCGAGCCGAAGGAGGTGGAGGCGTTCATGCGGGTCTCGTGAGCAAGCCGGCGAGCGTGTCGTTTACGGCCACCGGCTGGGGCTTGAAGCCGTCGAGCTCGTCGTGGTCGCTGCTGTCGCTGCGCACCAGCGCGGCATCGAGGCCCGCCGCGGCGGCTGCGGCGAGGTCCGAGCCGACGCGGTCGCCCACGACCAGCGTGCGTCCTTCGCCGAGCCGGTCCAGCGCCGTGCGGAACAGCTGCGGCTGCGGCTTGCCGACGACCTCTGCCTCGCGGCCGGTGGCGTACTCCACCGCGGCCAGCACCGCCCCCGTGCCGGGCCAGAGCCCGTCCGGCTGCGGGTAGGTGGGGTCGCGGGCGGTCGCCAGGAAGTCGGCGCCGCGCAGGACCGCCTGGACCGCGTTGCGCAGGTCGGCATAGACGAGCTCGGTGGTGCCCGCGACGACGACTACCTCGGCGCGCGAGGCGAGGTCGGTGGCGTTCAGCACCTTCAGGCCGGCGTCGCCGACGTGCCGGAACATGGCGGACGTGCCGATCACGAACGCGGTGCTGCCGTGGCGGGTCTCGGCCAGCACGTGCTGCATGGCGCCGCCGACGGTCACGACGTCTCCGAGCGACGCGCGCACGCCGATCTTCCAGAGGCGCGCCACGAGGTCCTCGCCGGACTCGTAGGCGTTGTTGGTGGCGAAGGCGACGCGCTTGCCGGCGGCGCGCAGCTCGTCGAGCGCGTCGGCAACTCCGGGCGTGGGCTCGCCGCCGACCCACACGCAGCCGTCGAGGTCCAGGATGAACTGGTCATAGCGGCTGGCCAGGGGGGAGAGCGGCACGCCGCTAGCCTACGCGGCCTTGTCCCGGCCCCTGGTTCTCCTGTTCTGCACGTTCGCGCTCGCCCTGGCGGCCTGCGGCGGCGATGACGACGCACCGGCGCCGCGCGAGGAGCCGGCTCCGCAGCAGGCTGCGAACGGCTGCACGGACGTCGAACAGGCCGCGGCCAAGCCCGATGGGGGAGCGAAGCGGCCCGCCGGCACGCTCGACCCGAAGGCCACCTACGACGTCGTGCTGAAGACCAACTGCGGCGACATCACGATCCGGCTCGACCAGAAGACGTCGCCGCGGACGGCCGCGTCGTTCGCCGGGCTGGTCCGCTCGGGCTTTCTCGACGGGACCTCCTTCCACCGCATCGTGCCCGGCTTCGTGATCCAGGGCGGCGACCCGACCGGCACCGGAACCGGCGGCCCGGGCTACTCCACCCGCGACGTGCCGCCGCCCGACACGGCCTACACGAAGGGCACCGTCGCGATGGCCAAGACCGAGATCGAGCCGGCGGGCACTTCCGGGAGCCAGTTCTACATCGTGACGGCGCCCGACGCGGGCCTGCCGCCCGACTACGCGCTGCTCGGCGAGGTCGTGAAGGGCCAGGACGTAGCCGACGCGATCGGCGAGCTCGGCGATCCGGCCAGCGGCGGTGCGGGCACCCCGCTGCAGCCGGTCGTGATCGACCGTGCGACGCTTCGCGAAAGCTGATCCGGCCGCTAAATTCGATGCCATGGCAGAGCCGATCGAAGTAACCGACCAAGACTTCGAGCAGCGCGTGCTGGAGCGCTCCGCCGAGGTGCCGGTCCTGGTGGACTTCTGGGCCGACTGGTGCCAGCCGTGCCACATGCTGGCCCCGGTGATCGAGCGGGCCGTGGAGGCCTACGACGGCAAGGTGGAGCTCGCGAAGCTCGACACCGACAAGAACCAGGAGACCGCCGCGCGCTACGGCGTGCGCGGACTGCCCACGGTGAAGGCCTTCCGCAACGGCGAGGTCGTCGACGAGTTCACCGGCGCCCAGCCCCCGGCGGCGGTGGAGCGCTTCGTCGCAGGCCTGGTGCCGTCGGAGGCCGACGAGCTGATCGCGGGCGGCGACGAGGAGTCCCTGCGCCGCGCGCTCGAGGTGGACCCAGGCCACGCGGTCGCCCGCCGCGAGCTGGCCCGCATGTTGCTGCGCAGGGGGGAGACCGAGGAAGCCCTGGAGCTGCTCGACGGCATCACCGGCGACTTCCTCGCCGAGGGCCTCGCCGCCCGGGCGCGCCTCGCCGATGACGAGGATCTGGCACCCGCCTTCGAGGCCTGGGACCGCGGCGATCATCAGACCGCCCTGGAGCTGCTCCAGGAGGCGCTGTCGGACTCGGAGCGGCGCGACCTGGTCCGTCAGGTGATGGTGGCGATCTTCACGGAGCTCGGCGCGGACGATCCGCTGGCGCGCGACTACCGCCGCCGCCTCTCGGCTGCGCTGAACTAGGTCCTGAGCTAGGTGGGTCCGGCGGCTCTCGCCGCACGCATTCGCGCCTGCCGGCGCCGGCCCAGCAGGACCATCACGCCGATCGCGGCCACCAGGAGCAGGAAGCCGAAGAAGATGGCGGGTCCGGTGCCGATTCCGCCGAACGGCAGGGCGATCAGCTTCACGATGCCGAGCCCGATCGCCAGCAGCACGATCACGATGGCGATCAGCAGCAGGATGCCGCGGATGCGGGCCACCAGGCCCGCGCTGGCGGGCGGGATCAGCAGCCCCATCATGCGCAGCATGAACATCTGGCGGCCGGAGGGGGCCTGCTGGCCCAGCTTCTCCATGGCGGCCTTGAGGTCGTCGGGCCGGCGCTCGGCGAGCGCCATGGAGGCCTTCATCATCTGGCGCAGCGCCGGGCGCTCCTGCGGGTGGCAGCCGGCCAGCGCCTCGTTGAAGTACTTGCGCGCGGCGTCGACGTCGTAGCGCTCCGCCGCCCGTGCGCCGAGGATCGCCTTGGCGGCGACGCGGTGCTTGGACTCGCTCTGGAGCTGATCGTCCGTCCGGCTCTCGAGCTGCGGGATCGCGGCGAGCGCCCCGATCTGCATCTGCATCTTGACTTGCTTCTGCTTGGCCACCGTCCGGGCAGTCTCGCAGACCGAGGCGCCGTTCCTCAGGCTTCGTCGGGCCGGTCGTGGGTGCGCGGCTCGTCCGCCTCGGCGTATTCGGCCCCGGCGCGGTCGCTCTCCACCTCGGGCGGGAAGCTGTCGCGAATCGGGTTGCGCGCATAGAGCTCGCCGTGCTCGGCGTTCTCGCGCAGTTCCTCCTGCGCCTGCTCGAAGCCCTCGGCCTCGCCGCCGCCGCCCTCGTCCACCGGGCGGCGCGCCGGATCCTCGTCCTCGGGCGCACGACCGCCCACTCCTGCCGCCTCGTGAGCCGCGGCGGCGGCTTCTCGTTCGACGCTTGCGTCCTGGGGTTCTTGCTCGGTCATGCGGGCTCTGTAGCCGGTTTGGCGCGTCCGGAAACATGGGTATGCGGGCGCCATGACAATCGCGATCATCGTCGGCGTATGCATCCTCCTGCTGATCCTGGGCTTCCTGGTCCCGCGGCTCTCCCACGGCCCGCAGCGCGGGGTGGATCGCACGCTGGGACTCGGGCAGCGCGCCGGCGGGCAGGCGCCGGGGATCCTCGGACGGCTGTTCTCGAAGTCGTTCGGCACGTCGCGCAAGGCCGCCAACAAGAGCGCGTCGACGGGCCGGCGCGGGCGCGGCAAGCTGCCGCTCTAGGGCCGCTCTAGCGCGCGCTCAGCTGCGCTCGCCCTCGGGCGGCTCCTCCGCGCCGCCCGGGAGGGCTTCCAGCTCGACCGTGTGCCCGTGCTCCTCCTCGGCGAACTCGTCGTCGAGCGGCTCCTCGGAAACCGCGCCAAGGGGGAACGGCTCGGTCGCCTCGGGGTCATGGGCGAGCGCCTCGGTCGGGGCGCCCGGGTCGGCCTCGGGCTCCGCTGAGGCGGCGAGCTGCGCTGGCAGCTTGACGCGCTCCATGGCGTCGTCCGCCGTGCCCAGCACCTCGTCCGCGAGCTGGCGGATGTCCTCGATCAGGCGCTGGCGCTCCTCCCACAGCAGCCGCGTGTCGACGATCACCTGCTCGGAGTACTCGTCGGCGTCGCGCCTGACGATCTCGGACTCGCGCTCGGCGCGCTGGAGCCGGCCGTCGGCCTGTGCGCGTGAGCGTGCGGTGATGTCGTCCGCGGTCTCGTGCGCGCGCTGCAGGATCCCGGCGGTCTCCTCACCGAGCTCGTCGAGCGCCTTCTGAACCACGCTCTCGCGGGTCTGGCGCGACTCGAGGTCGGTCACCAAAGTGAGCAGCTCTGCGACGAACTGGTCGACGGCGTGGCGGTCGTAGCCGCGCATCGCGAGCGGGAAGGTCACCTCGCGGAGCCGCTCGGAAGCGGTGCCTGAGCGCACGAAGCGCTGGGTCGAATTCTCGCTGGTCTGGGGGTCTGCCATGTCCCGCAGTATGCCCCGCGGGTCGGGCGGCTGCACCTCGTGGCCTTTGTGCGACTTCACTGCTTACTTTCCATAACCACCGTTATCGAGCGTGCCCGAAACCAGAGTGCGATGCCCACCAGGACGCCGGCCAGCGTGATCAGGCTCCAGAGCACCCCCTGTGCCAGCTGGCCGGCGATCGGGGCCGGACAGGAGTCGGTGATCGCCCAGCCGACGCCGAAGATCGCCGCGCCGACGACGTGCCGGCGCTCGGGCCGGTCCGTGCTCCAGGTGACGGGCGTACCGGTCAGCAGCGCGCGCACGCGCAGGCGCCGCAGCAGCCGCACGCCCAGAAAGCCCACCGTCACCGCCGTGGCCATCATGAAGTACAGGTACAGGTCCTCTAGCAGCAGCATCTCGCGCAGCCGGTCCGGGTCGATGAACTGGCCCCAGGAAATCGCGAAGCCAAAGATCGCGCCGAACGCGACGGCAGCCACACGGGTCGCAACCGGGCGCGTCACACGATCACCAGGTCGATGAAGTAGGTGACGCCTATCGCCACTGCAAGAAAAGTTGCAGTCGCCACGAAGCTGGCTGCAGAGCCGAGCGAGGTCCCGCAGATGCCGTTTCCCGACGTGCACCCGCCCGCCGTCTTCGCGCCGAACCCGATCATCACGCCGCCGACCAGCAGCAGCGCCGCCACGACCCATCGCCATTCGTCGGTGAACGTGCGCGTCAGCCAGCCGAAGCCGTCGCCGGCGCTGGTGTCGCCGGCCAGCAGCCGGAAGATCAGCGCGCCGCCGAAGATGCCGAACAGGAACCAGGCCTTCCAGCCGAGCGCCGCCGTGCGCCCCGACGCCCGCTCGTAGACCGCCGAGTAGCCCCCGAGCGCGCCCATGCGCTGGTTCAGGGTGGCGAGCACGCCCACCACGGTGAGGCCCAGCAGCACGCCGATGACGAGGAACGACGGCCGTGTCAGCAGGAAGTCACTCATCGGGCCGCAGGCCGGAAACGTCCAGGCCCGGGTCTTCCGGCGTCAGCCCGGGCGCGTAGTCGCGCACCCAGAAGCTGCCGTCCTCGAGCATCTCGTTGATCTCGGGCGCCCGCATCGTGCTCACGACCAGCACGCGCGCGGGCTCGTCGCCGTGGTTGTCGAGCCGGTGCGCGCCCTCGCGGCCCGCCGGGCAGGCGACGACATCGCCTAGTGCGAGCTCGCGCGCGTCGCCGTCAAGGCCGGTCAGCGTCGGGCGGCCGGCCAGCACGAGCAGCAGCTCCTCGTTGGCGAAGTGGGCGTGCAGCGGGAAGGTCGCGGACCCCGGAAGCAGCTCGAACAGCGAGGCGCCCAGGTCGCGCGCCCCGGCCTGGCGGCCCAGGCGGGCGCGGCGCCAGCGAAACGGCGGGTCGTCGCGCTCGGCGTCCCAGTCGGGCTCGAACAGGTTGGGCATGCCGCCCGGAAGGCTACGCTGCCGCCCCGTGGAACCAGTCGCCGACCGGCCCCTCACCGAACAGGACCTCGATCTCGATCCGCGGACCGTGCTGGAGCGCTGGCGCGGCGAGGCGCGTGCCGCCGGCGCCCCGGAGCCGGACGCCGCGGCCCTGGCCAGCGCCACGCCGGACGGCAGGCCCTCGGCGCGGATGGTGCTCACCAAGGGGGTCGACGAGCGCGGGATCGCCTTCTTCACGAACTACGGCAGCCGCAAGGCCGGCGAGCTCGAGGCCAACCCGCGTGCCGCGCTCGTGTTCCATTGGCCGGAGCTCGGGCGGCAGGTGCGCGTCGAAGGCCCCGTCGCGCGCGTGCCGCGCGCCGAGACCGAGGCGTACGCGCGCAGCCGCTCGCGCTCGAGCCAGCTCAGCGCCCTGGCCTCGCCGCAGAGCCGGCCGGTGGAGAGCCGCGAATGGCTCGAGCAGCGTGTGGACGAGCTCGACCGCGAGCACGCCGGCGCGGAGCTGCCGGTGCGCGAGGACTGGGGCGGCTACCGGCTCGCCCCCGAAGCCTGGGAGTTCTGGCAGCACCGCCCCGGACGGCTGCACGACCGCTTCGGCTACGTGCCGGAGGGCGCCGGCTGGCGGATCGAGCGGCTCGGCCCCTAGCCGGGGGTTGGGCGCTTTTCGGTTTCATATGAACCCATAAGGCGCCCACCCCCCCGGTCCGGCGCGGCCCCTTGCGCGGCCGGAGCGCGGCCGGCTGCTAGAACCCCGCGCATGGCTGACTCTCCCGTTCTCGTCATCACCGGCGCCAGCACCGGCATCGGCGCCGCCACGGCACGCCGCGCCGCGGAGTTCGGCTACCGGCTCGTCCTCGCCGCCCGCTCGCAGGACAAGCTCGAGGCGCTCGCCGAGGAGCTGGGCGGCGCCGAGCAGGCGATCGCCGTCCGCTGCGACGTCACGAGCTGGGAGGAGCAGCAGCAGCTGGTGGCGGCCACGCTCGAGCGCTTCGGGCGGATGGACGTGTTCTTCGCCAACGCCGGCTTCGGAGCCGCGCGCGGGTTCCTGAAGGAGTCCGTCGAGCACTGGAAGTCGATGATCGACACCAATGTGCTCGGCGCGGCGCTCTCGATTCGCGCCTGCCTGCCCCACATGCTGGAGCAGAACTCGGGCCACGTGCTGCTGACCAGCTCGGTCGCCGGCCGGCGCGTGCTGCCGGGCTCGCTCTACTCCTGCACCAAGCACGCCGTGACGGCCATGGGCGAGGCGCTGCGCCAGGAGGTCGCCGAGAGCGACATCAAGGTCACCCTCGTCGAGCCGGGCATGGTGGACACGCCGTTCTTCGACAACCCGGTGACCGGCGCGCTGGAGGCCGACGACATCGCCCGCGCCGTGCTGTTCGCGCTGACCCAGCCGCCGCACGTCGACGTGAACGAGATCCTGATCAGGCCGATCCACCAGCCGACCTAGGTCGCAGACCCCAGGTTTCGGGGCGGCATCCTCGGGGATGAGGCGACGGGGCAGAGCCGGGGGCGTAGTGCCACCGACTGTCTCCTTTACGCAGGGAAGCAGCGGCACGTGACGACCTCGCGGGACGTGGATTCCTTCAGCACGGAAGCCCCCGACGAAGGAGTGCCACCTCATGGCCACACACCGCGCCACCGGCAGCGGAGCCGTAGCCACCGGCGCCGGCGGCCTGCGCCGCGCCACCAGCCGTCTTGCGACGGAGACCAAGCAGGCGTTCAAGACGACCGAGTTCTGGGCCATGGTGGCCCTGGTCGTCGCGATCCTGATCGCCGGCAATGCGATCGAGTCCGAGGAGGGCGGCCCGGACATCTTCGCCGCCGACAAGGTCTGGCTGTACATCACCATCCTCGGATCGGCGTACATGATCAGCCGCGGCCTCGCGAAGGCCGGCAGCCGCGAGCCGTACTGGCCCGACGGCACGAACGAGGAGCGGCCCGGCCCCGGCGCCGACCGGTAGCGATCTCCCCGTGGCCGCGGCGCGCACGCGATGCCGTCGCGGCCCGGGGTTACGCTCGCCGCGTGAGCACCGAAGCTCCCCGCGTCATCGCCCACCTGGACATGGACGCCTTCTACGTGAGCGTCGAGCTCCAGCGCCATCCGGAGCTGCGCGGCAAGCCGGTTGTGGTCGCCGGCAGCGGCCCGCGCGCGGTGGTGACCACCGCCAGCTACGAGGCGCGCCGCTTCGGGATCTTCTCCGCCACCCCGGCGGAGCGCGCCCGGCGCGCCTGTCCGGAGGCGATTTTCATTCCGCCTGACTTCGAGGCCTACCGCGAGACCTCGCGTGCGGTGATGGCCGTGCTGTGCGACCACGTCGAACGGGTCGAGGTGGTCGGCCTCGACGAGGCCTACCTCGACCTGAGCGGGTTCGAGCGCCCGCGCGCCGCCGCCCGCCGCGTCAAGGCCGCGGTGACGGAGGCCACCGGCCTGGGCTGCTCGATCGGCATCGGGCCGAGCAAGCTGGTGGCCAAGGTCGCCTCCGACGCGGAGAAGCCCAACGGCTTCGTCGTGCTGAGCGCAGAGGAGGCGCGCGAGCGCTTCGCCGACGCGGCGCCCGGGCTGGTGCCGGGCATCGGCCCCAAGACCGCCGAGCGGCTCGAGCGCCAGGGCATCGCCACCCTCGGCGCCCTCGCTGCCACGCCGGACGACCAGCTGATCCAGTGGTTCGGAGCCCGGCTCGGCCCGTGGCTCGGTCGCCTGGCCCGCTTCGAGGACGACCGCGGGATCGAGACGGTGCGCGTGGCCAAGTCCGAGTCGCGCGAGACCACCTTCGACACCGACCTGCGCGGGCTGGGCGAGCTCGAGCCGCAGCTGCGGCGCCTGACCGAGCAGCTCTGCACGACGCTCGCGGGCCAGGACCGGCGCGGCCGCACGATCGGCATCAAGGTCAGATACGACGACTTCTCCACGGTCACGCGGGCGCGCTCCGTCGCGGCCGCGGTGAACGAGCTGGACGCGGTCTGGCCCGTTGCGGCCGACCTGCTGCGCCGCCTGGACCCGCCGCGGCCGGTCCGCCTGATCGGCGTGCGCGTGGCCGGCCTCGACGAGGAGCCGGCGGCAGCCGCTGCCGCCGACCAGCTCAGCCTCTCGCTCTGACACCGGTGCGGTAACTTGGACGTACTGCAATGCCCAGCGATCGGCTGTCCGGACTAGACGCGTCGTTCCTCCACCTCGAGGACGCTTCGGCGCACATGCACGTGGCGTCGGTGATGCTGTTCGAGGGCCCCCCGCCGCCGTACGACGAGCTGCTCGAGGTCTTCGAGCGGCGGCTGCCGCTGGTGCCGCGCTACCGCCAGCGCCTCGCGTTCGTCCCGCTCGGCCAGGGGCGCCCCAGGTGGGTCGACGACCCCCACCTCAACCTGCGCTACCACGTGCGCTCCACGGCTCTCCCCTCCCCCGGCTCCGAGGAGCAGCTCCAGGAGCTGGCCGGCAGGGTCTTCTCCCAGCAGCTCGACCGCGACAAGCCGCTCTGGGAGGTGTGGCTCGTCGAGGGCCTCGAGGGTGACCGCTTCGCCGTGCTCTCGAAGACCCACCACGCGCTCGTGGACGGCATCTCGGGGGTTGACATAATCTCGGTCCTGTTCGACACCTCCCCCTCGCCGGTGACCCCCACCGGCCCCGGGGACCGCTGGCTGCCGCGTCCGCTCCCCACACGCGCCCAGCTGCTCGGCGAGGCGCTCCTGGAGCGCGCCACCATCCCCGCGGAGATCACCCGTTCGGTGCGCGCGGTCTTCCGCGGCCCGCGCCGCATCCTGGAGGCGGCCCGCGACGCCGCCGTGGGCGTGGGCGCGATGGCCTGGGCGGGCCTCAATCCCGCGCCCGGCAGTCCCTACAACCAGGAGATCGGCCCGCACCGCCGCTTCACCTGGATGCGGGCCAACCTGCGCGACGTCAAGGAGATCAAGAACTCGCTGGGCGGCACCGTCAACGACGTGGTGCTGGCCACGGTCGCCGGCGCGCTCGGCCGTCACCTGCGCCGGCGCGGGCAGAACACCGACGGACTCGAGCTGAAGGCGATGGTGCCCGTCAGCGTGCGCGACGACTTCCAGCGCGGCGCGCTCGGCAACCGCGTGGCGGCGATGATGGCGCCGCTGCCGGTCTGGTGCGAAGAGCCGGTGGCGCGGCTCGACATCGTGCGCGAGGAGCTGAAAAGCCTCAAGTCGGGCAGCCAGGCGGTCGGCGCCCAGGTGCTCACAGACCTGTCCGGCTTCGCCCCGCCGACGATCATGGACCAGGCGTCGCGGCTGATGGCGCGGCAGCGCTTCTTCAACCTCGTGGTGACGAACGTGCCCGGCCCCCAGTTCCCGCTCTACCTGCTGGGACGGCGCATGCTCGATCCGTTCCCGATGGTGCCGCTCGCCGCCAAGCAGGCCCTAGGCGTTGCGCTGCTGTCGTATGACGGCGCGATCAACTTCGGCGTCGTGGGCGACTTCGACCTGATGTGGGACATCGACGAGTTCGCCGGCGACCTGCGTGACTCGCTGGCCGAGCTGGCGACCGCCGCCGGCGTCGAGCTGCACACCGCGGAGCGAGTCGAGGCGTGAGAGACCGCCTCGCCGAGTGCGCCCGCGAGCTCGGGCTGAAGATGCACGTGCGCCGGCTCGGGGCGTCCACGCGCACGGTCAAGGACGCCGCGGTGGCGGTCGGCTGCGAGGAGTCCGAGATCGCCAAGTCGATCGTCTTCGTCGCCGACGGGGATCCGGTCATCTGCATCGCCTCGGGCCGCCACCGCATCGACACCGACAAGCTCGCCGACGTGCTCGACGTGGCCGAGGTGCGCCAGGCCGCCGCCGACGAGGTGCGCGCCGCCACCGGCTTTGCGATTGGCGGGGTGCCGCCTTTCGGGCACGACCTGCCCGTGCTGTTCGACGAATCGTTGCTGGAGCACGAGCGCGTATGGGCCGCGGCGGGCGATCCGCACAGCCTGTTCGAGGTGGATCCGCGCGTGCTGGCGCGCTGCGTGGACGCTCGCGTGGTGGCCGTGGGCCACGAGCCCGCCTAGCCCCCTGTACAGGCCCCGCGCCCGAATTCTGTACCTCGGGCGAATGACGCGGGGGCGCCGTTTTTCGAGCATCAGGACATGGATCCCACGCTCAACGACGCCCTCAGCCGCATCGACACCGTGTGGGTGCTCGTCGCGGGCATTCTCGTGTTCTTCATGCAGGCCGGCTTCCTGCTGCTGGAGGTCGGCTTCTCGCGCATGAAGAACGCCGGAACGGTGGTGGCGAAGGTGATCGCCAACCTGTCGATCGCCGCGCTCTGCTACTGGGCCGTCGGCTTCGCGCTCGCCTTCGGCGGGGCGGGCTGGTTCGCCGGCACGGAGGGGACCTTCCTCGGCACCGCGAGCCAGTCGGCCTTCCCGGCGATGGAGTTCTCGGCCGCGGCGGTGCCCGCCAAGTTCTTCTTCCAGTTCGCCTTCTGCGCCGTGTCGCTGGCGATCGTGTGGGGCACGACGATCGAGCGGATCAAGTTCGGGGCGTACCTGATCTACGCGGTCGTCTTCAGCTCCCTGATCTACCCGATCATCAGCCACTGGATCTTCGGCGGCGGCTGGCTGCAGGCGAGCTTCGGCATGCAGGACTTCGCCGGGTCGACGGTGATCCACCTGATGGGCGCCACCGGCGCGCTGGCGGCGCTGCTGCTGCTCGGCCCGCGCCAGGGCAAGTACAGCAACGACGGCAAGCCGAACGTGATTCCCGGCCATTCCATGCCGCTGGTCGGCCTGGGAGTGCTGATCCTGTTCGTGGGCTGGTTCGGGTTCAACGCCGGCTCGACACTGGGGGTGGCCGACGGCCGCTTCGCGGAGGTGGCGATCGTCACCGTGATCGGCGCCGCCGGCGGCGTGATGGGCGCGATGGGCGTGAGCTGGCTGCTCACACGCACGTTCGACATCGGCATGACCGGCAACGGCGTGATCGCCGGCTTGGTGGCGATCACCGCGCCGTCCGGCTACGTCGAGTACTGGGCCGCGGTGCCGATCGGGCTGGTGGCCGGAGTGCTGGTGGTGGCCTGCATCATCGCGATCGACCGGGTGCTGGACGACCCGATCGGCGCGCTCTCGGCCCACGGCGTCGCCGGCGTCTGGGGAACCCTCACGTGCGGCCTGTTCACCGCGCCGCGCCTGGCGGAGTACAACGCGATCGGCGAGGGCGGCCTCTTCTACACGGGCTCGTTCGAGCAGCTCGGGGTGCAGGCCCTGGGGGTCGCGGCCGCGTTCACGACGGTCTTCGCTGTGAGCTTCCTCGTCTTCTACGTCATCAAGGCCACCTACGGGCTGCGCGTGGGCGTCGAGGAGGAGCGGCGCGGGCTCGACATCGTCGAGCACGGCATGTGGGGCTATCCGGAGCAGTTCATGCCGGTGCCAGGATCCGAGTACCACCCGCCGAACACTCCAGGGGCCAGGCACCGCGGGCTCGCGGCGACCCTCGCGGCCCAGACCCAGGAGGCCCGTTAGATGCGCAAGATTGAGGCGATCATCCGGCCCGAGCGGCTCCAGGACGTCCAGGACGCCCTGGACGAGCTGGGGGTCTCGGGGCTCACCGTCAGCGACGTGGTCGGCTGTGGGCGCCAGAAGGGCTACACCGAGCAGTACCGCGGCTCCCGCGCGAACATCTCGCTGCTGCCGAAGATCAAGGTGGAGTCGGTGGTGCCGCCGAACATGGTCGACGCGGCCGTGGACGCCATCGTCGGCGCCGCGCGCACCGGCGAGATCGGCGACGGCCGCGTGTTCGTCTACCCCGTCGAGAAAGCGGTCCGCATTCGCACCGGCGAGAGCGGCGAGGACACGATCCGGCACGCCGAGGCCGAGAACTGGGGCCACTGACCCACGGCTACGAGAGGCCCTGGACGCGCTCGACGAGGGCGTGCGGCCAGGGCAGCGCCTTCAGGCCCAGCGCGACGGCGGAGCCGAGCAGCACCCAC
>JAXDII010000039.1:0-56954 GCA_034664085.1 Thermoleophilaceae bacterium
GGCCGCGAAGGTCGGCCGGCTCGCGGGCGGGCAGACCGCGCGCGGGTACGCGACGAAGGCCGCGAACCTCACTCGCGGCGAGGAGGCTCGCTACGCCGCCGCGGAGCGGCGCCAGATGCAGGCGGCCGAGCAGATCTTGGACGTGCTCGGCCAGATGAAGGGCGCCGCCATGAAGGTGGGTCAGGTGGCCTCGTTCATCGACACCGGGGCGTTCCCGCCCGAGTTCCAGGAGCGCATCCAGGCGAAGCTCGCCGAGCTGCGCGACGCCGCTCCACGCGTGCCGTTCGAGCGCATGCGCAAGGTGATCGAGGACGACCTGGGAGAGACGCTCGGGGACGTGTTCGCCAAGTTCGACGAGGACGCGGTGGCCGCGGCGTCGATCGGGCAGGTCTACCGCGCGCGGCTGCACGACGGGCGCGAGGTGGCGGTCAAGGTGCAGTACCCGGGCGTGGCGCAGGCGGTGCGCGCCGACCTCCAGAACCTGGGGCTGATCATGCGGGTGGCCAAGCGCATAGCGCCGGGGATGGACACCAAGGCGATGACGAGCGAAATCCGCGAGCGCCTGACCGACGAGCTCGACTACGAGCACGAGGCGCAGCAGCACCGCGCCTTCGCGCGCAGCTGGCGCGGGCACCCGTTCATCTACGTGCCGCCTGTCGTGACCGAGCTCTGCACCGAGCACGTGCTCGTGTCCGAGTGGGTCGAGGCCAAGGGCTTCGAGGAGGTCCGCGAGATGGACCGTGCCACGCGCGACCGCTTCGGGGAGATCGTGTTCCGCTTCTTCTTCGGCTCGCTCTACCGCAACGGCCACTTCTCCGGCGATCCGCACCCCGGCAACTACCGCCTGATGGACGACGGCCGCGTGGCCTTCATCGACTTCGGCATGACCAAGCGCGTGGACCGCGCCGACCTCGAGGCCGAGATCGCGGCGATCCGGTTCGCCATGGACGGCGACGTCGAGGGCCTGCACCGCCAGCTCGGCACGATGGGCTTCTACGACCCGGCCGACGCTGAGGTGACCGCCGAGGCAGTGTTCGACCACCTCCACGACGTGACGCGCTGGTACATCGAGGACCGCGAGGTGAGCGTCGACCGCGACCTGGTCGCGCAGGTGCTGATCGACTTCGGCGACCCGCGCTCGCGCCACTGGCAGCTGATGCGCCGCGAGACGATGCCGCCGCAGGCCATGCTGGCCCGCCGCATGGAGGCGCTCACGCTCGGAGTGCTGGGCCAGCTCGGGGCGACCGCCAACTGGCACCTGATCGCGCGCGAGTGGCTGTTCGGCGACCCGCCGTCCACCGAGCTGGGAGAGCTGGAGCAGCCGTTCCACGACCGAGCGGCGGCTTAGGCTCCCGCCGCATGCCCCGCCCGAGCGCCGGCTCGCGTACCAGCCCGATCAAGGCCACCGCGAAGGCCATGCGCACCCTGCGCGAGGCCGACCCGGTGATGGCGCGCCTCGTGGACGAGCACGGCGCCCTCGTGCGGCGGGACCTCCGGCGCGAGCGTCCCGGCGACGCCTACGGCGCGCTGCTGCGCTCGATCGTCGGCCAGCAGCTCTCCACCAAGGCGGCGAGCACGATCTACGGGCGCCTGACCGACATCTTCGGCGGGCACGCCCCCACCCCCAAGCAGCTGCTCGCCGCCGACCCCGAGGCGATCCGCGCCGCCGGCCTGTCCCGCCCGAAGATCGCCTACCTGCGCGACCTGGCCCAGCACGTTGAGGAGGGCACGCTCGAGCTGGCGCGGCTGCCCGACCTGCCGGACGAGGAGGTGACCGCGCAGCTGACGGCGATCAAGGGCCTCGGCCAGTGGACCTCGGACATGTTCCTGATGTTCCACCTCGGCCGCCCCGACATCCTGCCGGTGGGTGACCAGGGCATCCGCCGTGCGGTGCAGGTGGAGTACCGCCTGCGCAAGCTGCCCGACTCCAAGCGCATGGAGAAGATCGCGCGGCCCTGGCGCCCCTATCGGACGCTCGCCTGCCTCTACCTCTGGAGCTCGCTGGACAACGCGCCGGGGTAGGGCTCGCAGCAGATCAGCGCCGCCCGCTCGAGGCCCGCCAGGCGGTCTGCCCGTGCAGCGAGGATCTCCGGGTCGGTGGCGAGCGCGGTGAACGCCGCGAGGTCGGGATACCAGACGGCTATCACCTCGTCGTAGCGGTCGCTCTCGTCTCCGATCACGGTGAGCTTCGCCTCCGCTTGCCAGAGGATCCTCCCGCCCACCCGTGCGAGCACCTCGATCGCGACCGCGCCGTAGCGCGCGTAGGCGTCGCGGTCGCGGTAGCGGTTGAGGTTCAGCATCACGACGGGCCCGTCCGCGTCGCCGCCGGCGAGCGCGGCGAGCTCGGCGAACTGCTCCGCGTCGGGCTCGACGGCCATCAGCGGCCCGGCCTCCCGAACGCCGCGAGCATCGCCTCGGCGATCTCGCGCCCGCGGTCCTCCTGCAGGAAGTGCGCCGCGCCCTCGATGCGGACCTGCTTGCCCGCCGTGGGGATCAGCTCGGTGAACTGCTCGCCCGCCTTCGGGAACGGGAACACCGGGTCGGTGTCGGAGAACGCGACCAGGGCCGGCTTGTCCCAGCGGCTCAGCGCGTCGCGCGTGGCCTGCATCTCGGGAACGCCCGGATCCTCGGGCGTCAGCGGCACCAGGAGCGGGAAGCGCTGGGCGCCCGCCTTGCTCTCCGGCGTCGGGAACGGCGCCTCGTAGGCGGCGACCACCTCGGGCGAGAGCTGCGTCGTCGTCGCCCCCTGCAGGATCATGCCGATCGGCAGGTCCGGCGTGCGCTCGGCGAACTCGCGCCACGCCATGAAGCCCTTGCTGACCCTGCCGGTGAAGAGGCCCGTGTTGAGCACCACCAGCCGCGAGACCAGGTCCGCGTTCTCGACGGCCCAGCGCAGCCCGATCGGACCGCCCCAGTCCTGCACCACCACGGTGACCTCGTCGAGGTCGATCTGAGCCAGGTGGCGGCTCACCACGTCCACGTGGCGGTCGTACGTGTACCAGTCCTGGTCGGTCGGCTTGTCGGATCTGCCGAAGCCGACGAGGTCGGGGCAGACCACCCGGTGTCCGGTCTCCACGAGCCGGTCGAGCATGTGCCGGTAGAGGTAGCTCCAGCTCGGCTCGCCGTGGAAGCAGAGCACCGTCGGTCCGCGCCCCTCGTCGATGTGGTGCAGGCGCAGGCCGTCCACCTCGGCGTAGTCGGGCTCGTACGAGTAGCCCGGCAGGTTCTCGAAGCGCGCGTCAGGGGTGCGAAAGACATCCATGGCCAGGTCCTTTCGTCAGCGGCGGATGACGGCGTCCCAGATCTCCGTCAGCGTCTGCACCGCAGTCTCGGGCGAAACGCGCGGCTCGCCGCCGAACGCGTCCTGCAGGTAGTTCTCGTTCATCAGGTTCAGCGCGCGCGCGATCTCGGCCAGGTTGTTGGGCGGCGCGGCGCCGCCCACCGAAGTGAGGGCGCGCAGCGATTCCTCGGCGAAATCGTCGAAGCGCTTGCGCATCTCGGCATAGCCGGCCGCGATCTGCTCGTCCCCGGCGGCGGCCTCGGCCACGCAGCGCAGGAGCGGCCCATGCCGCTGGTAGACCTCGACTGCCGCCTGCAGCGAGTGGCGGACCGCGTCGGGATCAGCGTCCGGCCCCGCCTGCACGAAGCGCTGCTGCGCCTCGAAGAGCTCCTCGACCGCCTCGCGGCTCACCCGCATGAGCAGGTCGGCCAGGTCGTCGAAGTGGCGGTAGAAGATCGTGCGGCCGATGCCGGCCTCGCGCATGACGGCGTCGACGCTCAGCTCGGCGTACGCGCTCCGGCGGACCAGCTCCGTCGCCCCGGTGACGATGCGCTGCCGGCTCTCCAGACGGCTCTGGCGAGCGCGGGTGTGGCGACCCGCAGGGATGACCGTCGGCTGCAGATCGGAGGCCATGCGACGCCGATCATACATAGAGTTGACACTGTGTGACACGCACTGTACGCTCGCGCCGGGATGAGGGTCCGACAGACTGCCTGTGGACTGGCCGCTCTGGTGGCGCTCGCCCTGCCCGCGACCGCCCAGGCTCGCCCCGCCTCAGCCGCGCAGGACGGGCGGCCGAACATCCTGGTCGTGATGACCGACGACCAGGCGCAGGCCGACGTCGCGCACATGCCGAACGTCCGGCGCCTGCTCGCGGCCCAGGGCACCACGTTCGCCGACGCCGTCGACTCGTTCCCGCTCTGCTGCCCCGCGCGGGCGACGTTCATCACCGGCCAGTACGCCCACAACCACGATGTGGGCAGCAACTTCTGGCCCCACGGCTGGTACGGCATGAAGAACCGCGGGAACATCCTGCCCGCGTGGCTGCAGAAGGCCGGCTACCGCACCGCGCTGATCGGCAAGTGGCTGAACGGCTACGGCGCGCGCGACGCGCACGGCGAGGTCCCGGCCGGATTCGACATCTGGCGCGGGCTGCTCGATGCCTCGGCCTACGACTACTACAACTTCGTGATGAATCGGAACGGCGCCCTGAAGTCCTGGGGCGACGCCGACTTCGCGCGCAAGCTCGTGCGGTTCGCGCAGATCGAGGTGTTCCGCAACGACGGCGGCATCAACGCGGTGTTCGAGCGCCTCGCCCGGTTCTTCGGGCCGGCGCCCTACACCTACTGGGGCGCCGAGAACCCCGAGGACTACTCCCCGGACGTGACCGGCAGGATCACCGCGGACCTCGTCCGGGCCGAGCGCAAGTCGAAGAAGCCCTTCTTCATCTGGTGGTCGCCCGCCGCGCCGCACCGCGAGGACGTGGCGACGACGCTGATGGGCCGCCCTGGCCGCGATCCGCGCCCGGCGCCGCGCCACGCGGCCAGGAGCGCGCGCTACCGCCTGCCGCGCCCGCCCAGCTTCAACGAGGCCGACCTCTCGGACAAGCCGACGAACGTGCGCGACACGGCGCAGCCGCTGAGCGCCGAGGCGATCGACCAGCTTCAACTCGACTACGAGGGGCGGATCGGCTCGCTGCTGGCGGTGGACGACCACGTCAAGAAGCTGGTCAGGACGCTGCGCGCGACCGGGCAGCTCGACAACACGCTGATCGTCTTCCTCTCGGACAACGGCTGGCTGCAGGGGCAGCACCGGATCCCGGGCGACAAGTACCTGCCCTACGAGGAGTCGCTGCGCATCCCGCTGATCGTGCGCGGTCCCGGGGTGCCGGCCGGCCGGACCGTCCACGGGCAGGTCGCCAACATCGACTTCGCGCCGACGCTCGTCGACGCGGCCAACGCCAGGGCCGGCCGCAGGATGGACGGCGTCTCGCTGCTGCCCACGATCCGCGACCCCCGCAGGCGGCCCAACCGGATCCTGCAGATCGAGGCCACCGAGCCGCTGTTCCGGGGCAACATCCCGGTGAACCGCTGGGACAGGCCCTACAAGGGCGTGCGGACCGACCGCTACACCTACGTGGTGTACGAGGAGACCGGCGACCAGGAGCTCTACGACCGGCGCAGGGACCCCCACCAGCTGAACAACGTGGCGGACAGGCCCGCGTACGCGCGCATCAAGGCAAGGCTCGCAGCGAAGCTCACCCAGCTCGATCGCTGCAAGGGCCGTTCGTGCAACGTCAAGCCGTGAGGCTCACCGTCGTGCTGGCCGCGGTCGCCGTGGCGGCGATCTCTGCCGCGCCGGCGTCGGCGGCCTCGCTGGGCGGCCTGCACGACGCGCGCTACTGCGAGATCATCGAGCTCGAGGGCGCACCGCCGGACGCGACGGCGACGGTCTGGAACACGATCGGGCTGGGCCGCTGCCCCGCGGCCTGGTGGAGCGCGTTCGACGCGGCCGAGCTGGCGCAGGAGCTCGACGCCACGGCGGTCGTCCTGAACGGCCCGCGGCACTTCCTGATGGACTCGGTGACCGCTACGCCGGGGCGGGTGCGCTCCTTCGACGGCGTGAAGCTGCGGAAGGTCGCGGCGATCCCGATCCGCACCGCGGCGGACCTCGCCCAGATCCCCTACGCCGACCGCACGATCGAGCGCGACAACACCTGGCGCTGGCGTCGCGGGCGCCTCGTGTACGAGCTGGTCGCCCCCGGCGGCGACGTCTACGTCATGCAGAGCTACGCGCAGATCCGCGATCCGAACCTGTCGATCGGCAAGCTGCGCTCGCTCGGCCGCCGGCTCGATCCGCCCCCCGGCTGGCGCTACCGCGCGCGCCGGCTGAGCCGCGACCTCGTGGTGGTCGCGAGGGGACACGCGACGATCCTCCAGGACGAGCTCCAGAACACCTACCAGCTGGCGCGCACCACCCGCCGGGCCGGCAGGCGGACGCGCCACCGCGTGAGCATCGACGGCGCGACCAAGATGGTCACCCAGGCGGCGCCCGGCGCGATCGAGGATCGCGGCACCGTGACGGGGAGGCCGTTCGGCCGCGGATCGGTGGCGATCTCCGTCGTGCTGGCGGACGCGCGCGCCACCGGCACCTTCCGGCTGCTCTACCCGAACGGCTCGATCACGGGCACCGTCTCGTTGCCGTTCACGATCGAGGGGAGCGAGATCGACTTCCTCGGCACCGCTCGCTTCACCGGGGGCACCGGCGCCTATCGGGGCATCTCCAGCGGGGCGCTGCAGGCGCACGACCACAACACGCTGGACGGGCAGAACGGCGTCGTGACCGTCAAGGGCTTCGCGACCTACTAGTTAGCGAGCCACTCGAAAGCCCAGGTTCCCCACCGAGCTGTCCGGGGAGTTCGACCCGCGCGCGTCCACCCGGTAGCGGCTGCAGTACGAGGCGTGGCACAGGTAGGAGCCGCCTCGCATCACGCGCTTGGACCCGCTCTCCGGGCCGCGCGGATCCTCACGCGGGCTGCGGGGGTAGTAGTCCGGGTCGAACCAGTCGCTCGCCCATTCCCACACGTTGCCGGTGACGTTGTGCAGCCCGAAGCCGTTGGGGGCGAACGCATCGACGGGCACGGTGCCCGCGTCGCCGTCGGGGACCGGAAAGCGGCCCTGGAAGACGTTCATGCGCCGCTCGCCGCCGGGCTCGAAGTCGTGGCCCCAGGGGAACGGCGCCGCCTCCAGGCCGCCGCGCGCCGCGAACTCCCACTCGGCCTCGGTCGGCAGGCGCGTGGAGCTCCAGGCGCAGAAGGCCTGAGCGTCGGCAAACGAGACGTGGACGACCGGATGGTCGGGACGATCCTCGAACGAGGACTGCGGCCCTTCGGGGTGGGCCCAGTCGGCGCCCTCGACCTGGCGCCACCACGGGGCGCTCGCGACGGCGCGGGTGTCGGGGAAGTCGTCAGGGAGCAGCCCCGCGAAGACGAACGACCACCCGAAGCGCTCGGCCTCGGTGCGGTGACCGGTGGCGCTCACGAAGGCGCCGAACTCCGCGTTGGACACGGCGTGCCGGGCGATCGCGAAGGGGCTCAGCACCACCTCGTGCGCCGGACCCTCGCCGTCCTCGGGGTACCCGTAGGTCCCGTCGGTCCCCATCGTGAAGGCGCCGCCGGGCAGCTCGACGAGGTCGCTCACGGCGGCGGCAGCGGCGGCGTGAGCGTCCCACTGTCCGCGCACGCCCGCGCGAGCCGCTCGTGCAGCCGGAGGCGCTCGCGTTCGGCCGCGACGGTGCGGCCCCGCCCGGTGCGCTTGTGCACGAGGTTGAGGGCCTCGTGCGGGTCGCTCTCGAGGTCGTAGAGCTCGTACTCGGGCGGCGTCTGGCCGGTGGGATCGAGATAGACCGCGTACTTCCAGCGGGCGTCGCGCACACAGCGGATCCGGTTCGGCTGGCCGGACACGTCCTGGAACGCCGTTCCGGCCTGGTGGTCGTCGTAGGTGAACAGCACCGCATCCCGAACGGACTCCCCCGCCCCGTTCAGGATCGGCCCCAGGTCGAGGCCGTCGAAGCGCTGCGGATCGCCCGTGTCGCCCGCCAGGCCGAGCAGCGTCGGCACCAGGTCGACGAGCGAGACGAGCGCGTCGCTCTCGCGCGGCTCCGGAAAGAGCACGGGGTTCGAGATCACGAGCGGCACGCGGATCGACTCCTCGTAGCCGTTGAACATCTTCTGGCGCAGCCCGCCGTGGGAGAGCCCCAGCTCCCCGTGGTCGGACGTCCGCGCGATCACCGTGCGGGAGCGCAGGGAGCCCGGATCGCCGGGGTCGCCGAGCGCGCCGAGCAGGCGGCCGATCTTCTCGTCGACGACGCGGTGCAGGTACGCGTAGAAGTTCACGTAGTCGCGCCGCGCCCGGTCGTCGGCCAGCGCCCCGATGTACGCGGTCTGCCCCAGCTTCATCAGCGTCTGGACGGTGGGCTTGTCGCGCAGGTCCTCGTCAACGGTCGGCGGCAGCGGCACGTCCAGGCCCCTGAACTGGTCCGCCGTGTACCCGCCCTCCTCGAACGACGACGGATAGCCGAGCACGTCGTGGGGGTTGACGAGCGAGAAGACGAGGCAGAACGGCTCGGGCAGGTCGGCGCGGGCGAGCCACTCCTCCGCCTGCCGCGTGTAGTCCTCGTCCCAGCCCTCGTGGGTGGTGCCCGCGTTGCCCCCGCCGAACGTGTGCGCCTTCGCGTCGCCGCCGGCGTCCGGCGGCTCCCAGTCCGCAAAGCCGTAGTCGCGTTCGATCCGCGCCGGGTCGGCTGAGCTCCACTCCCGCCCGTTGACCGGCTTCGACAGGTGCCACTTTCCCTTCAGCGCGACGTGGTAGCCGCGCTCGCGCAGCAGCGTCGCGAGCGTGTCGATGCCAGGGGGCAGCTCGGGCTCGCTGCCGCTCTTGGGTCCGAGCCGCAGCAATCCGCGCAGGAACGCGCGTGCCAGCCGCAGGCGCGGGACCTGGCCGCTCACCGCCAGCCGCGCCACCGTGCGCAGCACGTCCGGAACGTTGCGGCGGTCGGGGAACAGATCGCCCTCGGTGAGCGTGAGCGTCACCCCGTGACGCGACGGATAGGTGCCGGTCAGAAAGCTCGCTCGGCTAGGCGAGCACATCGCCGTGGCGGTGAACGCGCGGGTGAAGCTGATGCCGGTTCGGCGCAGCTCCGCGTCGTTCGGCATCAGCTCGTCGAGCCACGCCCGATCACCCGGCCAGTGCTGGGGCGCCCGCTGCTGATCGGTCACCAGCAGCACCAGGTTGGGCGTGCGCATGGCGGGAGCATGCCGGAACCGGCGCCTTCGCACTCCGCTCGACATCCGGGCGGGCTAGGTTGGGGGCATGGACCCCCTCCTGCGAGAGGTTCGGCTAGAGCCGGGGCGGGTGACGGACCCGGAGGCGTTTCCATTCGCCCTCCCGGCGGTGCAGGCCCTTCGCAGAGCGCTGGCGTTCCACCCGCAGGTGACGTTCCTGGTCGGCGAGAACGGATCCGGCAAGTCGACGATCCTCGAGGCCCTGGCTACCAAGCTGGATCTCGACGCCGAGGGCGGGGACACGGTCATGACGTTCGTCGAGCGCGAAGCGGACACGCCGCTGCACGAGGCCCTCGTGCTCGCCCGCGGGGCCCGCAGCCCGAGCATGCGCTACTTCCTGCGCGCCGAGAGCTTCTTCAACGTGGCGCGCCACGTGGACGCCAACCCCCGCGCACTCAAGGCCCACGGCGGCCAGGCGCTGCACGGCATGTCGCACGGCGAGTCGTTCCTGACGCTCGTCGTCGAGCGCTTCTACCCCGACGGCCTGTTCCTGCTCGACGAGCCCGAGGCGGCCATGTCGCCGCAGGGCTGCCTCACGCTGCTGCGCCGCATGCGAGAGCTGGCGCTCGACGGCGCCCAGTTCGTGATCGCGACGCACTCCCCGCTGCTGCTCGCGTACCCCGACGCCACCATCTACGAGCTGGGCGACGACGGCATCGAGACGGTCTCCTACGAGGACACCGACCACTACCGGCTCACGCGTGCGTTCCTGGAGGCGCCCGAGCGCTACCTGCGCCAGTTGTTCGCGTGAGGCCGGAGGGTTATCGTCGGCCCGTGTCCACAGCGCGCCAGACCCCACTCGACAAGGTCCTCGTCACGGAACGCGAGCAGTGGCAGGACGGCCCGCCGCACGAGCTGTTCGCGGAGCTGCGCTCACGGTGCCCGGTGCACTGGACGTCGCGGATCACGGAGTACCCAGAGGAGGACGGCTTCTGGTCGGTCACGCGCGCCGACGACGTCCACGAGGTCAGCCGCGACTGGGAGACGTACTCGTCGGAGCTCGGCGGCGTCACCGCCCTGACCAACGCGATCATGCCGCTGGAGCTGATCCAGGCGATGTTCATCGGCATGGACCCGCCCAAGCACGACCGCCTCAAGGCGCTCTTCCAGCGCGGGTTCACCCCGAAGCGGATCGCCGAGCACGAGGGCGCCATCCGCGAGATCGCGGTCGGCGTGCTCGACCGGGTCGCCGGCCGCGAGACGTGCGACCTCGTCAGCGACGTGGCGCAGCCGGTGGTCTCGCGGGTGATCGGCAGCTTCATGGGCATCCCGCCGGAGGACGACGAGATCTGGGCGCGGCTGATGAACACCACGCTCGGCGCGGGCGACCCTGACCTCAACCCGGAGGGCGTGCAGTCGGTCATGGAGCGCGACGTCCCCGAGATCTTCGAGCGCTGCGGCCGGCTGATCGCGAAGCGGCGCGAGCACCCCACCGACGACCTCACCAGCGTGCTGGTCCACGCTGACGTGGACGGGCAGCGGCTGGAGGAGCACGAGATCGTGATGGGCTTCTTCCTGCTCGTCGCGGCGGGCAACGACAGCACCAAGGCGACCTACTGCAGCGGCATGCGGGCGCTCATGGAGAACCCCGAGCAGAAGCAGCTGCTGATCGACGACCCGGCGCTTGTGCCGGACGCCGTCGAGGAGTCGCTGCGGATGTTCCCCGCCTTCGCGCACTTCCGCCGCACCGCCACCCGCGACACCGAGCTGGGCGGCCAGCCGATCCGCGCCGGCGAGAAGGTGGTGATGTGGTACGTCTCGTCCAACCGCGACGAGTCGCGCTACGCCGACCCCGACCGTTTCGACGTCACGCGCCGCGCGGAGCACCAGGCCTTCGGGGCGGGCGGGCGCCACTTCTGCCTGGGCACGGCGCTGGCCAGGCTGGAGCTGCGCATCCTGCTCGAGGAGACGCTCGCCCGCTTCCCGCAGATCGCGCTGGACGGCGCCCCGCAGTACGCGGAGTCGCCGTTCCTCAACCAGCTGAAGACGCTGCCGGTGCGGCTAGCGCCGTAGCGGCGGCATCGAGCGGTCCTCGACGACCTCGTAGAGCCCGTCCGTGCCGACGGACTCGACGAACGGCGCGATCTTTTCCATCTGCTCGGCGTAGCCGTGCTCAGAGGCGCTGCTGCGCAGCTCGTCCAGGCTCCCGTCGAAGAATCCGAACGTAACCACCTCGTCCGGCCGCTCCGAGCTGCGAAGCATGTTGAAGCGGACCCACCCCTCCGGCGCGACATCCGCGTTCTCGTCGCCCAGGAAGGCCGCGCGGAACTCGTCGAACGTTCCGGGCTTGAGCGTGCGAGCGGTAAGAGCGCACATCATTGCTGGCTCCTTCTCCTCGAGGTCCCCGCGACGTTAGCCCACCTGCGGGCGTGGGAGAAGAGCTGGGCGGGAGCTAGGCCGCGGTGCCGCAGGAGGGCTCTTCGTCCGCCACGCGGAACGAGGAGCCGCAGCCGCACGAGGCGACCGTGTTCGGGTTCGTGACCTCGAAGCCCGAGCCCTGGAAGCTCTCGGTGTAGTCCACCGTGGAGCCGTCCACGTACTGCAGGCTCGCCGGGTCCACCAGCACGCGGATGCCGGCGTTGTCGAACACGTGGTCGTCGTCGCGCTTCTGGTCGAGCGCCAGCGCGTACTGGAAGCCGGAACAGCCGCCGCCGCGCACGCCCACCCGCAGACCAACCTCACCCTGGGCAGTCTGGTCGTCGATGAAGTCGCGGACCTTCTCCGCTGCGATGTCAGTGAGCTGAACCATCTGTCCGCATTGTATCGGCGTTCGCCTCGGTACCCTGAGGGTTCGGTATGCCCACATCGGCAGAACTCCAGGAGCGCATCAAGGCAGCCCTGCCCGGCGCAGAGGTGAACGTCGACGATCTCACCGGCGGCGGCGACCACTTCCGTGCCGAAATCGTGTCGGACAGGTTCGAGGGCCTGTCGCGGATCCAGCAGCACAAGCTGATCTACGACGTCTTCGGCGCGGAGATCGGCGGGGCCATCCACGCGCTCTCACTCAAGACCTCGACCCCCGGAGCCACACCGTGACGAACGACGAGATTCGCGACTTCCTCAAGCAGTCGATCGACGAGAACAAGGTGATGCTCTTCATGAAGGGCACCCCCAACCAGCCGTCCTGCGGCTTCTCGGCGCGCGCCGCCGGCGCGCTCAACGCGCTCGGCGTCCAGTACGCGGCGCTCGACATCCTGCCCGACCAGCGCATCCGCGAGGAGCTGTCCGGCCTCTCGGGCTGGCCGACGATCCCTCAGCTGTTCGTGGACCAGGAGCTGGTCGGCGGCTCGGACATCATCATGGAGATGTTCGAGTCCGGCGAGCTGGCGGAGCTGCTCGGAGTGGAGCAGCCCGAAGAGCAGCCCGCTCCCGCCCAGGCCGAGCCGGCGCAGCGGCCGATCGGGCTAGAGAACCGGCTGGAGTGATGGCATCCGGGGGCTCGCGCCCCCGGACCCCCGCTGATTGCTGGCCGCGCCCTGCGGGGCCGCGGCCGCGGCCGCTCCCACGGGCGGTGGGCGGCCAGCGTCGCGCATATGACGCAAACCACAGCCCGCCGCCGCCGCTTTCCGCCACCAGGTGGGCAGCAAACGTCCCGTAATCGGTCGTTTCCTGCCCACGTGGATGGCAGCCGGGGGCTCGCGCCCCCGGACCCCCACTGATTCCTGGCCGGTTTGCTGGCCGCGCCGGGGTGGCTTCCCCGGGCCCCCGCTGATTCCTGGCCGCTACCCGGTAGCCGGCCACCGCTTGTCGAGTTTCTTCCGCATAGCGGCAGAAACTCGACACGCACCCACTCGGTGGTCTGCGGCGCTCGGTGCTCGCGCCCCGGCCCCTGCCAGAACCCCTGCCCGTGGCCGGCCGGCGCTAGCCCCGCTCGGCCACGAACGTCCCGATCAGCTCCGCCAGCCGTTCCGGGCGGTCCTCCGCGGAGAACGTGCGTGCTCCTTCGATCAGCTCGAAGCGAGCGCCGGGGATCAGCTTCGCCAGCCGCTCGCCGTGCTCGGGCGGGAAGAAGCGGTCCTTCTCCGACCACGCGATCAGGGTCGGGCGGTCCCAGGCCGCCAGCTTCGCCGCCGCGTCCAGGGTGTACGAGGGGTCGATGCCGCCGAGGACGCGCCGGATGTCACGCCGGATCTCGCGGCGGGTGAGCACCGGCAGCACGTACGAGTCCTCGGCGTCGCGGTCGATCGGCCTGGTGGTCAGCCAGCCGTACGCGATCGGGAGGCGTCGCAGCGGCCGCAGGCGCAGTGCTCCGAACGCCAGCGGGATCGCGCCCGGGATGCGCGCCGGCGCCAGCACGATGCGGAAGAAGCGCGGCGGGAAGTTCTCGAACGCGTCGCACGAGGTCAACACCAGCGCGCCGATTCGGTCCGGCCTGCGCACGGCCACGATCTGGCTGAGGCCGCCACCGGTGTCGTTGCCGACCAGCGTCACGTCGCTCAGGCCGAGCGCCCCGATCGCGTCGGCGATCAGGTCGGCGAGCGCGGGCGGGCGCAGGTCCGCATCCTTGGGCATCGGCTCCAGGTGCGACCCGAGCGGCAGGTCGAGCGTCACGCGCGTCATGCCGTCGAGGCGTGGGACGACCTTGCGCCACAGGTTCGCGTTGACCAGCGCGCCGTGGACGAACACGACCGGAGGTCCCTCGCCGGTCACGTGGGCGCGGATGCGGCGGCCGCCGCCGAGGTCGAGCGAACGGGCGGGGCCGAGGTCGGGTGAGCGCCAGTCTGCTGAGGTCATGGGCCATCCTTCCACACGGAAGGACGGCGCCTACGGCGTTATGACGATCTTGCCGAGCTTGCCGCCGGCCGAGAACAGCTCGTAGGCCTGGGCGACCTCGTCCAGCGGGAAGGTTGCCGCGACGGGCACGGCCAGCCGGCCCTGCTCGAACAGCGGCAGCACCTCCTTCTCCAGGAGGCGCGCGACCATCGCCTTCTCCTCGAGCGGCCGGGCGCGCAGCGTGGAGCCGTGGATGCGGGCGCGCTTGCCCATCACCGCAAGCAGGTTGATCTCCGTCTTCGGGCCGGTGCCGCCCACGCCGATCACCGCGATCCGCCCGCCGATCGCGAGCGACTTCAGGTTCTCCGCCAGATTGGCCGCGCCCACCAGCTCGAGTACCACGTCGTAGGGGCCGTGCTCGGCGAAGCCCTCCGGCGCGATCGCCCGCGCGCCGAGCTTCTCGACCTCGGGCCGGCTCTCCTCGCGCCGCACGGTCGCGGTCACGCGCGCGCCGGCCTCCCGGCCGAGCTGGACGGCGGCGGTGCCGACGCCGCCGGCGCCGCCGTGGACCAGCAGGCGCTCACCGGGCCGCAGCCCGGCCTGCGTGAAGACGGCGTCGTGGGCGGTCGCGAACACCTCGGGGAGCCCGCCGGCCTGCGGCCAGTCCAGGCCACCCGGGACCGGCATCGCCTCGCGCTCGTGCACCACCGCCAGCTCGGCGTGGCCGCCGCCGGCCACCACGGCCATGACGCGGTCGCCGACCTCGAAGCGCGACGCGCCGGGACCCAGCTCGGCCACCTCGCCGGCCAGCTCGAGGCCGGGGATGTCGGGTGGAGCGCCGGGCGGAGCCGGGTAGCCCCCGCGCAGCTGCAGCGTGTCCGCGCCGTTCACGCCGGTGGCGCGCACCCGCACGAGCAGCTCGCCGCGGCCGGGCTCGGGGTCGGGCCGCTCCTCCACCACGAGCTTGCCGTCCTGGATGGTTGCGGCGCGCACCGCCCGGAATCTACTGGCTGCCGCGCGCCGTCAGCGAGCGCTTTCCGCCCGCTCGTGGTACTAGGTTGTCTAGCCCGCGATGAGGATTCCGTCTCCAATCCCTCGTAGCGCCCGGCCGCCCCTCTGGCGGGAGGCGCGCCTGGGACTGGAGGCCGCCGCCCTCTTCCGCGACCCGATCCTGCGCGGCGACGGCATGCGCGACGGTCGCGGCCAGCCCGTGCTGCTGATCCCGGGCTTCCTCGCCGGCGACGGCTCGCTCGGCCTGATGGCCAACTGGCTCTCGCGCGCCGGCTACCGGCCCTCGCGGGCCGGAATGCGCTCCAACGTCGGCTGCTCCGGAGCGGCGATCGAGCGCCTGGAGCAGCGGCTCGACCGCGTCGTCGCCGAGCAGGGACAGCGCGCCGTCGTGATCGGCCAGAGCCGCGGGGGCAGCCTGGCCAAGGTGCTCGCGAGCCGCCGGCCCGACCTCGTCTGCGGCCTGGTGACGCTCGGCTCGCCCCACGTCGACCCGCTCGCCGTGCACCCGCTCGTGCGGCTGCAGGTGGAGGCCGTCAGCCGGCTGGGATCGCTCGGCGCCCCCGGCCTGTTCACGCGCGGCTGCCTCGACGGCGACTGCTGCGCGGACTTCTGGACCGCGCTGGCCGCGCCCCTGCCGCCGCGCGTGGGCTTCGTGGCCGTCTACTCGCGCAGCGACGGCGTGGTGGACTGGCGCGCCTGCCTCGATCCGGGCGCCGACGAGAACGTGGAGATCCGCGCCAGCCACTGTGGGATGGCGGTCAGTCCGGCGGCCTGGCGCGCCGTCGCGCAGGCGCTCGAGGGCTTCCGCGGAGCGGAGGCCCGCCGCGCGCCCGCCAAGCCCGGCCGGGCACGGAGGCTGCGCCCAGCGGCGTAGACGGATGTTCCCGGTGCGTCCGTGGCACCGTCCGGAATGCGCATGTATAAGTGAGCCGGTGGCTCCGACTGGTCTCGCGCCTCGCACGTCGCTTGCTGACGTTCAGATCTCGAGCGATATCGAGGCGCTTGCCGATGACTGGGAGCAGCTCGCCGAGCGCGTCGACGGGTCGCCGTTCATGCGGCCGGGGTGGATCTCCGCCTGGCTCGAAGCCTTCGGCACCGGGCAGCCGCAGGTGTTCACGGTCCGCCGCGACGGCGAGCTGGTCGCGCTCCTGCCGATGGAGCGCCGGCGTGGCCGCCTGCGCTCCCCCTCGAACTGGCACTCCCCCGTCTTCGGGCCGCTGGCCACCGATGCCGAAGCTCGCGACCAGCTGCTCGCCGCCGTCTTCTCCGGCTCGCGTCCGAGCGTCGAGCTGAGCTTCCTGGACGGCGACGACGCCTCGCCGCTCCAGATCGACCGCGCCGCACGGGCATCCGGGCGGCTGGTCCTCGGCCGCCCGATCGCCTGGTGCCCCGTCGTCGACATCAGCGGCTCCTTCGAGGACTACCTGGGCGGCCTGTCGCGCAACCGCCGCAAGAGCCTGAAGCGGGGCAGGCGCCTGCTCGAGGCAGCCGGCAGCGTCACCTTCGACGTCCACCGCGGCGTCCACGGACTCGACCGGGCACTGCGGGAGCTGTTCGCAGTCGAGTGCTCCGGGTGGAAGGGCTCGCGCGGCACGGCGATCAGCTCCTGCGCCCACACCGAGCGCTTCTACACCGAGGTCGCGCGCTGGGCGGCCGAGCGCGGCTGGCTGCAGCTGTCGTTCTTGCGCTTCGACGGACACGCGATCGCGTGCGACTACTCGATCGAGTTCCAGGGCGTCCAGTACTCGCTCAAGTCCGGCTACGACGAGGAGTACCGCGCCTTCGGGCCCGGCGCCCTGCTGCTGCGCGACCAGCTCGAGGAGTGCTTTGCCCGCGCCCTGTCGCGCATGGAGCTGCTCGGCACCGAAGACCCCTTCAAGCTGAGCTGGACCAACCGGTCGTCCGACCGTACGCGCCTGCACGCGTTCAGCCGCAGCTCGGCAGGGCTGGCGCACTGGTCGCGGGTGGCTGGCCGGGAAAGCCTCCGCCCCGCGGTCCACTGGGTCCGGCAGCGCATGCGCACCGGGCTGGCGAGAGGCACCCACGCCGTCGGCGGCGGGCTAGGCCTCGAGCCGCTGCTCAGCGCGCTGTAGCCGGCTCGAGCACGTAGAGCCGGATGTAGGAGCGCGCCGCCTCGCTGCGCCGCGGCCGCAGGCGCCCGGCGACCCGCTCGAGGCGGAAGCGACCGGTGCTCATCAGCCGGTCGTGCTCCTTGGGGTTCAGGTAGATCAGCCGCACCGTGCGCGGGTGGCGGTCGACGGAGGCGATCAGGTTCGCCATGACCGCGTCGAAGGTGGCGCCGCGGAAGGGGTTGTAGATGTAAACGACCGTGACCTCCGCGGGGATCTCGTACTCGAGCACGTCGGCCGTGACCAGCTCGACCTGCCTGCAGCGAGGCCGTTGGCGCGTCGTGGCCAGGTTGCGGCGCGCGATCGCGTTGAGCTCCTCGGAGATCTCGACGCCGATCACCTTGGCGAACGGGTAGCGCGCCGCGAGCAGGACGACGCGGCCCTTGCCCGAGCCCAGGTCGAGGAACACGTCGTGGGGCTTGACCTCGCCGCGCCTCAACATCCGCCGCAGGTCCAGCCAGCCCGAGCCCTCGTAGCCCTCGCGCTCGTAGTCTCCGACGTTGAGCTCCTCGAGCTCGACCACCCCGTGCGTGTCGATGTTCAGCGCGCGCTCGACCAGCTGGATGCCGGCCCTCCGCAGGTGCCCGAGCCGCCTACGGATGGCGCGTGGGAGGTCAGGCATCGCTCCCGCGAAGTCTATGTGGACGCGCCTAGCGGGTGCCGCGCGTCCAGTTGCTCATCGAGACGCGCTCGTCGCGGCCCGACGCGCTGCCCGGCCCGAAGGCGCCGGGAGCTCCGCCATGGACCTTGCCGTACGGCGTCTCGGAGATGCCGCTCCCCGAGACCGTGTAGTAGCCGTACACGACTCCGAAGAACATCACGATGCAAAAGATCACGATCTCCATGCCGCCAGCCTCCCGCGTGGCGATGGCAGCGGGTGTGACGTGCGTCACGCCCGACGGGCCGCGGGCGTAGCCTGCGCCGCGTGAGCGAGCGCTTCGGCCCAGTCGTGCAGCCGGACTGGCTGCGCGAGCACCTCGGCGAGCCGGGACTCGCCGTCGTGGACTGCCGCTTCGTCCTCGGCCAGCCGGGCGCCGGCGAGCGCGCCTGGCTGGCGGGCCACATCCCCGGCGCCTCCGCGCTCGACGTGGACCGCGACCTCGCCTCAGAGCCCGGCGCCGGCGGCCGCCACCCGCTGCCCGCCGCCGGCGGCTTCGAGGCCGCCGCGCGCCGCGCCGGCATCGGCGACGGCACGCGCGTAGTGGCCTACGACGAGTCCGGCGAGGGCGGGGCCGCGCGGCTCTGGTGGCTGCTGCGCCACTTCGGCCACCGCGACGCGGCGGTGCTGGACGGCGGCCTGCGCGCGTGGCGCGAGGCGGGCGGGCCGGTGCGAGCCGGCGGCGAACAGCCGCCGGCGGGCGACTTCAGCGCGCGGCCTCGAGGCGGCGACACGGCCAGCGCCGATGAGGTCTCGGGCTCATCGCCGCGCCTGCTCGACGCGCGCGCTTCGGAGCGCTTCCGCGGCGAGTCCGAGCCGATCGACCCGGTGGCCGGCCACATCCCAGGCGCGCGCAGCGTGCCGTCCGCCACGGTCGCTCCGGACGGGCGCTACCTGGAGCCGGGGCAGCTGCGCGAGCGGCTGGGCGGCGAGCCGTTCGTGGCCTACTGCGGCTCGGGGGTGACCGCCTGCACGCTGCTAGTGGCCGCGGAGCTGGCCGGCGTCGAGGCCCGCCTCTACCCCGGCTCGTGGAGCGAGTGGTGCGCGCGCGGGCTGCCCGTTGAGACCGGCGACGCCTAGGGACTGCTCTCTCGAGCCGCGTGACCTCGTTGATGTACTCGACCTTGCAGCCCAATGCTCACGGCGCGCCGTCCGTATCGGCGCGCCACCAGGTGCAGCGCTGCGGCTCGAGCCGCAGCAGCGGCCCCTGCGGGCGCTGCTGCGCGTACTGGGGGTACTTCCCGACGAGGGCCTCCAGGGCGGGCCCGAGCGGCTCCACCGTGACCGGCCCGCGCAGCTCGACCCAGGCGAGCCGCGACCAGTCGTCGTCGTAGTGGTCTACGAGCAGCGCCGCGTCGGGCCGGCGCCGCAGGCGGCGCACCCGCGCAGGCTCGGCGGTGCGCTTGGGCTTGTGGTCGATGGCGCTCCACAGCGCGCCCTCCCAGACCGCGAACGTCACCGGCAGCACGCGCGGCAAATCCTCCTCGTCGAGCAGAGCCAGGCGCGCCACGCGCGCCGTCCCGATCAGCTCGACGGCCCAGCCGGGGATCGTCTCCAGGGCCACGGGGCGACTCTAGAGCGGCCATTCCGTCCTCTGCGAGCGCCACGATGCCCAGGCATGCCCTCCACCAAGCTCGTCATCGGCGGCGCCGCGGCAACAGCGGCGCTGGGTATCCGCGTGGCGCGCTCGCTCTACGGCCGCTGGCGCGTCCTCCCGGAGGCGGACCGCCGGCGCATCGAGACGCTCGCCGAGGACCTGAAGTCCCAGGCATTCGCGCTGCGCGGCGCGTCCGACACCGAACACGCCGAAGCGAACCTGCGCGCCGCCAACG
Organism: Thermoleophilaceae bacterium; assembly: GCA_034664085.1. Taxonomy (GTDB): domain Bacteria; phylum Actinomycetota; class Thermoleophilia; order Solirubrobacterales; family Thermoleophilaceae; genus JACVRW01. The sequence goes on from JAXDII010000039.1 coordinate 19,466, forward strand.
AGACGTTCGCGGCGGCGCTCGTGGAGACGGCCGAGGCCGATCCCGAGATCGACGCTACCGAGGTGCACGAGCTGCGCGAGGACCTGCGCCGGGAGCTGGAGCGGCTGGCCACGGCCGACATTAAGGCTTTGAGAAGCAGGCGCGAGGCCGCACCCCCACCCGGTTAGCATTGCGGCTCCTTTCGGGGAGCCTCCACCCCTTGAACAGTTCCGACTCCGCCCAGTCTCTGGGGCCGTCGTCACGTCCCGCCGCCGCGACCCTCGAGTTCAGGGACGCCACCAAGCGCTACCCGGGACAGTCCGAGCCCGCCGTCGACCACCTGACGCTCGCGGTGCCCGCCGGCGAGATCTGCGTGCTGGTCGGCCCGTCCGGCTGCGGCAAGACCACCGCCATGCGCATGGTCAACCGCATGATCGACATCACCGAGGGCGACATCCTGCTCGACGGGTCCAGCGTCCGGGAGCGCAACCCCGCCGCGCTGCGCCGCGAGATCGGCTACGCGATCCAGCAGATCGGGCTGTTCCCGCACCTGAGCGTGGCGGACAACGTCGCCACCGTCCCGCGCCTGCTGGGGTGGCCGAAGGACCGCATCCGGCAGCGCGTCGACGAGATGCTCGAGCTGGTCAGCCTCGACCCGCACGAGACCCGCGGGCGCTTCCCCGCGCAGCTCTCCGGCGGCCAGCGCCAGCGCGTCGGGGTGGCCCGCGCCCTCGCGGTGGACCCGCCGCTGATGCTGATGGACGAGCCGTTCGGGGCGATCGACCCGATCAACCGCGAGCGCCTCCAGAACGAGTTCCTGCGGCTGCAGCGCGAGATCCGCAAGACGATCGTCTTCGTCACCCACGACATCGACGAGGCGATCAAGATGGGCGACCGGATCGCGGTGATGCAGCAGGGCGGCAAGCTGGCCCAGTACGCGCCGCCCGCCGAGCTCCTGATGTATCCGGCGAACCGCTTCGTGGAGGACTTCGTGGGCGCCGACCGGGCGCTGAAGCGCCTCGCGCTCCAGCGCGTGCGCGACGTCGACCTGTGGAAGGCGCCGCTCGTGCGCGTCGGCGAGCCGGTGGCCGAGGTGCGCGCGAAGGGCGCCGACAGCGAGGTGCCGTACCCGCTCCTGATCGACGACGCGGGCCGCCCACTGGGCTGGCTGTCCGAGCGCGCGCTGATGGGCGAGCGCGTCGATGGCGAGCTGCGCTCGAAGGCCGAGCCCGTCCTGGATCTGGAGGACGTGCTGCGCGACGCGCTGTCCGCCCTGCTCGCCGAAGAGGCGCAGTACGGGCCGGTGGTCAACGAGCGCGGCGAGGTGGTCGGCGTGCTGTCGATCGAGATCCTCGCGCACGCGCTGCGCACCGATCCCGACGAGGTCCCCTCCGGGGCCGACGCCGTATGACCACGCGCCAGCCGGACGTCAGCGGGGGTCCGGGGGCGTGAGCCCCCCGGCTGTCATGACCCTGGCCCAGGTTGAGATCCGCGACCGCAGCGACACCTGCGAGGCCAACAACGGCTTCTGCCCGGACTGGATCGCCGACAACTTCGACCGCTACGTGGACCCCTTCTTCCAGCACGTGCTGCTGACCGTGCTCGCCGTAGGCATCGGGTTCGCCATCTCGTTCACGCTCGCGCTCGTGGCGTACAGGCGGCGCTGGCTGATCAGCCCGATCACTCAGGTCACGGGGATCCTCTACACGATCCCCAGCATCGCGGCGTTCTTCCTGCTGCTGCCGATCACCGGCCGCGGGAACGACACCGCGCTGATCGCGCTCGTCGCTTACGTGCTGCTGATCATCTTCCGCAACGTCCTGGCCGGGCTCGACAACGTGCCCGCCGACACCAAGGACGCGGGCCGCGGCATGGGCCTGACCGACCGCCAGCTGCTGTGGCGCGTGGAGGTCCCTCTCGCCCTGCCCGAGATCATGGCCGGCCTGCGCATCGCCGCCACCACGACCGTCGGCCTGGCCACACTCGCGTTCTTCGCCGGCGCAGGCGGCCTGGGCGAGCAGATCTTCGCCGACATCACGTTCAAGTCGAACGTCGTGGTGGCCGGCGGCCTCGCCGTGCTGCTGGCCGCGGTGCTGGACGGCCTGATCCTGCTGGTGCAGCGCGCGATCACGCCCTGGACCCGGGCGGTCGCCGCGCGATGACCACCACGATGGCCTTCCTCGGCTCGTTCGGCGACGCGATCGACTTCATCTTCAGCGAGCGTCCGTCGCCGGCGGGCGGAACCGACGTCGGCGGGCTCGGCGAGATGTGGGAGCTGATGCGCGAGCACCTCTGGCTCTCGTTCGCCGCCATGGCGATCGCGTGCGCCGTCTCGATCCCGCTCGGGCTCTGGCTCGGGCACGTCGGCAAGGGCGGCTTCCTCGCGATCAACGCCTCGAACGTGGGGCGCGCCGTCCCCAGCCTCGCCCTGATCGCGTTCTTCGTCGCCTACCTCGGCGTGGGCTTCACGAACCTGGTGCTGGCGCTCGTGCTGCTGGCCATCCCCCCGATCCTCACCAACGCGTACACCGCGGTCCGGCAGGTCGAGCGCGAGACCGTCGACGCCGCCCGCGGCATGGGCATGACCGGCTTCCAGATCGTCCGGCGCGTGGAGCTGCCGCTCGCGCTGCCCCTGATCTTCGGCGGCGTACGGATCTCGGCGGTCAACGTGGTCGCCACCGCGACGATCGCCCCGCTCGCCGGCGTCGTGACGCTCGGCGACCCGATCATCAACGTCAACACCTACGGTGACGAGGGGAGGCTCGCGGCCGCGATCGTCGTCGCGCTGCTGGCCGTGGTCACCGAGGTCGCGCTCGGCGCGGTGCAGCGTGCCGTGACCCCGCGTGGCCTGAAGCTGGAGGCCGGCAAGCGACGCCGGCTCCCGTTCCCGATGACAAGGAGAGAAGCGACCTCATGAAGACCCCCCGCTGGGTCGCCCTGCTGATGCTGTTGCTGGCCTCGCTCGCGCTGGGCGCGTGCGGCAGCGACGACGATGACGACGGTGGCGGCGACGCCGCCTCCACGACCGCGGAGGAGGCGCCTTCCGCCGGCATCCAGAACAACGCCGACAACGCCTCCACCAAGCTCACGATCGGATCGAAGAACTTCACCGAGCAGAAGGTGCTCGGGGAGATCTACGCCCAGGCGCTCGCAGCGGCCGGGTACGACGTGTCCAAGGAGCTCAACCTCGGCGACGAGAAGACGGCGCTCAAGGCGCTCGAGCAGGGCGAGATCAGCGCGTATCCGGAGTACACCGGCACGGCGCTGCTGTCCTTCTTCGGCAAGCAGGCCGACGAGCTGCCCAAGGACGAGCAGGCCGCCTACGAGGAGGCCAAGGCGGGCTTCGCCGAGAAGGGCCTGACGGCGCTGCCGCCGACGCCGTTCGTGAGCTCGAACGAGGTCGCGGTGACCAAGGAGACGGCCGACGAGCTGGGCCTCCAGAAGATCTCCGACCTCAAGGGCAAGTCCCAGGACCTGACGCTCTACGGCACCCCCGAGTGCCGGCAGCGGCTCGACTGCCTGCTCGGGCTGCAGGAGGTCTACGGGCTCAAGTTCAAGAAGTTCGTCCCGGTCGACATCGCCCTGCGCCACGAGGTGCTGAGCAAGGGCCAGGCGGACGTGTCGATCGTGTTCACGACCGACCCGCAGAACAAGCGCGAAGGCTTCGTCCTGCTCGAGGACGACAAGGGGATGTTCCCGCCCTACAACTCGACGCTGGTCGTGCGCGACGACGTGCTCGAGAAGGCCGGGCCCGACATGGAGAAGGTCGTGACCCAGGTCAACGAGGGTCTCACGGACGAGGTCATGCAGGAGCTGAACGCACGCGTGGACCTCGACAAGAAGACGCCGGAGGCGGTCGCCGGCGAGTACCTGTCGGAGTCCGGGCTCGTCGAGTAGAGCCTGAGGGAGGAGCTGGCGCGCCCCCGCCCCGGTGGGGGCGCGCCATAACCTCCCGGCGATGGCCGAGCCGGGAGACATCGAGCCGCTGCGCTTCGAGGACGGGGCGCTGCACGTGCTCGACCAGCGCCTGCTGCCCACCGAGGAGCGCTGGATCAGGTGCTCGGCCCCGGCGCAGGTGGCCGACTGCATCCGCACGCTGGCGGTGCGCGGCGCGCCGGCGATCGGGATCGCCGCCGCGTACGGCATGGCGCTGGCCGGAGACGACCGCGCCGCCGCCGCCGAGCTGCTGCGCTCGACCCGGCCGACCGCGGTCAACCTGGGCTGGGCGCTCGACCAGGTTGCCGGCGCGACCGACCCGCTGGAGTGCGCCCGCGAGCTCCATGCCGCGCAGGACCGCGCCGACCGGCGCCTCGCCGAGCTGGGCGCTGAGCTGTTTGCGCCCGGCGACCGCGCGCTGACGCACTGCAACGCCGGCGCGCTCGCGACCGCGGGCTACGGAACGGCGGGCGGCGTGCTGCGAGCCGCCTGGGAGCGCGGCCACCTCGAGCAGGTCTGGGTCGACGAGACGCGGCCGCTTGGGCAGGGCGCGCGCCTCACCACCTACGAGCTCGGCCGCGCCGGCATCCCGTACCGGCTGGTGACCGACTCCAGCGCTGGCACGCTGATGGCGCGCGGCCTGGTCGACCGGATCGTGGTGGGCGCCGACCGCATCGCCGCCAACGGCGACGTCGCCAACAAGGTCGGGACCTACCCGCTGGCTGTCCTGGCCGCGCGGCACTCCGTGCCGTTCTACGTCGCCGCCCCGCTGTCCACGGTCGACCCCGGCACGCCGAGCGGCGACGCCATCCCGATCGAGGAGCGCGACCCGGCCGAGGTGGCGCCCGGACTGCCGGCCCTCAACCTGGCCTTCGACGTCACCCCTGCCGACCTGGTGACCGCCATCGTCACCGAGGCCGGCGTGCTGGAAGCGCCCTACGAGGAGGCGATCGCCGCTGTCCGTGCGGGCTGACATCGTCGAGACGGCGCAGGCGATGCTGCGGCTCGGCCTGGTGGCCGGCACGTCGGGCAACCTGAGCGCGCGGGAGGGGGACCTGGTGCACATCACTCCGGCGGGCCTGCCCTACCCCGAGATGACCGCCGACGACCTCGTGACGCTCGCCCTCGACGGTGCGGTCGTGGCGGGCGAGCGGGAGCCCTCGAGCGAGCGGCGCGTGCACCTGGCCGTGTACGCGGCGCGACCGGACGCGCGTGCTCTCGTGCACAGCCACAGCGTGCACGCCATGGCGTGGAGCTTCCTCGAGGAGCCGCTCGACACCGGCACCGAGGAGCTCGAGCACGCCGCCGGCGGGCCGGTGCTGACCGCCCCGTTCGCCCCCGCCGGGTCGGACGCGATCGCCGCCTCCGCGGTCGGCGCGCTCGGTGAGCGGCGAGCCGTACTGCTGGGCCGCCACGGCGTGCTCGCGCTGGGCGACTCGCCGGCGCAGGCCCTGGACGTGTGCGCGGCGGTGGAGCGGCAGGCACACGTGGCCTGGCTGCTGCGCGGAGCAGGCCGGTGAGCGGGCTGCTCGGCCCGCTGGACCGCGCTCGCCGCCCGCTGGTGCTCGGCATCGGCGGCGGCGGCGACGTCGTGGGAGCGCTCGCGACCGCGGAGACGCTGCGGCAGCGCAACGGGGCCGAGCCGGTGGTCGGCGGCGTGTCCTGGGAGCGCCGCCCGATCGATCCGCAGCCGGGACCGCGCTCCGCTGAGGACATCGAGGGCGCGCGCGAGCTGGCTCCGGGAGTGCTGGCCGCCGGACCGGGCACGCGCGTACGCGACAGCGGGGTGCGCTTCGCGGAGGCGCGCATGGCCGAGGTGCTGGGCGAGGAGACCGTGCTGGTGGACGGGACGCGCAGCCCGGCCACGCTGGCCTACGGCCTGCTGGCCGCGACCCGGGAGCTGGGCTGCGACCTGGTCGTCTTCCTCGACGTGGGCGGCGACGTCCTCGCCCACGGCGACGAGCCGGGGCTGGCCAGCCCGCTCTGCGACTCGGTGCTGCTCGCCGCGGCGGTGCACGTGCAGCGCAGCGGCCAGGTGCCCGTGCTCGGCGCGGTGTTCGGGATCGCCTGCGACGGCGAGCTCACCCCCGCGGAGGTGAACGCCCGCTTCGAGGAGGTGGCGGCCGCCGGCGGCCTCGGCCAGCCATCCCTGACGATGGACGAGCGGGCGGCCGCGCGCGTGGAGGAGGCGGTCGCCGCAGTGCCGACCGAGGCCAGTGCCCTGGCGCTGCGGGCCTACCGCGGAGAGCTGGGCGAGGTGCCGATCCGCGGCGGGCGCCGCATGGTGCAGCTGACCGCCGCCGCACCGCTCACGACGTTCTTCGACCCATCGGTGGCGGTCCGGTCCGCCGCCCGGCTGGCCGCGGCGGTGCTGGACGCCGCGGACCTCGAGGACGCGAACGAGATCCTCCACTCCCTGGGCGTGCGCACCGAACTCGACTACGAGCGTGAGCAAGCGCACAGTTCTCCGGGCCGATGATCGCGACGCTTGGATGATGCTCGAGCGCCTTCCAGACGGAGCTCAGATCCTCATCCGGCCGATCCGCCCCGACGACAAGCGGATGCTGGAGGACGGGCTGCGGCACCTCTCCACCGAGTCGGTGCACAGGCGCTTCCTCTCCCCCAAGCGCAGCTTCAGCCGGGCAGAGCTGCGGTATCTCACCGAGGTGGACGGCCGCGATCACGTGGCACTGGTCGCCGAGTACCCCGGCGAGCCGGTCCGCCGCCTGATCGCGGTCGGCCGCTTCGTGCGCTCGCACGAGGATCCCGACGCTGCCGAGGTGGCCATCGTCGTGTCCGACGACTGGCACCGCCGCGGCGTCGGCTCATCCGTGGCAGAGCAGCTGGCCGCCGAAGCCCGCCGGCTCGACGTGCGCCGCTTCACGGCCACGATGGCGAGCGACAACGTGCCGGCCCACCGGCTGATGCACAGGCTCACGAGGCGGCTCGAAGAGCACCACGCCGGCGGCGGCGTGTCCGAGCTGGTGCTGGACCTCGCGGCCTAGCCGGCCGCCGAAGCGGCCTGCTTGTCGAGTTTCTGCCGCATAGCGGAAGAAAGTCGACACGCTCCACCCGGGGCGGCAACGAGGGCGCCCGCGGCAGGGCGCGGGTTTAGGAAACGGTCCAGGTGTCGCCCGAGTGCAGCAGCTCCTGGAGCTGCTTCGGGCCGACCTTCGAGCGCGCCTCGTCCAGGTCGGCGGACAGCTCGGCCGAGTAGACCGGGCGCTCGACCGAACGGAAGATGCCGATCGGGGTCGGCCCGGTCGGGCGGGCGGCGAGGTGGGCCAGCTCGAAGGCGAGGCTGGGCTCGCGGCGCTCGGCGTCGTGCACCACCAGCGCGCCCTCCCCCACATCGGCCACGTCGACCAGGTCCAGGCGCCCGTCGGCGCCGCGGGCCACGCCGCGCTCGCCGTCGGCTCCGAAGCGGATCGGCCTGCCGTGCTCGAGACGGATCTGGTTGAGCTCCTTCTCGCCCTTGGCGCGCACGGCGTCGAAGGCGCCGTCGTTGAACACGTTGCAGTTCTGGTAGATCTCGACGAAAGCGGTGCCCTTGTGCGCGGCGGCCGCCCGCAGGATCTCAGCGACGTGCTTCTTGTCGGTGTCCACGGTGCGCGCCACGAAGCTGGCCTCGGCGCCGAGCGCCAGCGAGACCGGGTTGAAGGGATGGTCCTGCGACCCAAACGGAGTCGACTTGGTGACCTTGCCCTCCTCGCTCGTGGGCGAGTACTGGCCCTTGGTGAGGCCGTAGATCTGGTTGTTGAACAGCAGGATCTTGAGCGGCACGTTGCGCCGCAGGGCGTGGATCAGGTGGTTGCCGCCGATCGAGAGTGAGTCGCCGTCGCCGCTGACCACCCAGACCGAGAGGTCGGGCCGCGAGGTCGCCACCCCGGTGGCGAGGGCGGGCGCGCGGCCGTGGATGCCGTGCATCCCATAGGTGTCCATGTAGTAGACGAACCGGCCCGCGCAGCCGATGCCCGTCACGAAGACGACCTTCTCCGGCGGGATGCCCAGCTCCGGCATGAAGGACTGGACCGAGGCCAGGATCGCGTAGTCGCCGCAGCCCGGGCACCAGCGCGTCTCCTGGTCGGAGGAGAAGTCGGCCTTGCTGAGAGGCAGCTCGATGGGATCGCCGCCGTTGCCCGAGTGGTGGCCGTTCGTGCTCTCGCTCATCCGATGCGCTCCTCCACCTGCTCCATCACGTCGCGGGTGAAGATGGGCAGGCCGTCGACCTTGGTGAAGCTCTCGACGTCGATCAGGAACTCGGCGCGCAGCAGCTTCGAGAGCTGGCCCATGTTCATCTCGGGCAGCAGCACCCGCGCATACGAGCGCAGCACCTGCTCGATGTTGCCGGGCAGCGGGTTGAGGTGGCGCATGTGCGCGGTGGCGAGCTTGAGGCCGCGCTCGCGGCGCAGCCGGCGGGCCGCGCCCTCGATGGCGCCGTAGCTCGAGCCCCAGCCCAGCACGAGCAGCGTGGCGTCGCCGTCGGGGTCGTGGACCGCCAGGTCGGGGACATCGACTCGTGCGATGCGCTCGGCGCGCAGGCGGGTCATGTAGTCGTGGTTCTCCGGCTGGTAGGAGATGTTGCCGGTCACGTCCTCCTTCTCGAGCCCGCCGATCCGGTGGCGCAGGCCCGGGGTGCCCGGCACGGCCCAGGGGCGCGCCAGGTTCTCGTCGCGGAGGTACGGCATGAAGCGATCGCCGTCGTTCGGCTCGGTGGCGAAGCGCGGGTCGATCTCCGGCAGCGACTCGACGTCGGGCAGCTTCCACGGCTCGGAGGAGTTGGCGAGGAAGGTGTCCGTCAGCAGGATCACCGGCGTGCGGTGGGTGACCGCGATGCGGGCGGCCTCGATGGCGGAGTCGAAGCAGTCCGAGGGCGTGGACGCGGCGACCACCGGCAGCGGCGACTCGCCGTGCCGGCCGTACAGCGCCATCAGCAGGTCGGCGGCCTCGGTCTTGGTCGGCATGCCCGTCGACGGCCCGGCGCGCTGGATGTCGACGACCACCAGCGGCAGCTCCATCGCGACGGCCAGCCCGATCGTCTCGGCCTTCAGGTCCATCCCCGGGCCGCTGGTGGCGGTCACGGCGAGGCGACCGGAGAAGGCGGCGCCGAGGGCCATGTTGGCGGCGGCGATCTCGTCCTCGGCCTGGATCGTGTGCACCCCGAAGCGGCGGTGGCGCGACAGCGCGTGCAGCAGCTCCGACGCGGGCGTGATCGGGTACGAGGCGAGGAAGAGCCCCAGCCCCGAACGCACGCTGGCGGCGATCAGCCCGTAGGCGAGCGCCTGCGTGCCGTTGACGTTGCGGTAGGTGCCAGGCGGAGCGGGGGCCGGCTCGACCTCGTAGTGCACGGCGAGCAGCTCGGCCGTCTCGCCGAAGTTGTAGCCGGCACGGAAGGCGGCCAGGTTGGCGTCGCGCACCGGCGGGTCGTCGGCGAACTTCTTCTCGATCCAGCCGGTGGAGGGCTCGGTCGGGCGCCCGTACATCCAGGAGACGAGTCCGAGCGCGAACAGGTTCTTGCAGCGGGCGGCGTCGCGCGACGTGATGCCGTCGATGTCCTCGGTCGCGCGCACGGTCATCGAGGTCATCGGCACCGGGAAGACCTGGTAGTCGGCGAGCGAGTCGTCCTCGAGCGGGTTCGACGAGTAGCCGGCCTTGCGCAGGTTGTGGTCCGAGAAGCCGTCCTCGTTGACGATCAGCGTGCCGCCCTTCTCGAGGGCCCCGAGCTGGGTGATCAACGCGGCGGGGTTCATCGCCACGAGCACGTTGGGGTGGTCGCCCGGCGTGAGGATGTCGCGCGAGGCGAAGTGGATCTGGAAGGCGGAGACGCCGTGCGGCGTGCCCGCCGGCGCGCGGATCTCGGCGGGGAAGTCGGGCAGTGTCGCGAGGTCGTTGCCGACCACTGCGGTGGCGTCGGTGAAGCGGCTGCCGGTGAGCTGCATGCCGTCACCGGAGTCGCCTGCGAACCGCACGACGACACGGTCCTTTTTCTGGAGAGTCTTCTCTTCCATTGCCTTGCGGCGCGAACCCTCGTCGAGTGTACTGGGAGCGGTACCCGGCCTAGCGGCGCTGAACCGGCGGCGGCTGCCAGCGCCCGTTCAGCACGCTCGGGCGGGGCTCGTAGACGCGCAGCGCGAGGCGGAAGCGCCCGCTCGGCGCCGGCAGCCAGTTCGCGCGCGCCGCCCCTGCGGGCGGGCGGCGCTGTACGTGGATGGTGAGCGAGCCGTCGCGGCCGCGGCGCAGGCCCGCGGTGCGGTCGCCGATCGCATAGCGGTCGATCGGGTTGGGGACCAGGTAGCGGTCCGCGCCGTACATGGTCAGCGACCAGAAGGCGTCCGCGGGCGGCAGCTCGCCGCGCGGGAAGCGCACGGTGTAGCGGTGCCTGCCGCGCAAGGACCGGCCCTTCACGTCGCCCACGGCGAGCGCGTAGACCGTCTCGGGCCGCGTGTTCGCCCCCAGCGCGGCGGTGGCGATCACCGCGCGACCGAGGTAGTTGCGTCCGTAGGCGCCCACGTACGGCCCGGGCAGGACCCAGCCGTTGTTGCGCCGCGCCCCGAAGCGGTTGGCGCGCTGCTCGGCGCGGCGCACGATGCGCGCGCCGGCGCGCGCGGCCGCCGTGAGGGTGCGGGGGTCGGCGCCTGGCTCGGCGATCGCCGGGGCGAATGCCCGCAGCGCGCAGCGGTCGCGCGCCGGCGGCGGATCCGTGCGCAGGATCTCGGCGAGCTTGGCGTAGAAGGCGACGCCGCCCGGCAGGGTCACCGGCGGAAGCGTCGGGAAGGCGCCCAGCAGGAACGGCTCCTGGCGCTGGCCTGCGTCCCAGGGGCCGAGCGCCGTGATCCGGTAGCCGCGCATCACCTCGGTGACCGCGGGCAGGTCGGCGGCGTCGCGCAGCAGCGTCCGGCCCAGCACCCACACCGCGTTGGTGGGGCTCTGGATGCGCCGCACCCCGGGGGGCAGCGGGCCGGCGTAGCCCGGCGGCACGATCGCGTAGGTGCCGGCGCGCGTGCCCGTCGTCCGCCGGCCGACGTAGTCGATCGTGTTCGAGTAGGCGTCCAGCAGCTGGATCACGTAGTAGCGGCCGGCGGTGTCCGGCACGTCGAGGATCAGCGGGCCGGCGGAGAGCTGGAGGCGCCCGACCGTGTAGGTGGTGTCGTGGTTGGGCAGCACGACGGTCCGCACCGACGGGTCGACGAGGGCGGCGATGCTGACCAGCTGGTTCTCGAGGAATCGCTGCGTGGTCACGTTGACGGCCACCGGAGCGAGCCCGTACACGTAGGCGGCCACCCCCGCCGCGAACAGCGGCCGGTCGCGCTTGGCGACGCGGCGCTCGGCGCGGGCCAGCTCGGCGGCGAAGAAGCCGCGCAGGTCCGCTGCGGAGCTGCCTAGGGCACAGGCGGCGACGCTCGGCTCGGCCGCGGCGGCGGGCTCCGTGGCGGCACCGGCCGCCGCCGGCACGGCGAAGGCGAGCATTGCGGTCAACACCGTGACCGCTCGCAGAGCGGGACGCGGGCGGATCTGCACTGAGAGCACCCTAACGAGCGCAGCGTCCTGCGCCCCGCTCGGCTAGCATGCCGCGCCCCCGACCCCCGTCAGGGGAGCAATGAACGTCTCGGTACCCAAGGAAACGGCGAGCGGCGAGCGGCGAGTGGCGCTTGTCCCAGAAGTGGTCGAGCGCCTGGGCAAGGGTGGCATCGAGGTAACCCTGGAGCCGGGCGCCGGCGAGGGCGCCCACCAGCCCGACGCCGCCTACGAGAAGGCCGGCGCCAAGCTCGGCGAGGGCTTCTCCGGGCAGGTCATCGCCAAGGTGGCCCCGCCGTCCGCGGAGGAGATCGCACAGCTGGATCGCGGCGCGGTGCTGATCGGCTTCCTCGCCCCCCTTACCGCCGCCGACACCGTGCGCGCCTTGGCGGAGGCGGGCGTGACGAGCTTCGCGATGGAGGCGATCCCGCGCATCACGCGCGCGCAGTCCATGGACGCGCTGTCCTCGCAGGCGACCGTCGGGGGGTACCGCGCCGCGCTGATCGCCGCGCAGGAGCTGCCGCGCTTCTTCCCGATGCTGACGACCGCCGCCGGCACGGTGCGGCCCGCGAAGGTGCTGGTGCTGGGCGCCGGCGTGGCCGGGCTCCAGGCGATCGCCACCGCCCGCCGGCTCGGCGCGGTGGTGACGGCCTTCGACGTGCGCTCGGCCGTCAAGGAGCAGATCGAGTCGCTGGGCGCCCGCTTCCTCGAGCTCGACATGGGCCTCGAGGACGCCGAGGCGGCGGGCGGCTACGCGCGCCAGCTGACCGAGGAGGAGCAGCAGCGCCAGCGCGAGCTGCTCGCGGTCGAGATCGGCAACATGGACGCCGTCATCTCCACCGCGGCGGTGCCCGGCCGGCGCGCCCCGCTGCTCGTGACCGCGCAGGCCGTCAAGAACATGAAGCCCGGCTCCGTGGTGGTCGACCTGGCCGCCGAGACCGGCGGCAACTGCGAGCTCACCGAGGCCGGCCAGACGGTCGTGCGCGAAGGCGTGACGATCGTCGCCCCCGCCAACCTGGCCTCCACCATGCCCGACCACGCCTCCTCGCTCTACGCGCGCAACGTCCAGTCGCTGCTCGAGCTGATGGTCAAGGACGGCGAGCTCGCGCTCGACTTCGAGGACGACATCATCAAGGGCGCCTGCATCACCCGCGACGGCGAGATCGTGCACGAGGGCGCCAAGCAGGCGGCCGGGGCGGCGGCGTAGCCATGGACCTGCTTACCGAGCTGACCATCCTCGTGCTGGCCGCGTTCGTCGGCTTCGAGGTGATCTCGAAGGTGCCGAACACGCTGCACACGCCGCTGATGTCCGCCACCAACGCCATCCACGGCATCGTGCTGCTCGGCGGCCTGCTGCTGATCGGGGAGGCGACCGGCTTCCTCGACGAGCTGCTGCTGGTGGTCGCGATCGCCTTCGGCACGATCAACATCATCGGCGGCTTCCTCGTGACCGACCGCATGCTCGAGATGTTCAAGCGCCGTCCGGAGCCGAAGAAGGCGGCCGAGGAACCGGCCAAGGAAGCCGCCTGATGTACACGGCCAGCTTCTTGCAGGACCCAGACTTCATCCGCGCGCTCTACATCGTCGCGTTCGGCTCCTTCATCTACGGGCTGCACCTGCTGAACCACCCGAGGACCGCGCGCCGCGGCAACATCGTCGCCGCGGTCGGCATGGCGATCGCGGTCGTGGCGACGCTGCTCTACGACTTCGTGGGCGACTACCTGCTGATCGCGGTCGGCATCGCCGTCGGCACCGCGGTCGGGGTGCCCGCGGCCCGCAGCGTGAAGATGACCGCGATGCCGCAGATGGTGGCGCTGTTCAACGGCGTCGGCGGCGGCGCCGTTGCGCTGATCTCGTTCGTCGAGTACCGCGAGGCGCTCCAGCACTCCGGCGGCAACCCGGTGCTCGAGCAGCTGATCCCGATCCTCTTTGCGGCGATCGTGGGGTCGGTCTCCTTCTGGGGCTCGAACATCGCGTTCGGCAAGCTGCAGGAGGTCCTGCCCGGCCGGCCGATCCAGCTGCCCGGGCAGCAGGTGATCAACACCGCGCTGCTGGCGATCGTGATCGGCTGCGCGGTCGCGATCGCGGCCGGCACCGAGTCCCAGGCGCTGTTCCTGGTCATCCTGATCGCCGCGGCGGTCCTCGGGAACATGTTCGTGCTGCCGATCGGCGGCGCCGACATGCCCGTGGTGATCTCGCTGCTGAACGCCTTCACCGGCCTGTCGGCGGCGGCGGCGGGCATGGCGCTCGACAACGTCGCGCTGATCGTCGCCGGCATGCTCGTCGGCGCCTCGGGCTCGATCCTCACCAAGCAGATGGCCGACGCGATGAACCGCTCGATCGCCAACATCTTCGCGGGCGGCTTCGGCGGCGTGACGGTGACCCCGTCGGCGGGCGACGGCGAGCAGAAGCCGGTGCGCTCCACCGACGCCGCCGACGTCGCGATCCAGCTCGCCTACGCCTCCAAGGTCGTGGTGGCCCCCGGGTACGGCATGGCGGTCGCCCAGGCCCAGCACACGGTCCGCGAGCTGGCCGACGAACTGGAGAAGCGCGGCATCCGCGTGGACTACGCGATCCACCCGGTAGCGGGCCGCATGCCGGGCCACATGAACGTGCTGCTCGCCGAGGCGGACGTGCCCTACGACCATCTCAAGGAGATGGACGAGATCAACCCCGAGTTCCCCCAGACCGACGTGGCGCTCGTGATCGGGGCGAACGACGTCACGAACCCGGCGGCGCGCACCGAGGAGGGCTCACCGATCTACGGGATGCCGATCCTCGACGTGGACAAGGCGGCGCAGGTGATCGTGCTCAAGCGCTCGATGAACACCGGCTTCGCCGGCATCGACAACCCGCTCTTCTACAACGAGAACACTGCGCTGCTGTTCGGCGACGCGAAGGAGTCGGTCGCCAGCGTGCTCGCCGAGGTCAAGGCGCTCTAGGCCGCCGCGGCGCGCAGCAGGGCAACGACCTGCTCGGTGCGCTCGAACGGATCGGCGATCTCCCGCCGTCCGTCCAGGCTTACGGCCGCGACCGCGCGGTCGCCGACCTCGGCGATCAGCGCCGGGCCCTCGATCGGGCGGGCACTGTCTAGCTCGGCCAGGCGGCGGAGCACGAGGGCGTCGGACTTGCTGCTGCGGCGGATGGTGATCGGAGTGGTCATGCTGGCCAGTCTGCAGCTGAGACCTGCGCTCCACATCGGCCTTTCGGAGCCGGTTTCGCCGGCCGACCCCTTACTCGCGCCGGCCCACCCCTTAGACGCCGAGGCTCTCCTGCCCTGACGCGGCCGCGCGCCGGCGCCGCGGCAGGCCCGCCGCCTCGGCGAGGGCCGCCTCCACATCCGCCAGGATCGCGCGCTCGGAGCGCGAGGCCACCACAGGCTCGCTCAGGCCGTCGACGTGCACGTAGGTGCGTCGGCCGTCCTGACGCTCGCCGCCCTCCAGCGGGACCAGCGCGAAGACGCGGTCCGCGCGGACGAACTTCCCGTAGCCGAGGGGGACCATGCGGGGGTCGCGCTTAGCCATCCCGCCGGCCGCTATCCGGTCACGGGGCGCCGGCCGCCTCGCGGTCGCGGGCCGCCTCGCCACCCGCGCCGACCGGCGCGGAGGCAGCCTCGGCGCCGCGCGCGTCGACGTCCGCGTTGAAGAGCTGGTCGGCCTCGGCGGCGCGGTCGTACGAAAAGCGGTCGATCAGCGGGGCCAGCGCCGTGCGCAGCACGAGCAGCGCGCGTGCCGAGCGCGGGACGACGATCCAGCGCCTGCGCTGCTGGATGCCCTCGATCACCGCCTTGCCGACGGCGGAGAGCGGGTAGGTCTTGCCGATCAGGCCCGGCGCGTTCTGCCGCAGCTTCCCGAGCGCGGGATGCGCGTCCCCCCCGCGCACCATGTCGGTGTCGATGAACGCGAAGTAGGCGACGCCGACGTCGACGCCCAGGCGCTTGACCTCCACTCGCAGCGAGTCGGCGAAGGCCTCGGAGCCGGCCTTGCTGGCCGCATATGCGGCCATGCCCGGCCCGTGGACGGCCGCGGCCAGCGACGCGATCACCAGCACGTAGCCCTGACGCTCGATCACGTGGGGCAGCGCGCTGCGCACGGTGCGCCAGACGCCCATCAGGTTGACCTCGAGCGTGCGCTCGAAAGCGCGCGGGTCCATCGAGCGGGTCATGCCCGCCGCCGCGATGCCGGCGTTGGCCATCACCACGTCGATGCCGCCGAAGCGCTCGACCGCGCCCTCCACGGCCCGCTCGACGGCGTCCCAGTCGGTCACGTCGCACTCGAATGCGGCCGCGTTCGGGCCGCACTGCGCCGCCACCCGGGCGAGCTCCTCTGGCTCGAGCCCCGCGAGCGCCACGTTGGCGCCGGCGGCGGCGGCCCGGCGGGCCGTCTCGGCCCCGATGCCGCGGGCCGCGCCGGTGATGAAAACGGTCTTGCCGCGCAGATCCCAGCTCATGGAAGAACCCTAACCGGCGCGCCGAGCGTCCGCGACAGGCGGCTAGTAGCCTCGCGGCCATGCCCGAGCTGCCAGAGGAGCTCACTCCGCGCCAGGTCGCCGAGCTGCTGCGCGAAAGGGACGTCCAGCTCGTCGACGTGCGCGAGCCATACGAGCACGAGGCCGGGCGCATCGAGGGCGACCGGCACATCGAGCTCGAGCGCCTGCCGGCCGAGGCGGGCTCGCTCGACCGGGAGCGGCCGATCGTCTTCTACTGCCGCTCGGGCAGCCGCTCCGCGCTCGCGGCGCAGGCGTTCGGGGCGTCCGGCTTCCGCGCGCACAACCTCACCGGCGGCCTCAAGGCGTGGGTGAGCGACGGGCTGCCGATCGAGCCAGACGACGGCCGCGTCGCCTGAGCGGGCTCAGGAGCGCAGCTGGCCCTCGAAGGGACCGTGCCCGGTGGCGCAGGCCGCGCCGCAGCGCGCCGCCAGCTCGAGCGCGGCGTCCACCGGCATTCCCGCGCCCAGGCCGTAGGTGAGGCCGGCGGCAAACGAGTCGCCGCAGCCGTACATGTCGCTGATCGGGCCCGGCAGGGGCGTCGCGCCCCAGCGCCCGCGCTCGCCGTCGGCCGTCTCGTAAGCGCCGCCGGCGGCGCCCTCGGTGCGCACCACCAGGCGCGGCGGTGGCTCGAGCGTGCCCGGCTCGTAGGTCTCGCCCGGGTCGCGCGCGCTCGCCACCAGCGCGTCCAGCTCGACGCCGGCCTGCTGCAACGTCTCCAGCCCGCGCGCCGTCGACACCAGGACGCCCGCGGCGCGCGCGGCGCGGGCCGCGCCGGCGTCCCCGGCGGTGAAGTAGACGGCGTCGGTCTCCGTGAGCTCGTGCCAGGGCAGCGGATCGTCCCCGCGGGGCCCGAGCCGGTCGCCGATCACAGTGATCGTGCGCTCCCCCGCGGCATCCACGTACACGAAGGCGCGCCGCTGCGGCTCCGGCCGGAACACGGCCTCCACCCTCAGCCCCAGCGCCTCGAGGTCGCGCTTGGCGCGGTGGCCGAGCCCGTCGTCGCCGAGCGCCGTGTAGAGCGTGGCGGCACCGGCCAGCTTGGCGAGCTGGACCGCCGCCACAGCGCCGCCGCCGCCGGGCTCCTGCCACGACTCGGTCACGTGGACGATCTCGCCTGGAGCGGGCACGTGGTCCACGCGCCCGAACTCGATCCACTCCACATGCCCGACGACCGCAGCGCGCATCGTGGACGCAGCCTAGTCGGGCGTCAGCTCGCTCCTCGCGTCCAGCAGCGGGCGGATCAAATCCAGCGGCAGCGGGAAGACGATCGTCGAGCCCTGGTTGGCGCTGATGTCGGTCAGCGCCTGCAGGTAGCGCAGCTGGATCGTGACCGGGTTCGGGCGGATCACCTCTGCGGCGTCGGCGAGCCGGTCGGCGGCCTGGTACTCGCCCTCGGCGTTGATGACCTTGGCCCGCCGGTTGCGCTCCGCCTCCGCCTGGCGCGCGAGCGCGTGCTGCATGTTCTCGGGGATCTCCACGTCCTTGATCTCCACGATCGTGACCTTGATCCCCCAGGGCTCGGTCTGCTCGTCGATGATCTGCTGCAGGCTCTCGTTGAGCCGCTCGCGCTCGGACAGCAGCGCATCCAGCTCGGCCTTGCCGAGCACCGAGCGCAGCGTGGTCTGGGCGATCTGGAGCGTCGCTCCGCGGAAGTCCTCCACCTCCAGCACCGACCGGTGCGGGTCGATCACGCGGAAGTACGCGACCGCCGCGACCCTGACCGGCACGTTGTCGCGCGTGATCACCTCCTGGTGGGGGATGCGTAGCGTGACCGTGCGCAGGCTGACGCGCACCATGCGGTCGGCGCCCGGCACCAGCAGCGCGACGCCCGGGCCCTTGAGGGCGATCACCCGCCCGAGCCGGAACACCACGCCGCGCTCGTACTCGCGCAGCACCCGCACGGACGCGCCCGCGAAAGCTGCCGCCGCCAGGGCGGCCACGACCACCACGATCAAGACGACTTCGATCACCAGCGCTCCTCCCAGTCCTCGGCTCTGCGCACGGCGAGCGTCAGCCCGCTCACGCGCTCCACCACCACAGAGTCGCCCGCGTCCAGCTCGTCCTCCGCGGCCGCCCAGCTGCGCTGGGCGCGCCAGAGCGCCCCGTCGACGAACACCTGGCCGCCGTCCCCGGCCCAGCTGCGCACCACCCCGGGGCGCCCGCTGAGCGCCTCGCGGCCGGACGCCACCCGCAGCCTGCCGGCGGCGAGCGACTTGCGCGCGGCCAC
This sequence comes from Thermoleophilaceae bacterium, assembly GCA_034664085.1. GTDB lineage: Bacteria > Actinomycetota > Thermoleophilia > Solirubrobacterales > Thermoleophilaceae > JACVRW01. The sequence goes on from JAXDII010000039.1 coordinate 37,611, forward strand.
CAGAAGCCAGACACCGGCGACCGCGGTCGCCGCGACGACGGCGGCCACGACGAGCGCCAGCCCGCCGCCGGAGCCCGCGATCGCGAGCGCGGCACCGCCCGCCAGCGTGATCGCGCCGATGCCGCCCAGGACGCCATTCGGCACGTGTGCTTCGGCCACCAGCAGGGCGGCCCCGACCAGCACGAGAGCCAGGCCGACTTCCACCATCACGCTCTACTCCGATGGTACGCCTCCGGGCCTGCGACCGGGTGCCTTTGGCGCGTCCCGGTACCTTGCGCCGAGGATGGACGATCCGCTCCAGATCGCCCGCGGCGTCGAGGTGCCGCTGTCCGAGGTCGAGCTGAGGACCAGCCGCTCCTCCGGGCCGGGCGGCCAGCACGCGAACGTGACGGCCTCGCGCGTCGAGGCGGTCTTCGACGTGGAGGCGTCACGTGCGCTGGACGACGAGCAGAAGCGGCGTGTGACGGCGCGCCTCGGACCCGTCGTCCGGGCCACCGCGCAGGACACGCGCAGCCAGACGCGCAACCGGCAGCTGGCCCTTCAGCGCCTGCGAACGCGCCTGGCATCGGCGCTGACCGTCCAGCGACCGCGGCGGTCGACCCAGCCGACCCGCGCGTCGCGCCACAAGCGCCTGGACGCCAAGCGCCGCCGCGCGGACGTCAAGCGAGCGCGCCGCCGGCCGGACGCCGAGGGCTAGGAGCGGTGCGTCAGGGGGCGGGGGGAGCCACGGCTCCGCCGCCCTCGCCGCCCTGCGGCGGCTCCACGGGCGCCGGCGCCTGCCCGGTGCCGCCGCCCGTGCCCTGGCTCGGAGGCGTGGGCGTCACCGTGCCGCCGGTGCCGTCCGCGGGCGGGGTGACCGGCGTGACGGGCGTGGTCTCGGTCTCGGTCTGCTCGGTCTCGGTCGTCTCGTCCGTGCGGTCGCCGAGGTTGCTGGGGTTCGTCTGCACGCCGAGATCGGCGGGGGTCGTGCTGGGCTCTTCGTCGCCACCGGCGCTCGCGATCACCACGATCAGCAGGAGCAGCAGGACGGCGGCCGCTGCCGCGGCCACCATGCGGCGGCGCTTGTAGACGGAGTCCGGCTCGCGCGGGTCTGGCCTGCGCGGCGGCCCGCCCGATGGCTGCCGCCCGGTGTCGAGGCGGCGTGTGGGCTGGTCGTCCAAGAGGGCCTCAAGTTAGCAATTGCAGGGAGAACGCCGAGCGCGTGCTCACGCGTAGTGCAGATCGGCGGCCTCGTCGTCCCCGACCGGCCGCTCGCAGGTCGGGCACCACCAGCGCGCCTCCACCGGGGTGCCGCAGGCGTCGTGGCGGGGCGGCTCGCCGCCCTCGCGGTGACGCGCTCCCCAGTCGGCCAGCATGCGCAGCGCGCCCGCCAGCTCGTGACCGGAGGCGCTGAGCTCGTAGACGAACCGCTGCGGGCGCTCCGAATAGGGCTGGGCGACCACCAGTCCCTCGCCCTCGAGGCGCCGCAGGCGCTGGGTCAACACGTTCGGGGCGATTCCGGGCAGCGTCTGCTGGAGGTCGCCGAAGCGCCGCGGACCGTCGAGCAGCGCCTCGATCATGAGCAGCGTCCAGCGGTCGCCGACGCTGTCGAGCGCGGCCGCGAGCGGCGTTGAGGCGGGTTCGCTCACTCCGGCAAGCCTACTTTCCATGCCTGGTACGGTAGTCACTTGCAATTCGCAAGTCACAAGGGAGTAGTGGCATGGAAACGCTGACAGCGCTGCAGGCGGCGATCTCCGGGGCGGCCGAGCGGGTCGGCCCATCGGTCGTCGGACTCGGACGCGGCTGGGGCCTCGGCTCCGGCGTGGTCATCGGCGACGGGCGGGTGCTGACGAACGCCCACAACGCGCGCCGCGAGCAGGTGACCGTCGCCTTCGCCGACGGGCGGCGAGAGACCGGGGAGTGGGCCGCGGCCGACCGCGACCTCGACCTGGCCGTCGTCACCGTCGACACCGGCGACGCTCCCGCGATCGCCTGGGAGCCGGGCGAGGCGCCCGGCGTCGGCACGCCGGTGCTGGCGCTTGCCAACCCGGGCGGGCGCGGGCTGAGGACGACGCTCGGCTTCGTCGCCTCCGGCGGCCGCAGCTTCCGCGGGCCGCGCGGCCGGCGCATCGCGGGGGCGATCGAGCACACGGCGCCCCTGCCGCGCGGCTCCTCCGGCGGGCCGCTGGTGGACGCCGAGGGCAGGCTGCTCGGACTCAACGCGCTGCGCCTGGAGGGCGGCCTGATCCTGGCCGTGCCCGCCACCGCCGCGGTCAAGGAGCGCGTCGAGCGGCTGGCGCGCGGCGAGGCGACCGCCTCGCCGCGGCTCGGAGTCGCCGTGGCCCCGCCCCGGGTGGCGCGCCGCATGCGCCGAGCGGTCGGGCTGCCCGAGCGCGAGGGCCTGCTGGTGCGCGCCGTCGAGGACGACAGCCCCGCGGCGGCGGCCGGCATCGAGGCCGGCGACCTGCTTGCCGCGGTGGACGGCGCCGAGCTGCGCAGCGTGGATGCGCTCTACGAGGCGCTGGACGCGGTTCCGCCCGGCGGTGGCACGCTCGAGCTCACCGTGGTGCGCGGGACCGAGGAACGCGCGACCGCGGTGGAGTTCGGGGCGCGCGAGGCGGCGGTGTGAGCGCCGTGGCCGAGGCGCCCCCGCCCGTAGACCCTGCCGAGGCCGAGGCGCTCGACGCCTACTCGAACGCGGTGATCGCGGTGGCCGAGCGGGTCGGGCCCGCGGTGGCGAGCCTGCGCGTGATGCGGCGCGTCCGTGGCGGCCAGGTGCCAGCCGGCTCGGGCAGCGCGGTGGCCCTGACGCCCGACGGCTTCCTGCTCACCTCCGCCCACGTCGTCGGCCGCAGCGCCCGCGGCGGCCGGGCCGCCTTCGCCGACGGCCGCGAGGCGCGCTTCGAGGTCGTCGGCCGCGATCCGCTGTCCGACCTGGCCGTCCTGCGCGCCGCCGACGCGGAGCTGGTCTCCGCGACGCTCGGCGACGCCGAGCGGCTGCGCGTGGGCCAGCTCGTGGTGGCGATCGGCAACCCGCACGGCCTCGGCGGATCGGTGACCGCCGGCGTGGTGTCGGCGCTGGGGCGCTCGCTGCCCGCCGCCCCGCGGCGCGTGGGCCGCATCATCGACAACGTGATCCAGACCGACGCCGCGCTCAACCCGGGCAGTTCCGGCGGCGCGCTCGCGGACTCGCGCGGCCGGGTGGTCGGCATCAACACAGCCGTGGCCGGCATCGGGCTCGGCCTGGCGGTGCCGATGGGCGAGGCCACCCAGCGTGTGGTCGCGCAGCTGATCCGCGACGGGCGCGTGCGCCGCGCGTACGTGGGCATCGCGGGCGGTCCGCGCCCGGTGCCGCCCCAGGCCCGCGCCGAGGCGGGCGGCTCGACCGGCATCGAGGTGGTGGAGACCGTCGACGGCAGCCCCGCGGACCGTGCCGGGCTGCGCCCGGAGGACCTGATCCTGGCGGTGAACGGGACCCAGGTCACGCGCGTCGAGGACCTGCAGCGGCTGATGGCCGCGGACCTGATCGGGGTGCCCGTGACGCTGCGCGTGCTGCGCGCCGGGCGCAGCCTGGAGCTGGAGCTGGTGCCGGCGGAGCTGGACGCGGCCGAGACGCGCTGAGCGCGGCTACAGGCCGGAGATGTGGCGCACTGCGAAGCCGCCGATCGGTCGCGGCGCCTCCTGCCAGCGCGTGCCGGCCCGGCCGCGGCCGCTGGTGTCGAAGCGAAGCCCGGCCACCAGCATGAAGACGTGGCCGTCGTTGGCGTAGATCGTGATCCACTCGCCCGGCCCCTCCTCGCCCCAGAGCGCGAACAGCCCCGAGGTGAGCGGCCGGTCGAGCAGGCCCGCCGCGGCGAGCGCGAACGACACCGAGCCCGAGCAGTCGTAGCCGTTGTCGCGCCAGGCGCCGTGCCCGCCGCCCCACTTGTAGGGGAACTTGGCGATCTCGTTGCCGGCGAGGATCACGCGCTTGACGATGTCCGGCGCGTTCTCCGGCGCGACGGCCGTGCCGTCGCCCAGCACGCGGGCGCGCGGTCCCGTCGGGAGGAACGCCGAGGTGTTGAGGTACTGGCGGAAGCTGGCGAGCGCAGCGCGCGCTTCGCGCAGCTCGGCCCGCACCTCGACGTCGGTCGGCGCACCTGGGCTGGGCGCGTCCTCGAGGGCGCCCGGGGGCAGCGCCTCGGGAGCGGCGCCGGCGCCGCGCAGCTCCACGACGCGGCCGCGGCGGCGCGCATCGGAGCGCTCCTCGCGCCGGTTGGCGCGCGCCTCGGCGCCCGCCTCGGGCGTGAGCACGACCTCGTCGGCGGCAGCCGCCGAGCCGGCTCCCCCTTCCTCCGTCACGCCGCGCCCGCAGCCGGCCAGGGCCGCCACGCACGCGGCGGCCAGGACGACACGGGTCAGGTTTGGTGGCGAGACTTCCATTCCTCGTAGGGCATTCCGTAGACGATCTCTCGCGCCTGCGGGTCGGCCAGCTCCATTCCGCGCTCCTCCGCCGCCTCCCGGTACCAGCGCGAGAGGCAGTTGCGGCAAAAGCCGGCCAGCTCCATCAGGTCGATGTTCTGTACATCGGTCCGTTCGCGGAGGTGCTGAACCAGCCGCCGGAAGGCGGCTGCCTCGAGCTCGACCTGAGTGCCCTCGTCCATCGATCTGGAACGATAGGGACGATGAGCGACCGAGACCCCCGGCGACACGACGTGCCCGGTGACCCCAGCGGCATCCCCGAGCCGCACGACGTGCTGGCCGCCGACGAGTTCAGCATCGGAACGCGCGACGAGCGCCTGCCGCCCGATCCGACCGCGTTCGACGCCCCCCACGACATCCTCGCGGCGGAGGAGTTCGCCATGCCCGCCGGCATCGAGCCGCACGGCTCGCGGGGCGCACCGGACCCGCGCACGCTGTTCCCGCTGGCCATGATCGGCCTGCTGGCTGCCTTCTTGCTGTTGCGCCGGCGCCGCTGACGTGCCGCTGTCACCGGTCAACCGGATCGAGATCACCGTGGACCGGGCGCTCTGCATCGGCTCCGGCGACTGCGTCGACACCGCCCCCGACGTCTTCCAGCTCGACGACGAGGACAAGGCCGTGGTCGTGGACCCCGACGGCGCGCCCCTCGAGGACGTGCTGGCCGCCGCCGGCAACTGCCCCGTAGCGGCGGTGTTCGTCGTAGGCGAAGAGGGCGACCTGTACCCCTGACCCACCGCGTCCGCCCGGCGCTTCGGGCCGACGGCCGCTCAGGAGCGCCGGCCGCGGCCGTACACGAGCTTCAGCATGCGTTCGATCAGCCTGGTGCGCTTTGCCGAGTAGGGCAGCATGTGCAGGTCGCGCTTGGGCGCGAAGCGCGTGACCACCAGCGCCTGCTTCTTCGTGTACTTGCGGATCCCGTCGGGTCCGTGCCGCGTGCCCAGGCCCGACGACTTCCAGCCGCCCATCGGCAACTCGAGCGCCACGTAGTTGATCTGCGCGTCGTTGACGGTCACTGCGCCGGCCTCCATGCGCCGCGCCAGCCGCTCGCCCTTCGCGGCGTCCCTGGTCCAGACCGACGCTTGCAGCCCGTAGGGGCTGTCGTTGGAGAGGCGCACGCCCTCGTCCGCGTCGGCCACCTTCATGATCGGCAGCGTCGGCCCGAACGTCTCCTCGCGCATGCAGGCCATCGAGTGGTCGACGTCGAGCAGGACGGTCGGCTCGTAGAAATGGCCGCTGGCGTCGGAGCGGTGCCCGCCGGTCGCCACGCGCGCGCCCTTGTCGACCGCGTCCTTCACGTGCGCCTCGATGATCTCCGACTGCGGCGGGTGGGTCACCGCGCCGAGGTCGACGCTGCCGCGGCCGTGCGGCGCGCCCTGGCGCAGCTCACCGACCTTGCGCGTCACCAGCGAGACGAACTCGTCGTAGACGGGCTCCTCCACGTAGACGCGCTCGGTCGAGATGCAGGTCTGGCCGGCGTTCTGCATGGAGTAGTGGACGGCGGCGTTGGCGGCCCGCTCGAGGTCCGCGTCGGCGCAGACCAGCATCGGATCCTTGCCGCCCAGCTCCAGCGCCAGCGGCGTCAGCGTGCGCGCCGCGCGCTCCATCACCTTCTTGCCGGTGGCGGTCGAGCCGGTGAACATGACGAAGTCGACCGCGTCGATCAGCGCGGCCCCGGTGTCGCCGAAGCCGGGGGCAGCCTGGTAGACGCCCTCGGGCACCCCGCACTCGCGCAGGCACTCGCCCATCAGCAGCGACGTCAGCGGCGTGACCTCGCTCGGCTTGACGATCACGGCGTTGCCCGCGGCCAGCGCCGGGATGGCGTCGCCGAACCCATTCGTGAGCGGGTAGTTCCAGGGGCCGATCACGCCGACCACCCCGACCGGCACGTGGCGCACCATCAGCTTGCGGCCCTTGACGAACGGCGACGCTGTCCGCACGCGCTCGTCGGCCAGGTAGCCCTGGGCGTTCTTGGCCCAGAAGCCGAACGCCGAGGCGGCGTAGCTGACCTCGGCGAGCTGGGCGTCCTCCCACGCCTTTCCGGTCTCCGAGACGATCGTCTCGATGATGCGGTCGGAGTTGTCGATCACCCACTTCTGGCAGCGCCGCAGCACCTGAGCCCGCGCCTCGAAGCCGAGCGCATCCCAGCCCGGCTGGGCCGCTCGCGCCCGCGCCACCAGCTCGGGGATGCGCTCCGGAGCGACCGCGTCGACGCTGGCCACGACCTGTCCCGTGGCCGGGTTCTCGACCTCGATCCTGCGGGCCGAGGGGGCGCCGTTGGTGCGCGCCTCCGCGTGTGCCGTTTCAGTGACGTCGGTCATGCGCCTTCTCCTTTTCGGCTGCCTCGAGAACCCTAGCCCCGCGCCCGCCTGCGTTCACCCTGGCGCCGCAGCAGCTCCGACACGCGCAGCGCCGGCCGGCCCACCATCGCGGCTGCGCGCATGACCCAGCCGCGCCAGCGCGGGATCACGAGCACCAGCCGCTTCGAGTCGAGCAGCCCCACCACCGCGCTCGCCACCTCGTCCGCGGTGAGCATCCGCGGCGCGGACCAGATGATCGCCGAGTCGCGCTCCGCAGCCCGCTCGCGCGTCATGTCGGTGTCCGCGCCATCGGGGCAGACCGCGTGCACGGCGATCGGCGAGCCCGCCGCCATCAGGTCGCCCTGAAGCGACGCCGTGAAGCCGAGCACCCCGTGCTTGGTCGCCGCGTAGACGGCAAGCCCGGGCACCGGGGCGAGCGCCGACAGCGACGCCAGGTTGATCACGTGCATGTTCTGCCCGCCGCGCTCGCTCATCGCGTCGACCGCGGCCCGCGAGCCCCAGATCGCGCCGAGCAGGTTGATCTCGGCCAGCAGGCGCACCTCGTCGTCGGTGTGCTGCCACGCCTTGCCCGTGCGCAGCACGCCGGCGTTGTTGACCCACACCTCCAGCGGGCCGCGCTCGATCGCGGAGCGCGCCGCGGCTCGGTGGGCCGCCGGATCGCGCACGTCGAGCTGCATGGAGAAGCCGCCGGTGCGCTCCGCGGTGGCCGCAGCCGCATCGCCGTCGATGTCGGTCGCGAGCACGGTGTACGAGCGCTCGGCGAGCCGCAGCGCGATCTCGCGGCCGAAGCCGCGGCCGGCCCCCGTGACGACGGCCACGCCGGCCATCAGGCCGCGCGCGGCCGCAGCTGCGGCCGCGGGGCGCCGGCGGGCAGCGCGCGCTTGACCCCGCGCGTGCGCCTGCGCTCGCGCGCCAGCCGGCGCATGTAGGCGTGGAAGTCGACCTGGATCGTGTGCCGCGTCGAGGCCACGTAGCGCTTGCGCAGGGCCCGGTCCTCGCGCTCGATGGCTCGTCTCATGCGACCCGGCTCGGGAAGCGCCGCGCGGCCCTCGAACAGGTCGGCGATCCACTCCGCCTGGCGCTCGGCGATCGGCATGATCGCCCCGAGCGGCTGCACCAGCCCGATGAAGTAGAGCCCAGGCCGCTCCGGATGCACGACGCGCCCGTAGAGCGACACGTGGTTGCCCGACGTGCCCAGCACGGAGGCGTCGATGAACGGGAAGCTGATCCGGTAGCCGGTGCACCACACGATCGTGTCGATCGCGGTGCTGGTGCCGTCGACGAAGTGCACGGTGCCTCCGTCGATCCGCTCGATGTTGGGCCGCACGGCGATGCGGCCGTGGCCGATGCGCGACAGCAGCTCGGCCGAGAGCGTGGGATGCGCCTCGCCGAGCTTGTGGTCGGGCGTCGGCAGCCCGTAGCTCTCCACCGGTCCCTGCACGCGCCTCACCTCGCGCATCAGCAGCCTGCTCGTGAGCGTGAAGGGCAGCCGGTGCGCCCAGCCCGGTCCGGCCTGGTCGAGCGGGACGCCGCCGATGTACTTGGGCAGGATGTGCGCTCCGCGCCGCATCGCCAGGTACGTCATGGCCGAGTGCCGCGAGGTCTCCACTGCGATGTCGGTCGCCGAGTTGCCGATGCCGAGCACCAGCACGTTGCGGTCGATGAAGCGCTCGTCGGGCTCGCGATACCAGTGCGAGTGGAGCTGGCCGCCGGTGAAGGACTCCTGGCCCGGGAAGGCCGGCTCGGGGTACTTCGGATCCCAGTGGTGGCCGTTGGCGACCATCACGGCGTCGTAGGACCGCGTCTCGCCGCCGGCGAGCGTGACCTCCCAGCGGTCCTCGCCGGCGGGCTCGAGGCGGACGACCTCGGTGCGGAAGGCGATGCGCTCGCGCAGCCCGAAGTGGTCGACGTAGTCCTCGAAGTAGCGGGCTATCTGGGTGTGGTGCGGATAGTCCGGATACTCCTGCGGCATCGGGTAGCTGGCGTACTCCATCATCGCCCGCGAGGTGTTGATGAACAGCGAGCGGTAGGCGGACGACATGCCGTTGTCGTTGCCGTAGCGCCAGTTGCCGCCGACGCCCGAACCCTTCTCGAAGCAGTCGAAATCGATCCCGCGGTCGCTCAGCACCTGGCAGGCAGCGATTCCGGAAGAGCCCGCGCCGATGATGCAGACCTTGGCCACGCTCGTGGCGAGCGTACCAAGTTGGCTGGCCAGCCAGGCAGGGCGCTAGGGTTGCGAACCGCGTGAGCGCACCGAGCCGACCGAGGGGCCGCCAGGGGATCGACGGCGTCAGCCGCTGGATCGGCATGCAGTGGGACAGCCCCGACACCGTGCGCCTGGAGATCCGGCCCGAGCTGATCAACGCCGGGGGCCTGCTCTCCGGGGTGGCGACCTACGCCCTGGTCGACTACTGCATGGGCTCCACCCTGTCTCGGGAGACCACCCCCGACGAGGCGATCGCGACGGTCTCGATCTCGATCAACTACGTCGCGACGGCGACCGAGGGCGAGATCGTGTGCCACACGACGCTCGACCGGCGCAACCGCCGGCTGGCGACCATGCGCAGCGAGGTCAGCACCGGCGACGGGCGGCTGCTCTGCACGGCCATCGGCAGCTACACCATCTTTCCGAGAAAGGACTGAGGGCATGCCAGCCACCGAGGCGAACGGACGGACGCTCTACTACGAGGTCCACGGCGAGGGCGAGCCGCTGCTCTGCGTGATGGGCCTGGCCGCCGACACGGTGGCCTGGGCGCTCCAGGTGCCGCCCTTCTCGGCGCGCCACCGTACGGTCATCTTCGACAACCGCGACGTCGGCCAGTCGGCGCTCGCCGACGGCCCCTACGAGATCACGGACATGGCGCAGGACGCGCTTGCGCTCGCCGACGCGCTCGAGCTCGACTCCTTCCACCTGCTCGGCGTCTCGATGGGCGGCGCGATCGCGCAGGAGCTGGCCCTGGCGACGCCGGAGCGGGTGCGCACGCTGACGCTGGCGGTCACCTTTCCGGCCGGCGGCGCCTGGGCGCGCAAGCTGAGCGAGGTGTGGGGCGCCCGCGTCCAGAAGATGTCCCGCGAGGAGCGGATCGACGAGCTGATGCTGCTCACCTTCTCCGAGGAGTTCTTCGAGAACCCCGGGACCGTGGACTGGCTGCGCGGGATGATGCTGGCGAACCCGCACCCCCAGCCCGTGGAGGCGTTCAGGCGGCAGCTGGACGCGTGCGGCCGGCACGACACCCGCGACCGGCTCCCGTCGCTCGAGATGCCCGTGCACGTGATCGGCGCAGAGCACGACATCCTCGTGCCGGTGTGGAAGGCACAGGAGCTGGCCGAGCTGATCCCGGATGCCCGGCTGACGGTCCTGCCGGCCTCCCCGCACGGCGCCAACGTCGAGCGGGCCGACGAGTTCAACCGCACGGTGCTCGACTTCATCGCCGAGCGGGCGCCCTCCCCCGCCTGAGCTCAGGCGGCGTCGCCCGCGGCTTCGGCCAGCGCGGTGTCCAGCGTCTGGTGCACGGGCGCGGCGCGCTCGAACTCCACGATCTCCAGCACCCGCGCGACAGGCTCCCCGACGGGCGCGACCACGCGCAGCTCCTGCCGCCGGCTGCCGAGCCGGCGCGCCAGGTTGAACAGCATCGCGATGCCGCTCGAGTCGATGAACTCGAGGCCGCTGAAGTCGATCACCAGGCCGCGCGCCGACGTCGGGACGGCTTCGCCGATCGCGTCCCCCAGGGACGGCGCACCGGCCAGGTCGAGCTCCCCGATGACCCTGGCGATGACCACGTCGCCGCGCTCTTCGATCTCGAGTTGAACCAGGTCCATCACTGGATGCCTCCGTTCCCCGTCGAGTCCACCAAAGCTCGCTGCAGCCGGACGGTGGTGCCCTCCGGCGTCGGCAGAACCTCAACCGTATCCATAAGTGCACGCATCAGGGACAGACCCCGCCCGTGGTCGCCCTCGCGCGGCGCGCGCCATGCGCCGTAGTCGCGGATCGTGATCTGCACCTGGCGGCCGTCGAGGCGGCCGCTGACCTCGAACGGCGACCCCGAGCCGGCGTGCTCGATCGCGTTCGTCGCGGCCTCGCCGCAGGCCGTCACCACCTCGGCGATCTCCTGGTCCGATCCGTCCACGTGGCGCAGCCAGCGGCGCAGCAGGGCGCGCATGGAGGCCAGCGACCCCGGCTCGGTCGGCAGCTCGATGAGGAAGCGGTCGGCCATCGGGATGGTGCGCAAGGTGAGCAGGGCCACGTCGTCGGTGGCGCCGCCGTCCGGCACCAGCTCGCGCAGCACGCGGTCGCAGAGCTGCTGGGGATCCGCCGGCGCGCCGCGCACGACGCCGGCCAGCCTGCCGAGGCCGGAGTCGATGTGCTCGCCCGGCCGCTCCACCAGGCCGTCGGTGTAGAGCACGACGGTCGCCCCCGGGTCGAACGGGATGGACACCTCCTCGAACTCCGGGAACGGCAGCACGCCGAGCGGGACCGAGCTGAAGCCCTCGAGGAAGTGCGGCAGCCGGCCGTCGGTCACGAGCAGCGGCGGCGGGTGCCCGGCGTTGACCCAGTGCAGCTCGCCCTCCACCGGTTCCACGACCACGTAGATCAGCGTGGCCATCTGGCTCTCGTCCTCCTCCGTCCAGATCAGGCGGTTGAGCTGCTCGACCACGCGCGCGGGCTCGTGCCCCTCGAGTGCGTAGGCGCGCAGCGCGCTGCGCAGCCGGCCCACCATCGACGCCGCCGCCAGGCCCTTCCCGGCCACGTCGCCCATCACGAGGCCCACGCCGCCGCTCGGCGTGGGCAGCACGTCGTACCAGTCGCCGCCCACCTCGGCCTCCGAGACGGCGGGCAGGTAGCGAGCGGCCACCGCCAGGCCCGGGAGCTGCGGCAGGCGCTCGGGCAGCAGGCTGCGCTGCAGGGTCTCGGCGATCCGGTGCTCGCGCTCGTACACGCGCGCGTGGTCGACCGCGAGCGCCACGCGGTCGGCGGCCAGCCGCAGCAGGTTGACGTCGTCCGCGGTGAAGTGGCGCGGCGCCGCCGCGCACACGACCAGCACGCCCGTCACCTCACGGTTGGCCAGCAGGGGGAGCCCGATCATCGAGTCGATGCCGAGGCCGCGCAGCGCGGCATACGGCAGCTCGTCGAGGGGCGGATCCTGCACCAGCATCGGCTCCCGCCGGGCGGCCACGCGGCCCGCGAATCCCTCGCCGAACGGGAACGGCTCGGCGCCGAGCCCCTCCGGGGGTCCGCCGGATGCAGCGGACAGGGCCAGCTCGCCCTCCGCCGCCAGGAAGATCGCGGCGGCGTCGGCGTCGAGCACCGCCCGCACGCGCGTCACGAGGTCCGAGAGGATCTCGTCCAGCGTGCGGGCCGCGAGCGCGGCGTCCACCAGCAGCTGCATCCCGCTGACCATCTCAGCGACGCGCTCCGCCTCGGCCCGGGCCGCCTGCTCGCGCAGCAGCGCCTCGCGCTCGCTCTGCTGGCGGAGCCGGTCGGTCACGTCGCGCACGAACCCGGCGATCAGCACCTCGCCGCGGACGTCGACCTTCGAGACGGTCGCCTCCGCGGGGAAGCGGCTGCCGTCGCGGCGCTGGAACTCGACCTCGAAGTGCTCGGTCGCCACAGGGCCGCTGCTGTCGGCCAGGGCGCGGCGGCGGGCATCGTGGCGGTCGCGGAACTCGGGCGGCACCACCAGCGTGCGCATCGGCTTGCCGATCGCCCCCAGCGCGGGCCAGCCGAACAGGCGCTCCGCCGCGCTGTTCCAGGTGCGGATGACGCCCTCGGTGTCCAGCGTGATGAAGGCGTCGGGGGCGCTGTCGAGCACCAGTCGCGTGCGCGACTCGGCCTCCCGCAGCTCCCGTGCCCGCTCGGCGGACTGCACCTGCCCGGCGCGCAGCCGGGCGAGCATGCGCGAGATCAGCAGCCCGGCGATCGCCGGCGTGCCGACGGCGAGCAGCCAGCGGATGGCGGGGCTCGGGGGGTCCTGGATGGCCAGCACCACCGCGTATGCGACGCCGATCAAGGCGAGTTGGGCGAGCGCCAGCCTGAGGCTGAAGAAGTAGAACGCGTACAGCGCCGTCCAGGTGTAGAGCAGCGGGTAGAGCGCGGACGTGCCGGCGTAGTAGTTGGCGAAGCTGATGATCGTCGTGCCGGCCGCGAGCACGACGTGGACGTGCCACTCGCGGAAGCGGTCGGCCTGCACGTAGACCGCAGTCGATATCGCGATCGCGATGCCGGCCAGGATCCAGAGCTGCAGCTCGCGGATGCTGTCCTCGTGCGGCAGGGCGAGCGTGAGCATGCCCAGGCTCGCGCCCGTGAAGAACAGATATGCGAGCGAGCGCGCCTTGACGCGCACGTCGAAGAGCTCCGGCAGCTCGCTAACCGGCAGGCCCCCGCCTGATCTCAGCTCAGCGTTCGAGCCCCCCACCCCGAGCCGAGAGCCGGGCGAGCGCCTCGTGGCACTCGATCACGCGGCGCTTGACCACGTCGCCGTCGTCACGGTCATGGACGAGGTCCCACGTCTTGTCGGCCACGTCGCGCGCGGTCTGCGGCGTGGCCTGGCCCCAAAGCATGTCCACGAGCTGGAGCTCGAAGGCCTCGAGCTGCTCGACGGGGTTGCCCGGCGGCATGCGGGGCAACGGGGCCACCGTTGCCTCGCGCCACATCTGGGTCGCCATCACCAGGCGGTTGCGCAGCTGCATCTGGTCCACGGCTTGCGCAGGCTACTTTCTCCGGGCGGAAGGGGTCCCCCTTACCGTGCCCGCAGCGCAAGCCGTGCCAGCAGCGGCAGCGGGTCGAGCGGCTCCCCGGCCGTGCCGCGGCCGCGCCGCAGCTCGAGGTGCAGGTGGTCGCCCCAGCACGAGCCGGTGCACCCGACGGCGCCGATGCGCCCGCCGGCGGCGACGTGCTCGGCCTCGCCCGCGCCGGCCGGCCGCAGCATGTGCAGGTACACGAACGTGCGGTCCGTCTCGGGGCTCCAGATGGCGACGTAGTTGCCGCGCCCGCCGTCGTCGCCGCGCTCGACCACCACGCCCTCGCGCACGGAGACCACCGGCGTGCCGGGCTCGGCGAACACGTCCTGGCCCGCGTGGACGTGCCCGGCGCGCAGGGCGCCGAAGCGGGCATCCGCCGCGCCGAAGTCGATCACCCCGCGTACGGGGAACCAGCTGCCCGGCTCGAGCTCGATCGCCTGCGCCCTGGCGGCAGCCCGCACGAGGGCGGCAGTGAGCGACCCGCGCTCGTGCGGTTCGGCGATCCGTGCGGAGGCGCGGCCCGATACTGCGGCCGTCGCCAGAACAGCCAGCGCCGCGGCCAGGCCGGCTGCCACCGGCAGCCCATACCCTGAGCGCCATGTCACGGCTCCACCTCCTACGCGTCTTCTGCGCCGAAGACGGCTCGGGGGGCAACCCACTCGCGGTGTTCCTCGACGGCGCCGAGGTTCCTGCCTCCGCGCGCCAGGGCGTCGCCGCAGACCTCGGCCTCAGCGAGACCGTGTTCGTAGACGACGCGCGCTCCGGCGCGCTGCGCATCTTCACGCCGGCGGTGGAGCTGCAGTTCGCCGGGCACCCGACGGTCGGCACCGCCTGGCTGCTCGCCGGCGCGGGCGCTCCGGTCGAGCGCCTGCGGGTGCCGGCCGGCGAGGCGGGTGTTCGCTACGCGGACGGCGCCGCGTTCGTGTCGGCGCGCCCGGAGTGGGGACCGCACTTCGAATGGGACCAGCTCGGCTCGCCCGCCGAGGTCGACGCGCTGACGGGGCCGCCGCGCGCCCACGACCACATCGGCGCCTGGGCCTGGACCGACGAGCGCGCCGGGGCGATCCGGGCGCGCGTGTTCCCGGTCCGCTACGGCATCGCCGAGGACGAGGCGACCGGCGCCGCGGCGATGCTGCTGTGCGCGCAGCTCGGCCGCGCGATCAGCATCCGCCAGGGCCGCGGATCGCACATCGAGGCGCGACCGAACGGCGACGGCTACGTGGAGGTCGGGGGGCGCTCCGTGCTCGATGAGGTCCGCGAGTACCGCGTGCCCTGAGCGAACTCCGCGTCGCTCATCCGCAGGATGGCGAGCGCGCAGGCGATCCCCGCGACGAGAAACACGGCGGCTCCGGCGATGAAGTAGGCGTTCGAGACGATCGTCGTCTCGGTGCCGACCATGAGCGTGGCCAGCGCCAGCAGCGCGCCGGCCCAGGCCGGCAGGGCGCCCTGGCGCACCGCGCCGATGGCGAGCAGGATCGTCCCGACGCCGAACCCGACCGGTGTCAGGTAGTAGAGCAGCGACCAGTCGGAGCCCTGGAGGTCCTGGAGCACCGCCGAGGCCGCCTGCTCCCCGACCTCCGGCCTGCGCGACACCTCGCCGACGATCCCCCAGGCGTAGCCGTCGATCGTGATCACGGCCGCCAGTCCCAGGAGCCCGGCGAGCGCCAGCGCCCCGCCCACCAGGCCCAGCAGCGGCTGGCGCCGGCGTACGAGGAACGCGAGCCCCAGCATCGCTGCCGCGAACAGCACGATCGCGACGAAGCCGAGCGCGTGGGCGGCCTGCCAGCGCGTGTAGTTGTCGGCGATCGCGGCCAGCTGCTCGGCCTCGTTGCCGCGCTCGAACTCCTCCGGGTGCAGCAGGTTGTCGGCGAGGAAGAACAGCGGCGCGGCGATCAGCGCCACCGCGGTCCCGATCCGGTACAGCCGCAGGTGCGGGAGCGCGGTCACCGGTAGAAGTTGCGCACCCAGCGGTGCGCTCCCAGGCGCTCGCGCCAGCCCTCCGGGAGGGCGCCGGCGTCGACGGCCGAGACGTTGCGCTCAACGTTGCGCAGGGAGCGCATGCCCGGGATCACCGTCGACACCGCGGGCTCGCCGAGCACGAAGCGCAGCGCCACCTCCGCCAGGTCGCCTTCCGCGATGCCGAGGTCGGAGAGGATCGCGCGCACGTGCTCCTGCACCTCGGCCTTGCGGTCGCCGCGGAAGTAGTTGGCGCGGAAGTCGCCGTCGGCGAACTCTGTGTCGGGTCCGATCGTGCCGGTCAGAGCGCCCTCGTCGAGCGGCACGCGCGCGATGACTCCGACTCCGTGCTCGCGGCAGGCGGGGAACAGCTCGTCCTCGGGCGATTGGTCGAAGACGTTGTAGATCACCTGCACCGTGTCGATCGAATCGGTCTCGATCAGGCGCAGCGCGTTCGCCGGCTGGTGGTCGTTGATCGAGACGCCGAAGCTGCGGATCTTGCCGGAGGAGCGCAGCTCGTCCACGGCGTCCGCCCAGTCGCCCTGGCCAACCCACTCGTCGCTCCAGACGTGGAACTGGAGCACGTCGATCTGCTCGAGCCCGAGGTTGGCGAGGCTGCGCTCCGCGCATGCGAGCACGTGGGAGGCGGGGAAGGCGTCCTCCGCCGGCACGCCGTCGGGCGCGGGCCAGGTCAGGTTCTTGGGCGGGACCTTCGTCGCCACGTGGACGGTCTCGGGGCGCTCGCGCACCACCTGCCCGACCAGCCGCTCGCTGCGGCCATTCCCGTAGGCGAGTGCCGTGTCGATGAAGTTCACGCCGAGGTCGATGGCGCGGTGGAGCGCCTGAAGCGACTCGTCGTCGTCGGCGCCGCCCCATTGCGAACCGCCGATGCCCCAGGCGCCGTAGCCGATCTCAGAGACCTTCAGGCCCGTCCTGCCGAGTTCGCGGTAGTCCACGGACTCAGATTGCCCCGGGACCCGGCGTCATGAACGCCACGGCCGGGCCGAGGCCCGCCTCGCGCCCCAGCGTGGCAATGCGCCGGCCCGGCTGGACGGCGTCGCGCGGCGGTCCCAGCAGCTCGCCGAGCACAGCCGCGGGCCGCTCCATGTCGCGCACGAGGAAGGAGATGCCCCACAGGCGCGCCGGTCCGTCCGGGTCGGCCGCGATGGCGGTTCCCGCAGGCGCCTCCACCACCTCGAGGATCACCTCGCCCATGCGGAAGAAGGCCTGCCGCCGCGAGCCGCCCGGCGTCTCGCCCTCGCGCATGCGGCGCAGGTCGAAGCCGGCGTCGCGCAGGGCTGCGGTCGTCCGGTCGAGGGCGGGCGTGATCACGACGAGGTGGTCGATCGAGACCGCGCCGTTGGGGTGCTCGGCGCCCGCAGCGGGCGGCGCCTCGGACGCGACGGTGTCGAGGCCGTCGAGGCCGAGCGAGCCGCTGCCGCGCACGGACCAGCGCGTGATGCCGCGCCGCAGCCCTGGGCCCTCCAGGCGCAGGCGCACGGTGCCCACCTCGCAGAGGGCCCCGTCCACGTCGAACCCGGCCGCGCTCCAAGCCGACGGGTCGTCGGCGATGAAGAGCTCGTCCAGCGTCGGCCCCGGGCTCATGGCGCAAGCTAGCCCGGCCGCAGCCCCGGCGCCTCGGCGAGCAGCTCGTACGGCAGGGCGCCGATGCGGTGGCCGTCGCGGCCCTCCATCGGCTCCGCTGCGCAGAGCGAGTTCAGCACCGCCTCGTGGACCGCCTCGGCGGCCGCCTCGAACAGCTCGCGCATAGCGGGCGAGTCGTCGCGCACGAAGCGCAGGTCGTCGCGGCCGGCCTCGGTCCGGTGGGCGACGCGCTGCGCCGTCGAGAAGGCGAAGGCGTACTCGCCGCTGGCGTTGGCTCCGATGCTGCCGGCCCGACCGAGGCCGAAGGCCGCGCGCGCGGCGAGGCGGCGCAGCTGGCGCTCGGAGAGCGGGGCGTCGGTGCCGAGCACGATCACGATCGATCCGCCCCTGGCCGGCGGCTCCGGCGGCGCGTCCGCCGCCGGCGCGGCAGGGCCGACGAGCAGGTGCAGGTCGCGGCGCGAGCCGTAGTTCGAGCAGACCAGGCAGCCGAGCAGATGCCCGCCGGCCCGCCGCGAAGCTCCCCCGATGCCGGCCTTGTAGCCGAAGCAGGTGGTGCCGGTGCCGGCGCCCACGGCCCCCTCGGTCGTTTCGTCAGCGGCGGCGGCCGCGATCGCCTCGAGGGCGTGCTCGGGCCGCACCGCGAGCGCCCGCGCGTCGGAGAGCCAGCCGTCGAAGCACTCGCCGACGATCACGTTGACCGTGTCGCGGTCGCGCGCGGCCTCGGGGTTGCGGTCGAGCACGTGCCGCAGGCCGCCCTCCCACACCGGGCCGACGGACAGCGTCGAGGTCAGCAGGATCGGGCTCTCGATCGTGCCCAGCTCGGCGAGCTGCGAGAGGCCGGCGGGCTTGCCGTAGCCGTTGATCGTGTGGCAGGCGCCCAGCACCTTCTCGGCGTAGAGGTTGTCGCCGTGCGCGAGGATCGCCGTCACCCCGGTGCGCAGCCGGTCGCCCTCGTTCAGCGTGCGGTGGCCGACCAGGACGCCAGGGACGTCGACCAGCGCGTTGCGGTCACCGGGGGGAAAGCGGCCAACCGCGTAGCCCAGCTGCCGGAGTCGCCTGCGCACCGTCCGGCAGCATAGGGCCGGCCGGCTGCCCGAGCGGCAGCGGCGCCGGGCGCTCGCAGCGGCTCTCGATCTCGACGTGCCGGCGTTCGACCGCCGATCGCTGCAGGGCGAGCAGCACCTCCAGGACATGACAGGCGAGCTCTGCGCTCGCCCGGTGAGGGCCTCCGCCGCGGATCGCGTGGCCCATGTCGGCGACGCCGATGCCGCGGCCGACGTCGCCGCTGTGAGCCAGGGGGATCGCCGCCCAGTGGACGCCACCCGGCGCCGGCGGCGGCTCCTGCAGCTCCTCCTCCCCGAAGCGCCGCACCATCGGCGCGGCGTCGAACAGGTCGGGGTTGCCCGCCGACAGCGACCCCTCGGTCCCATAGACCTCGAGGTACGGCAGGTGCGTCGCCCAGACGTCCCAGCTCATCAGCACGGTCGCGAGCGGGCCGGACTCGAACTCGAGCGAGCCGGTGACGTGCGTGGGCACCCGCACGGGGATGCGCTGCCCGGCGCGCTCGCCGGCCAGGGCGTGCGCTCCGGAAAGGTCGCGCGAGCGAACCCGCAGACGCGCGCGACCGGCCCCAGCATCGCGACCAGTGCCGTGACGTAGTAGGGGCCGAGGTCGAGCGCGGGTCCGCCGCCGGGGCCGTAGAAGGAGTCGACGTCGGGGTGGAAGTGCTCGTAGCCGTGCTCGCTGACCAGGGCGACGGCGGCGACCGGCGCGCCGATCCAGCCGTCGTCGATCAGCTTGAGCGAGGTCTGGAGGCCGCCGCCGAGGAAGGTGTCGGGCGCGCAGCCGACGCGCACGTCAGCGGCGCGTGCCGCCTCCACCACCTCGCGGGCCGCTTCGAGCGTGGCGGCCAGCGGCTTCTCCGACCAGACGTGCTTCCCGCTGCGGATCGCCGCGAGGCTGGCCTCGGCGTGGGCGAGCGGCGGGGTCAGGTTGACGACCAGATCGACCGCGGGATCGTCGAGCAGCTCGTGCGGCGAGCACGCACGCGGCACGCCGTGCTCCGCCGCCTTGCGCTCGGCGCGAGCGAGGTCGAGGTCGGCGCACGCCACCAGGCGCACCACGTCGAAGCGCGAGCAGCCCCTGAAGTACTGGTCGCTCACGTGGCCGCATCCGAGGATGCCGACGTTGATCGGCTCGAGCGCCTCCACGCCGACAGTCTTCCGGCGCACGCCGAGGCCGCTCAAGCCACAGCTCTGTCACTTCACTCCAGCAGGCCGCGCCGCAT
>JAXDII010000049.1:0-36167 GCA_034664085.1 Thermoleophilaceae bacterium
TCAACCCCGAGGACACCTTCGCCGGGGTAGCCGACGTGCTGGGCTTCCTGTTCCTCGTCGTCGGCTTCTTCTGGATCGTGCAGGCCTTCGCCGAGCGCGACTCCAACCAGCTCTGGTGGTTCGGGCTGATCTCCGGCATCGCGATGGTCGTGCTCGCCTTCTGGACCGGCGGGCAGTTCTTCATCGACAAGGCCTACGTGCTGCTGGTCTTCGCCGGGATCTGGGCGATGTTCCACGGCGTCAACGACATCTTCCGGGCCTTCCAGATCCGGGAGCTCGGGAAGCTGACCGGGGAGCGGAAGCCCTAGAGCGCGACGACCGCGTCGATCTCGACGTCGGCGCCCTTCGGCAGCCCGACGACGGCGATGGCCACCCGGGCGGGCGGGTCGTCGCCGCCGAAGAACTCGGCGTAGACGGCGTTCACCCGCGCGAAGTCGTTCATGTCGGTCAGGTAGACCGTGCAGCGCACCGCGTTCGCCAGCGAGCCGCCCCCGGCCTCGGCCACGGCGGCCAGGTTCTGCAGGCAGCGCCGGGCCTGGCCCTCGATGTCGTCCTTTACGAGCTCGCCGGTGGAGGGCTCGAGCGGGATCTGGCCCGAGCAGAAGAGCAGGCCACCGGTCTTCATCCCCTGGGAGTAGGGACCGATGGCGGCTGGGGCTGAGTCAGTGGAGATGGATTCGCGGTCGGGCATGGGCTGGCACTCTATGGACGCATGGCACCACGTGTGTGGCTCGCGGAGCCCCAGGACGCCGAGAGCGTCTCCGCTCTCATGGCCGGCTTCCGGGACCACATGGGCAAGGACCAGCCCAGCGAGGACGAGATCCGCGCCACCGTCGACGTGCTGCTGGAGGACTCGGCCACCGAGTTCCTGCTGGCCGCGCCCGACACCCACGATGCGGCCGCCGGGGTCTGCCAGCTGCGCTATCGGCTCGCGATCTGGACCGGCGCGGACGACTGCTGGCTCGAGGACCTCTTCGTCGACGACCGGGCACGCCGGGCGGGCCTGGGCCGGGCGCTGGTCGCCGCCGCCTTCGAGCGGGCCCGCGCGCGTGGCTGCCGGCGCATCGACCTCGACGTGGACGAGGACAACACGAGGGCGCTCGCCCTCTACCGCGAGATGGGTTTCAGCACCGAGCCGAAGTCCGCCGGGCGCACGCTCTACGTGGCGCGGAAGCTCTAAACTCTCCCGTGGACCGTGCTAGGCGGGGAGGTAGCGGTGCCCTGTCACCCGCAATCCGCTCTAGCGGGGCTGAATTCCCGTCTGAGGGGTTTGGTCCTCGGGGTCAGTACGCCGGAAAGAGGCGTCGATGGCCGGGTCCCGCGCGGCGAGCGCTCGCGAACCAGGTCAGATCCGGGAGGAAGCAGCCTTAAGCGATACCGCTCGTGCGCCGCGGAACAGCCTGGCCGGAGCCGATGACCGGCGGGCACGCCCGAGGACCAGCTTCGAAGACGGGTGCACGGTCCACTTTTTTCCCTCGTCATGGACAACCTCGACGTCATCCGCGAGCTCGCCCGCCGGTGGAACGCGGGGGACATGGACGAAGTGATCGGCCTCTACGCCGAGGACGCAGTGACCCGCACGGGGGCGCATTGGCCGGAGCAGGCCACCTACCAGGGGCGCGACGCCATCCGGGCCAGCATCGAGGAGTGGCAGTCGATGTGGGAGATGACGCTGGCGGAGGTCGACAGCCTCGAGGAGTACGGCGACAAGGTCGTCGCGACCGGCGCCTGGCAGATGCGCGGGCGCTCCAGCGGCGTGGACGGCCAGATGCCGATCGCGATCCTGTTCACGATTCGAGATGGGAAGATCGCAACCCTTGAGTGGTTCCCTGACCGCGATCACGCCGTCGCCGCCGCGCACCGAGCCTGACCTCGACACGCTGAGAGCGGTCGAGCGGCGCGTGCTGTGGCTCGCCACGGCGATCGTCCACCACGCCAACCGCGTGCGCCAGAACCGCTCGGGCGTGAAGGTGGGCGGCCACCAGGCGTCGAGCGCGTCGATGGTCAGCCTCATGACCGCCCTCTGGTTCTCGGAGCTGCGGGCGGAGGACCGCGTGTCGGTCAAGCCGCACGCCTCGCCGGTGCTGCACGCGATCAACTACCTGCTCGGTCGCCTCGACGCGCCCGCGCTCGAGACGCTGCGCGCCTTCGGCGGTCTCCAGAGCTACCCCAGCCGCACCAAGGATCCCGATCCCGTCGACTACTCGACCGGCTCGGTCGGCATCGGCGCGACCGCGCCGATCTGGAGCGCCTTCGCCCGCCGCTACCTGGAGACGCACCGCTTCGAGGCGCCGCCGATGGGCCGCCAGATCGCGCTCGTGGGCGACGCCGAGCTGGACGAGGGCGCCGTGTGGGAGGCGATCGCCGACCCCAGCGTCGCCAACCTCGGCGAGGTGCTCTGGGTGGTCGACCTCAACCGCCAGTCGCTCGACCGCGTGGTGCCCGACATCGCGTTCGACCGCTGGGCGCACATGTTCGAGGCCGCCGGCTGGCAGACGATCACGGTCAAGTACGGCAGGCGCCTGGAGGCGCTGTTCGAGCGACCCGGCGGCCGGGAGCTGCGCAAGCGCATCGACGAGATGCCGAACGAGGAGTACCAGCGCCTGCTGCGGGCCGAGCCGGCGGAACTGCGCGAGCGCCTGCCCGGGAAGGGCCGCAAGCTCGCGGCGCTCCTGGGCGAGCTCGAGGACGGCGAGCTGCGCGCCGCCCTGCGCGACCTCGGCGGCCACGACACCGGCAAGCTGATCGAGGCCTACCGGGCCGTGGACAGCGACCGCCCGACGGTGGTGTTCGCCTACACGATCAAGGGCTGGTCCCTGCCGATCGAGGGCCATCCCGAGAACCACTCGGCGCTGCTCACGCGCGATCAGATGGTCGAGCTGGCGCCGGCGCTGGGCGCCGATGCCGACGCGCCCTGGGCGGCCTTCGACCCGGGCAGCCCGGAGGGCGAGCTGTGTGCGGCCGCGGCGGTCACGCTGGCCCGCGACGAGCCCGTCCCGGCGCAGCCGCCGCGCGTGCCGCCCGCGCTCGGCCGCTCACACCGCGGCCTCGAGTCGACGCAGCAGGCCTTCGGCCGCTTCTTCGTCGACCTCGTGCACGACGCGCCCGAGGTGGCCGAGCGCGTGGTGACCGTGAGCCCGGACGTCGCCAGCTCCACCAACCTCGGCGGCTGGCTGAACAAGGCCGGCATCTGGTCGGCCGGGGACCGGCGCGACTGGTTCGCAGACGATCCCCAGACGCTCGTCCACTGGCACGAGTCGACCGCCGGCAGGCACTTCGAGCTGGGCATCGCCGAGACCAACCTCGTCGGCCTGCTCGGCGAGCTGGGGGCCACCTGGAGCCGCTACGGCCAGCCGCTGCTCCCGATCGGCACGATCTACGACCCGTTCGTCGGCCGCGCGCTCGAGCCGTGGTCGTTCGGCATGTACGCGGGCGGGCAGTCGATCCTCGTCGGGACCCCGAGCGGGGTGTCGCTGGCGCCCGAGGGCGGCGCCCACCAGTCGATCGTCACGCCCTCGATCGGGATCGGGCAGCCGGGCTGCACCGCCTGGGAGCCGGCATTCGGGCAGGACCTCGAGTGGACCCTGCTGGCGGCCCTGGCCCGGCTCGGGCGCCCGGATGGCGAGAGCGCGTACTTCCGCCTCTCCACGCGACCGATCGACCAGAAGCTGGCCGGTGACGACACGAGCGAGGAGCGCCGCCGGCTCGTGCTGGCCGGCGGCGATCCGCTGCGGCGGGCGCAGGGCAGGCCGCGCGTCACGCTGGTCGGAATGGGCGCCGTGATGCCCGAGCTGCTCGAGGCGGCGGACGCGCTCGGCGGCGAGGCCGACGCGATCTGCCTCACCAGCGCCGACCTGCTGTTCCGCGCGGTGCGGGGCCGCGCAGGCTTCGGCGAGCACCCGGCAGCCATCCTCGACGAGCTGTTCCCCGCCGAGCGGGCCGCTCCGCTGGTGACCGTGCTCGACGGCGATCCGCACGCCCTGGCCTTCCTCGCCGCCGTCAACGCGACCCCGCTGACGCCCCTCGGAGTGACCCGCTTCGGGCAGTCGGGCGACCTCGCGGAGGTGTACGAGCACCACGAGATCGACGCCGAGTCGATCGTCGGCGCGGCGCTCGACCTGATGGCCTGACGCACGGCTAGCATGGGGCGACCGATGCTCTCGCTCTACCGCCGCCACCGCCCGAAGACCTTCGACGAGGTGGTGGGCCAAGAGCACATCGTTCGCACCCTGCGCAACGCGATCGAGCTCGACAAGGTCCACCACGCCTATCTGTTCGTGGGCTCGCGCGGCACCGGCAAGACCTCGATGGCGAAGCTGCTCGCCTGCGCCCTCAACGCGGCCGGCGGACCGAACGCGGACTTCGATCCCGCCGACCCGGGGTCCAGGGCGATCCTGGCCGGCACGTCGCTCGACGTGATCGAGATGGACGCCGCCTCGAACAACTCCGTGGACGACATCCGCGAGCTGCGCGAGAACGTCGCGCTGGCGCCGATGCAGGGCGGCCGGCGCGTGTACATCCTGGACGAGGCCCACATGCTGTCGGCGTCGGCGTGGAACGCCTTCCTGAAGACTCTGGAGGAGCCGCCACCGCACGTCGTGTTCGTGATGGCCACCACCGAGGCCCACAAGGTGCCCCCCACGATCGTCGACCGCTGCCACCGCTTCGACTTCCAGCGCCCCTCGCTGGAGCAGATCGCCGGCGTGCTGCGGCGGGTGGCCGGCGAGGAGGACATCGAGCTGCCCAACCCCGCCGCGGGCATGCTGGCGCGCGCCGCCACGGGCAGCTTCCGCGACGCGCTCGGGACGCTCGAGCAGCTCGTGACCTACGGCGGCAGCCAAGTCAAGGTCGAGGACGTCATGGACATCCTCGGCGTGGCCGACGCCGAGCTCGTGCTCGACACCGCCGAGGCGCTGGCCGAGCGCGACCCGCGCGCCGCCCTGCTCGCCGTTCAGCGGCTGTCCGAGTCGGGGCGCGACTTCACCCAGTTCATGCGCGACCTGTCCGCCCACCTGCGCCACCTGTTCGTTGTGCAGACGCTCGGCGAGGTGCCGGATTCCTTCTCGGTCACCGCCGAGCACACCGACCGGCTGGCCACGCAGGCCGAGCGCTTCTCGCAGGGCGAGATCCTGCGCGTCGTCGACTTCCTGGCTGCCGCGATCGCGGCGGTCAAGGACGGCTCGGAGCCGCGCATCCAGCTGGAGATGGCCCTGCTCAAGGGGACCCAGCCGCAGGCGGACCTGTCGCTCCAGGCGCTGATGTTCCGCATCGAGCAGCTCGAGGCGCGCCTCGGCGAGGGCGCCGCGGCAGCCGCTCCGGAGCCACAGCGGGCGAGCCCCCCGCCGGCACCGGCCGCCGACCCGGCTCCGTCCCAGCCGGCGCCTGCGCGCTCGGCGGCGGGCGGCCCGGCGGCCGCGGTGGCGAGGGAGCCCGAGCAGGAGCAGGAGACCCAGCCGGTGCCGGTCGGCGCCGTGGAGCTCGAGCAGCTCCAGGGGATCTGGCCGGCGGTGGCGGAGGCCGTGACCGAGGAGAACGGGATGCTCGGCGCCGCGCTCGGCGCGGCCCGCCCGATGGCGATCGAGGGCGATCGGCTCACGGTCGCGTTCCCGCCCGACGCCGCCTTCGTGAAGAAGAAGGCCGAGGCAAACCGGGACCTGGTGCAGCGCGTGCTGCGCGGGCTCACCGGGCACTCGCTCGCGGTGGCCTACGAGCTGCGCGAGGACGCACAGCCCGCCGGGCCCACGACGCTGGGCGAGGAAGAGCTGATCGAACGTCTGCGGGCGGAGTTCGCCGCAGAGGAAGTCTTCGACGAAGAGGAGCAGTAGGCGATGGCCGGCCAGCCCAACATGAACGCCATGCTGAAGCAGGTCCAGAAGATGCAGGCCGACATGGCCAAGGCTCAGGAGGAGCTCAAGAACGAGGTCGTGGAGGCGAGCGCCGGCGGCGGCATGGTGACCGTCAAGGCCAGCGGCGACCTGGAGATCCGCGAGGTGCGGATCGATCCCGAGGCCGTGGACCCCGAGGACGTCGAGCTGCTCCAGGACATGGTGCTCGCGGCGACGAACGAGGCGGTCCGCGCCGCCCAGGAGCTCGCCGCCAGCAAGATGAACGCCGCCGCGGGCGGCCTCGCCGGCCCCGGCGGACTGGGCGGACTGGGCCTGCCCGGGTTCTAGCGCCCGGCCGGGTTACTAGATTTGTTCGTCTGTTCGCCGCGCCGGTCAACCGCCTGATCACCGAGCTCGCGCGCCTGCCCGGCATCGGGCAGCGCACAGCGCAGCGGCTCGCGTTCCACGTCCTGAGCACCTCCGAGGAGGAGGCGCTCGCGCTGGCCGACGCCATCCGCGAGGTCAAGGCCACGGTCGGGCACTGCGAGGTCTGCTTCAACCTCGCCACCGAGGCCACCTGCCGCATCTGCCAGGACGAGCGCCGCGAGTCGGCCACGATCTGCGTCGTCGAGCAGCCGAGCGACGTGATCCCGCTCGAGCGCTCCGGCGAGTTTCACGGCCGCTACCACGTGCTCGGCGGCGCGCTCTCGCCGATCGACGGCGTCGACCCGGAGGACCTGCACATCGCTCCGCTGCTCGGGCGGGTGGAGAACGGCGCGGGGATAACGGAGGTCGTGATCGCCACCAACGCCACCACCACCGGCGAGGCGACGGCGCTCTACCTCGCCGACGCCCTGCGCGAGCGGGCGCCCGGGATGGTGGTCACCCGGCTGGCGAGCGGCCTGCCCGTCGGCTCGGACCTCGAGTACGCGGACGAGATCACGCTCGGACGCGCGTTCCGCGGTAGACAGGCGCTGTAGCCTCCGCGACATGGCCGTTCGCCGTGCGCAAGCGTCCGGCTTGCCCGGACGCGCAGCGACGAAATTGGTGCGCGGCGCCTGCCCGCACGACTGTCCCGATACCTGCGCTATGCACGTGACCGTCGAGGACGGGCGTGCCGTCAAGGTCGGCGGCGATCCCGAGCACCCGATCACCGTCGGCTTCCTCTGCGGGAAGGTCTCGAACTACCTGGACCGCGTCTACTCGGACGAGCGCGTCCTGCACCCGCTGGTGCGCGACGGCGGGGAGCTGCGGCGGGCCTCCTGGGACGAGGCGCTCGACCGCGTGGCCGACGGTCTCGCCGGCGCACGCGACGAGTTCGGCGGCGAGTCGATCCTGCCCTACTCGTACATGGGCACCCAGGGGCTGATCCAGGGCGACACGATGAGCGCGCGGGTGATGAACGCGCTGGGCGCCTCGGCGCTCGAGCGCACGATCTGCGCCACCGCCGGCTACACCGGCACCGCGATGACGCACGGGGTCTCGCCCGAGGTCGATCCCGAGGAGTGGCCGCACGCGCGCTACGTGGTGGTGTGGGGCTGGAACCCGCTGTCGACCGCGCCGCACCTCTGGCGCAAGCTGCTCGACGCGCGTGCTGCCGGGGCGCGCCTCGTGGTGGTGGACCCGTTCCGCAGCCGCACCGCGCGGGTCGCCGACGAGCACCTGCGCCCGCTGCCCGGCACGGACGCCGCGCTGGCGATCGGGATGATGCGCGCGATCGTCGACGCCGGCCTCCAGGACGAGGACTGGTGCCGCGCGCACGCGGACGGCTACGACGAGCTGCTCGCCACGGTCGGGGAGCGGACGGTCGAGGACTGCGCGGCCATCTGCGGCGTGCCAGCCGCCGACATCGAGCGCGTGGGGCGCGAGTTCGCCTCCACGCGCCCGGCGCTGCTGCGCCTCGGCGTCGGCGCCCAGCGCCACCTCGGCGCGCCCGCCGCCTACTCCACGATCGCCTCGCTCCCGGCCCTGACAGGCGCCTGGCGCGACCGCGGCGGCGGCTGCTCCTACATCCCGCTGGCCACCGCCGCGGCGGTCAGCGACTACCAGCTCAAGCGCGAGGACCTGCGGCCGGGCCCGGTGCGGACGATCAACATGTCGCAGCTCGGCAACGCGCTCACCGACCCGGGGCTCGACCCGCCCGTCAAGGCGTTCGTCTGCTGGAACTCGAACCCCGCGGCGATCGCGCCCGATCAGGAGCGGGTGCTGGCGGGCCTGCGCCGCGCCGACCTGTTCGTCGTCGTCCTGGAGCAGTTCATGACCGACACGGCGGCGCACGCCGACGTCGTGCTGCCAGCCACCACGCAGCTCGAGCACCTGGACGTGCTGTTCTCCTGGGGCCACCACTACCTGACCTTCAACGAGCCGGCGATCGAGCCGCTCGGCGAGGCCAAGCCCAACACCGAGGCGTTCCGGCTGATCGCCGCCCGCCTCGGACTGGACGACCCCTGCTTCGGCGAGAGCGACGGCGAGCTGGTTGACGCGCTGCTCGCCGGCTTCGACGAGGGCGACCTGCGCACGCGCGGCTGGCGCAAGATCGACCTCGGCCAGGGGCCGATCCCGCATGCCCACGGCGGCTTCGGCACGGAGACCGGCCGGCTGACGCTGCACGCCGACTACGTCGAGCCCGCCGAGGCCGTCGACGCGCGGCTGGCCGAGCGCTTTCCGCTGGCGATGATCACGCCGAAGACGCACCTGTTCCTCAACTCCACGTTCGCCAACCAGCGCAGGCAGCACTCGGCGCAGCCCGCGCCCGAGGTGGTGCTGAGTCCGGTCGATGCCGGCGCCCGGGGTGTGGCCGACGGCGAGCAGGTGAGGGTGTTCAACTCGCGCGGCTCGTTCTCGTGCGCGGCACGGGTCTCCGACGACGCGCGCCCGGGCGTGCTGGTCGCCCCGATGGGGTGGTGGAACTCCGACTACCCGGGCGGGCGCAGCGGGCAGGCGACCACGTCGCAGGCGCTGACCGAGCTGGGCCACGCGCCGACCTTCAACGACAACCGCGTCGAGGTAGAGCCGCTGATCTAGCGGATCAGCCCGTAGTCCGCCTTTACGAAGAGGACGCGCTGGAGCGCCTCGTCCAGCCGCCGGCGCGGGAGCTCGCCGCTCCGGGCCGCCCGCAGCACCTCGGCGTACGCGGCCTGCTGGTCGCCCGCGCCGCCCGAGACGAACAGCATGTCGGCGCCGGCCTTCAGCGCCCGCAGCGCCGCCTCGGGCACCGAGTAGGTGGCGCTGATCGCCGGGTCGGCCAGGTCGTCCGTGATGGCGACGCCGGCGAAGCCGAGCTCGTCGCGCAGCAGACCGGTCGCGATCGGGGCCGACAGCGAGGCCGGCTGCGTGAAGTCGTTCATCGGGTAGAGGGCGTGCGAGAGCACCACGGCCGGCACGCCCGCCTCGATCGCGGCACGGAAGGGGAGCAGGTCGCGTTCGCGCAGCTGCGCCAGGTCCAGCCCGACGCTGGCCGGCCCGACCTCGGTGGACTGGTCGGCCGAGCCGAGGCCCGGGAAGTGCTTGGCGGCGCTGAAGAGCCGCTCGGCGCGGTAGGCCCGCGTCACGGCGTCGGCGTAGCCGGCGACCTCCTCGGGGTCGTCCGAGTACACGCGCGCGCCGAGCGCGGAGCCGGACTCGAAGCCCACGTCCACCACCGGGCCGAGCACGCCGGTCACGTTCAGTACGCGCAGCATCTCGGCGGTCGCGGTGGCCTGCAGCCCAGCCTCGTCGGCGGAGCGGAGGTCGGCGGGCGCCTGGGAGGGCGGCAGCCCGGGCAGCGAGTTGAATTCACCGCCGTCCTGGACGGCCAGCACCCAGGGCGGCACGTGGCCGACGTCCGCGGCGACCACGCGCGCCTCGCCGCCGAGCTGGCCGAGCAGGCCCGGGTCCGTGTAGTTGCCGGCGGCCAGCACGATGCCGCCCAGATCCAGCCGGCGCAGCCGCCGGAAGATCTCGGCGTTGAGGTCGGTGCCCTCGAAGCCGACCAGGAACAGCTGCGCGACCTTGCGCTCCAGCGGCAGGCGGCGGGCCAGGTCGGCCACGCTGCGCGGGACCGCCGGACCGCGAGCGGCTGGCCGCTCCCGCCCGCCCGCCGGAACGATCTTGGCCAGGAACGAGACCTGCTCGAGCGGGCGCCCGCTGCGCTCGGGCAGGGCGGCGCGCTCCGGCTCGCCGCCCTCGCGCGCGCCCAGCACGACGCCGACGCCCGCCGCCGCCAGAGCGGCCAGTGCAACGAGGAGCACCGCTAAACGTGACGGGACACCCACGCGGTGGAGGCTAAAGCGAGGGTGGGCCCCCAGGCGCGCGCATATGACGCTTCTGGGCGCCCACCCCCCGGCCGACGGTCGCGGGCAACCGCGGCGCCGGCCTTCGCCATGCGGCGGGCTATCTTTCGACGTCATGCCCAATACGGTGGTCATGAAGTTCGGCGGCACTTCGGTCGCGGACGCCGAGCGCATCCAGCGCGCGGCCAAGCGGATCGTCGAGCGCGCCAGCGCCGGCAGCCAGGTCGTGGCCGTTCTGTCGGCGCGGGGCAAGCACACCGACGAGCTGGTGGCGCTCGCCCACGAAGTGTCGGAGCGCCCGCACCCGCGTGAGATGGACATGCTGCTCTCCACGGGCGAGCGGGTGACCTGTGCGCTCGCCGCGATGGTGATCAACGACCTCGGCTTCGAGGCGATCTCGCTGACCGGCTCCCAGGCCGGCATCGTCACCGACAGCGGGCACACCAAGGCGCGCATCCTCGAGGTCAAGGCGCACCGCATCCGCGAGGCGCTCGACGCCGGCAAGGTGGTCCTGGTCGCCGGCTTCCAGGGCGTGTCGCAGAGCTCGCTGGACGTGACCACGCTCGGCCGCGGCGGCTCGGACACCACCGCGGTGGCGCTGGCCGCGGCTCTGGGAGCCAAGACGTGCGAGATCTTCACCGACGTCGCGGGCGTGTTCAGCGCCGACCCGCGGATCGTGCCCGAGGCGCGCAAGCTGCCGTTGCTGACCTTCGAGGAGATGCTCGAGATGTCGGCGTCCGGTGCGGGCGTGCTGCAGCTGCGCTCGGTCGAGTACGCGCGCAACCACGGCGTCACGATTCACTGCCGATCCAGCTTCGAGGATGGACCCGGTACCGTGGTCCAGGACGAGGAACTGACCATGGAACGACCGCTCGTTACTGCCGTGACCCACTCCACCTCGGAGGCGCGGATCACCCTCCTGGGCCTGCCCGACAGGCCCGGCATCGCCGCTGCCGTGATGAGCGCGCTCGCGGGAGCGAACGTCAACGTCGACATGATCATCCAGAACGAGCCGGCCAGCGAGGGCCGCCTGGCCGACATGTCGTTCACGGTCCCGCGCGACGACCTACTCAGCGCCAGCGAGGCACTGGAGCCGCTCAAGGACGAGCTCGGCTTCGCCTCGATCCAGACCGACGAGGCGATGGGCAAGGTGTCCGTGGTGGGCGCGGGGATGAAGAGCCACCCGGGCGTCGCCCAGAAGACCTTCCAGGCGCTCGGCGACGCCGGCGTCAACATCGAGATGATCTCCACCTCGCCGATCAAGATCTCCTGCGTCGTGCGCGAGGAGCACGTGAAGACCGCCGTGCGCGAGCTGCACACCGCGTTCGAGCTGGGCGCCGACTCGGTGCTCCCCGAGGACGTGGCCGGCGACCACCGCCCCAAGGTCAGCTCGTGAGGGTCGCCGTGGTGGGCGCCACCGGCGCCGTCGGCTCGACGATCCTCGGCGTGATGCGCGAGCGCTCGTTCGCCGCGGACGAGATCGTCCCGTTCGCCTCCGAGCGCTCGGCCGGGCGCACGATCGACTACGGAGACCGGGACCTCACCGTCGTCGCCCTGTCCGAGGGCGCGATCGAGGGCTTCGACCTGGCGCTCTTCTCCGCCGGCTCGACGATCAGCGCGGAGTGGGCGCCGCGCTTCGCCGCGGCCGGGGCGGTCGTGGTCGACAACTCCTCGCAGTGGCGCATGAACGACGACGTGCCGCTGGTCGTCTCGGAGGTCAACCCCGAGGCGCTCGACGGACACCGCGGGATAGTCGCCAACCCGAACTGCACCACGATGCAGACCGTCGTGGCGCTCAAGCCGATTCTCGACGCCGCCGGCATCGAGCGCGTCGTGATGTCGAGCTACCAGGCGGTCTCGGGCACGGGCCAGAAGGCCGTCGACGAGCTGCACCGCCAGGCGGAGGCCGTCGTGGAGGCGCAGGAGATCCCCGCGCCGACGGTGTACCCGCACCAGATCGCCTTCAACGTGGTGCCGCAGGTGGAGACCTTCAAGGACGGCGACGACTACACGACCGAAGAGCGCAAGTGCATGCGCGAGACGCGCAAGATCTTCGGGCGCGAGGACATCGGCGTGTCGGCCACCTGTGCGCGGGTGCCGGTCTACACCGGCCACTCGGTGTCCGCCAACGTGCAGACCCGCGAGCCGCTGTCGCCGGAGGAGTGCCGCGAGCTGCTCAGCGGCGCGCCCGGGCTGACCGTCGTCGACGATCCGGCCAACGGCCTCTATCCGCTTGCCCTCGACGCCGCCGGCCGCGACGACGTGCTGGTCGGCCGCATCCGGCGCGACCCCTCGCACGAGCGCTGCCTCAACCTCTGGATCGTCGGCGACAACCTGCGCAAGGGCGCCGCCACGAACGCGGTTCAGGTGGCGGAGCTGCTCAGCGTTCGCGGCCTGCTCGGCGCCGCACGGGCCGCCTAGCCGCTCAGCGGGCGCCGCTCGGCGTCGACGACGATCGGGTCCTGGCGGGCGAGCCGCGTGAGGTCGCGCCGGGAGGCGATGCCGAGCTTGCGGTAGATGTTGCGGGCGTGCGTGCGGACCGTCTCGATGCCGATCGAGAGGCGGTGCGCGATCTCGGCGTTGGTGGCACCCGCCTGGAGCAGCTCGAGCACCTCGGCCTCGCGCGGGGTGAGCAGCTCAGAGCCCTGGATGCCCGAGCCCAGCCCGCCGGCGGCCGCCGAGCGCGGGAGCACGTGCATGCCGCGCGAGGCGAGGTGGATGGCGTTGACGATGTCGCGCCCCTCGGTCTCCTTCGACAGGCACGCGGTGGCCCCGAAGGAGAGCATCTGGCTGCACTCCGCGGCCGAGGGGCGGTTGGCCAGCACCACGATGCGCGCGTCGGGGTGCGACCGGTGCAGCTGGAGCACCTGTCCCGGCGTGCCCAGCGTCCCGAAGTTGAGCAGCACCACGTCCGGGCGGCAGTGGCCGATCGTGGCGTCGACGGCGTCCATCGGCACGTCCGCGGCGACCAGCTCCAGGTGCGGGTCCTCGGAGATCAGGGACCTGAGTCCGATCGCCACCAGGTCCTCGAACTTGGCGGAGAGCACGGTCGGCATGCCGGCATTCTACGGCCGAGGGGGACAACGGGTTAGAACAGCCTCACCCTCGGGTTACCCCATCCCTCCACCTTCAGTTCACCCCAAGATCACACCAAGCGGGGGGCGAATTAACGCGTCCGGCTGGGAACGCTTCACGAGCGACCTTTCAGGACGCAATGGGGTACGTTGCGAGAGCCGGCCGGCGGGCCGGCTTTCGTGTCTCTCAGGCCGCCGCGAGCTCGGCGATCTTGCGCTGCACGTCGCGTGTGGAGACGACGTGCTTGCCCATGCCGAGCTCCTTGGGGTCGAGCCCGAGTGCCAGCCCGACCATCTGCGGCAGGTGCAGCACCGGCAGGCCGAGGTCGCGCTCCGCGTACTGCGCGGCGGCCGGCTGCTGCATGTCAAGGTTGAGGTGGCAGAGCGGGCACGGCGTGACCAGGCAGTCCGCGCCGGCGTCGATCGCGTCGGCCACGTGGCGTCCGGCCTGGCGCAGCGACGTGGTCCGGTTCATCGTGATGACCGGGAAGCCGCAGCACTTGCGCGCGCCGGCGTACTCGACCGGCTGGGCGCCGAGCGCCTCGATCACCTGGTCCAGGTAGACGTCGCGCTCCGGGTGCTGGTCGAAGCCGAGCCGCTTGGTCGGCCGCACGATGTAGCAGCCGTAGAACGGTGCGATGCGCAGCCCCTCGAGCGGCCGGACCACGCGCTCGCGCAGCGCGTCGAGGCCAATCTCCTCGACCAGGATCCAGAGGAAGTTCTTGTTCCACCAGCCGCCGCCGGCCTCATAGGAGAGCCCCTCGGGCTTGAGGTGGGTGTTGACCTCGTCGCGGTACCCGGTGGAGGCGTCCAGTCGCTCCTGGCACTCGGACTGCGCGCCCTGGCAGGTCGAGCAGATGTTCATCATGCCGGCGGCGCCCTGCACGTCCTGCGCCATCGCGAAGGTGCGCGCGTTGAGCGCGTCGACGAGCTCCTGGTTGTGCTCGGCGATGACGCCGGCGCCGCAGCAGTTGGCGCGGTCCAGCTCGACCAGCTCGAGGTCGAGCAGTGGCGCGACTTTCGACATCGAGCCGTGCAGCTCCGGGGTGAAGCCCCGGGACACACACCCGGGCCAGTACGCAAGCTTCATGCAGTCTCCTCGGCCATCTCGCCGACGATGGAGAGGTTGAGCTCGATGCGCTCTTCGCGCGACTCGATCTCCTTGACGATGCGCCGCACCTGATCCTGTTCCGGCAGCTTCGGGTGGAAGAGGACCTTCTTCGGGCTGACCTTGCCGGACTTCAGTCCGCGCAGCGCGGTCGGCAGGCTCTCGGTGAGCTGCTTGGCGCCCTGGGGGCGCAGCTGGCCCTTGACCAGCGAGCCGTCGCCGAAGGAGCGCGGCAGCAGCTGCGCCTCGTGCAGGGTGCCCCACTTCTCGATGATGTTGACGAAGGCCTTCTCGTGGCCGTAGCCGTTGTTGGAGTCCTTGATCCCGTAGTCGTTCGTGGCCTTGCGGCGCAGCCGCATGATCTGGTTCATCGGCGCCACGTCCTTGGGACAGACCTCCACGCAGGCGAAGCAGTGGGTGCAGTCGTAGATCCCGTGGGGGTCCTCGGCCAGGTCGCGCAGGCGGGACTCGTGCTCGCCGTCGCGCGGGTCGCCCACGAAGCGGTAGGCCTTGGCCAGAGCGGCGGGGCCGACGAACTCGGGGTCCGCCTCGAGCGAGAGGCACGCGGACACGCACACGCCGCACTGGATGCACGCCATCGACTGGGTGATGTCCAGCATGGACTCGGGGGGCACGATGTACTCCTGGCCCTCCGGCGGGTCCTCCGCGGGGAGCAGCCACGGCACGACGCGGCGGATCTTCTTCCAGTGGACCGCCTCCATGTCGGTGACGAGGTCCTTGATCACCGGCATGTTGCCCATCGGCTCGACCGTGATGGCGCCGTCGCGCGCCCGCTCGAAGGCCTCGCCGATGCGCGTGTTGCAAGCCAGCGCGGACTTGCCGTTGATGCGCACGCCGCAGGAGCCGCAGATGGCCGCGCGGCAGGAGCAGCGGATCCCGATCGAGCCGTCCTCGCGGTCCTTGACCTGGAGGATGCCGTCGAGCACGGAGCGCTCGGGCGGGAGGTCCACGTCGTACTGGGCCCAGTAGGCGGGCTCGCCGGACTCGGGGTCGTAGCGGCGGATCTTGAGCTGGTAGTCGGCCACTAGTAGGTCCTCTCCTGCGGCTCCCACTGGGTCATCTTGACCTCGGAGTAGGAGATCTCGGGCTCGTCGCCGTTCGCCGACACGTTGATGTGCTTGAGCCACTCCTCGTCGTTGCGCTCCGGGAAGTCGGTGCGGAACTGGGCGCCGCGGCTCTCCTTGCGCTCGATCGCCGAGAGCACGATCGCCTCGGAGTTGTCGAGCATGAACTGGAGCTCGACCGCCCCGAGCACGTCCTGGTTGAAGACCGTGCCCTTGTCGTCGACCGCGAGATCCTTGGCCTCGTCCTTGAGGCGCCGCACCGTTTCGAGCGCGGTGCGCAGGCCCTCGTCGTCGCGGAACACCGCCACGTACTTGTCCATGATCTTGCCGAGGTCGGCCTTGATCTCGGACACGCGCCGGCCGGTGCCCTCGCGGTTGACCAGCTCGGAGATGCGGCGCTGCTCGTCCTTGAGCTGCGCGTAGTCGGGCTCGCGCAGCGGCAGCCCCTTGACCGCCTCAGCGGCGTGCCGGCCGGAGCGGCGGCCGAACACCAGCGTGTCCAGCAGGGAGTTGGCGCCGAGGCGGTTGCCGCCGTGCACGGACACGCAGGCGCACTCGCCGGCGGCGTACAGGCCGGGGATCGAGGTGCGGCCGTCGAAGTCGGTCCTGATGCCGCCCATCGTGTAGTGGTTGCCCGGCTTGATGTGGATCGGCTCGCGCGTGATGTCCACGCCGGCGAAGTCGCGGCCGACCATGACGATCTCGCGCAGCGCCTCGTGGATGCGCTTGCGAGGCACGACCGTGATGTCGAGCGCGACGGTGCCGTCGGGGAAGCCGCGGCCCTCGTCGATCTCGGTCTGCTCGGCGCGGGAGACGACGTCGCGCGAGGCCAGCTCCATCTTGTTGGGCGCGTACTTCTCCATGAAGCGCTCGCCCTTGGCGTTGTAGAGGTGGGCGCCCTCGCCGCGCGCACCCTCCGTGATCAGCAGCCCGATCCCAGCCAGGGTGGTGGGGTGGTACTGGATCATCTCCATGTCCATCAGCGGCGCGCCGACGCGGTAGGCCATGGCGATCCCGTCCCCGGTGCAGATCAGCGCATTCGTGGTGGGGTCGAAGACCTGGCCGTTGCCGCCGGTGGCCAGGATCACGGCCTTGGCGGCGAACAGCTCCATGGAGCCGTCGCGGATGTTCCGGGTGATAGCGCCGGCGATGCGGCCCTCGTCGTCCTGCACGAGCGCGGTGGTGAACCACTCCTCGTAACGGTGCACCTCGTCGAACTTCATGAGCTGCTCGTAGAGCACGTGGAGGATCGCCTGGCCGGTGATGTCGGCCACGTAGTAGGTGCGGGCGGCGGAGGCGCCTCCGAAGGCGCGCGTGCCGAGGCGGCCCTCCTCGTTGCGGTGGAAGGTCACGCCCAGGTGCTCGAGGTCGAGCAGCTCCTGCGGCGCCTCCTGGCACATGATCTCGATGGCGTCCTGGTCGCCGAGGTAGTCCGAGCCCTTGACCGTGTCGAAGGCGTGCGACTCCCAGGAATCCTCGGGATTCAGGGCAGCGTTGATCCCTCCCTGAGCGGCGTTCGAGTGCGACCGCACGGGATGCACCTTGGAGATGATCCCGACGGACGCTCCCTGCTCCGCTGCGGCAAGTGCGGCACGCTGGCCGGCGAGGCCGGCTCCTATGACCAGTACGTCGTGGTTCGGCATGAGGCGAGGGCGATTCTATGGAAGGCGCGCGCGGAACCCTTTGAAGGGGCTCGAGCGCGGCCTCCCGAAGGTCACGCGGTGGCCGCTCCCTGCAGGGCTCGCCGGACCGCGTCGATGGTCACGATTCCGCGCAGGACGCCGTCGCCGTCGACGGCCATCACGGCGCCCAGGCGACCCAGTCCCTCGTGCCCGAGCAGCGCCTCCAGCGGGTCCTCCAGGCTCGCCCGCAGCCCGCTGCCGCCGTCGTCGCGCGCCATCACCGAGGCGACCGCGCGGCCGGCGCGCGCCTGCTCGGGCACGCTCTCGACGGCCTCCCGCGAGACCACGCCGACCAGCCGTCCCGACTCGTCGACCACGGGGAACCAGGGCCAGCCGTAGCGCAGGAAGAACTCGTGCTCGGCGCGGTCCAGGGGCAGCTCGGCGGGGATCGCGACCGGCTCGGCGTCCATCACGTCGGCCACGCGCAGGTGCTCGATGCGGCCGACGAAGGCGGCCTGCACCTCGGCCGAGCGGGCGGCCTGCGCGAGGAAGATGCCGATGAAGATCAGCCAGATGCCGTTGAACGCGCCCCACGGGATCACCTCGAGCACCATCAGGACGCCGGCTCCAACCATGGCCCAGCCGGCGCCCCGTCCGAGCACGGCGGCGAAGCGCGTGGCACGGGTGCGGTCGCCGGTGACCTTCCAGGCGATCGCGCGGGCGATGCGCCCGCCGTCGAGCGGGAAGCCGGGGATCAGGTTGAACACCAGCACCAGCACGTTGACCGTGGTCAGGTAGCCGAGCACGGCGACCGCGGCGCTCATGTCGGCCTCCTCGAAGCGGCTGCCCTCCAGCACGGTGTCGGCGCTCGAGAGCGCCGCGCCGACCGCGAAGCAGACCGCTGCGATCGCCAGCGTCACGAGCGGGCCGGCGACGGCCACCCGGAACTCGACGCCGGGGGAGTCGGTGTCGCGCTCGAGCTTGGCGACCCCGCCGAACATCCACAGGTCGATCCCGGAGATCGGGATCCCGTTGCGGATCGCGACCGCGGCGTGGCCCAGCTCGTGGAGCAGGATCGAGAGGAAGAAGGCGAGCGCGGAGACCACGGCGAGGGCGTACGCCTTCGTGTCGTCGCCCGGGAACAGGTCGCCGAAGTAGCCCGACAGCTGCCAGATGATCAGGAAGAGGACGAAGAACCAGCTGACGTCCACGCCGATCCGGATCCCGAAGACGCGGGCGAGCTGGATGGATCCGCCGCCGAACACTGGAACGGATGGTAGGCGTAGCGGCCGGCCAATCCCGGAAAGCTGCACCAATGGCCTCGAAGTGGTGGACGCTGCTGGCGGTCTGCCTCGCGATCTTCATGCTGCTGCTCGACGTGACCGTGGTGAACGTCGCGCTACCGGACATACGCAGCGACCTCGGCGGCAGCTTCACGGATTTGCAGTGGGTGGTCGACGCCTACGCGCTCGGCCTCGCGACGCTGCTGCTGGCATCCGGCTCGCTCGGCGACCTGATCGGCCGCAGGCGCGTGTTCGTGGCCGGAATGGTCCTGTTCGCGACGGCCTCGCTGCTGTGCGGCCTGGCCGGCTCGCCGACGATGCTGAACCTGGCCCGCGGCCTCCAGGGGGTGGGCGGGGCGATGATGTTCGCGCCGTCGCTCGCCCTGATCGCCCAGGAGTTCGGGCCCGACGAGCGCGGCACCGCGTTCGGCCTCTGGGGCGCGACCACGGGGTTCGCCGTGGCCATCGGACCGCTCGTGGGCGGGGCGCTGACCGAGTCGCTCGGGTGGGAGTGGATCTTCTTCGTCAACGTGCCGGTCGCCCTCGTCACGATTGCCATGACGCTCGCTCGCGTGCCGGAGTCCGAACGCGACCCCTCGGCGCGCATCGACTGGGCCGGACTGGTCACGTTCAGCGGGGCGCTCTGCTGCCTGGTCCTGGCCTTGATCCGCGGCAACGACGAGGGCTGGGGGAGCGTGCCGATCCTCGGGCTGTTCGCGGCGAGCGTCGTCCTGCTGGGCGTCTTCGTCGCCGTCGAGCGGCGCGCGCAGCCGCCGATGCTGGACCTGAGCCTGTTCCGCAAGCCGGCCTTCACGGGCGCGCAGATAGCGGCGTTCTGCCTGCACGCCTCGATGTTCTCGATGTTCCTCTACCTCGTCCTGTACCTCCAGAACATCCTCGACTACTCGCCGCTCGAGGCCGGCCTGCGCTTCCTGCCCATCTCGCTGCTCTCGTTTCTGGCGGCGCCGCTGGCGGGCAAGCTGGTGGAGCGGCTGCCGGTGCGCGCCTTCCTCGGCGCCGGGCTGCTGCTGGTGGGGACCGGCCTGCTGCTGATGGGCGGCATCGAGCCGGACGACGACTGGACCACGCTGCTGCCCGGCTTCATCGTGGCCGGGATCGGGATCGGATGTGTGAACCCGCCGCTGGCGACCACGGCCATCGGAGTGGTGGAGCCGCGCCGGAGCGGGGCCGCGTCGGGCATCAACAGCACCTTCCGGCAGGTCGGCATCGCGACCGGCATCGCCGGGCTCGGTGCGCTGTTCCAGGGCCGCGTCAGCGCGAAGCTCGGCGACGCCCTGGCCGGCATGCAGCTGCCGCCCGGAGCGGAGGACCGGCTCGGGGAGGCGGTCGCCTCGGGCGGGGTCGGCGCCGCGGCTCGAGCCGCGCCGCCGGACGCGCGCGCGGCGGTCGCCGAGGCGGCCCGCCGAGCCTTCGTGGACGGCCTCGACGAGATCCTGGTGGTCGCGGCGCTGGTCGCCATCGTCGGCGGCATCCTGGCCTTCGCGCTGGTGCGCTCGCGCGACTTCGTGGGCGCCCGCGCAGCGGCGCCGGCCTGAGCCCCGCGCCCCCGCCTTGGAACAATGCCCCGCTCACCAGAGAACGAAAGGACCGTTTTGGCACATCGCGTCACCTTCATCCCGGGCGACGGCACAGGGCCCGAGCTCGCGGAGGCGACCCGGCGAGTACTCGAGGCCACTGGCGTCGAGTTCGAGTGGGACTTCCAGGACGCGGGCATCGACGTCTACGAGCAGGAGGGCAATCCGCTGCCCGACCGGACGCTCGACTCGATCCGCGAGCGAGGCATCGCCATCAAGGGCCCGACGACCACGCCGGTCGGCTCGGGCCACCGCTCCATCAACGTCGCCCTGCGCAAGGAGTTCGACCTCTACTCGTGCATCCGGCCCTGCAAGGCCTACGAAGGCGTGCGGACGCGCTTTCCCGAGACGGACATCGTGATCGTCCGTGAGAACACCGAAGACCT
This sequence comes from Thermoleophilaceae bacterium, assembly GCA_034664085.1. GTDB lineage: Bacteria > Actinomycetota > Thermoleophilia > Solirubrobacterales > Thermoleophilaceae > JACVRW01. The sequence continues at coordinate 20,250 of JAXDII010000049.1, forward strand.
CTACGCCGGCATCGAGTTCGAGAACGGCTCCCCGGAGGTGGCGAAGCTGCGCGGCTTCCTGGCCGACGAGCTCGACTCACCCACCCGCGAGGACTCGGGCATCTCGATCAAGCCGATCTCCGTGTTCGGCTCCGAGCGGATCGTGGAGTCGGCGTTCGCCTACGCCAAGGAGAACGGGCGCAAGAAGGTCACCGCGGCCCACAAGGCCAACATCATGAAGTTCTCCGACGGCCTGTTCCTCGAGGTCGCGCGCCAGGTGGCCGAGCGCCACCCGGACATCGAGTTCGAGGACCGCATCATCGACAACCTCTGCAACCAGCTCGTGTCGCGGCCCGAGGAGTACGACGTGATCGTGCTGCCGAACCTGTACGGGGACATCGTCTCCGACCTCGGCGCGGGCATGATCGGCGGGCTGGGGCTCGCGCCCGGCGCGAACATCGGCTCGACCGGCGCGATCTTCGAGGCCACCCACGGCTCGGCGCCGAAGTACAAGGGCCAGAACCGGGTCAACCCGACCGCCCTGCTGCTGTCAGGCGTGCTGATGCTGCGGCACCTCGGTGAGACCGAGTCCGCCGAGCGCATGGAGCACGGCATCGCCGAGGTGATCCGCAAGGGCGACAAGGTGACCTACGACCTGAAGCCAACGCGTGACGATCCCTCCGCGGTGGGTACGAGCGAATTCGCAGACGCTGTAATCGAGGAGATGAACGCCTGATGCCTACGACCGTCACCGTAACCGGGGCCGCCGGCCAGATCGGATACGCACTGCTGTTCCGAATCGCCAGCGGCCAGATGCTCGGCCCCGACGAGCAGATCGACCTGCGGCTGCTCGAGATACCCGACGCCGTGAAGGCGGCGGAGGGCACCGCCATGGAGCTGCAGGACTGTGCCTTCCCGCTGCTCGCGTCGACCGAGATCTACGACGACCCGAAGCGGGCGTTCGACGGGGTCAACGTCGCCCTGCTGGTGGGGGCGCGCCCCCGCAGCAAGGGGATGGAACGCGCCGACCTGCTCGAGGCCAACGGGCAGATCTTCAAGCCGCAGGGCGAGGCGCTCAACGCCGGCGCCGCAGCCGACGTGCGCGTGCTGGTCGTGGGCAACCCGGCCAACACGAATGCGCTGATCACGCTCAGCAACGCGCCGGACATCCCGGCGGAGCGCTTCACCGCAATGACGCGGCTGGACCAGAACCGCGCCGTGGCCCAGCTAGCCGAAAAGGTGGGGGTGAGCGTCTCCGACGTGCAGGACCTGGTGGTGTGGGGCAACCACTCGCCCACCATGTTCCCCGACCTGTTCAACGCGAAGGTGAACGGCCAGGCAGCCGTGGAGCAGGTCGACATGGACTGGTACGAGAACGAGTACATCCCGCGCGTCGGCAAGCGCGGCGCCGAGATCATCGAGGCGCGCGGCGCCTCGTCGGCGGCGAGCGCAGCGAACGCGGCGATCGATCACGTGCACGACTGGGTGCGCGGCGCCGACGGCCTGCGCTCGATGGCGATTCCGTCAGACGGCTCCTACGGGGTCGAGGAGGGAATCGTGTCGAGCTTCCCGGTGCGCGTGAGCGGTGGCGGCTACGAGATCCAGCAGGGCCTCGAGGTCGGCGACTTCGCGCGCGCCAAGATCGACCGCACGGTGGCGGAGCTGACCGAGGAGCGCGACGCCGTCAAGCAGCTGGGTCTCGTCTAGCCAGCCGCCGGCAGGAATCAGCGCGAGCCGGGAAAGCGAGCCCGGCGCGGCCAGCAAACCGGCCAGGACTCAGCGGGGGTCCGGGGGCGCGAGCCCCCGGCTGCCATCACCGGCCAGGAATCAGCGGGGGTCCGGGGGCGTGAGCCCCCGGATGCCATCCCTTATCAAGCGGGGTGCCAGCCCTTGTCGCGCTTCTTGACCTGCCCCTCCTTCTGGAGGGTCGGCATGACGCGGTAGAGGTAGTTCGCCTTGATGCCCATCGTGTCGGCCAGCTCGGCGATCGTGATCCCGGGGCTGGCCCGCACGAGCTCGAGTGCCTGCTTGGCGCGGTTGCCACTGCCGCGCGGCCGGCCGCGGCGGCGGGTGGTCCCCCCGTTGCCGCTCGCGCTGGCGCGGCGCCTGCGTGCGGGCGCCTGTGTGCCACCAACTCCGGCGAGGGCCGCGGCGGCCTTCTCCAGGCGGTTGAACTCTTCCACCAATGGGCGAAGTTCACGCAACCGTGCGTCTATTTCATTACGTTTCTCGTCAAGAAAGTCAGCCATTAAGTAGTCACTCTACTAACTCTTTTAGGCGCTGCAAGGAACCTTCCAGTTCCTTTTGAGTGACGCGCGCCACGGCCCGGCCGGCCACGCGGCCGAGCGCTCCCCCCGGCAGGTCGTACTCGTTCACGTACGAGAAGTCGGTGCCGTCGCCGTTGCGGTCGAAGCGGTATTCCACCCGGGCGTGCGACGCCACCGGCCCGCGCCCCTCCCAGACCACGTGCTCGCAGGGATCGTTCTCCACGACCTGCCAGTTCACCTTGAACTTCTTGCCGGCCAGCTTCAGCGACTGGGTGAGCTCCGAGCCCTTCTGCAGCGGGGACGGCGGCGAGCCCTCGAGGTGGTGGTGGATCGTCACCCAGTCCTTCAGCCGGCGCGCGTCCATCACGATGTCGTAGACCTCCTTCGGAGGCGCGGCGATGTGGGTCCTGCGCTCGACCCTCACCGGGCCCCCAGCGGCTCGTGCGACTCCCACTCGGCGAGCGCACGTTCGACCGCGCGGTCGAACCCGAGCGGGCGGATGCCGTACAGGCGCGCGGCCTCGGCGTCGCGGGGGAGCAGGTCGGTTTCGAGGCTCTGCATCAGCGGACGCACCAGCTCGAGCGGCTGCCCGGTTACGGCTGCCACCACCGCCGAGGCGGGCGAGGTGAGCGACCGCCCCAGGCGGACCGGCAGACGGCCGACCCCCATGGCTTCGGCGATCCGGGCGATCATCTCGCCGTATGTGAGCACGTCCGGCCCTGCCACGTCGAGTGAGCGGCCAGACGCGCCTGGCACGGTGGCAGTGCGGGCGAGGTACTCGATGATGTCCCGCTCGGCGATCGGCTGGGTGCGGTTGTCGCGCCACGCCGGCATCGGCAGCAGCCGCAGGCGCTCGACGAGCCGCACGAGCATGCGGAACGAGCTGGAGCCGGCACCGATCACGATGGACGCGCGCAGCGCCGTCGAGCCGGGGACGGCGTCGAACAGGATGCGCTCCACCTCGAGCCGGGAGTCCAGGTGCGGGGAGGGCGGGGTCCCGGCGGGCGCGATGCCGCCGAGGTAGACGATCCGCTCGACGCCCGCCGCGGCCGCGGCGCCGGCGAAGCGCTCGGCCGCGCGGCGGTCGCGGTCGGCGAAGCCGTCGCCGTTCGTGCCGGCCACGGCATCCATCGAGTGCACGAGGTAGTAGGCGGTCGAGACGCCGTCCAGGGCGGCGGCGAGGCCCGCGCCCGTCAGCAGGTCGGCGCGTGCCGGCTCGACGCTCGCGAGCGCCTCCAGGCGCTCGGGCCGGCGGGCAAGCGCGCGCACGGGGCGGCCCTCGCCGGCCAGGCGGCGCACCAGCCGGGTGCCGACGTATCCGGTGGCTCCGGTGACCAGCTCCATCGCGCTCTGCATCCTTTCCGATACGCGTGGCGGGTGCGGGCGGACGTTGGGGGTGCGGGCGGACCATCCCCGTTCGCCCCCCTCGGAAACCCGCTCGGAGCGGGACCGAAACCTAAGACCCTGGAAATTGCAGCAAAAGGAAAAACGTCCGTTTTGCGGGGTCGGGCCTGGTAGGCCGGCGCCCACTCCTGTTGGATGCCGAGCGATGCCGAAGACGAAGCCCGCCCGCTGCGAGGACTGCTACTTCAAGCAGAACATGCTCTGCTCGCTCAACCTCGAGAAGCCGTGCACCACCTTCCGGCCGGCAGAGCGCGGGCTCGCCCCCGAGCGCCAGCTCGCATTCGTCTTCCGCGCCGAGCGCACGACGGCGGCCTACGCCTTCCCGCAGCCGAACGCCTGAGGCGAGCACCGGCTGCGGTTAAAGTCGCGCTATGCGACTGACTGTCCTGGGCAAATCGCCCTCGTGGCAGGACGCCGGCGGGGCATGCTCGGGCTATCTGCTCGAGGACGACGGCACGGCGGTGCTGCTCGACTGCGGCAACGGCGTGTTCGGCAAGCTGCGCCAGCAGATCGACTACGTGGACGTGGACGCCGTGGTGATCTCCCACCTCCACGCCGACCATTTCCTCGACTTGGTGCCGTACTCGTACGCACTCACCTACGCGCCGCGCCAGCAGCCGGTGCCGGTGGACCGCTGGCCGGGGACCGACAACCCGGCGCGCCCGACGCTCCACGGCCCGCCGGGCGCGCGGGAGACCTTCCGACGGGTCGTCGGCTCCTGGGGCAACGACGACCTGATCGAGAACGCCTTCGACCTGATCGAGTACGACGCCACGAGCGAGCTGACGATCGGCCCGGTGGGGATCGCGTTCCAGCCGGTGCCGCACTTCACCGAGACGTTCGCCATGCGGATCAGCTCGCAGAACGGCTCCGGGCGGCTGGTCTACGGCGCGGACTGCCGGCCGACCGAGGCGCTGAGCGAGTTCGCGGAGGGCGCCGACCTGATCCTCGTTGAGGCGACCCTGCCCCGCCCGGAGCGCACCGGCACGCGCGGCCACCTCACCCCGGGCGAGGCCGGCGAGCAGGCGCGCGCCGCGGGCGCCAAGCAGCTCCTGCTCGTCCACATCTCCGACGAGCTCGACGCCGACTGGGCCCGCCGCGAGGCCGAGGAGTCCTTCGGCGGCCCCGTGGAGGTGGCCCGGGAGGGCGCGACGTACGAGGTGTGACGTCGCCGTCACACGGTTGTTCCAAACGCAAACCCACAGGTGCGCCGAGCCGCGCGACCATCAGGCGGTGGGCGGCAAACGTCGCGCATATGACGCAAATGACAGCCCACCGCCCGAGGCGAGGCTGGCCGCGCTCGCGAGCCGCCAGCACGCCAGGACCGCCGCGAGGTCGCGCGACCGCTGCGTGAGCGCCCAGTGCCCAACCGCATAATGAGCTCGACTTCTACTGGGCCGACGCCGGCCTCGCCGTCGAGGTTCACGGAGCGAGGTACCACCGCACGCGCCGGGCCTTCCACGAGGACCGGCCGGGACCGCCGGCTGGCGGCGCACGGGATCCAGGTCGCTCGCGTCACCTGGCGGGACCTGCGCCGAGGCGATGTCGGCCTCGCGGCCGAGCTGCGGGCGATCCGCCGCGAACGGGCGGCGCCTTGACAAGCGCCACCCGGTCGCGGAGCGTGCGCCCATGAACGCCACCGTCGACCTGAGCCCCAAGGCGCGCCGCGCCCTCGAGGCCATCTGCGACACCTTCGTTCCCGGCGGCGACGGGCTGCCGTCCGCCACGGAGGCGGGCGTGCCGGATGCGCTGCTGGGGCTGGTCGCACGCAACCCGCGGGCGGCGGAGCGCAAGCAGGTCGGGCAGCTGCTCGGCCTGTGGGACACGCGCCTGCTGGGCGCCGTCGGGGGTGGCGGCCTCAACCACTTCACCTCCCTGCCGCAGCACAAGCGCGAGCAGGTGCTGCTGTCCTGGGCGGACAGCCGCGTCGCCCAGCGGCGCGCCGCCTTCCAGGCGCTGCGCAAGGGGGCGCTGCTTGCGTACTACGGCAAGGACGGCGAGAACGGCGGCCGCAATCCCGCCTGGGACGCGATCGGCTACCCCGGTCCGCTCGGGCCCCCCGCCGATCCGCCGCCGCGCACGATCACGCCGATCGAGGTCGACGCGGACACCACGCTCGACTGCGACGTGGTGGTCGTGGGCTCCGGCGCCGGGGGCGGAACGGCGGCCGCCGTGCTCGCCAAGGCCGGCCTCGACGTGGTCGTGCTGGAGGCGGGCCGCTACTTCAGCGAGCGCGACTTCGACGGCGCGGAGCTGTCGGGCTTCGACCGCCTCTACCTCAATGGCGGCGGCATGGCGAGCACCGACGCCGGCGTCGGCCTGCTCGCCGCGCAGGCGCTCGGCGGCTCGACGGTCGTCAACTACACGTTCGCCTTCCGCACGCCCGACGTCGTGCGCAAAGAGTGGGCGGTCGAGCACGGCGTGACGGCGGTGGCGTCCGGGGACTTCGACCGCAGCCTCGACGCGGTTTGGGAGCGCATCGGAGTCAACGCCGAGCACAGCATCCCGAGCCGCCGCGACGAGACGATCCGCGAGGGGCTGGACGAGCTGGGCTGGGAGTGGGAGGTCATGCAGCGCAACGTGCGCGGCTGCAGCGAGGAGGTGTGCCGCCTCTGCCACTACGGCTGCCAGCTCGGGGCCAAGCAGTCGACGCTGAAGACCTGGGTGCAGGACGCCCACGACGCCGGGACGCGCATCCTGGTCGAGACGCGCGCCGACCGGGTGCTCACCGAGAACGGCGCCGCGCGCGGGGTCGAGGCGCGCACGGCGGCGGGGCATCGGGTGACGGTCCGGGCGCGCGCCGTGGTGAGCGCCTGCGGCGCGCTGCACACGCCCGCGCTGCTGGCGCGCTCGGGCGTCGGCTCCAAGGCGCTCGGCAAGCACCTGCGGCTGCACCCGGTGCTGGTCATCTGGGGCCAGTTCGACGAGCAGGTGCGCCCCTGGGAGGGGATGCTCTCTTCGACCTACTCCGACCAGGACATGGACATGGACGGCAAGGGCTACGGCGTCAAGTACGAGCACGTGGCCACTCCCCCGAGCATCCTGCTCTCGTTCTCGCCCTGGCGCGGCGGCGGCCATCACGCCAACCTGATGCAGGCGCTGCCGTACACCGGCGGGCTGGGGGTGCTGCTGCGCGACCACGGCGTGGGCGAGGTGCGCACCGGCCGCGACGGCGAGCCGATCGTCCGCTATGCGCTCACGCCCGGCGACGTGGAACACATGCGCCGCGGGGTGCGTGGGGCCGCCCAGGTCGTGGAGGCGATGGGCGCGCGCCGGATCTACTCGTCGCACTCGAAGTGGGTGGCGTACGAACCCGGCAAGAGCGGCGACCTCGACGGCTTCGTGCGCGACGCCGACGCCTGCGGCTGGGGCGCCGGCCAGGCGCAGATGATCTCCTTCCACATCATGGGCAGCGCGCGCATGGGCGCCTCACCGGCGGACTCGGTTTGCGATCCGGCCGGACAGGTGTGGGGAATGCCGAACCTCTACGTCTTCGACGGGGCCGCGTTCCCGACCGCCTCGGGCGTGAACCCGATGGTCACGATCGAGGCGCTCGCGCACATGAACGCGAGCGCGCTGGCCGCGCAGCTGGCGTAGTTGGCCGACGCCGACGCCGTCGTAGTCGGCTCCGGTCCCAACGGGCTGGCCGCCGCCATCGTGCTCGCGCAGGCCGGCCGGCGGGTCACGGTGCTCGAGGGCCAGGGCGCCATCGGCGGCGGCTGCCGCTCGGCCGAGCTGACGCTGCCGGGCTTCGTCCACGACACCTGCTCGACCGTCCACACGCTCGCGGCCGCCTCGCCCTTCCTCAGCTCGCTGCCGCTGGCCGAGCACGGGCTGGAGCTGGTGCATCCGTTGGCGCCCCTGGCGCACCCGCTCGACGACGGCACGGCGGTGATGCTCGAGCGCTCGGTGGACGAGACGGCGCGCGGCCTGGGACCGGACGCGGACGCCTACCGTCGGCTCTTCGATCCGCTGGTGCGTGCCGCCGAGCCGCTGTTCGGCGACCTGCTCGCCCCGTTGCGGCCGCCGCGCCACCCGCTGCTGCTGAGCCGGTTCGGCCTCGGCGCGATCCGGTCTGCCTCGGGCCTGGCCCGCTCGCGCTTCGACGGTCCGCGCGCCCGCGCCCTGCTGGCCGGCTGCTCGGCCCACTCGATGCTCTCGCTGCGCGCGCCGGTGAGCGCAGCGTTCGGGCTGGTGCTCGCCGTGAGCGCGCACGCGGTCGGCTGGCCGGTCGCGCGCGGCGGCTCGCAGCGCCTGGCCGACGCGCTCACGGGGCACCTGCGCGCGCTGGGCGCGACCGTCGAGGCCGGGCGCATGGTCGAGTCGCTCGACGAGCTGGGCGCGGCCACGCCGGCGCTGCTCGACGTGACCCCGCGTCAGCTCATCGCCCTCGCGGGCGAGCGCCTGCCGGAGCGCTACCGGCGAGCGCTCGGCCGCTACCGCTACGGCCCGGGCGTGTTCAAGCTCGACTGGGCGCTCGACGGGCCGATCCCCTGGACCGCGCCCGAGGCCGCGCGCGCCGGCACGGTGCACCTGGGCGGGACGCTGGGGGAGATCGCGGCGGCCGAGCAGGCCGTGGCGCGCGGGGAGCATCCCGAGCGACCGTTCGTCCTGCTGGTGCAGGCCAGCCGGTTCGACGCGACGCGCGCACCCTCGGGCAGGCACACGGGGTGGGCCTACTGCCACGTGCCGAACGGCTCCACGCGCGACATGACCGCTGCCATCGAGGCCCAGGTGGAGCGCTTCGCGCCGGGCTTCGGCGACCTGATCGCCGCCCGCTCGGCGATGGACAGCGCCGAGGTCGAGCGCCGGAACCCCAACTACGTGGGCGGCGACATCAACGGCGGCCTGCAAAGCCTGCGCCAGCTGTTCGCCCGCCCGGTGGCGCGTCCTGTCCCGTACTCGACGCCGTTGCCGGGGGTCTTCCTGTGTTCGTCGTCGACTCCACCGGGCGGCGGCGTGCACGGCATGTCGGGCTACTGGGCTGCCCGGGCGGCGCTCCGCTAGGGGGCTATTTCGATGCGGTCGAGCGCCGGCGGCGCGATCGGCGCGCCTATCCGCCGCGCTGCATGCGCGTACTGTTGCCCCGGCGTGAAGGGCCTATGACTATTCTCGAACCGCCGTGGCCTCATCCCGTGACCTGTTTGCGAACTTCGAGCGCATGCGGCGTGAGATCGACGAGCTGTTTGGAGACGTGTTCGAGCGCCAGACGGGCCTGCGCGGCCGCGGCTTCTCGCCGTCGGTAGACGTCTTCTACGCGGACGACCCGCCGCGCGCGGTGGTCAAGGCGGACCTCGCCGGGGTCGACATCCGCGACGTCGGACTGGAGATCCGCGGGCGTCAGCTCCTGATTGCCGGCGAGCGCCGCCCCGCGGAGGCGGGAGGCCGGCTCTACCAGCAGATCGAGATCGAGCACGGCCCCTTCCGGCGCCTGGTCGAGCTCGGCGCTGACGTGATCGCCGAACGCGCGCGGGCGTCGTACGAGGACGGTGTCCTCGAGGTGGAGATCCCGCTGGCGCAGCCCGACGATTCGGTGCGGCGAGTCCGCATCGAAGACGCGGGCTCGTGAGCATCCACATCCCGTCCGCTGAAGGGGAGGTCATCGAGGCGCCCGTCCGCACCGCCCTTCCCGAGGTGCTGCCGGTCCTGCCGCTGCGCGACGCGGTCGCCTTCCCGGAGACGCTGATGCCCCTGGCGGTCGGCCAGGAGCGATCGATCAAGCTGGTCAACGACGTGCTGGCCGGTAACCGGATGCTGGTGATGGTGGCCGCCAAGGAGGGAGCCGGCGAGGAACCGGGTCCCGACGAGCTCCACTCCGTGGGCGTGGCGGGGGTCGTCGCGCGCATGCTCAAGGTGCCCGACGGCACGCTGCGGATCCTCGTTCACGGCGCCCAGCGGGTCGAGATCAAGGACTACGTCGCCACCCAGCCCTACCTGGTGGCGCGCATCGAGGAGGCGCCCGACGTCGTAGAGCCCTCGCCTGAGCTGGAGGCGCTGCACCGCAACGTCCAGGCGGCCTTCTCGCGCATCATCGAGGGGGTCCCCTACCTGCCGGTGGAGCTGCAGGTGGCGGTCGCCAACCTCGACGACCCGGCGGAGCTCGCTCACATGATCGCCGGCGCGCTGCGTCTCAGGGTCGAGGAGAAGCAGGCGCTGCTCGAGGAGCGCGACGTCACCAAGCGGCTGCGCATGCTGTCCGAGATCCTCGCCCGCGAGCTGGAGCTGGTCGAGATCGGGACGAAGATCCAGTCACAGGTCCAGTCCGAGATGGAGAAGGGCCAGCGCGAGTACTTCCTGCGCCAGCAGCTCAAGGCGATCCAGGAGGAGCTGGGCGAGGTCGACGAGACCCAGGCCGAGGCCGAGGAGCTGCGCGGGCGCCTGGAGGACGCCGGCCTGCCGGACTACGCCTGGCAGGTGGCCGAGCGCGAGCTGCAGCGCTTCGAGCGCCTGCCGCCGCAGGCGGCCGAGCACGGCGTCATCCGCAACTACCTGGAGTGGCTCGCCGACCTGCCCTGGTCGAAGTCGACCGACGACAACCTCGACCTCAAGCACGCACGCCAGGTACTCGACACCGACCACTACGACATCGAGAAGGTCAAGGACCGCATCCTCGAGTTCCTGGCCGTGCGCAAGCTCAAGCCCGACGCGCGCTCCTCGATCCTCTGCTTCGTCGGACCGCCGGGCGTGGGCAAGACCTCGCTCGGCCGCTCGATCGCCGCCGCCATGGGGCGTGACTTCGAGCGCATCTCGGTCGGCGGCGTGCGCGACGAGTCCGAGATCCGCGGCCACCGGCGCACCTACATCGGCGCGATGCCGGGAACGATCATCCGCGCCCTGCGCGACGCCGGGGCGAACAACCCCGTGCTGATGATCGACGAGATCGACAAGATGGGCGCCGACTTCCGCGGCGACCCGGCCAGCGCGATGCTCGAGGTGCTCGACCCGGAGCAGAACTCCACCTTCCGCGACCACTACCTCGACCTGCCGTTCGACCTGTCCAAGGTGTTCTTCATCTGCACCGCCAACCTGCTCGACACGGTGCCGCCGGCCTTGCGCGACCGGATGGAGATCATCGAGCTGTCGGGCTACACGCACGAGGAGAAGCGCGAGATCGCGAAGCGCTACCTGGTCCCGCGCCAGGTGGAGCGCAACGGGCTCGGGCGCTCGAAGATCGAGTTCACCGCCGAGGCGCTCGAGGAGGTGATCGAGGGCTACACGCGCGAGGCCGGCGTGCGCAACCTCGAGCGCGAGATCGGGTCGATCTGCCGCAAGGTGGCGCGCGAGTTCGCGGAGGGCACGCGCAGGTCGAAGCGGGTGATCCGCCGCAAGACCGTGAGCGAGCTGCTCGGCAAGCGCCGCTTCCAGCCCGACGTGAAGGCCCGCGTGGACGAGCCCGGCGTGGCCACCGGGCTGGCGTGGACGCCCTACGGCGGCGACGTCCTGTTCGTGGAGGCGACCGCCTTCGCCGGCGACGGCAAGCTCCAGATCACCGGGCAGCTCGGCGACGTGATGAAGGAGTCGGCGGCGGCCGCGCTGTCGTACATCAAGACGATCGCCCCGTCGCTCAACGGGCGCGTCCCCGACGACTGGTTCCGCACCCACGACCTTCACGTGCACGTCCCCGCCGGGGCGATCCCCAAGGACGGCCCCAGCGCCGGCATCACGATGGCGACCGCGCTCGCCTCGCGCATCACCGGCCGGCGCGTGCGCGCGGACACCGCGATGACGGGCGAGATCACGCTGACCGGCCAGGTGCTCCCGATCGGCGGGCTCAAGGAGAAGGCGCTCGCGGCGCAGCGCGCCGACATCCACCGCCTGATCGTGCCGCGCATGAACGAGCCCGATATCGAGGACATCCCGCCGCATCTCCGGCGCCGGATGAAGTTCGTCCTGGTGGACTCCGAGGACGAGGTGCTGGAGGCGGCGCTGGAGAAGCGAGTCAGGCCCAGCTCGCGCTGAGCGAAGGCTTTCTGTTCGCGGCCGCCCCGTCTGGGTAAAGTGTGCCGCAGCAAGCGGACCCGAGGAGAGCAATGGCAGCGAAGAAGAAGGCCGCGAAGGCCGGCGCCGGAGCGTATGCCGCCGGCAAGGCGGTCCGCTCGAATGATTACGTTCAGCGCCTGGTCGAGGACCGGGAGCTGCGCGAAAACCTGCGCAACGCCTTCGTCTCAGCGAAGAAGGCGTATGGGCGCGTGAACGGGAAGGGCCCGGCCAAGGCCCTCGACGACAAGAAGGTGCAGCGCGAGCTGAAGGACGCGGCAGCCTCGCTCAAGGAGGCAGCCGACACGCTGCGCGGGCAGAAGAAGCGCAAGCGTGGCAAGGGCCGTCTGTTCGTGCTCGGCCTGGTCGGCGCGGGGCTGGCTCTCGCGTTGAGCGAGGGTCTGCGCAAGAAGGCGCTCGACGCCCTCTTCGGCGCTGAGGAGGAGTTCGAGTACACGGCGACGACCACGCCCGACACCAACTCGGGCTCCAGCTCGACCACCAGCGAAAGCGAGCGGGTGGGCGCAAGCTAGTTGCCGCATGTAGATCGCTTCTGAGAGAGGGCGTCCCTAGGGGCGCCCTTTTTCGTGTGAGGACTCCCCGCATCGGGTAAGGCGGCGTCAGCCATCCGAGGGGGGAGCATGAGGATCAACGTCAGAGGTCGGCCGGTGCGCGTGCGCAGCATCGTGATCTGGACGGCGGTGGCGCTGCTGGGCGCGGTCGCATGGGGCATCCTCGCGCTGTCGCGCGGCGAGAACATCAACGCCGTCTGGCTGCTGTTCGCCGCGCTCTGCTCGTACGCAATCGCGTACCGTTTCTACGCACGCTTCATCGCCAACAAGGTGCTCGGCGTCGACGACCGCCGGGCCACTCCGGCGGAGCGCCTCGACAACGGCCACGACTACCAGCCGACCGACCGGCGCGTGCTCTTCGGGCACCACTTCGCCGCCATCGCCGGCGCCGGTCCGCTCGTCGGTCCAGTGCTCGCCGCCCAGATGGGCTTCCTGCCCGGGACGCTCTGGATCATCGTCGGCGTCATCTTCGCTGGCGCGGTGCAGGACATGGTGATCCTGTTCTTCTCCATGCGCCGCGACGGCAAGAGCCTCGGGCAGATGGCGCGCGAGGAGATCGGCCCGGTGGGCGGCGTGGCCGCCCTGATCGCCGTCTTCTCGATCATGATCATCCTGCTGGCGGTGCTCGCCCTGGTCGTCGTGCAGGCACTCGCCGCGTCGCCCTGGGGCACGTTCTCGATCGCGATGACGATCCCGATCGCGCTGCTGATGGGCTTCTACCTGCGCGTGCTGCGCCCGGGACGGGTGCTGGAGACCACCGCCATCGGCGTCAGCCTGCTGATCTTCGCGATCATCGCCGGCGGCTGGGTGCAGGAGGCCGACGGCGCGCTGGCGGACTTCTTCACGCTCTCCCCCGAGACGCTCGTGATCTGCCTGATCGTCTACGGCTTCGCCGCCTCGGTGCTGCCGGTGTGGATGCTGCTGGCGCCGCGCGACTACCTGTCGACGTTCATGAAGATCGGGACGATCGCGCTGCTCGCGCTGGGGATCCTGTTCACGCTGCCGGTGCTCGAGAACGAGCGCTTCACCGACTTCGCCTCGAACGGCGAGGGGCCCGTGTTCGCCGGCTCGCTGTTCCCCTTCGTGTTCATCATCATCGCGTGCGGCGCGCTGTCCGGTTTCCACTCGCTGATCGCCTCTGGAACGACGCCGAAGATGATCGAGAAGGAGTCGCAGGTCCGCACGATCGGCTACGGCGCGATGCTGATGGAGTCGTTCGTCGCGGTGATGGCGATCACCGCCGCGTCGATCCTCGACCCAGGCCTCTACTTCGCGATGAACGCACCCGCCGGGGTGGTCGGCGACACGGTGCAGTCGGCCTCTGCGGCGGTGCGCGACATCGGCTTCACGATCAGCCCGGACCAGCTCTCGTCCGCAGCCTCGGCGGTGGAAGAGGAGACGCTGGTCGCGCGTACGGGCGGCGCGCCCACGCTTGCCGTCGGCATGTCGGAGATCTTCTCCGGCGTCGTGGGTGGAAACAGCCTGAAGGCCTTTTGGTACCACTTCGCGATCATGTTCGAGGCCCTGTTCATCCTCACCACGGTGGACGCGGGCACGCGGGTCGGCCGCTTCATGCTGCAGGACACGCTCGGCAACATCTGGAAGCCGATCGGGCGCGTCTCCTGGAAGCCGGGACTGTGGGCGACCAGCGCGATCGTCGTGGGCGCCTGGGGCTACTTTCTGTATACAGGCGCCACCGACCCGCTCGGCGGCATCAACCAGCTGTTCCCGCTGTTCGGCATCGCGAACCAGCTGCTCGCCGCGGTGGCGCTGACGGTTGCGACCACGATCCTGATCAAGTCCGGGAAGCTGAAGTGGGTCTGGGTCACGCTGACGCCGCTGGCATGGGACGTCGCCGTCACGCTGACCGCCAGCTACCAGAAGGTCTTCTCGGACAACCCGAAGCTCGGCTTCTTCGCCCAGCGCGACGCCTTCAACGACGCGATCGACTCGGGCGAGATACTGGCGCCCGCGAAGAGCGTCGACGACATGGAGCAGATCGTGACCAACTCGACCGTCGACGGCGTGCTCGCCGCGCTGTTCGCCGTCCTGATCATCGTGGTGATCGCCGACGCGGCGCGCGTGTGGGTGCGGACGATCCGGGGCAAGCGCCCGGTCGAGCTGACCGAGACGCCGCCGGAGCCGTCGCACATCGTGGCGCCGTCGGGGCTGATCCCCACCGCGAGCGAGCGCGAGGCGATGGCGGCGGCGCGCGCGGGCAACGGCGCGGGCCGCGAGCCGGCCGGCGTGGGGGGCGGCTAGATGGGCGGCGCGCTGCTCGGGGCCGCACGCGGCGTCTTCGGCTACCTGCGCGAGGTATCGGGGGAGACCGCCTACGACCGCTATGTCGAGCACCGTCGGCGCGACCACCCGGAAGAACCGGTCATGAGCCGGCGCGACTTCGAGCGCTGGCGCATGCGCGAGCGCGACGAGAAGCCGGGCGCGCGCTGCTGCTAGCTGGCCGGCCAGCTAGGTAGACTTTCGACGTCATGGCTGCTTCCACCGCCGCCCCCGCGAAGCGGCTCGAGGGCGACAAGGCCCAGCGCATCATCGAGGCCATGCGGGCGAGCGTGGGCACCCGCGGGGCGGCCGGCTCGACGTTCGACCACGTGGCCCGCGAGGCCGGCGTGTCGCGCGGGCTGCTGCACTACTACTTCGGCTCGAAGGAGCAGCTGCTCGTGGAGGTGGTGCGCCACGACAGCGACCTGCGCATCGCGAGCATGGGCGAGCGCATCTCCCGCGCGGTCACGGTCGACGAGATCATCGCGGCGCTGGTGCTCGAGCTCGAGGAGTTCCTGGAGGGCGAGCCGGGCAGCCCCGCCGTCATCTACGAGCTGCTGTCCGCATCGCGCCACTCCGACGAGATCCGCGCCGAGCTGGCCGAGCTCTACCGTCGCCAGCGCGCCGACCTCGCCGAGCTGCTGCGGACCAAGGAGCGCGAGGGCGTCGTGCGCCTCGACGCCGGCGCCGAGTCGGTGGCTTCCATGCTGTTCGCACTCGGCGACGGCATCGGCATCCAGGTGCTGTCCGATCCGGAGTGGGATCGGGAAGCCACCTTCGAGCTCGGCGTGCGGATCGCCCGCCGCCTGCTCGGCGCCGCGGAGTAGCTCCTCGATGAAGCTCCTGCCTGAGTGGGAGCGCGGCACGCCGGCCGTGCTGTGCGTGGCCGGCGTGCACGCCATACCGATCTCGACGCCGGTGCGCGTGGGCGACGACCGGATCAGATTCGCTCTCGGCCGTCAGCGCGAGACGCTGCGCCGGCTGCGCGAGGACGACGCGGCGGCGCTCCTTGTGATGGGCAAGGGATTGGCGTTCACCGCATACGGGCGGGCGGCCGTCGTGGCCGAGCAGCTCGAGGTGGCGGACACAGTCGTGGCGGTCGAGCTGCGCGTGACGCGCGTCCAGGACCACCTCGCCGACGGGCGCACGGAGATGGTGGACGGCGCCCGCTGGCGCTGGACCGACGAGAGCCTGGCCGAGTCGGAGCCGAAGATCTGGGCCGAGCTGGAGCGGCTGTAAGCGAGTCCGCGCTGCGCGCGGCTAGCCGAGCCGGCCCGACAGCTCGTCGGCCAGCTCGGACACCGGCACGCGGACCTGCTCCAGCGTGTCGCGGTCGCGCAGGGTGACGGTGTCGTCCTCCATCGTCTGGTGGTCGACCGTGATCCCCCACGGCGTGCCGATCTCGTCCTGGCGCCGGTAGCGCTTCCCGATCGAGCCGC
>JAXDII010000052.1:0-54228 GCA_034664085.1 Thermoleophilaceae bacterium
CGACGCCGGAGCCGGGTCGGTCAGGTCGTCCGCAGGCACGTAGATGGCCTGCACCGAGGTGACCGAGCCCTGCCGGGTCGAGGTGATCCGCTCCTGGAGCTGGCCCATCTCGGTCTCCAGCGTGGGCTGGTAGCCCACCTGGGAGGGCATCCGGCCGAGCAGCGCCGACACCTCGGAGCCCGCCTGCACGAAGCGGAAGATGTTGTCGATGAACAGCAGCACGTCCTGGCCGCCGGCCTCGGTGTTCGCGCACCTCAACGCCACCACGACGCTCTCGCGAGCGATCTCGGAGAAGGGGATCTACCCGGCGGTCGACCCGCTGGACTCGACGTCGACGATCCTCAAGGCCGACGTGCTCGGCCAGGAGCATTTCGACGTTGCGAACGAGGTCAAGGAGATCCTCCAGCGTTACCGCGAATTGCAGGACATCATCGCGATCCTCGGCATCGACGAGCTGTCCGACGAGGACCGGATCACCGTTCAGCGCGCCCGCAAGGTGGAGCGCTTCCTGTCGCAGCCGTTCTTCGTGGCCGAGCAGTTCACGGGCACGCCCGGCGCGTACGTGCCGATCGAGGAGACGGTGCGCTCCTTCAAGGAGATCATCGAAGGCAAGCACGACGACATCCCCGAGCGCGCCTTCCTGCTGAAGGGCACGATCGACGACGTCGTCGAGGCGGCTCGCGGCTCGTCGCGCGGCGAGTCCAGGCCGGCGGAGGAGAAGCCGGCCGAGGACGACGGCGGCGACGACGAGGGCGCATCGGACGGCAATGGCGAGGAATAGCTTCCCCGTCGAGGTCCTGACCCCCGAGGGCAAGGTCTTCGAGGCCGAGGTGGAAATGGTCTCCACCCGGACCGTGACCGGCTCGATCGGCGTGCTGGCCAACCACGCGCCGTTGATGGCGATCCTCGAGCCGACCGAGCTGCGGCTCTACAAGTCCGAGACGGACGTGGTCCGCTTCGCCCAGGGCGAGGGCTACCTCCAGGTGGTCGACAACTCCGCCCTGGTGCTGGTGGAGGAGGCGATCGCGCCGGACGACATCGACCGCTCCGCGTTCGAGGCGCGCCTGAAGGAGGCCCGCGAGGCCGCCGAGCGCGCCGACGAGGGCTCGGAGGAGCGCGCCCGGGCCGAGCGCGAGGTCAAGCGCTACCAGGCGTTCCTGGAAGTCGCCTCGAGCTAGGGCGGCCCTCCCGAGTGCGGGCCCCCCGCTAGGCGTCCGCCGCCAGCTGCGCCAGGATCGTGGCCGTGTCGAAGTAGACGCGCTCGCACACGATCCCGTCGCCCTCGAACTCGAAGACGGCGATCATGCGGCAGGTGAACGGCCTGCCGGTCGGCTCGAAGCCGCGCAGCGGCCCGAGGTGCGTGCCCATCAGGTTGAACTCGACGATCACCGCGTCGTCGGCGTGGTGCATCGCCAGCAGCTCGTTGCGCTGGTCGGGGAAGGCCGTGCGCGACTCGGCGAAGTAGGCCATCACCTCCTCGGGGCCGTCGTGCACGTCGCCCGTGGGGACGATCTCGTAGCGCGGGTGTCCGAACGTGGCAAGCGTGGTGTCGAAGTCGTGCTGGTTCTCCGACTCCATGTGCTCGCGCACCACCGCCTCGCGCCGCTCGCGCAGAGCGTCCATGCGTCGACCATACCCCACGGCCTCCGGCCGGTCGCGAGGTTTGCGCAGCGGCACCCGGCGGGCAAAGCGGGGCATGGAGGCGGCGGGGCTGCAGACGCGCGCGGCGGAAACCGGCGAGGTAGACACCAGCCTCAACCGGGCGATCGGTCCCGGCGTGCTGACGGTCTTCATCGTCGGCGACATCCTCGGCGCCGGCATCTACGCGCTCGTCGGCGAGGTCGGGACCGAGGTGGGCGGCGCGATCTGGGCGCCGTTCCTGGCTGCCTTCCTGCTGGCGCTGTTCACCGCCTTCGCGTACGCGGAGCTGGTCTCGAAGTACCCGCGCGCGGCAGGCGCGGCGCTCTACACCAACAAGGCGTTTGGCGTGCCGTTCTTCACGTTCATGGTCGCCTTCGCGGTGATGTCGTCCGGGATCGCCTCGGCGAGCACCCTCGCGCGGGCGTTCGCCGGCGACTACCTGGCCGAGTTCGTCGACCTGCCGCTGGTGCTCGCGGCGGTCGCCTTCATCCTCCTGGTGGCCGCGATCAACCTGCGCGGGATCTCGGAGTCGGTGAAGGTCAACGTGCTGCTCACGGCGATCGAGGTGACCGGGCTGCTGCTGATCATCGCGATCGGGGTGGCGGCGCTCGGCGACGGCTCGGGTGACTTCTCGCGCAACGCCGACTTCAAGGACGGGGAGAGCGTCTTCGCCGTGATCGTGGGCGGCACCGCGCTCGCGTTCTACGCGATGATCGGCTTCGAGGACTCGGTCAACGTCGCCGAGGAGACCAAGCAGCCGAGCCGCTCCTACCCGCGCGCCCTGTTCGTGGGCATCGCGGTCGCAGGGACCCTCTACCTGCTGGTGACGCTGGCGGCCTCGACGGTGGTCCCGACGGATCGGCTGAGCGGCTCCGATGCGCCGCTGCTGGAGGTGGTGGAGCAGGGGCCGCTCGGGATCTCGACCAAGCTGTTCTCGTTCATCGCCCTGATGGCCGTCGCCAACAGCGCCCTGATCAACATGATCATGGCCTCGCGGATGGTCTACGGCATGGCCGACCAGGGCATCGTGTCGGGCTTCTTCGCACGGCTGCTGCCGGGCCGGCGGACGCCGGTGACGGCGGTCGCGTTCACCACGCTGATCGCGGTCGTCTTGATCTCCACCGGCGACCTCAGCACGCTCGCCGACACGACGGTCCTGCTGCTCCTGTCGGTCTTCACGATCGTCAACATCGCCGCGCTCGTGCTCCGCCGCGACGAGGTCGGGCACGAGCACTTCCGGGCGCCGGTGCTGTTCCCGGTGCTGGGCGCGATCGTCGCTGTTGCGCTGATCGTCGACACCGCCACCGACGACCTGTCGACGTTCGCGCGCGCGGCGGGCCTGCTGGCCATCGGCGTCGTGCTCTGGTTCGTGAATCGCGCGCTGGACGGCCGGCAGGGGTAGGCTCGCCGCCCATGGGCGAACGCACGAGTCACGCACCTGGGATCTTCAGCTGGACCGACCTGGAGACGACCGATGCGGACGGGGCGAAGGCCTTCTACACGGGCCTGTTCGGTTGGGACGCCCACGACGCTCCGATCCCCGACAGCGGCGGCGTCTACTCGATGATGCTCAAGCGGGGCAAGCTGGTGGCCGCGCTGTACCTGTCCCAACAGGGACAGCCGCCCGCATGGGCGTCGTACGTGACGGTCGAGAGCGCCGACGACGCGGCAAGGGCGGCGAAGCAGCACGGCGGCACGCTCGCCATGGAGCCGTTCGACGTGATGGACGCCGGGCGCATGGCGTTCATCCAGGATCCGACCGGCGCGTACCTGGCGGTCTGGGAGCCGCGCGAGAGCGCAGGCGCCGAGCTCGTCAACGAGCCCGGCGCGCTGTCGCTCAACCAGCTCAACACGGGCGAGCCAGGACGCGCCCAGGAGTTCTACGCCGGCGTGTTCGGGTGGCGCTTCGAGGCGGTCGCGGGCGGCGACGCGCCCTACTGGGGGATCTACAACGGCGACCGGCTCAACGGCGGAATGATGCCGCTGCCCGCCGATGCGGGCGCGCCCTCGCACTGGCTCGTCTACTTCGGCAGCGAGAGCGCGGACGACGCCGCCGGGCGGATCGCGGAGCTGGGCGGCCAGGTGATGGTGCCTCCGATGGCGGTCCCGGGCGGACGCATCCTCGTGGCGGCCGACCCGCAGGGCGCCGTCTTCGGCCTCGTCGCGGGCCGGTTCGACGACTAGCCGGCCGCGCGGCGGCGCGCCGCCTTCACGCGCTCGGCGTTGAGCGCGGCCACGGCTTCCACGAGGTCGCCCTGGTCGTAGTAGTCGACGGCGATCAGATTGACCGGCAGGCCGAGCTTGCGCTCGCAGCGGCGCGCGCGCGACAGCAGGAAGCGCTCCGTCTGGAAGGGCCCGTTCGCGCGCAGGCGTGGCGGAAACAGGTCGGCCCAGTTGTTGAGCATCAGCAGCGGGCTCGCGGCGCTGCCCCGCGCGCGCTTGCAGCTCAGCTCGCCGACGTGGGTGGCGCCCAGAGGCGTGTCCTGCACGAACGAGAACCCGTCGAGGTACCAGGGCAGCGTGCCGTCCGCGTCCTTCTCGGTGAAGACGACCACGCGCCGGTTGCTGCGCACGAGCTGGCGCAGCATGGGGAGCGGCTCGTCACGCGAGAGAGTCGCGAGGTAGCGGTCGAGGCCGGCGCGCTCGAAGCGGGCGGCGATCTCGCTCGGCGGGACGTACGGCTCGATGAACAGGATCACGATCTCGCCGCGGTTGGCCTCGAGGAACGCGCGGATCGACTCGAGCGTGTCGACCATGCGCGTGGCGCCCAGCTCGCAGACGGTGTGGCACAGCCACACGTCGCGCTCGCCGGTCGCCTCGCCGGCGCCGAGCCTGCCCACCAGCCGCTCGGCCGCCGCCAGCACCTCCGGCGGCAGGGTCTTGGCGACGCGGTTGCGGTCGCGCCCCTCCTTCGAGAAGTCCGTGCGCACGCGGCCGTTGCCGCTCTCGACGCCCCAGTGCGGATCGATCAGGAACAGCCGGATGCCGTCCGCAAGCTGACGCTCGATCGTGCGGCGCTGGTTGGCGATGAACCAGCCCGGGCTGTCCGCCGCGGAGAACGAGTTGTGCGTCCCGGCGAAGACGGCCTCGTTGAGCCGCAGGCCGCACAGCCCGCGCGAGCCGTTGCAGCCGCCGGCGGGGACCGACGCCGCGGCCGGGCGGTCCGGCTCGCTTCCGGTCAGCGCCACCACCGCCACCACCAGCACCGCCACGGCCAGCCCCGCCACCGCACCCGCTCCGGCCAGCGCGCGGCGGCGCACCGCCTTTCCCTCGGCGTGCGCCTGCCCGGGCCGCTGCAGCAGCACGAGCAGCTCGGTGACGCCGAAGAAGGCGAGGTAGGCGCCGCCCGCGATGGCCGCCACCTGGAGCGCGAGCGTGGGGGCCAGGACGATCGCGACTCCCAGCGCGAGCGCCGCGGCGCCGCGCAGCGCGCGCCCGGCGGCGCTGCGCGGCCGCCGCGCGAGGCGGGCGAGGCGGGCGGCGGGCGCATCCACGTCGCCGGGGTCGAGCGCCGCGGCGGCAGCGGCGACCACGACGCCGAGCAGCGCCAGCGAGAACCCCCAGGCGGCCAGGTCGCCGAGGTATGCGTCCAGCACGCCCGCCACGGCGTCGCGCACCTCGTCTTCCGAGGCCTCGTCCCGGGCGCTCACTCCCGCGAGCGTGGTGCTGCGCAGGATCACCAGCGTGACGGCCAGCAGGGTGCCGCTGGCGGCCACGGCCACCCCGCTGCGCAGGACGGCCACGCGCCGGTCCGGCGCCAGCGCCACCGCGGCGACGAATGCCAGCAGGGCCAGCGCCGGCAGCAGCCAGCCCAGCAGCCGCAGCTTGTCGGCGATGGCGAGCGTCTGGCCGGCGAAGTCGCTGCGGCGCAGGGTCACCAGCTGCGGGTCGAAGTCCCGCGGGATCTCGCGGGCGACCTTCGGCGAGACCGAGCGCAGCGCGAAGTCGATGACGGTGGCGGCGTCGCCGAGGTCGACCAGGGCGTTGTCGCGGTCGCGGTCGAAGAAGATCTTGTTGGCCTCCAGCGCGGCCCTGCGGAACACGCGCCGGAACGCCTGCGTCTGCACCACCGCGTCGACCACGGACTCGACCAGGGGCCTGGCCGCCACCAGGTCGGTGGAGCCGCGGTCGATCAGGTTGACGACGATCTCGCGCGCCACCAGGCGGCGCACGCCGTCGTCGTCGAGCGCCTCGACCGCGCGGTCGGCGAACGCCTCGCGGTCGATCACCTGCTCGCGTGCGTAGAGGGCGACCGTCCCCGCCAGGAGCAGCAGGGCGCCCAGCACGACCAGCACGACGCTCGCGGTGCTCCTGGTACGAAGGGAGAGCCGGGCCACTTGCCCGGCCGACTCTAGCCGCTGGGCCCGCCGGCGCTACCCGGCGGCATGGACTAGCGCAGGCGCAGCTTCGTGACCACCCCGGCGTGGTCGGACGGCCACAGGCCGTTCGCCGCGCGGTCGCGCAGCTCGTCGCCCACCACCTCGCCGCGCAGCGCCCTCAGCTTCGGCTTGGCCAGGATCAGGTCGATCCGGTGGTCGAAGCCGTTTGCGTTCGGGTCGCGCGCGTCGGACTGGTTGAGGCAGCACGAGTAGCCCGGCCCGAAGCGGCTCGACCAGGTGTCGACCAGGCCGAAGCCGGCCAGCACGTCGAAGGCGCCCGACGGGGACTCGCGCCCGTTCGGGTCGGAGTTCATGTCGCCGGTGACGATCAGCTGCTTGCGCACGCGCAGCGGGCCGCCGGGGGCGATCAGCTCGCGTGCCTGCGTCTCGCGGATGTCGTCGGAGAAGGCCTCGAGGTGGGTGTTGACGAGCCGCAGGCGCTTGCCCTTCAGGCGCGCGTCGATCGCAACCCAGCCGCGCGTGCTGGTGAGCGTCCCGGCCGGCGTGGGCACCCCGATCTCCTCGTCGTAGTTGTCGCTCAGACGGCCGGTGACCTTCAGGTCCTTGCGCTTCTTGACGAGGATCACGTCGAACATCGTGAGCCGCACGTCGTAGCCGGCGTCGATCGGCGCCTCGATGTTGGCCTCCTGCTGCTTCCCGCCGACCGAGTACCGGAGGCCGAGCCGCTTCAGCTCGCGGCGGTAGATCGCGAGGAAGTCGTAGACGACCTGGGTCGACGGCGTGGTGGCCCCGTCCTTGAGGCCGTCGGGCCCGCGGCGCCAGATCGCGACCTCCTGGAGCCCGATCAGGTCGGGCTTGGTGCGCTTGACCTCGCGCGCGAGCAGCTTGGCGCGCGTCGCGATGTCGGTGCCCTGCACCTCGGCCCAGAGCAGGCCGGCCTTCTGCTCGAACTCGGCGATCGACTGCGAGCCGATCGGCCGGAAGATGTCGCCACCGAGGTAGATGTTGCGCGTCATCACGGTCACGTCCACGGACTTCTTGCGCTTCGCCGCGTCGGCGACGGCGGTGGGCGCTAGGACCAGGGCGAGTGTGAGCGCGCAGGCGAGAGCGCGTCGGCTCCAGGGAGTCATGGTGGGGAAACGTATTCGGATTGCGAAAGTTGCGCGCTAGCCGCCGTACGGCTCGTCGCGCTCGCGCACGGCCTGCTTGAAGCCGGCCTCGGCCGCCCGGGCCGCGAACGCGTGCCCCTCGGGCGTGTGGCGGGCGATGCCGTCGAAGAACACGCCGAGCGCCTGCGTGGCCTGGAGTCCCTGCGCGAACAGCGCTTGGTTCACGAGCAGCTTCATCATCACGAGCTGGTTGACGGGCGTGAGAGCGATGCGCTGGATCAGCGCCTCGAAGCGCTCGTCCAGCTCGGCGGCCGGATGCGCCTCGGTCGCCAGGCCCCAGTCGAGCGCGGTGCGGCCGTCGATCAGGTCCCCGGTGAACAGCAACCGCTTCGCGCGCTGGTCGCCGACCCTGAAGGCCCACAGCGCCGACGTGGGAACTCCCCATACGCGCGCGGGCGGGTACCCGATGCGCGCGTCGTCGGCGATCACGAGCAGGTCCGAGCAGAGCGCCATGTCGGTGCCGCCCGCCACGCAGAAGCCATGCACCTTGCAGATCACCGGCTTGTCGGAGTGGAACAGGCTCATGAAGCCGCGCAGGTTGCGGCTCATCATCTGCCAGTCCACGACCGGGTCCCACGGCTGCGACGGGTCGTGGTTGGGCAGCTCGCCCTCGGCGAACTCGACCAGGTCGTAGCCGCCGCAGAACCCCTTCCCCGCACCGGCGAGCGCGATCACGTGCACCGCCGGGTCGAGGTTGGCCCGCTCGACGCACTCGGCCAGCTCACGCGGCATCTCGAGCGTGATGCCGTTGCCGCGGTCGGGCCGGTTCAGCGTGATGCGCGCGATGCGGCCGTCCACGCCGTAGTCGAGCGTGTTCACGCCGCCAGTGCCCGCTCCACGATCGCCGGGGCGTCCACCGACCCGGGCAGCGTCCCGAACGCGCGGCCGCCGTCGCCGAGCCGGCCGGCGCAGAAGGCGTCGGCGACCTCGGGCGGCGCGTGCTGCACGAGCAGGCTGGCCTGGAGCGCCAGGGCGAGCTGCTCCACCAGGCGCCGCGCCTCGAACTGCGGCTCCGCCGGCGCCGCCGCGGCGCGCAGGCCGTCGAGGTGAGCGTCGAGCCGCGGATTGCCCCCGCGGGCGAGCTCGCACTCGGCCAGGAAGGCGGGCAGGCCCTCCGGCTCCTTGACCGTCGCGCGCAGCACGTCGAGCGCGGCCACGTTGCCCGAGCCCTCCCAGATTGAGTTGAGCGGCGCGTCGCGCAGCAGGCGCGGCATCCCGGACTCCTCGACATAGCCGTTGCCGCCCAGGCACTCGAGCGCCTCGGCCGCGTGCGGCGCCGCGCGCTTGCAGACCCAGTACTTCGCGACCGCGGTGCCGAAGCGGCGGAAGGGGGCGTCCGCCTCGTCGTAGGCGCGCGCCAGCCGCATCGCGGTGACCGTGGCGGCCTCCGACTCGATGGCGAGGTCCGCGAGCACGTTCTGCATCGCCGGCTGCTCGGACAGCAGGTTGCCGAAGGCGCTGCGGTGGCGGGCGTGGTGCACGGCCTGCGCGAGGCCCCAGCGCATCGATGCCGCCGAGCCCAGCAGGCAGTCGAGCCGCGTGTGGTTGACCATGCGGATGATCGTCGCGACGCCGCGGCCCTCCTCGCCGATCAGCCGGCCGCGCACGCGGTGGAACTCGACCTCGCTGGACGGCAGCGAGCGCGTGCCGAGCTTGTCCTTGAGGCGCTGGATGCGGAACCCGGGGTCGCTGCCCTCGAACAGGAAGCAGGACAGGCCGGCGGGCGTCTGGGCGAGCGTCAGGAAGACGTCGCATGGGGGGTAGGAGCAGAACCACTTGTGGCCGGTGATCTCCCAGGCGCCGTCGCCGGCGGGCTCGGCCCGGGTGGTGTTGGCGCGCACGTCGGAGCCGCCCTGCTTCTCCGTCATGGCCATGCCGGCCAGCGCGCCGTCGTCGTAGCTCGGCCGCGTCAGGCGCGGCTCCCACTCGGCGGCCAGCTCGGCGTTCTCGCGCAGGGCCGGGATCGCGGCGTAGGTCATCGAGACCGGGCACATCACGCCTGAGCCGGCTTGGCTCCAGACCATGAACAGCGCGGCGCGGACCACATGGGCCCCGGGCTGGGGATCACGCCACGGCAGGCAGTGGATCTCGCGCTCGATCGCCTGGCGCAGGCTCCAGTGCCAGGAGGGGTCGAGCTCGACCTCGTCGATGCGGTTGCCGTAGCGGTCATGGGTGCGCAGGATCGGCTCGTTGCGCTCGGCGCGCTCCGCGTGCTCGAGCGCCTCCGGGCCGCCGGCCAGCTCGCCGGTGTCGCGCAGCCGGTCGACGCCCCATCCGCCGCCCTCGCGCTGGAGCGACTCGCTCAGCGCGAGGTCGGCCCCGAAGACGTTGTAGGGGGCGATCGGGGGGGCCTGATTCAGAACGTCATGCGTGGACGCGCTCGTGAGCACGGGGCAGTGCCTCCTCACAGAATTGGACAAGGGTCACGATCAGGGCCTCTTTGGAGTTGCCGTTCGCCGCGGACAGCGGGCCGACGAGCGCCTCGCCGAGCGCCCCGACCAGCGCGGCGGCGACCGTGCGCGTGTCGTGGGGGCGCAGCTCGCCGTCGCGCACGCCGTCGTCGAGCACGCGCGCGAAGGCGTCGCGATAGCCGGCGCGCAGGCGCAGCCGCGCCGACTCCACGGCCGGGTCGACGGGCTCGGCGATCAGCGCGTACGCCAGCACGGGGCCGGCGAGCGCGCGGCGGCAGAAGGCCTCAACGGCCGCGGCCACGCGCTCGCGGGCGTCGCGGCCGTCGGCCTGGGATACCTGTACGACTACGTCGAGCTCTCGCTGCGAGGCCCGCCGGAACGCCTCGGCGAACAGGTCGCCCTTCGAGGGGAAGTGGCGGTAGACGGTTCCGACCGCGACGCCGGCCCGCGCGGCGACCGTCTGCACACCCGCGGAGGCGTAGCCCCCGCCGGCCACCTGCTCGAGCGCCGCGGCGACGATGCGCTCGCGAGTGGCCGCCCTGCGCGCCTCGGTTCGCTCGGTCGGGCGGTATGGCATCGCATGAAGAAGTGAACCACGATTCAGAGCTTCGCGCAACCGGCGGGGGGACATAAGAAACCCTGCTACGGTGCCCCGCGATGACCAGGATCTCCCGCCTCATGCTCCTGCTGACCCTGGCCGCACTGGCCGCCGCAAGCGTCGGCGCCGGCTCCGCCGAGGCGGCGAAACGCAAGGTCCCGTTCGGCTTCTTCGGAGCCGTCGTGCCACCGGAGCTCTCGCAGCCGCGGGCGGTCTCCGACACGGTGCTGGACCAGCAGATGGGGCTGATGGCGCGCTCCGGCGTCGAGTCGATCCGGGTCACGTTCGCGTGGGGCGACCTCGAGCCCGCCCAGGGCCAGTACGACTTCACGAACGTCGACCGGCTGCTGCGGGCAGCGGGCGCGCACCGGCTGGAGCTGCTCCTGAACGTCACGGCCACGCCGCGCTGGGCCTCCTCGAGGCCCAGCAGCCCCGAGGCGCACCGCTTTCCGCCGCGCGACCCGGCCACCTACGGCGCCCTGATGGGCCAGCTCGCGAGCCGGTATGCGCGGGGCGGCAGCTTCTGGACCGAGAACCCGACCCTGCCGAGCGCGCCAATCCGCCACTGGCAGATCTGGAACGAGGAGAACGCGCCCTGGCACTGGGACAGGCGTCCGTGGGCGCCCAGCTACACCCAGCTGCTGCGCTCCGCATACCGGGCGATCAAGGCCGTCGATCGTGGCTCGAAGGTCGTGGCGGGCTCGTTCGTCGCGGCGCCGAACTACAGCCAGTGGGCCGCGACGCGCGACCTCTACAAGGCCGGCGCGAAGCCCTACTTCGACGAGATCGCCGTGCACCCGTTCACCAACAACGACGTCTCGGTGGCCGGAACGGTGGAGCAGATGCTCGAGATCCTGCGCCGCACGCGCGCGGAGACGCGCCGCGCCAAGGACGGGCGCGTGCCGATCATCATCACGGAGCTGAGCTGGCCGGCGTCACGCGGCAAGGTGCCGCGGCGGGCCCTGCTCGGCCTTGAGACCACCTCCAAGGGCCAGCTGGCGCGGCTCAAGGCCGGCTACAAGCGGCTCGTGGCCGAGCGGCGCAGGCTGGGCGTGACGCAGGCCTACTGGTACACGTGGGCGACCCAGTACGACCGCGAGGGCGCGCTCTCGGTGATGTCCTTCCGCTACGCGGGCCTGATGCGGATCCGGAACGGCGTGTTCTCGCCCATGCCGATCCTGCGCACCTACACCAGCCTCGCCAGGAGGTACGAGGGCTGCCGCAAGAGCGCGGACGCCCGCCGCTGCAACTAGCCGACCGCGGGACCCGCGGGCCACGGTTGGGAGTGGCGCCCGCCTCCGATTGCAGGTAGACATGGAGGCCGATGCCTGAAACGAGCCTCACCGACCGCACGCTTGCGGCGATCGGCGCGCTGGAGCTGCCTCTCGACGAGGCTCAGCTGCAGCAGCGGGCGCGGCGCAGGGACAACATCGGCCGGCTCGCGCTCGTGGCCGCCGACATGGTGGCGGTCGTCGTCGCCTGGCTGATCGTCTCGGTGCTGCCGTTCTCCGAGCTGGTGTTCTCGTGGTGGGTGGCCGCCTACCTGCCCTTCTACGCGCTGCTGGCGAAGGCCGCCGGGCTGTACGACCGCGACCAGTTCGTCCTGCACAAGACGACGCTCGACGAGGCCCCGTCCCTCGTGGGCGTCGCGGCGATCTTCGCCCTCGCCATCGAGGGCGTCCAGGCGTTCGTCTACACCGGCGGATCGCACCCGCTGCCCATGTGGGCGGTGCTCGTGGCGGCCGCCGTCGTGATGCGCGCCGTGGCGCGCTTCGTGACCGTCCGCATGACCGCCACCGAGCGGGTGCTCGTGGTGGGCGACGCCCCGACGGCCGCCGTGATCAGGCGCAAGCTGGCGGGCGACGCCGGCCTCAACGCGACCGTCGTCGGGCGCGTGGGACCGCCGGACACGCGCGGGGACCGCCCAGACAAGCTGCTCGGGTCGGTCGACGACCTGCCGGCCGTGCTCGAGCGCCACCAGATCGAGCGGGTGATGGTCGCGCCGTCGCAGGGGGGCGGCGAGGACGTCGTCGACATCATCCGCGCTGCCACGGCCTGCGGCGTGCGCGTGGCGGTGCTGCCGCGCATGCTCGAGGTGATCGGCACCGCGGTGGAGTTCGACGACCTCGGCGGCCACGTCCTGCTGGGCGTGCGCGGCTTCGGGCTGTCGCCCTCCTCGCGTCTGCTGAAGCGCTCGTTCGACGTCGTCGTGGCGAGCGGGATGGTCGTCGCGCTGTCGCCGCTGCTGGTGTCGATCGCGGTCGCGGTCAGGCTCGGCTCGCGCGGCCCGGTCCTGTTCCGGCAAACCCGCGTGGGCAGGCTCGGGAACGAGTTCCAGATGCTCAAGTTCCGGACCATGGTCCACGGTGCCGACGAGCGCAAGCACGAGCTGCTGGAGCTCAACACGGCGGCGCCGATGTTCAAGGTCGCAGACGACCCGCGCACGACCCGGCTCGGGCGCCACCTGCGGCGCCGGTCGCTCGACGAGCTGCCTCAGCTGTTCAACGTGCTGCGCGGCGACATGAGCCTGGTCGGCCCGCGGCCGCTGATCACCGAGGAGGACAGGCTCTTCTCCGGCTGGCAGCGCCGCCGCCACCACGTCGCGCCCGGGATCACCGGGCCCTGGCAGATCCTCGGCTCCAGCCGCGTGCCGATGAGCGACATGGTCACGATCGACTACCTCTACTGCGCGAACTGGTCGCTCTGGCTCGACGCGAAGATCATGGCGCGCACCGTCCCGTACATGCTCAGCCGCCGCAGTCCCGAGTACCTCTCGGACGGCGACTGAGCGCTACAGCGTGCGCGTCGGCTGGTCGGTGGGGTCCCGCACTTCCATTGGCGTGCCGGGATGCCCGTCGCCGTCCCCGCCGCCGCCGTTGGCGGCGGTAGTCGCTGCGGTAGCCCGCGCGTAGGCGGCGTAGCCGCTCATCGCCGATCCGCCGTTGGCCACGACTCCGAGCACGTTGGCCTCGAGCGCCTGGAGCTGGTCGCGCAGGCGGCTCGCCTCCGGTCCGCGCGTCGAGTTGATCGATGCGGTCACGAGCACGCCGTCCACGTGGCGCAGCAGCGAGATGGCGTCGGCGACGTGGGGGAGCGGCGGCGTGTCGATCACCACGAGGTCGTGGTCCTTGCGCAGCACGTCAAGCACACGGGCCATCACCGACGACTGCATCAGCGCCCACGGGTTCGGAGCCGGCTGGCCGGCCACGATCACGTGGAGCGGGCGGGGGTGCCCGATCGGGTTTGCGCTGCCGGGGATCGGGAGGATCGTCTGCATCGCCGCAGAGATCGAGATCTCGCCCTTGAGCGCCTCCACCAGCCCGGGTCCCTCCTCGAGGTCGTAGCGCTTGGCCAGGCTCGGGCGGCGCAGGTCCGCCTCGACGAGCGCGACCGACAGCCCGCCCGATGCGGCCGCGGCGGCGAGGTTCCACGCCACCGTGGTCTTGCCCTCGCGGCTGCGAGAAGAGGTGACGAGCACGCTGCGCACCGGCTCGTCGCGAGCGAAGCGCAGGTTCATCTGGAGCATTCGGAACGCCTCCGCGACCTGCGGGGGCAGGTCCGCGAACGGCTTGTGGCGCTTGAGCGCGCGGCTGCGCGGCACGGTGGTCAGCACCGGCGCGTCGAAGGCCGCGGTCACCTGCTCGGTACGGCGAAGCTTGCGGTCGGACTGCTCGCGCACGAGCGCCAGGCCGACGCCGAGCAGCACGCCGAACAGCACTCCGAGCGCGATCGTCTGGATCGGGTTGCCGCTCTCCGAGGAGGGCAGGTATCCGCGCTGGATCACGCGCGGGCTGCCGGTGCCGACCTCGGCGAGTGTCCGCAGGCGCTCGGTGTTCTCACGCAGCCTGCGGCCCTCGGTGCCGGTCTGCTGCTCCACGGGCAGCTCGGCGAGCTGCTGGCGCACGTTGTCAAGGGCGCGCTGAGCCTGCGCGCGCTGGTCTGCGTCGGCCTGCTCGGCCGCGTTGCGCGCGTAGGCCGTCGCCAGCCCTGCGGCGCGCTCGGCGGACTTGCCCTTGGCGAGCACCTGGACCACGTCGGTGTCGCGCGCGCTGGTGACCGTGACGTCCTCGTCGACGTCGTCGACCGAGATGTCCTGGCCGCGCGCCTGGAGCTCGCGGGCGGTCTCGACGGCGACCCGGCGCGAGTCCACCACCTGCACGTTGTTCTGGGCCAGGTTGTCGGCGTCGGGCGTGCCGGGGAGCAGGCCCAGCGCGTTCAGCTCGGGGCCGATCGTCTGGCTGAAGAGGAGCTTCGCGGTGGACTCGTAGCTGTCGCGCGTGGCGTAGGCGAACGCCGCCGCGGCGCCGCCGGCCAGCAGCGTCACGACCACGATGATCAGCGCTCGGCGGCGCAGCACCCCGAGCAGGGAAACGTGCTCCCGCGTCGGAGATTCGAGACCGTAGGTGCTGGAGCTCTCTGTAGAAGCCACGAAGGTTTCAGGCTACATGAGGACCATCGATCCGGCGACGGTCAGACGGGCCTCGCGTCCACGATGATTGAGTTCCGTGGCCCTGCGAATTTTCGTCATTCCTCCTTCGGCCATGCTGACCGATCACCTGCCCCACGGGGACGGCCTGGTGGCGCACGGCTTCGTGCGCGAGCTGGGCGCCCGCGGGCACGAGCTGCACGTCGCGGCGGGCGGCGTCGACCTGCGCGACCCGCTGCCCGCCAACGTCCACGTGCACAGGCTGCGCGGGCCGGTTCGGGACGCTCGCGGGGGCCGGCTCGGCTTCATGCGGCAGGTGCGTGCGCTGTACCGGCGCCTGGCCGCCGAGGGGCCGTTCGACCTCGCCCACCAGCTCAACCCGGTGGACGTCGGCCTCAGCCTCGCCCTGGCCGGCGAGCGGGTGCCCGTCGTGCTCGGGCCCTACGTGCCCGACTGGGCCCCTTCCGGCGCCGGCGCGGACGGGGCGGTGGGACCCGCCGCGCTGCGCCTGAAGGCCGTGCTGCGGGCCGCTCAGCAGCGGCGCGCCGCGGCAGTGCTGCTCTCGACGGCCGCGGCGACGCCGAAGCTCGCGCGCGGCGCGGCCGGCCGGTTGGGGGTGCACGAGCTGCCGCCCGGGATCGACGACCGCGCCTGGTGTCCCGCCGAGCGCGCCGCCGGCCAGGACGTGCTCTTCCTCGCCAACCTGGAGGTGCGCAAGGGCATCCACGTGCTGCTCGACGCGTTCGCGCGCCTGTCCGGGGAGCTGCCCGCCGCGCGGCTGCTGGTGGCCGGCCTGGGCCCAGAGGAGGAGCGCGTGCGCCGGCGGGTCCGCGAGTCGCCCGAGCTGCGCAGGGTCGAGCTGCTCGGCCGCGTCGAGCGCGACAGCGTCATGGCGGCGATGCAGGCCTGCGACGTGTACTGCCTGCCTTCCTACGGCGAGCCGTACGGGATGACGGCGCTCGAGGCGATGGCGTGCGGGCGGCCGGTCGTGGGCACCGCGGCGGGCGGCCTTCAGCACCTGGTGCCGGACGCGGGCGGCCGCAAGGTGCCGGTCGGCGATTCCGGCGCGCTCGCCGCGGCGCTGGCCGAGCTGCTCGGCGATCCCGGGCTGCGGCGCTCCATGGGGGAGCACAACCGCGCGCTGGTCGAGCAGCGCTACGCCTGGACGCGCGTGGCCACCCGCCTGGAGGAGGTCTACGAGGAGGCGCTCAGCCGAGCGCGTTGAGCGTGGCCGCCATGAGGCGGCCCACGGCCTGCTCCGAGCAGGCCGTCTCCCACCACGCCAGCGCCTGGCGGTGCAGGGTCTCCAGGCGCTCGCGGTCGGCCAGCAGCGGCAGCACGGCGTCCTCCAGCTCGTCCCAGTGGCGCAGGCGCACCATCGGCGCCTGCTCGTAGAACCAGATCGGCGGCACGCAGTCGGTGACGGGGATGCAGCCGTACTTGAGCGCCTGGAAGAAGCGGTGCGTCTCGGTGGTGGCTCCGCGCGGCACGAGCGCGAGCCGCGAGTCCATCAGGGCGCGGGAGTACTCGCCCGCGTCGGCGGACGCGGACTGCTGGAAGCCCTCGGTGATGCGCACGTCGATGCTCACGTGGGGGTGGCGGCGCAGCCGCTCGCCGTTGCGCAGCATGGCCTCGCGCGCCAGTCCCTTCGGCATCACGCGCGCCTTGAGCTGGGCGGCGCGTCCGGGCGCGTGCACCACGCTGCCGGCGAAGAAGAGGTCGGAGCCGCGCTCCGCGAGCGGCCTGAGCGGGAGGTCGAGCGCGTTGTACGTGCCGATCGGCAGCTCCACCTGAGGCGCCGGCGGGCGTCCGCGCCCGCGCGCCGCGGCCAGCTCGGCGCGCCGGCGCACGACCCGCCCGGGCAGGCCCCGCAGCGCCGCCCGCCCGGCCGGCAGCAGGGCAGAGAGCGTCGCGGGCGACGGCCAGTCCAGCGGGCGGCAGCCGAGGTTCGGCCGTGCGCAGAGGTTGCGGAACACCGCCCGCACGCGCGGCAGGTAGGCGGGCACGCGCGCCCACTCGTCGCCGATCAGCACGACCACGACGTCGTCCCCGTAGCTCGGCAGCGTCTCGGTGTCGAACGTCAGGTACACGGTCAGCCCGGCCACGCGCAGCTCACGGTCCATCGCGGCCAGCGCCGGCCCGAAGTACCAGGTGTCGATCAGCCGCTCGACGGGCTCGGGGGGCGTCCACTCGCGCGGCCCGCGCTCGACGTCGAGGCAGTTGACGAACCGCGTGCCCGGCACGGGTCCGCGCCTAGACGCGCGTGCGGCGGTGGAGGGACTCGAAGGCGAGCACCTGCCCGCCGATAAACCAGAGGATGACGCCACTGCTCCCGTAGAACGCGTCGCCCGAGGGCAGCAGCACGAGGATGTAGACGAGCATCGCGAACAGCATCAGCCGCAGGTCCTGGCCGGGCGCCCGCGCCCGTGCCCCGTCCCAGGCGGCGCGCAGGATGAAGCCCAGCGCCGCCACCACCAGCAGGAAGCCGAGCGGCCCCACCTGGTACATCAGGCTCAGGTAGCCGTTGTCGGCGAAGCGCAGGGCCGAGTCGCCGCTCAGCTTGGTGGACTCGCCCGCGCTACCGAGGCCGTGCCCCTCCGGAGCGCCGGCCGCCCGGGGCAGCAGCGCCGAGAAGCTCGTCGAGCGGTCGGTGGCGGAGCGGTCGCCGCCCAGCTTGGTGATCGTCTCGAAGCGGTTGACCACGTCGCGCGCGGTCGCGCTCACGGGCGACAGGGCGACCGATGCCACCACGGTCACCGCGAACGTGCCAAGGACGAGCCGGGCGCTCTGGCCGCGCGAAGCGATCACGTGGGCGAGGCCGGCGATGATCAGCGCGTACCAGGCCGACCGCACGAACGTGAGCGAGAGCGCGATCGTAAGCACGACCGCTCCGGCGATCGCGAGCAGACGGCGGTGGGCGATCGTGAGATAGCAGAGCAGCGACAGCGCAAGCAGCGCCCCGAGCGTGCCCGGGCTGTTGAGCGAGCCGAACACGCGCACCTCGTCGTCGCGGCCGCTGCCGATGCTGTCGAAGTCCGTGACGTCCAGCCAGGCCTGGTCCCACGGGGTGAGCGGCAGGTAGCGCTGGGCGATCGCGTAGAGGCCGATCAGCGGCAGGCCGATCATCAGCACCCGGCGCAGCGTGCTGTCGCGCAGCGTCTGGGCCTCGGTGTAGCCGAGCACGCCGGCGGAAACGGCGGCGACGTACGCGACGAACGCGTAGATCGCGGCGCGCGGGCCCGACAGGAAGCCGACTGGGAGGCCGAGCGCGAAGCCGCCGGCGGCGACCAGCAGGATCACGCGGACACGGGTCGGCACGTGCACCCGCACGAGCTCGAGCGCGGCCAGGGCGCCGGTCGTCAGGAACGGCGCGAGCGAGAGCGGGTCGTTCTCCACCGGTCCCGTCATCAGGGCCAGCAGCCGGCGCACGAACGGCGCCGCGAGCCAGAGCGAGAACAGCGCGACGATGCCCCACTGGCGGTCGTGCTGGTAGAGCGCGATGACGGCCACCACCAGCACGAAGGCGCACGCCGCCTGGATCGACAGCGTGAGCGCCCAGCCGAGTATCAGGGCGCCGATGCCGCCCACTCCGAGCACCCACCAGAGGTCGCCGTGGTGCACGCTCGGGGCCACGCGGCCGACGGTGCGCAGGCGCCAGATCAGCCCGGCCACGGTGCCCCCACGCGGTCGTCGGCGGGCCGCGGCCCGAGGGGCGCTGCCAGCGGGCCGGAGGCCCGCGGCGCCGAAACGCGCTCGTAGACGGCGAGCATCTCGCGCGCGTGGACGTCGTCGCTGAAGCGCGCGGCCGCAGGCCGCGCCTGCTCGCCCAGCCGCCGCAGCGTGTCGCGGTCGCGCAGCAGCTCGGCGGCCGCGCGCTGCCACAGGTCCGAGCGCTTCGGCTCCAGGACCCTGCCGGTCACGCGGTCCTCGACGATCTCCGGGCCCGCCCCGGCGGAGCTCACGAGCGGCGGGGTGCCGAGCGCCATGCTCTCGACCGTCACCAGCCCGAACGGCTCCTCCCACGACGGCAGCATCGAGAGGTCGAACGCGCGCATCAGCTCGGGCACGTCGTCGCGCTGGCCGAGGAAGTGGACCGCGTCGCGCAACGAGTACTCGTCGACGAGGCGCTCGAGTGAGTTCAGGTAGGCGTGGTTGTCGAAGCGCACCGCCTTCCCGCCGAAGGCGACCTGCCCGACGAGCAGGAGGTGGGCGTTCAGGCCGACGCCGCGCAGGCCCGCCAGCGCGCGGATGGACACGTGCTGCGCCTTCCACGGCGTGATCTGGGCGACCTGGCCGATCAGGGCGGCGTCGGGGGGCAGGCCGAGCTCCTCGCGGATCGGGGCCGGGCCCACGCGCGCCGGGTCGAAGCGCACGTGGTCGATGCTGTTGTAGACGCGCGTCGCCACGGGCTGCGGCAGGCCCTCGTTGAAGCGCTCCGCCGTGAAGTCCGAGACCGCGACCACCGCGCCCGCTGTGCGCACGATCAGCGACCGCACCGCGCGGCCGACCTGCGTGAGCGGGATGTGCTCGTGGGCGCGCACGACGAACGGGGGCCCGTCGCGGCGCAGGCCGACCGCGGCCATGATTCCCGTGCGCGGCGTGTTGGCGTGGATCACGTCGGCCCGCCAGCGCCGCACGGCCCGGGCGAGCGCGGCGCCGCCGACGCCGATCTGCCGCAGGCCGACCGGTGTCTGGAGCGGGTGCAGGCGCAGGCTCGCGTGCACCGCCGGCAGCGAGAGCCGCTCGATCTGCGCGCGGTCGACCTCCTTGGCGAGGCGGCCCTGGTCGGGGCACGCGACGCACACGTCGTGATCCTCGCGCAACCCCTCCACGACGCGCATCAGCGACACCTCGGCGCCGCTCCAGGCGCCGGTGTGGTTGGCGAACAGGATCCTCAAGGGCCGCCCGCTCCGATCGGGTGCCTGTGCGGGCGCCTAGCCGCCGGAGTGCCGTGCATCGAGCCGGTGCGCGTCGGCGCGCCCGGCGCCGCGCGCCCGCCGATGCTCGTCGCGGTCAGCGTGGCGGCCCGGGCACCGCCGCGGGGGCGGCCCGGGCTTGTGGCGCCGGCGTGGCACCATCGCCGCCACGTCGGCGGGGTCCGCATCCTCGCGCGCCAGCACGTACTCATAGACGTCCAGCATGTCACGGGCATGAGCTTCGTCGCTGAAATCGTTCGTCGCCTTGCGCGCGCTCGCACCCATCTGGGCGAGCCGCCGCGGGTCGGCCAGCAGGTCACGCGCGGCCGCCGCCCACAGCTCCGGGCGCTTGGGCGCCAGCACCCGGCCGGAGACGCCGTCCTCCACCAGCTCCGGCCCGCCGCCCACGCTGCTGACCAGCA
Source organism: Thermoleophilaceae bacterium (assembly GCA_034664085.1). Classification (GTDB taxonomy): domain Bacteria; phylum Actinomycetota; class Thermoleophilia; order Solirubrobacterales; family Thermoleophilaceae; genus JACVRW01. Next base: position 19,924 of record JAXDII010000052.1, read on the forward strand.
TCGGTGTGCCCATCGCCATGCTCTCGAGCATCACGTTGGCGAACGGCTCGTCCCACGACGGCAGCAGCGACAGGTCCAGCTCGCGCAGGATCCCGGGCACGTCCTGCCGCTGGCCCACGAAGTGCACGCTGTCGGCGAGGGCGAGCTGCTCGACCAGCCGGTGCAGGCCGCGCAGGTAGGCGGGGTTGTCGTAGCGCACGCCCTTCCCAGCGAAGGCGATCTCGCCGACGATCAGCAGGTGCGCGTCGACTCCTTGGCGGCGCAGCTCCGCAAGCGTCCGGATCGACGTGTCCTGGCCCTTCCAGGGCGTGATCTGGGCGACGTGGCCCAGCAGCGGCGCGTCCGGCGCGATGCCGAGCTGCGCGCGGATGTCGGTCGCCGCGGCGCGCCCGGGGTCGAAGCGCTCGCGGTCGAAGCTGTTGTAGACGTGGGTCGCGAGCGGACGCTCGAGCCCCTCGTTGAAGCGCCGCTCGGTCTCCCGCGAGACGGTCACGATGGCGTTCGCCGAGCGGCCCAGGACGTAGCGCACGCCGCGGCCGACGGCGTTCAGCGGCAGGTGCTCGTGGGCGCGCACGACGAGCGGCGGGCCGCCGACGCGGGTGGCGAGCGCTCCGATCAGCCCGGCCCTCGGCGTGTTCGCGTGGAGCAGGTCGGCGTCGAAGCGGCGCGCGGCCCGGGCGAGGGCGACGCCCCCGGCGCCCAGCCGCGCCAGGTTCACCGGCGTCTGCAGGGGGTCCAGGCGCAGGCTCGCCTCGAAAGCGGGGATCGGCACGTGCTCCACCGCCGCGTCGTCGAGCATGTCCGCGAGCGGGCCGGACGGGGGGCAGGCCACCGCGACGTGGTGCCGGCGCCGCACGGCGCCGACGAGCCGCATGAGCGCGAACTCGGCGCCGCTCGCCGCGCTGGTGTGGTTCACGAAGAGGATCTTCAAGGGGGCGGGACGGATCGGGGGCGGGCGATCAGCCCTTAGGTGATCCCCAGGAGGAGCACCACTCAACCCTTCGCCCGCGGAGCGCCCGATCCTGCGCCGGCGGGGCCTACCGGCGGTGGTCCAGCAGCCGCTTCGGCGTGACGTGCAGCAGCAGCGGCCTGGCGCCGAGCTTGATTCGCACACTCCCGCCGCGGAGCCGCAGCCGGCGGGCGGCCGCCGAGCGGACCGGATCGGTGGCGGTGATGCGCCCGGCACCCGGGATCTTCACCGCCAGGCGCCGGGGCGCCACGCTCAGCGGACGCCGGCGATCGCGATCCCACACGCTGGCGAGCCGCCAGAGGGCGACGACGTAGGTGCCGTCGGCCTTCTGGAGCACGAGCCGGCGCAGGTCGCCGTCGCGCCCGGACACGCTCAGCCGCAGCGGACGCAGGGCCGGCCGCCGCCGCTCGTTGCGCCCGACGACCGTGATCAGGTTGCGCAGCGCCTTGAAGGCGGGCTTGCGCGAGAAGTCGTGGCGCAGCAGGCCGAAGTGCTGCTCGGAGTCGCGCAGCGAGCGGTCCGGCTTCTCGTCGAGCAGCTCGTAGGCGTAGGTGCGGCGGATGCCCCCGCGGAAGTGCTCGAGGAAGGTCCTGACGTGGTACACCGCCGCGGCGCGCTCGGAGACCGGCGGCTGGTCGGTGGCGGGCGCCCGCAGTGCGTTGTGGAAGCCCGCCTCGGTGGCCCAGACCGGCTTGCGGCCGGCCGTCACGCGGGCGCGCGCCAGCTCGGCCTGCACGTGCTGGGGGTCCGGCGAGAGGCCGCCGGTGTAGGGGTGGATGTTCCCCACGTCGACCCACGAGGCCTGGTCGCCCACGCGGCGCGGGCCCTCGGGCGTGGCGAACGAGGGGCCGAGGATCGGCAGCGACCGCAGCGACCGCCTGGCCTTCGCCTTGCGGTGCAGGTCGCGCCCGTAGGCGGACAGCACCAGCGGCCAGCGCGGGCCGCCCACGTACTTGTCGAACTCGTTGGGGGCCTCGAGCGCCTCCGCCGCGTGGCGCAGCCGCCCGCCGACCACGCCGAGCACCTGGTCCAGGGTGCCGGTCCCGGCACCGGGCGGGTTCATGCCGAAGTTGAAACGGATCCCGCGCGCGGCGGCCAGCTCCACGGCCTCGTAGTAGCGCTCGTTCCAGTCGCGCCACTGCGGCGCCGGATTGGCGTAGATGCCCTCGCGCAGGTGTCGCACGCCCAGCTCGTCGAGCCGGGCGACGACTCGCGGCCAGTCCCCATAGGCGGTGTCGAAGTAGACGATGTGCGTGACCACGCCCACCGAGTCACGGAAGGCTGAGGCGCTCTTGGGCGCCACGACATCGGCGCTCGCCGCGGGCGCAGCCACCATCAAGCAGGCCCCTGCAACGAGCAGCCTGGCAAGGACTGCACGCACAGCTACGGGTATCGGCACGCTCGACCGGAACATTCGTCCGCGCTGGGGCGAACCGGACGGATGTATGGGGTGCCAGCCCTATTCTTTGCCGCCGCCTGGCCATGGCCCTCGCCCTAGTCCACGATTACCTGCTCGTACTGCGCGGCGCTGAGCGCACCTTCGCCGCGATGACGGACGCCTGGCCGGACGCCCCGATCGTGACCCTGCTGTACGACGAGGCCGGCACCGAGCGCCGCTTCGCCGGGCGCAGGGTGGACACCTCGCCGCTGCAGCGCCTCGGCGTGCGGCAGGGCAACTTCCGCAAGCTGCTGCCGGTCTTCCCGACCGCCGCCCGGCGCCTCGACCTGACCGGGTTCGACTGCATCGTGTCGAGCAGCAGCGCGTTCGTCCACGGCGTGCGCCCGCCCCAGGGGGCGCGGCACGTGTGCTACTGCCACTCGCCGTTCCGCTACGCCTGGCACGAGCAGGCGCGCGCGCTCTCCGAGGTCCCGCCGCCGCTACGCCCGCTGCTCGGCCTGGTGCTGCGCCGCAACCGGGCCTTCGACCGCCGCGCCGCACAGGCGGTCGACCGCTACGTCGCCAACGGGCAGATCACGCGCGAGCGCATCCGGCGCTTCTGGGGCCGCGACGCCGATGTGGTGCATCCGCCGGTGGACGTCGAGCGCTTCAGCGTCGGCGAGCCGGGCGACCACGTGCTGTTCGTGGGCGAGCTGGTGCGCCACAAGCGCCCCGAGCTGGCGATCGAGGCGGCGGCGGCCGCCGGACGCCCGATCAAGATCGTCGGGTCCGGGCCGGAGCTGGAGCGGCTGCGGGCGCGCTACTCCGGCCAGGCCGAGTTCCTCGGGCGGGTCGGTGACGAGGAGCTCGCGGCCCTATACGCCGGCGCCGCCGCGCTGGTCGTGCCCAACGTCGAGGAGTTCGGGATCGCGTCGGTCGAGGCCCAGGCCGCCGGGCGTCCCGTGGTGGCGATCGACGCGGGCGGCGCCCGCGAGACAGTGGTGCCGGGCGACACCGGGCTGCTCGTCCCCGACGGCGATTCAGGCGCGCTGGCCCGGGCGCTGCGGGAGGACATGGGCCGCTTCGACCCGCACGCCATCCGCGCTCACGCGCAGCGCTTCTCGCGTGAGGCGTTCCAGCGGCGCCTGACGGAGATCGTCGCTGAGACCTGCGCTAGCGGCGTCGGGCGCTGACGCAGGAGGACGACCGCTTCCAGGTCGCCTTGCGGCTCGCGCCGGCCCGCCGCCGCGACGCCGAGGCGGCCGGGCGCTTGCGCTTGGCCTTCTTGCGCGAGCCCTTCTTGTGGGTCCGGGCCTTGGGGCAGCAGTGCGCACGCGCCTTTCGCCGCGTCTTGCGAGCGGACTTGCCGACGGCGCCGGCGGCGCACTTGCGCTTCTTGCTCGCCCCGTGCGTGCCCGTGCGCAGACCCTTCGTTCCCGCCGCGCCCGGCGGTGTGAGCCTGAGGACCACCGGCCCGCCGCTCAGCTCGACCGGGATGCGCTGCGGATCGGTCCAGCGCTGGCGCTCGGCATCCGACACGACCGGGTTGAAGCGGCGCGCGAGCGCCACCGGCTCGCCGAGCACCACGTCGAGAGCGTCGGGCGGCGGCACGATGTCGCGCTGAGCGTCGCGGTCCCACACGCTCACGTTGCGCCAGAGCACCAGGGCGTAGGAGCCGTCCGCGGAGCGCAGCAGCAGCTGCTGGACGTCCGGGCCGGCTCCCTCGAGTCCCACCCGCATGCCGCCGGGGGACGCGACAGGGGCCGATCCGCCGTCCACCGTGCGCAGCAGGTTGCGCAGCGCGAGGAACGAGGGCTTGGGCGTCAGGTTCCAGCGCAGCAGGCCGAACGAGTTCTCCGACTTGGAGATGCCGAACTGCGCCGCCTGGGCGTCCGACCACTGGTCGGCCAGCGTGTAGAGGTAGGTGCGCTCGACGCCGAAGCGGAACGCCTCGAGCGCGATGCGCGGCGTGTAGACCGCCACCGCGGCCTCGGACGCGGGCCGGTGCGGGCTCGTGTGCGCCATGTCCGTGTGGTAGCCGACCTCGGTGATCACGAGCGGCTTGCTGCCGGACACGGCGCTCATCACCTGCCGCTCGTCCTCCAGGTTGAGCAGAGGCGGCAGACCCCCGGAGTAGGGATGGAGGTTGCCGCGGTCGAGATACGGCGTGAGGTCGCCCAGCAGCGCCCGCGAGCCCCGGTTGACCAGGCTCGGCCCGATTACGGGCAGGTGCGCCAGGAGCGGGTCCGACTTGACCTGGCGGTACAGCTCGGCCTGGAAGGCGCGCGTCTTGTCGATCCAGGCCGGGTCGCCCGAGATGTCGGGCTCGTTGATGGTGTTGACCGATACGACGGAGCTGCGCAGCCGGTCTCGCAGCGCCTGCACCCCCGGTGCAATCGACGCCGTGCCGCCCGCCATCCAGCCCACGGCGAGGTTGGCCCGGATGCCCAACGCCGCGAGCCGCTGCAGCTGCGCGATCTGGTACTCGCAGGTCGGGCAGACCGTGTCGTTGACGTAGCGGACGCCCAGCTCCCGCAGCCGCGCGGTGATGGTGTCGTAGTCCCCGTAGGAAGTGTCGATGTGGGTGAGCCGGACGTTGACGCCCACGGAGTCCCCGAAGGCACGCGCCGACTGCGCCGGCACGAACGACTGGGCCGAGGCGGGGGCGGGCTGCCCCCAGCCGGAGACCAGGGCGACGGCGAGGACGGCGATGGGGGCCAGACATGGGCGGGTCAGGCGTGAAAGCACGTAGACCCGATGTGTTACCGGTTTCAGGAATTCATAACCTCGGACATCCGTCCAGCGGGGGTCGAACATCCGTCCGCCGTTCGGCGGACCTCAATTCGCTCTGCGGGAGACCATCACTGACTCCAAGAAGGCTTCGTCGACCCCCGCGTCGCGCCACTCCTCGCGCAGCCGGACGGCGAGGTCACGCTGCCCTGCAAAGCCCCGCCCAGCGGCGGCGAAGCCGGCGGGCTGCTGCCATACGGTGTGCCAATGGCCGCGGATGATGTGACGGAGCGTCCGCCGGGCGGGCTGCGGCGGCTGCTGTCGCGCGACCTGGTGCGCGCCGGCATCGTGACCTACGTCTTCTCCGGGCTCACACTGGCCGCCAACCTCGTGGCCGGCGTCGTCACCGCCCGCGCGCTCGGACCAGAGGGCCGAGGGGTGGCGGTCGCGCTCGTGACGGTCAGCCAGCTGGCGGGCTTCCTGTTCGCCATGGGGGTGGCGCAGAGCCTCAGCTACTTCATCGCGCGCCGGCCCGAGGACGGACCCAGCCTGCTGACGACGTGGGTCCTGATGCTGCTCCCGCTGTCCGCGATCGCGATCGCCATCAGCGAGCTGCTGCTGCCGACGATCTTCGCCACCGACGGCGACCAGGCGATCGCCATCGGGCGCTGGTTCATGTTCACGATCGTCCTGGTCATCGGGCTCGAGCTGACCTACGGCCTGCTGCTCGGCACGCAGGACTTCTTCGTCTACAACGTGCTGCGCTTCGCGCAGCCGGTGCTGGTGGCCGCGGCCCTGGTGGTGCTCTGGTGGGGCGACGTCCTCACGGTGGAGGTCGCGATGATCGCGGCCACCGCGGCCACGGGTGTGGTCGTGGTGGCCGGCGTGGCCCGCGCCGTGGGGCGCATCGGCCTCGGGCGGCCGGACCCACGCCTGGGACTGTCGACGCTCTGGTACGGGGTGCGAGGGCAGGGGTCGACGGTCGCGGCCAACGTCACCGCCCGGCTCGACGTGGCGATGCTGCCGGCCTTCGTCAGCTCTGCCAGCGTCGGCCTCTACTCGGTCGCCACGAACGTCTCGCTGATCGTCTACCAGCTGGCCAACACGTTCGCGGGGCTGGTTCTGCCGGCCGCGGCGCGGGACCCGGAGCGCGGCTCGATCAAGGTCGTCGGCTCGCTGTGGGCCGCGCTGGCAGTGGCGGCGGTGTTCGCGCTGGTCCTCGCGCTGTTCGCCCGGCCACTGCTCGGCCTCGTCTACGGCGACGACTTCCGCGACGCCGCCGAGCCGCTGCTGCTGATCCTGCCCGGGGCGGTGCTGTTCGCCGGGTCGTCGATCCTGAGCGCCGGCATCTACGCGGCGGGCAGGCCGTTCACGTCCACGCTCACGCAGCTGCTCGGCATGCTCGTGACGATCGTCGGGCTGTTCGTGTTCCTGCGGACCGGGGGCATCATCGCGGCGGCCTTGGTTTCCTCCGCTTCCTATGCGGCGGTCTTCCTCGCGGCGCTGTTCGCCTACAAGCGCGTCGCCCACGTGCCCTGGCGCGGGTTCGTCCCGACGCTCGACCGCCTGCGCGCGATCGCGCGCTGACGCTCGGGGCGGGCTGACGTGACGCGACGCCTGGCCGTCGCCCTCGCCGTCGCCGTGGCCGCGGGTGCGGCGGTGGCGCTGGCCGTTGGGCTCGTGGAGAGCGATCCGGAGCCGCCGGCCCTGCGGTCGAGCGAGCTGTCGGCCGACGCGTTCGTGGACTCGATCGGCGTCGTGACCCACCTGAGCTACACCGACACGGCCTACGGGCGCCAGCCGGAGGTGATCGAGCGCCTGCGCGAGCTCGGCGTGCGCCACATCCGCGAAGCGGCCCCGCCGCGGATTGGGCCGCTGACAGACGGGCTGCGCGCCGCGCGCGCCGTGGGCATCCGGGCCACGCTCGGCAGCGGCGACCTGGCGAGCGACCCGGCGGCGTGGGTGGCCGACTCGCTCGCGGTGATGGGCGACGCCGTGGGGGGGTTCGAGGCCCCGAACGAGCTCGACAACGGCGGCGACCCGGCCTGGCCGCAGAAGCTGAGCAGCTACATGCCGGCCCTGGCCGCGGCGGTGCGTGAGCAGGCGCCCGGCGTGCCGGTGATCGGGCCGAGCTTCATCGACCCCGCCAGCCGCGCGCGCATCCCCGGCGACCTGCCGGGACTGTTCAACGGGCACCCCTATTCCGGCGGCGAGCCGCCCGAGGGCGCGCTGGCCCAGGCGCTCAGCGAGCGCCGCGCGACCATGCCGCGGCGCGGCGCGATGTTCACCGAGACCGGCTACCACAACGCCCTGGCCGCGACGACGGGCCAGCCGCCGGCGTCGGAGGAGGCCGCCGCCGTGTACCTGCCGCGGCTGCTCGCGACCGCGTTCGGGGCGGGCGTGCGCCGGACCTTCGTCTACGAGCTGCTGGACGAGCAGCCGGACCCCGGCCTCGCCAACTCCGAGCAGCACTTCGGCCTGCTGCGCAACGACCTCTCGCCCAAGCCGGCGTTCACGGCGATCCAGACGCTGATCGCCGCGCTGCGCAGCACCCCCGGCCCGCGCGCAGGCGGACAGCTGGCCTGGGAGCTGAGCACGGACGGCGACGAGCAGATCGAGCGGCTGACGCTGGCGCGGCCGGATGGCTCGCGCGCGATCGCCCTGTGGCGGCCGGTCTCGGTCTGGGACCGCGACGCGCGGCATGCCCTGGACCCCGGACGCGTGACGGTCGAGCTCTCGTTCGGCGGGCTGGGCGCCCGCGACATCGAGGTCTGGCGGCCGAGCCTGTCGGCCGAGCCGGTCCTGCGCCGCCAGCGCGCGCAGCGCCTGGCGCTGGAGCTGGAGGGCGACCTGGTGCTGGTGAGCCTGCGCTAGTAGGCGCCCTTGGCGCCCCAGATCGTGGAGACCGTGCGCACCAGGATCTTCAGGTCCTTGCGCAGCCCGTAGTTCTCCACGTACTCGCGCTCCACCGCGAGGCGCTCCTGGAAGTTCAGCTCGCCGCGGCCGTGCACCTGCATCGGCCCGGTCAGGCCGGGGCGCATCTGGAGGCGGAAGCGCTGCGTCTCGCCGTAGCGCTCGACCAGCCACAGCTCCTCGGGCCGCGGGCCGACCAGGCTCATGTCCCCGCGGAGCACGTTCAGCAGCTGGGGCAGCTCGTCCAGGCTGGTGCGGCGCAGGAAGCGGCCCACGCGCGTCACGCGCGGGTCCTTGCGGAGCTTGAACATCGGCTCGCTCAGCTCGTCGGGCGAGATCACCTCGGAGATGCGCTCCTCGGCGTCGTGGCACATCGTCCGGAACTTCAGGATCTTGAACGGCTCGCCGTTGCGGCCGGCGCGCAGCTGCGTGAACAGCGCAGGCCCGCGCGAGTCGAACCGCACCGCCAGTGCGACCACCAGCATGCAGGGCGCGAGCAGGACGATGCCGGCGGCCGAGATCACTACGTCGACCGCACGCTTGATCAGCATCGTCGACGGCGACGTGCCCCAGGTGCCGTACTCGATCACGGGCATCTCGGCGATGTGGTTGAGCTGCACCGCGGTGCCGAGCATCGCGCGCATCGGGGGCATCACGCTCAGCTTGACGCCGGTCGAGCGGCAGCAGGACAGCACGCGCGCGAGCGTGGACTCGTCGAGCTCCGGCACGGCCAGCACGACGCGCTCGGCCCGGGTCTCCGCCAGCAGGAACTCGAGGTCCTCGGTGCTGAGCTGGTCGACCTGGAGCTCGCGCCGGGCCGACCCGTTGGTGCCGGCGCCGTCGTTGCTGCGGTACTCGAGCACCGCCAGGTGGTGCCCGGGCTCCAGCGCCAGCTTGCGCGCGACCGCGTCGGCGAGCTTGCCCCCGCCGAGCACGAGCGCCCGCTCCGGCGGCACGCGGTGGCGCCAGATCGTGCGTGCCGCCGACCGAAGCAGGAAGGCCGCCGCCAGGGCGGTGACATAGAAGGTGAACGCGCTGTCGAGCGTGATCGTCTCGTTCGGCAGGGCGCGGATGAAGAAGAGGCTCGCCGCCACGCACAGCGTGATCCAGTGGAAGATCGCGGGCGCCTCGTCGGTGGTGAGGTGCCAGATGCGCGGGTGGTCGGCGTCGTAGAGGCCCTCCATCTTGGCCACGACGACCCAGAAGGGGAGCGTCGGCAGCACCCAGACCGGGTCGGTCGTGCCCTCGACCAGGACCATCGCCCCTACGGCAAAGAGGATTGCCAGTACATCGGCGGTGAACAGCAGCCGCCGCCTCAACGCGTCCTTGCGCGTACGCGTACGCCGAACGGGCTGCTCCGGCGTTCGAGTGGGCGCTGAGGACGCGCGTCCGTGGGTTGTACCTACGGGCTGCACCTCGGGCGGACCACCTTACTCCAGGGTTTCCGAGTCCGCCAGCGGGAACCGGAGCCCGCTCCGACCGCGCTCGAGGCGGCCCGGCGAGCGGCGATTCGTGGCACTCTGCCCACGTGGCCATGCTGGACACCACCATGCGCCGCGGTGCCCCGGCCGCCCCGCTCGCGGCCGCGGCGCTGCTGGCCTTCCTGGCGGTGCTCCCGCTGCTGATCGGGATGCCCGTGGCGTGGTCGCTGCTGGCCGTCTGCGCGCTCGTCACCGCGAGCGGTACCGCGTGGGGGCTTGCCACGCGGCGCTTCCTGGAGCCGCTGCCGCTGATCGCGGCGGTCGGGCTGCTGATCTTCGTCGCCCGGCCGCTGCAGCTGTTCCTCGGCTGGCGCGACCTCTACAGCCACTTCGCCCCCGACAAGGGGCCGGTCGGGCTGGTCCTGCTCGAGAACCAGGAGATCGCCCTCTTCGTCACTCAGCGGCTGCGCGAGCCGCTCGAGCCGGCGCTGACCCGGGCGATCGGCGCGACGGCGCTGTTCCTGGTGCTGTTTGCCGCCGGCTATCTGCTGCCCGCCGGACGCCGCCTCGCCGGGCGGCTGGCGCGGGCGCACGGCCCGCGCGCGGGCATCAGCGTCCGGACCGCCGTGGCCGCCGCGCTCGCGATCGGCTTCGCGGCGCAGGCCGCGATCATCGCCCGCGCCGGCGGGCCCGGGCCGTCGCTGCGCAGCGCGAACGAGCAGGCGGCCCTCTCCGACAGCTTCGTGCTGTTCGTGCTGGCGGGCTTCGGCTTCGCCGGCATGGTCGTGTGGGCGGCCTGGCGCCGGCCCTCCACCCGGCTCGAGTGGGCCGGCTTCGTGGGGTGCGTCCTCGCCAACTGCGGGTTCGCGACGATCGCCGGCTCGCGCGCCCGCATCCTGCTCGCCCTGCTGATGCTCGCGGTGATCAAGCACTACCTCTGGAGTCCGTGGCGGCTGCGCCAGCTGGCCGCCGGCATGGCCGTGTTCGTGGTCTTCGCGGGCGCCTTCGTGGCGTTCCGCCAGGCGGCCAACGTCGACTCGATCGGGGAGGCCATCGGGCAGGCGCCCAAGTACGGCCTGGAGCCGCGCGTGATCCTGAACGACCTGACCGCCTTCGACGACGTCTTCTACGTGACCACGACCTACGGCCAGCGGCGTCCACACCAGAACGGCGACTTCCTGCTCGGCGGGGTGCGTTCGTACCTGCCGGCCGCGGTCGACCCCGGGAAGCCGGAGGGCGGGGACATCGTGCTGCGGCGGGCGGTCTTCGGCGAGTCGACCGGCGCCGGCCGCCCCCCGACCGTGATCGGCGACCTCTACATCGACTTCGGCTTCCCCGGCGTCGCGATCGGGGCGCTCCTGCTGGGGATGGCGGCGCGCGGCCTGACCGGGCTGGTGCTCGGCTCGGGACCCGGGCGCGAGTACCGGGTGGCGCTCTATGCGGTCGCGCTGATAGTGCTGTACGAGCTCGTGGTCGACTCCTTTTCCATCGCCCTGGGCTACGCGCTGGCGTTCGGGATCCCCCTGGTGGCCACCGTGCACGCGCTCGGACGACTGCGGCGGGGCTCGGCGTGAGGCGCCTCGGACCGGTGCTGGCGCTGGTCGCGACCCTCGCCGCCAGCGGCTGCGGCGACCTCGGCACGGGCGAGCAGACCGAACGCACCGACGAGCCGCAGTTCCTGTCCAAGCAGGACGTGGCCGAGTACGCGCCCGACTCGCCCGCCCGAACGGTGGTGGCGTGGTGGCGCGCGCTCCAGTTCGAGTCGCCGGACGTCGCCCAGCGCCACTACGCGGCTCCGGTCGGGATGACCCGGCTGAAGCTCGCACGCCAGCTCAACTACGGCCCCGGGCTGCTGAACCTCGAGGCCCGCCCGGATGTCTCCGACGTGATCCGCTTCGGCGACAGGGCCACCGTGTTCGTGCTGCTGACGCAGATACAGCGCCACCCGAACGGGCGGGAGGAGCGCCAGCGCGTCGCGCGCTCGTTCAACCTCGTGCTCGAGGACGGGGAGTGGAAGCTCTCCGACAACCGCTACCTCAATCGCATCACGCGCGTCGCCAAGGCCCTGGTCGACGCCGAGCGCCGCAAGCAGGAGCGCGAAGGGAACAGGCAGGGGCCGGAGCGAGAACGGGGACGGTGACGCCGCCGAGCGCCGAGCGGCTGCACGTCGCGGCGGCCTCCCGGGTTGGCGCCGGCACGGCGATCACCTCGCTCGCCTGGATCGCCGCGAGGGCGCTCGCGCTGGTCACGCTGATCCTGCTGGCGCGCACCCTGCCGGCCGACGACCTCGGGGCGCTGCTGGCCGCGATCGCCGCGGGCCTGCTGGGCGCCACGCTCGGAACCGGCGGCCTGCCCGACGCAACGGCGCGCAGCGCCGCGGCCTCTGCGGACGGCGAGGGCTTCGGCCGCGGCGACCTCACCGGCGCGATGCTGCGCTTCACGGCGACGCTGCCGGCCGTCTTCGTCCTGCTGGTGCTGATCTCGGACGGTCCCGGCGGGTTCGACTGGGGCCTGCTCGTGGCGAGCGTGGTGCTGGCCGTGACCCAGGGCGGCGCGTCGATCCTCGGGGCGGTCTTCAGGGCGCGCGGGCAGGCCGGTCGCTTCGCCCTGGTCACCGGGCTCGTCGTGGCGATCGGGCGCGCGATCGTGGCGGGGATCGCCTTTGGGCTCGACGCGGGCGCCGATTTCGTCCTGTGGAGCTTCGTGGCGCTGAACGTCGGCCTGATCGTGGCGACGTGGGGGCCTGCGGTGCGCGGCCTGCCCGCGACGCGCGCCCACGCGCACGGCACCGGCGCGCTCCAGATCGGCGGGGCCGTGTGGGCGCTGCTCGCCCACCTCGACATCGTGGTGGTCGGGGTGGTCATCGGCGCCGACGCCGCGGGCATCTACGGCGCCACGCTGAGGCTGGCCGAGTTCAGCTACCAGTTCGTCATCGCTGTCTCGGTGCTGTACCTGCCCGAGGCCGTGAAGCTGGCGGCCGCGGGCCAGGCCGAGGCGCTGGTCGCCCTCTATCGCACGTCGTCGCGCTGGTCGGCGCTGGTCTCCTTGCTGCTGGCCGGCGGCGGCTTCGTCGCCGCGCCCTGGCTGGCCGAGCTGCTGTTTCCCGACGACGCCGCGCTCGCCACCGACGTCATGCGCATCCTGTTCGTGGCCTACGGGCTGTACGGCGCGCTGGGGCTCGGGTACCTCACGTCGGTGGCGGTCGGGTCGTACGGCGAGATCAGCCGGGTCGCGCTGGTGGCGCTCCCGGCGATCGTGGTGGCGACGGTCGTGGCCGCCGACGCATGGGGGCTCGAGGGCGCCGCCTGGGCGACGGCGGGCGGATACATCGTCCTCAACCTGTGGTGGCTGTGGTCGACCGCGCGCACGCTCGGGGCAACCCCGTTCGACGGCCGCTACCTGCGCGGAGTGGTGGCGTGCGCGCTGAGCGTGGCCGCCGCCGCGCTGGTGGCGTCGCTGCTCGGCGACGCGCCGGCGCTGGTGGCGCTCGTGGCGATCGGCGCCGCCGCGACGCTGACCTGGGCCTGCCTCGCGGTGCTGATCGGGGCCGTCACGCCGGGGGAGCTGCGCGGCCTGAGGCGCCTCGCCCGGATGCCAGCGCGCTGAGGTACGCGCGGCCGACCGCGTCGGCCTGCCGCTCCAGCGTGAACAGGCGCTCGACGCGCGCGCGTCCGGCCGCGCCGCACGCCTCGCGCCGGTCCCGGTCGCGGGCCAGCTCGAGGATGGCCCGCGCCAGCGCGCCGGGATCGTCGGGCTCCACCAGCACGCCGGCGTCGGTGCCGAGCACCTCGGGCAGCCCGCCCGCCCGTGTGGCCACCACGGGGATGCCCAGCGCCATCGCCTCGGCCGCAGCCAGCCCGAACGGCTCGTCGCGAGACGCCAGCACGGCCACGTCCCACTCGCTCAGCTCGGAGTAGGGCTCCGGCCGCGCGCCGTGGCGCACGCCGTGGCGGTCAGCCTCCGCGATCACGCCGTCGGCCCAGGCCCGCTCGGGCCCCTCCACGCGCTTGCCGATCAGGCGGAACTCGGCCTCGGGCAGCTCGGAGCGCAGGCGGCGGGCGGCCTCCACGAAGACGTCGCTGCCCTTGCGCGGCGAGACCGTGCCGAGCTGGCCCACGACCAGCGCGGCGCCCTGGGGGCGGGGCGGTCGCGGCGCGGGCAGCGGCACGCCGTTGAGGATCACCTGGGGCCGCGCTCCGCCGCGGCGCAGGCCGGCCGTCGCTGCCTCCGAGACGCCCACGACGACGTCCGCGGCGTGGCGCGCCAGCCGCGCCGCGGCGGCGCCCTTGGGGCCGGCGGGCACGGTCTCGTGCGAGTAGAGCAGCGTCGGGCGCCCGCGGCCGGCGGCCAGCGCCTCCGGGATCGCCAGCAGCGTGTTGGCGTGCAGCAGCGCGGGGTCGCGCGCGGCCAGCCAGGCGCGGAACTCGCGCAGGTAGCCGGGAACGCTCGCCAGCCGAGCCGCCGCGCCGGGGGGCTGGCGCAGCGAGCGCCGGCTGTAGCGCAGCAGCTTCGGCGCGCCCGCCACCTCGTGGCCGTCGCGCTCGAGCGCCTCGCGCAGCGGGCCGGGCCCGGGGGTCCAGCAGGTGAAGCGCCAGCCGTCGGACGCCAGCAGCGGCAGGATGCGCAGCACCGTCCGCGACGCCCCGCCGATCACCGGCTCGTGGAAGGCGATCGCCACGAGTCGCCCCGGCGTGGACATGGCTCAGCGTGCGCCGTGCTCGCGCAGGACGTTCCCCAGGCGCTCGCGGAAGCGCTCCTCGGAGAAGCGTTCGGCGCTGCGGCGCAGGTCGTCGCGGTCCCAGTCGCGCTGCGCCAGCTCACGCACGCCGGCGCGGATCTGCTCGGGATCGGCGGGGTCGGCGATCAGCACGCCGTCGCGGCCCGGGCGCACGATGTCGCGCGCGCCGCCGCGGTCAGCGGCCAGCACGGGCGCCCCGGCGGCGAGCGCCTCGACCATCGAGATGCCGAAGTCCTCCTCGCCAACGTGGATGAAGCCGGCGGCCCCCGCGAACAGCAGCGCCAGCTGCTCGCGCGGCATCCAGCCGAGCAGCTCGACGTTCGGCGGCAGCGCTGCGCGCAGGTCGCGCTCCAGCGGGCCGACGCCGACCATCGTCAGCCTCAGGTCGGGCAGCTCGCGGAACGCCTCGGCCACCTCGAGCGGACGCTTGTAGGCGACCAGCCGGTGCACCCAGAGGAAGCGCTGCGGATCGCGCTCCACGTCCGCCGGGAAGTCGCTCACGGCCACGGGGGGCGGCACCACGACCGCCTCGCGACCGTAGAAGTTGGCGATCCGCTCCGCGACCGCCGACGAGTTCGCCAGGTACACGTCGGGGCGCTGCGCGGCGCGCCGGTCCCAGGCGCGCAGGCGTCCGCGCAGGGCGGCTAGCGCGTGCCCCTTGAGCCCGGCCAGCCGGTCGCGCTCGGTCTCGGCCAGCCAGACGTAGCGCATCGGCGTGTGGCAGTAGCAGGCGTGCAGCGTCTCGGGCGGCGTCCGCACGCCCGCCGCGCAGGCGTGCGAGGAGCTGACGACGAGCTCGTAGCCGCGCAGGTCGAGCCGCTCGAAGTAGCGCGGCATGTAGGGCAGCAGCCAGCGCCAGCGGCCCGGCTCGTGTCCGCGCTGGCGCACGCCCGGGAGGTGGCCCAGGCGCGACTCGCGCACGATCGCGTTGGCGAGCCGCTCGGGCAGCAGGTCGCGGGCGGCGTGGAAGGTGAGGATGTCCGGGTCCGCGGCGAACAGGTCGAGCATCGCCCCGACCGTGCGCTCCGCGCCGTGGTAGCCCTGGAACCAGTCGTGAACCAGGGCTGAGCGCATCGTGAGGCGGCCGGGGGCCGGGCCGCTGTCCGCGACGTCCGTCAGCGCTCCGGGCCCCGCCGTCACCTCGGCTCCGCCTCGGAGCCCTGCTGCTCGCTGTAGCCCTTGTGGCGCTGCAGCGCCCGGCGGAATCCGAGCGGGCGCATCAGGCCGAGCGGGCGGCGGTGGGGCCCTCCGCTGCGCCGGTAGGTGCGCCACTCGCGCATGCCCATCAGGCGCCCGCGCAGCGGGGCCAGCGTCCGCCCGCTCGCCGACGCGTAGAGGACGTACGCGGCGTCGTAGGCGAGCATCCAGAGCCCGTTCGCGAGCAGCATGCCGCTGGTGGCGTTCTTGGCGAGCGTGCGCACGCGGTTGCGCCCGACGAGGAAGAGCTTGGCCGGCGAGCCGTGCTGGGCGGTGGCGGAGTGGTGGTGGTACACGACCGCACCGGGGGCATACAGCGCGCGCCAGCCGTGCGCCTGCGCCCGCCAGGCGAGGTCGGCGTCCTCGAAGAACGCGAAGAAGGTGTCGTCGAAGCTGCCCACCTGGTCGAGCATCTCGCGCCGGAACAGGGCGGCCCCTCCGGTGGCGCCGAAGACCTCGTACGGATCGCGCTCCAGCAGGTCGGCGACGGGCGTGCCCACCAGCCGGTCCGCCGCGATGCCGAGCCGGTCCAGCTCGAGGCCCGCGGAGTTGACCACCTCGCGCCGGTCGGCGAAGCGCATCTGGGCCGCGACGGACCCCACGCGCGGATGCGAACGGGCCGCCTCCAGCATCACCGCGATGGCGTCGGGCTCGATGGTGGTGTCGTTGTTGAACACGGCGATCCACTCGCCCTGCGCCGCGGCGATGCCGCGCGAGACGCCGCCGGCGAAGCCCTCGTTGTGCTCGAGCGCGACCACCTTGACGCTCGGGAAGTGCTCCCGCACGAGCTCGACGGAGCCGTCGCCCGAGCCGTTGTCGACCACGATCAGCTCGGTGTCCTCTTCGACGGCCTTCAGCGCCCGCTCGAGCGACTGGAGGCACATGCGCAGCAGCTCGCGGCGCTCGTGGTTGACGATGATCGTCGACACCGCCGTGCCGGTGGCGAGCCGCGGACGCTCCGCGGCCGCCGGGCGGCGGAGCGGGGTGATCGGCTCGTCCTGCTCGAGGACCTCGGCGATCGCGGCGTCGGTGAGCCTTGCGCTGCGGTCCCAGGTGAAGCCCGCCGCGCGCTCGTGGCCGGCACGGATCAGTCGCTCGCGCAGGTCCGCGTCGCCGGCCGCCTGGGCGAGGGCGTCGGCGAGCGCCGTCTTGTCGTTCGGGTCCACCAGCAAAGCGGCATCGCCGCACGTCTCGGGCAGCGCGGTGCGGTCGGCGGCCACCACCGGTACGCCGCTCGCCATCGCCTCGAGCACGGGCAGTCCGAAGCCCTCGTACAGCGACGGCATCGCGAGCGCGAGCGCGCCGGTGTAGAGGCCGGGCAGGAGCTCCTCGTCGACGTAGCCCAGCGTCCGCATCGGCGGCGCCTCGCCGGCGCGCATGTAGGCGCGCCCGGAGCCCGCTGACACGAGCTCGATGCCCAGCTCGGCGAGCCGCTTGCTGGCTTGCGCCAGCGCCACCACGTTCTTGCGGGCGATCCTGGTCCCCACGACCAGCACGTAGGGGCGGTCGAGCCCGTAGAGGCGCCGGACCGGCTCGGGGTCCGCCGACGGCGAGAAGCGCGGGTCCACGCCGTTGGGCACGACCGCGATGCGGTCGGGATCGAGGTTGAGGCCCTCCGCCACCTCGCGGCGCGAGAACTCGGACGGCGCGATTACGCGCCGGGCGCGGCGGGCGAGCAGCGGGAGGATGCGGTGCTGGTAGGAGGCGTAGGGCGGCGAGTACCACTCGGGGTGGCGCAGCGCGGCGAGATCGTGGATCACCACCACGGTCCGGCGCGACGCCGCCGGGGCGAGGTTGGCGGGGCAGTAGAGCACCTGCGCCCGGCGCGCCGCCACCGGCAGCAGGGCTTGCTCCCAGAGGTGGCCGGCGCGGTGCGCGAAGGCGCTCGGCGGGCGCATCACGGCGTAGCGGTCGGGCCGCAGCCGCGGCAGCCGCTCGGCCATCTCCATCGTCACGCGCTCGACGCCGCCGATCTCGCGCCGGGCGGCGGCGCGGGCGTCGATCACGACCGACGCCTGACGGTGGGTCAGGCGTCCGTTCTGGTGTCTGCCGTCGTGCTCGGCCGAGCCAGGATCCGGCTGCAGCGTGACGTAGTCACCCGGAACGGTTCCACTCACATACGTCGCCTGAGCGTCAGCCCGCCACCGAAGAGGAGCAGGCCGCCGATGGCGAGCCCCGCCAGCGGAAGCCCGGTGCGGGGCAGCGTGGCGCTGCCGCTCGAGGTCGTGCCGGCGCTGGTCTGATCGGCCACACCCGACTCGGGCACCGCCTCAGCGGGCGCCTGGGGGGTGGGCTCCGGCGCGGCCTCGTCGGTGCCCTGCGACCCCGAGTTCGAGTTGTCCTGGTTGGACTGCTCCTCGTTCTGGAAGGGATCGACGTACTGCTCGTCGCCCGCGCTCTGCGCGAACGCGGGGGCGGTGGCCATCAGCGCGGTGCCCGCGAGGCTGGCCATCAGTGCGAGCGTCAGCATTCCCTTGGAGATGCGCATCCGGCCATTCCTAGCACATCCAGGGCGGCGAACTCGCAGGTCACCTGGCCGTTATCCGACCGTGCTGGCCGATCTCGAGCCGGGGCTCGGCCCGGGCTGGCCGGCGCCGTCGGTGGAACGCCTCCCTTCGGTGTGTCCGGCGGCGGCCGTGGCCGGCCTGCGCACCGGGAGCTCCTCACTCCAGGCGATCGCCGCCGCGGCGAGCAGCAGCGCCACCAGCGACACCGCCGGCACCTCCCAGTCCCAGTCGAGGCCGGCATGGACCGCCCAGGCCGCCAGGCCCGCCGCGAGCCCGGTGGCCGTGCGTGGATGGACCCGGTCGAGCCGCACCAACGCGGCGGTGACGCCTCCGAAGAGCAGCGCCAGCAGCGCCACGCCGATCAGGCCAAGCTCCGCCGCCGTCTCGAGGTAGAGGGAGTGGGCGTCGGCCGACTGGTCGACGCGGTCGCCCGTCCTGCGCCACTCGACGAAGAAGGCGCCCGAGCCGAGCCCCCAGATCGGCTTTTCGGCCCACCCCTGGATCGCCACGTCCCAGTAGCGGTAGCGGTTCGTGTCGATCGACCCGAGTCGCGCCGCCCGCGCCTCCGGGTCCGGGGAGACGCCCTCGGGCTTGCCCTCGAGCGTCGCCGCGCCGACCACCGCCACCAGCAGCGCGACGACGGTGACGGTCATCACCGCCGCTCGTCGCGAGACCGGCAGCGGGAAGTGGCGCGCCTCGCGCCGCGGCGTGCGCGTCACCAGCGCCGCGGCCGCGCCGGCCAGCACCACGAGGCACCCGAGCATCACGAGCCCCTCGGCGGGGACGCCGCTCTCGCCCGACTGGAGCGACTCGAGCGTCGGCAGGCGGCTCGCGACCAGAGCCGCCGCCGCGCCGGTCACGAGGATCATCAGCGCGCTGCGCAGCTGCGGCCTGCCGGCCGGGGCGAGCGCGAGCAGCACCAGCAGCCCCGCCGCGACCGCCGCCAGGGCGCCGCGCGAGAAGCTCAGGTAGACACCGAGGCACAGCGGCACGCCCGCCGCCGCGGCGGCACCGCGCATCGCCTTGGAGCGCTCGGGGTCGCCCGCGACGCGCACGGCGAGCACCACGCCGATCGCCGCGATCGCGCCGAGCGCGTTCCAGTAGGTGATCGGCTGCTCGAGCCGCCCCGAGGCGGACTGGCTGCGGTCGAGCTCGATCAGCCCGGGCAGGAGCCGTTCCGAGAGGGCGTAGCCGACGATCACCAGCGCGCTCAGGACGAGCGAGGGCTCAAGCCAGCGGCGCACGCCCACCCCGCGCAGCAGCGCGAGGCTCGCGACGAAGAAGCCGAGGTACAGCAGCAGCCGCTGGAGGTCGTCCTGGGCGCGGCCGCCGAGCGGCGCCCAGGCCATCGAGAGCGCCGTCCAGGCGGTCAGCCCGAACAGGCCGGCCAGCGCGATGCGCCCCGCCGTCGAGCTCGGCAGCGGCCGCGTGCCGACGAGCGCGGCCGCGATGACGAGAGCCCAGGCGGCCAGGCCGGCGATCAGCCGCGGCCGGTCGAAGAACCCGCCCGAGAAGAACGCCACCACGGTCGTCCCGCCAATCAAGATCGCAGCCGCCAGGCTGCGCACCGAGCTGCGCATCCCGCGCCACACTAATGCAGCCGCTTTAGACTCGGAGCACCTTGGCCGCCGCCCTGCTTCGCTGCGCGCTCGTCGCGATCGCCCTGGCCGTCGTGGCCTGGCTCGTGCTGAGCCTGCGGGCCGTGGAACTGCAGTCCGACGCCGCGGCGACCCTCGAGCGGGCCCGCAGCGGGGCCGTTTCACAGGACGACGTGCTGCGCGCGCGCAGCTCCCTGCGCAGCGCCCGCCGGCTGAGCGTCGACCGCGGATCGATGATCCTCGAGAGCATCCTGCTCGCCGCGACCAGCCAGCGCGAAGAGGCGATCGCCATGGCGGAGCGCGTGGTTGCCGAGGAGCCCGCCAGCATGGAGGGGTGGCGGCTGCTCTACCAGCTCACGGAGGCGACGGATGAGCAGCGGGCTGCCGAGGCCCTGGAACGCGTGGCCGCGCTGAACCCGCACGCCGCCGCGGGGCTGCGCTGACCGGTCCCGCGGCTCCGCGCGCCGAACCTTCGCGCGGGAAGCAAACCACGGATACGATCGGCGGCATGCTGGCGCCCACCTGCCCGGTCTGCTCGGGCTCGACGATCCTGCGGTATCCGGGCCGTTCCGACGGGCCCACGCCGCAGTCGTTCATCCCCACGAACCACGAGCCGGGCGAGCACGGGGACCTGTATGAGTGCGTGGACTGCGGGACCGTCCAGCAGCCGGCTCTGCCGTCCGGCGACGAGCTGCACGACCTCTACCGCGAGATGTCCGACAACGCCTACCTCGAGGAGGAGGCGGGCAGGCGGGTGAACGCGGGCCGGCTGCTCGACCTGGTGGCCAAGTACACCTCGGGCGGGACGATGCTCGACGTCGGGTGCGGCCACGGCCTGCTGCTCGACGAAGCGCGCCGGCGCGGCTACTCGACGGTCGGCCTCGAGCTCTCGAGCGCGGCCTGCACGTACGCGCGCGAGGTGCTCGGCCTCGACGTCCGCGCGAAGTCGCTGGAGGCCTTCGCGACCGAGCAGGCGCCCGAGTCGCTCCAGGTGATCGTCATGGGCGACGTGCTCGAGCACCTGGCCGACCCGGTCGCCGCCCTCGACGCCTGCCAGGCGCTGCTCGCGCCCGGCGGCCTGCTGTGCATCGTCACGCCGGACCCGTCCTCGAAGATCGCGCGCGTCGCGGGCCGCCACTGGTGGGGCTACGTCCCGGCCCACACCTGCCTGCTGCCGCGCCTGACGCTGCTGGAGCTGCTGTCCGCGCGCGGCCTGGTCGTGTCCGACGACCCGCCGCTGGTGCGCTCCTTCACGCTGCGCTACTGGATCCGCGGCCTGGGCGAGCGCGGGGGCATCCTCTCGAAGGCCGCCGGCGCGATCTCGCGCACCGCGATCGGCAGCCGCCAGGTGTCGCTCGCGCTCGGCGACGCGCGCGTGGTGGTCGCCCAGAAGGTCGAGGTCGCGCACCCGCCGCGCCCGCTGATGCAGGACCGCGGGCGCGAGCGCTCGGTGCACGTGGTCCTGCCCGCGTACAAGGCGGCCGAGACGATCCCCGAGGTGGCGCGCTCGATGCCGGTGGACGCCGCGGACCGCGCGCTGCTGGTGGACGACGCCAGCCCCGACGACACGTCGGAGGTCGCCCTCCGCGAGGGGCTCGACGTCGTGCGGCACCCCGCCAACCGCGGCTACGGGGCCAACCAGAAGACTTGCTACGTGCGCGCCATCCTCGACGGCGCGGACACGGTCGTGATGGTCCACGCCGACAACCAGTACGACCCTGCGCTGCTGGCCCAGATGGTGAAGCCGATCGAGGCCGGGATCGCGGACGTCGTGATGGGCTCGCGTCTGCTTGAGGACGAGACGATCGCGGGCGGCATGCCGCGCTGGAAGTGGGTCGGCAACCGCTTCCTCACCGGGATCGAGAACCTCGCCTTCCGGCGCGGCTACTCGGAGTACCACACCGGCTACCGCGCCTTCTCCGCCGAGTTCCTGCGCTCGATCCCGTTCCTGCGCAACTCGGACGGCTTCGTGTTCGACCAGGAGATCTTCGCCCAGATCGTGAGCTCCCGGGCGCGGGTGGTCGAGCTGCCGATCCCCACGCGCTACTTCCTCGAGGCGTCCACGGTCTCGTTTCCGTCGAGCGTCGGGTACGGGCTGCGCACGCTGCTCGTGCTGGTCCGCTACCGGCTGCACGAGAAGCGCGGGACGTGGGCGCTGCTGCGCCCGCCGGCCACCGACATCGCCGAGCGCCGGGCGGAGCGCCGGGCGACGCCGCTCGGCTGAGGGTCTGCGCCGTGGACCAGAGCAGAGCCAGGACTGGAGCCGCGCTGGCGGCAATCGGCGGCGTGGTGCTCGTGCTCTCGCTGTTCCTCGACTGGTACCAGCTGCAGCTTCCCTCGCAGGGCGGCCAGGATCGGCCGGGGCCGACCTTCGACGCCTGGGCCGGCCTCGGGCGGACCGACGTATTGCTGCTGGCGGTCGGGATCGCCGCCGTGGCCTGCGCCGTCCTCCTGTACGGCGGCTGGGTGCGCCGGTCGAACCTGGTGCAGGCCGCCGTGCTGCTGCTCGGGCTGGGCGCGGTCGTGCTGGTGCTCTACCGGGGGCTGAACGCCCCCACGCGCGTGATCTTCGGCGTGGAGCTGGAGACCACGCTGCAGATCGGCTGGTTCGTCGCCGTGCTCGCCTCGGGGATGATCGCCGTGGGCGGCGGGGCGGCAATCGACCGCCGGTCGCCGCAGCCGTAGCGGCGCGTCAGTCGCGCGCGTCCGGCAGCGGCTCGCGGCGCACGCGCCGGTAGACCTCGAGCTGGCGCCGCTCTCGCTCCGCCGGCCGGCGCGCCAGCGTCTTCAGCGCGAGCCGGTCGGCGAACGTGATGAGCTGGACGAGGTCGTCGAAGCGCGCGCGCCGGGGACCGCGGCGGCGCGCGATCACCTCGCGGCGCCGGCGGGCGAGCAGCTCGAGCGGCTCGCCGCCGAAGCTGCGCTCGGTGGAGTGCCCGCGCCGGTGCACCACGCGCGCGCTGGGCCAGTACCAGGTTTCGATCCCGCTGTCGCTCGCCCGCAGGCCCAGGTCGAGGTCCTCGCCGTAGAGGAAGATCTCCTCGTCGAAGGGCCCCAGCCGCCTGAACGTCTCGCTGCGGGCGACCAGGCAGCAGCCGACCGCCCAGCCCACGCGGCCGGGCCGGCTCGAGCGCCACGGTGCCGCCGCTGCCGGCAGCAGGGCGGAGGGCACGAGCGCGTTGAGGACGTCGCCGGCGGAGCCGGGCCGCGGGTGCACCGAGTCCTGACGCGTGCCGTCGGCGAGCAGCACCAGCGGCGCCAGGATGCGCTCGGGACGGTCGCTGCGGGCCGCCTCCTCGGCGAGCGCGGCCAGCGAGTCGTCGAGCAGCTCGACGTCCGGGTTGACGAACACCGTCACCGGCCGCGAGGCCGCCTCGAGGCCACGGTTCGAGGCAGTCCCGAAGCCGACGTTGTCCAGCTCGATCAGGGTCGTGCCGGCCCGGCCTCGCACCAGGTCGGCGGTGCCGTCCGTCGAGCCGGCGTCCGCCACGATCACCTGCGCCGCCGGCAGGTGGCGCCCGATCGAGTCGAGCAGGCGCGGCAGCTCGGCCGCCGAGTCGTGGGTGACGGTGACGAGCGCCAGGTCCCCGCCGCGGCCCGGGGCGCCGGCCGACGCCGCGGGGGCCCCGATCGCCGCACGCCAGCGCTCCCGCGCGGCATGCAGGGTGAAGCCGTCCTGCGCGCGCCGCCGGCCCGCCGCCCCCAGCCGTGCCGCCAGTCCGGGTGTGCCGAGCACCTCGACGATCGCCGCGGCGGCCGCGCTCGCGTCACCCGGCGGGTACAGGCGCCCCACCTCGTCGTCCACGACCTCTGCCGGGCCACCCGCCGCCGGGGCCACGACGGGGCGCCCGGAGGCCAGCGCCTCCACCACGACCAGCCCGAAGGGCTCGGCGTCGGCGCAGTGCAGCAGGCACGACGCCCGCTCCAGGAAGGGCCGCGGATCGTCGACCTGCCCGGTGAACTCGACCCGCCCGGCGAGGTCTGGCCGCGCGGCGCGCTCGCGCAGGCGCTCGAGCAGCGCCGGGCCGTCCGCTCCCATCGGCCCGCCGCACAGCGTCAGCCGCAGCTGCGGAAGACGCACGGCCGCCAGCGCGGCGGCCTCCAGGGCGAGGTCGGGGCGCTTCCACTCGACGACCGCGCCAAGCAGGAGTAGCTCGGGCCGGCCGTCCGGCGGTGCCGCGGTGGCGAAGCGCTGCGTCTCGACGCCCGGGTGGGCGACCCGCAGGCGCTCGCCGAGGCCGCCCGCCGGGTCCAGATCGCGCGCGACCGCATGCGAGAGCGCCACCACGCGGTCGCAGCGGGCGG
Organism: Thermoleophilaceae bacterium; assembly: GCA_034664085.1. Taxonomy (GTDB): domain Bacteria; phylum Actinomycetota; class Thermoleophilia; order Solirubrobacterales; family Thermoleophilaceae; genus JACVRW01. Next base: position 43,681 of record JAXDII010000052.1, read on the forward strand.
CGGCGGCGCGCACGGCGCGGCCGATCGCCCGGCCGGGCAGGAAGTCGACGTGCTCGAAGGCGAGCAGCGGCCGCCGGCCGCCGCGGGGCGCCGCGGCCGCGCAGGCGATCGCCGACCGCATGCCCCAGGCCACCACCAGCTCGGGCCGCAGCGCGTCGATCAGCCGCCGCACCTCGCGCCGGTGGGCGGCCAGCCGCAGCGGGCCGGCGATCCGGTCGTGCGCGGACGCGCGCAGGTCCAGCGCGCGCTCGGGCAGCGTGATCACGCGCATGCCCTCGCGGCGCGCCTGCTCGGCGAGCGGCCCCTCGGGGCAGGCCAGGCAGACGCCGGCGCCGAGCGCGGGCACCAGGTCGAGGATCATGCGCTCGGCGCCGCCCAGCGGCCCGGCGTAGCTCACCACCAGGGCGGGCACGCCGCCGGCGTCGCGCCCGCTGCGGGTGCGGTCGCCGGTGCGCTCGCCGCGCAGCGGCTGCGCGGCCACGGCATCGGCGATCGCCACGGTGGGGGCGGGCCGGCGGCGCCGCTCGGCCAGCAGGCCCGGGATCCGCGGCAGCGCGGCGGCGGCCCCGCGCAGGTGCGCGCCCAGTCGGCCGTCGCGCAGCGCGTGCCAGGCGGAGCCGAGCTGGCGGTACGCGACCAGCGGCAGCCAGCGCGCCGGGAAGGCCTTGGCCACCAGCATCAGCGTGTTGCGCTCGATCCAGTAGGCGGGCGGCCGCGCCAGCTTTGACGAGGAGCCCTCGCTGGCGTGCCGCGCCACGGCCGGCTCGTAGCGGCAGCGCCAGCCGGCGAGCCGCAGGCGCAGCGCCAGGTCGACGTCCTCGATATAGGCGAAGAAGCGCTCGTCGAAGCCGCCCACGTCGAGCACCGCGGAGCGCCGGTAGAGCCCCGCGCCGGCGCAGGCGCCGAACACCTCGCCGGGCTCGTCGAAGCGCCCGTCGTCGAGCTCGAAGCGGCCGCGCTGCACGCAGGCGCCGTCGCGCCGCATGACGTCCCCGGTGTCGTACAGCCGACGCGGATCGGACAGGTCGACCATCTTGCACGCTACCGCGGCCGCCTGTGGGTCTGAGTCCAGCGCCCGCGACATGCGCTCCAGCCAGTCGGGCGCGAGCACCACGTCGGTGTTGACCAGCGCGACCGCGTCGGCCGCCGCGGCGTCGATGCCGCGGTTGGCCGCCACCGCGAATCCCGTGTTGTGCCCGAGCTCCACGACCTCCACCCACGGGTACTCCGCCCGCAGCAGCTCCAGCGAGCCGTCCGTGGAGCCGTTGTCCACGACGATCGTCTGGTCAGGCGGCCGCGTCTGGCCGGCGATCGAGTCGAGGCAGCCGCGTAGCCACTTGAGCCCGTTCCAATTCGGGATGACGACTGCGAGCGGGCCGGCCACTCAGCTGGTCGGCGAGCGGTCGCGGCCGCGGCGGAAGCGGCGGTGGTGGCGCTGCTCGGGCACGAAGCCAGGGCGGCGGTAGTCGCCTCGGCTCAGGTGCTGCTCCAGGAACGCGTACAGGACGATGAACAGGTAGCGGCTGCCCATCTCCTTGAGGCCGAGCTTCGACTCGCCCCAGCTGCGGTTGGTCCACGAGATCGGGACGACGCCGAAGCTGTGGCCGCGGATGAGCGCCTTCAGCGGCATCTCCACGGTGAGGTTGAAGTGGTTGGAGAGCAGCGGCTGGATGTTCTCGATCACCTCGCGGCGGTATGCCTTGAAGGCGTTCGTGGTGTCGTTGTAGCCGTGCCGGAAGAGCAGCCGGATGCCGAGGTTGACGACCCGGTTCACGATCAGCTTGAAGCGCGGGTAGTCGTGCACCGCGGAGCCGGGCATGAAGCGCGAGCCGAAGGCGCAGTCGTAGCCCTCGGCGAGCAGGTTGTAGTAGCGGACCAGGTCGCGCGGGTGGTCGGACCCGTCGGCCATCACGATCGCAACGGCGTCGCCGTCGAAGGCCTGGAGCCCGGCGCGGACGGCCAGGCCGAAGCCGCCGGTGTAGGGCGAGGCGATGCAGCGGACGCTCGGCGACTCCCTCGCCAGGAGCTCGACCTGCTCGGCCGTCCCATCCGTGCTCGAGTCGTCCACGACGATGATCTCGTGGTGGATCCCCTCCGCGTTCAGCGTGGCGACCAGGCCGCGCACGGTCTCCGTGATCGACTCGGCCTCGTCGCGCGCCGGGATCACGACGGACAGCTTCACGACGCCGCCGCCCAGCGCTCGAGGTTCTGGTCGTGGATCTCGCGCACGGTGGCGCGCAGGTCGTAGCGCGGCTCCCATGCGGGGTAGTCGTCCTGGAACTGCTTCAGGTCGCTGATCCACCAGCGGTGGTCGCCCATGCGCGCGGTGTCGTCCAGGCTCCAGTCGAGCGGACGGCCGGCGACCTCCTCGCAGAGGGCGATCGCCTCGAGCATGGAGCAGTTGCTGAAGCGCCCGCCGCCGATGTTGTAGACCGCGGCCGGCCGGGGCGCGTTGTGGAATGCCTCGAAGGCGGCCACCAGGTCGGCACTGTGGATGTTGTCGCGGACCTGCTTCGCGCCGTAGCCGAAGACGGTGTAGGGCTCGCCGGTGACCGTGCAGCGCATCAGGTACGAGAGAAAGCCGTGCAGCATCGCGCCGGCGTGGTTGGGCCCGGTCAGGCAGCCCCCGCGGAAGCACACCGTCGGCATCTCGAAGTAGCGGCCGTACTCCTGCACCATCAGGTCGGCCGCCGCCTTGGAGACGCCGAACAGCGAGTGCATCGAGCCGTCGATCGACATGGAGGTGTCGATCCCGCCGAAGTACTGGTGGCCGGCCGGCAGCTCCAGGCGGGTGTCGAGCTCGATCAGCGGCAGGCGGTTGGGCGTGTCGCCATAGACCTTGTTGGTCGACGTGAAGATGAAGGTGGCGTCCGGCGCGTGGCGGCGGGCCGCCTGGAGCATGTTGAGCGTGCCGCGGGCGTTGACGTCGAAGTCGATCTCCGGCGCCTTCGCGGCCCAGTCGTGCGACGGCTGGGCCGCCGTGTGGATGACCAGCTCGATCCGCCCGGCGTGCTCGGCGAAGGCGCGCTGCACTCCGTCGGCGTCCCGCACGTCGAGGTCGAGCGAGCGGAACTCCGGGTACAGGCCGGTGAGCCGCTCGGTCACCGGCTTGGTGGACGCGTCCGGGCCGAAGAACTCGGCACGCATGTTGTTCTCGATGCCGACGACCTCGTAGCCCGCGCCGACGAAGTGGCGCACGCACTCGGAGCCGATCAGCCCGCCCGTCCCGGTCATGACCGCGACGCCCATGCCTACCCCAGCGCCTCCTGGACGGCGCGCTCGTTCTGCGAGATCCAGGTGTGGATGTCCTCGAGCACGCGCCGCGGCCCCCGCTCCGGACGCCAGTCGGTCCGCTCCCACAGGCGCGCGCAGTCGGAGACGTAGATGCGGACGTCGCCCGGACGCGTGTCCTCCGACGCCCGCACGTCGGGGCTGTTGCCGGTCAGCTCACGGCAGATGTCGGTGGTCTCGCGCAGGGACAAGCTGAACTCCCGGCCGCCGCCGACGTTGAGGGTGGTGCCATCCCAGTGTTCGGGGCGCACAAGCTGATCCTCGATCAGGACTGCCAAGTCGTCTACGTGCAGGAGGTCTCGCACCTGCTTGCCGTCTCCACCGTACCCGATGTAACGCAGTTCGCGACCAAAGTAGTGGCTCATCATCCAGTGGGTGAACACGCCCTGGTCGACCTTGCCCATCTGCCAGGGGCCGGCGATCACGCCGCAGCGGTCGATCACGGTGGGGAGGCCGAAGGCGTGGGCGTACTCGGCGACCAGCAGCTCGGCCGCCAGCTTGGTCGCGCCGTACAGGGTGCGCGGGCCGGCGAGCGGGAAGTCCTCGGAGATCCCGGCGGCCGATACGCCCGGCAGCGCCTGCTGGTTCGCCAGCTCGAAGCGCGTGTCCTGTTCGGTGTAGGCGGTCCCGTCGAGCGCTTCGAAGGGATAGACGCGGCTGGTGGAGAGGAAGATCAGCTGCGCCGAGTCGCGGCGCGCGAGCTGGAGGCAGTTGTGCGCGCCGAGCAGGTTGGTGTCGACCACGTAGCTCGCGTCGGTGCCGTAGCCGGCCAGGGCGGAGGGCTCGGCCGAGCACTCCACGATCGCGTCGACCGGCTCCAGCGAGAGCAGGTCGGCGAGCTGGCGCACGTCGGCGTGTACGAAGCCGGCGCCGGCGGCGCGCAGCCGCGGCAGGTTGAGCTCGGAGCCGCGCCGCTTGAGGTTGTCCAGGGCGACGACCTCCCAGTCGGGATGGCGCCCGGCGAGCGCGATCGCGAGGCTGCCGCCGACGAAGCCCGCGCCCCCGGTGATGAGCACGCGGCGGGTGGATGCGGGCGTCACGGACGGCGGTCGGCGGGCTCTGGCACGAGCGCCTCCGCCTGCCGGCTGGCACCGTCAGCGGCGGCGCGCACCTGGCGGCGCGCCGCCAGCAGCTCACCGAGCACGGGGCCCAGGACGCGCGCCATGGAGAGCCGCGAACCGGCCCGGTCGCTCCACACGATGCCGGTCTCCGTGATGCCGTAGCCGAGCGCCCGCGCCAGCGCCAGCGCCTCGGCGTCGAACACCCAGCCGTCGATCTGGGTGCGGGAGAAAACCGCCTCGGCGGCCTCGGCACGCCAGAGCTTGAAGCCGCAGAACAGGTCGCGGGTGGGCTCTCGCAGCACCACGCGGCAGAGGCCCACGAAGGTGCGGCCGACGATGCGGCGCCGCAGCGGCTGCCGCTGCCCGAGCTGGGCGCCGCGCGCCAGGCGCGAGCCGGCCACCACGTCGGCCGAGTCGAGCAGCTTCAGCATCTCGGGGAGCGACGCCAGCGACGGCGCGCAGTCGGCGTCGCAGTGCAGCCTCAGCTCGCCGCGCGCGTCCAGCATGCCGCGCCGCATGGAGTAGCCCTTGCCGCTGTTCACCTCGTTGCGCAGCAGGCGGATGTCGTCGCCGAGCAGAGGCGCCAGGCGCTCGACCGTGGCGTCCTCGCTGGCGTTGTCGACGACGATGATCTCCCACGGGCGCCCCGACTGCTCGAGCCAGGAGCGCAGAGCCGTCACGGTGCCGGCGACGGCGGCCTCCTCGTTGAACACGGGGACCACCACTGACATCCAGGGCAGGGCCACCCACCGAGTCTATGCATAGCCGGGCGCGGCCGCGCCACTGCTGCGTCGGCCCCCGGAGGCGCGTTTAGGCTACTTCGGTGCAGCGCGCCCAGGCGGCAGAGGTTCGAGCTTTCGCGGCGCTGCCGACCCGCTGGCTCTATGCCGCCGCCTTCGTCGCCCAGCTGCTCGTCTTCCTGCCGCTGTCCGCGCTGCGGCTGATCGACGGCGACGAGGGCTACTACGCGCTGGGCGCGCGGCTCGCGGTGGAGGGGCAGGTGCCCTACGAGGACTTCTTCTACCTGCAGATGCCGCTGCTTCCGTACGTGTATGGAGCGTGGACCGAGGTGTTCGGGGAGTCCTGGTACGCGGTCAGGTCGCTGTCGGCCATGCTCGCGGCCGCCCTGGGCGTGCTCGTGCTGCGCCACGCCCTGCGCCGGTTCGGCGATCGCCGCCTGGCGGTGGCGGCGCTGCTGCTCTACGCGTCCTCGGCCCTGGTCCTGAGCTGGTTCACCGTGGCCAAGACGTACGCGCTCGCGACGCTGCTGCTGTTCGGCGCCTACACGCTGCTCGACCGCGAGGACGGCAGCCCGACTCGCGCCCAGTGGCTCGCCGCCGGGGCGCTGGCCGGCCTGGCCGTCGACGTGCGGCTGCTGTTCGCGGCCGCCGTCCCGGTGCTTGCCGTGTATGCGCTGGCAGGGGCGCGGCGCCTGGCCGAGCGGGTCAAGGACCTGGCCGCGCTGGCGGGCGGCCTGGCGCTCGGGCTGGTGCCGAGCTTCGTCCTGTTCGCGCTCGGCCCCGACCGCTTCGTGTTCGCCAACGTCGGCCTGCCCGCCGTCCGAAGCGACGGCGGCCTGATCGGCGGGCTGCGCCAGAAGCTCGACGTCGCCGGGCAGCTGATCGGCGTGGACACGTTCGAGGTGGCGGACGCGCGCATCACCGCGGGGGCGGCGGGAGCGCAGCTGCTGCTGCTGGGGCTGGCGGCGGCGGTCGCTCTGGCCGCCGTCTGGCTGCCGCGGCGGCGCGTCCCGCTGGCGTTCGCGCTCGCCGTCGCCATGGCGCTGGCGAGCATCGCCCCGTCGCCGACCTACGTGCAGTACTTCTGCACGGTCGTGCCGTTCCTGGTGCTGGCGGCACTCGAGCTGCCGGCGGCGGTGGCGGCGCGGCTGTCGGGTGGCGACGACGGGCTGCGGCTGATCCTGCGCCGGGCGGCGGCGGTGGTGCTGGCGGTCTACGTGGCGGTCGCGGCGGTCGACGTCTACCTGGCGACCGACGGCGGCTACGCGGCGGCCGAGCGCAGGCTCGGCACGGTCGCCGACGTGACGCGCATCGTCGACGCCAACACCGAGCCGGGCGAGCGCGTCCTCTCCTTCTGGCCCGGGCACCTGTTCGGATCGCACGCCGAGCCGATTCCGGGGTTCGAGAACGACTCGGCGCCCCTGGCCGCCGAGAAGGCGGAGCTGTCCCCGCAGGAGGCGGCCGAGCGCAGGCTCGCCACGGCGGACGAGATCGAGCGGCTGCTGCGCGAGCGCCGCGTGCGCATCGTGGTGCACGGGCCGGTGCTGGGCCAGTCCCGCGAGCGCGACTGGGGAGCGATCATCGCCGAGAGCGGCTACCAGCCGCTCGGCCGGGTGGGCACCACGACGGTGTACGAGGCGCCCAACCGCTGAGCCGCCAAGGGCGGCCGGCCCGCCGGGTCCGGGGGCGCGAGCGCCTTGGTGCGTGACGAGTTTCCGGCACATAGGGGGGATGGCAAGTGGGTCATCGCTGTATAAGGCCGCTTGTCCGCCTAGGCGACGCCTAGCTTGAGGTTCTGGCTCTAGACGGTCGCGGGATGCTGTCCCCCATGGAGCCAGACGACGACGCCCGCGTGCTGCTCGGCCTGCTGCTCGATGAGCCGTGCCGGCACTTCGCCCCGGGCGAGCTAGAGGCGCTGACCGGCTGGCCCGCGTGGCGTGTTCAGGACGCCGTGGCGGGCCTTGTGCGGGACGGGCTAGCGCACCAGCACGAGCGGTTCGCGTTCGCCAGTCGGAGGGCCGTACGGGTCGCAGAACTGATGGCTTGATAGCGCTCGCTTCTTGTCCGGACGATTAGTCGGTCTAGGCTCGGGAAAGAAGGACGCCTGTTGGCAACCGTTAGCACAGCTTTAGCCGGAGTTGCAATCGTCCGACACTTGTCATAGTTTGATGTCATCGGAGTTGACAAACAGCCCCCGCGTCTGCTATATGGACGCGTTTCTCGACCAAGAGGGGAAGGTAGCCCCCCGTGGCTCTAAAGAATCGCCGTAAGATTCAGCATTCCGAGCCCCTCGAAGGCGATGATGCCCGGCGCTTTGTTGAAGACGTTGAGAACCCCCAGCCGTCCCCAGAGCGCTCGGACTTCTTGAAGAAGTCGAAGGGCATCTTCGAGAAGCTCTACAGCCCCAAGTCAGCAAACAGCTTCTTCCGGCACTAAGCTCCGCGCCACCTTGGCGCCCGCTCTCTCGCGGTTGGCCCTGCCGGTCACCGCTGCACTTGAAGAGGCCGTCGCTCGCTTCGACTGCGTTGGCGAAGCTCATGCTGGCGACCCCGTGGCACAAGAAGTCAACGACTTCCTCCGGGATGGCGACTACGTATCTGGGATTGAGCATGGCTACAGCACGACGTACCTCCTACTTGACCCCGACGAACAGCCCGGCGAGGTTCTGGGCTACCTCACGGTTTCAATCGACTCCATCCGCCTGTCTGGCGCCGAGAAGCGGGCGCTTGGCAAGCCGCACTTCGCAGACTTCGGCGCGGTACGAATCGTGATGATCGGCGTGGATCATCGCTTCACCGCCCAAGGCTACGGAGAGCTGCTCGTCCTAGCAGCAATTGACTTCACGCACCAAATCGGCGATTTCGTCGCCCTGCGCTTCGTCGTCGCAGACGCAAACATCCGGAAGCAGGAGTGGTATGAGCACCGTGGCTTCGTCGTTAACCGCTCGCCAAATGAGAACGATCCGGAAGATGCCGACCGGGAAACGATCAGCATGCGGTTCGACGTACGCGACTGATGTGTCAACCCACTTGACAAATGGTGCCCTGTCAAGTAGGTTTACACCATGCCGCCGGTTGACCGCCACAACCCGATCCGGGCCACGTCGTCGGAATCGGACTTCTCGCTCATGGAGTTCATGCGCGAGTTCCCCGACGACCAGTCCTGCCTAGAGCATCTGTGGCGCGCCCGCTACTCCGACGACGGCGAGCACGCCGACTGCCCCAAGTGCGAACGCGAGCAGGTCCCGTTCCGCAAGTACGCGACCGCGCAGGGCCGCCAGTCGTGGACCTGCACCAAGTGCGGCCACCACGTCCACCCGACCGCCGGCACGATCTTCCAGGGCTCGTCCACGTCCTTGCAGCTTTGGTACTACGCGATGTATCTGGTCACGAGCACTCGCTGCGGAATCTCTGCGAAGCAGCTTGAGCGCCAGATCGGCGTGTCGTACCGGACCGCGTGGCGGATGCTCAACAAGATCCGCAACGAGCTGATGGCCCAGGACGCCGAGCCGCTGTCCGGCGAGGTAGAGGCCGACGAAACCCACTGGGGCGGCAAGCCGCGCCTAGGCGAAGTCGAGCGGTATCGCTACGAAGGCGAAACCGACCTAAGTGGAGCCGGTGGCCGCTGGAAGTCCGACCCTGCCAACAAGCAGACCGTGTTCGCCATGGTTGAGCGCGGCGGACGGGTCAAGGCCTTCGTGGTCAAGGACCGCTCGGTCCCCACGCTCATAGGCCAGGTCACCGAGCACGTGATGCCCGCCTCCACGATCTTCACGGATGAGTGGCCCGCTTACAGGCACCTCAAGGGTTCGTACCGACACCACCGCATCCGCCATACCGAGAAGGTCTACGTGAGCGGGACGGTCCATACCCAGACCATCGAGGGGTTCTTCTCGAACCTCAAGCGCGGCATCGCAGGCACCTACCACTCGGTGTCGAGCAAGTGGCTGCAGTCCTACCTCAACGAGTTTGCGTGGCGCTACTGCGAGCGCAGCAACGCCACCCGCTCGATGTTCGACTCCCTGCTCGCGAGGGCCGCAGAGTGACCGAGAACGAAGCACTCCGAGGGCTGCGCCAGTCCGCCAAGCGGCGCGAGAAGGCCGACAAGGTACGGCGGGAAGCGACCGACGAGCTACGCCGCTTCGCGACCGAGGCGAAAGCGGCCGGCGTGTCTATGAGCCAGATCGCTCGGGAGGCCGGTCTGAGCCGTCAGGGTCTTTACGACCTGCTCGGCGGTCGCCCGCAACCTTCCTGACGGTCTGCTCGAACTCCGACCGCTTAGGAACCGGGATCTCTAGCCCCTTGGGCGTCTTCTGCGTAGGCTCGCGCTTGTCTTTCGACATTCAGGGCGAGGGTACCGCGTGGAACACCCACTAGAGGACTGCAGACTCAAAGTCGCAAGGGCCAAGGAGCAGTTCAACGCGCTCCACGACGAAATCGTCAGGTTCTCCGAAGACAACCCCTACGTGGTCGACGTTCAGGTCGATCCGGAAACCGGCGACGAAATCTTCGAGTCGGCCGAGCCTCCTCGATTCCCGCGCCGATGGGCCACCCTCGTCGGAGAGATCGCCCACAACCTGCGCTCGTCCCTCGACCAGCTCGTAGCCGTTTTCATCCGTGAAGCGGGCCGGGAGCCGGACGGGAATAACGCGTTTCCGATCTCGAAGACGAAGGACCGGTACCTCGTCCGCAACAAGCGCGGACTCAGCTACCGCGACCGGCTGCTCAGGCAGGTTCCCAACCACATCAAGCAGAGGATCGACGCGCTGCAGCCGTACCAGCGCGGGAACCTTGCGTACGCCGATGCGCTCATCGCTCTCCGACACATGTCGGACCGGGACAAGCACCGCGAGCCGCAGACCGCCTACGCCTGGATCACGACGCCAACCAAAGCCTTCTCCTTTCCCACGGACGACGAGATGCGCAACCTCAAAATCCGCCTGCCACGCAAAGGGGGAGTCGACGTGCAGGCAGACTTCAAGAGGGGACGAGGGAAGCCCGCAGCCATCGTCGTGTACCCGGATGTGAAGGTGCAACGGGAACCCGGCGTTGAAGTGGTCTTCGGGCGTGATCCGGACAAGCTCGTCGGGCTTGATGACCTCCGAGGGATGATCGGCTACGTCGAAACGATCATCGAATCGTTCGCAGCCGACTTCAAGCCCTAGGCGCTTATACACCGAAGGCCTACTTGCCTAGGGGGGATAACTCGACAAGCACCGCTTCCGGGAGGCGGGCCGGGGGCGGGGGTCCGGGGGCGCGAGCCCGGCGCGGCCAGCAAGCCGGCCAGGAATCAGCGGGGGTCCGGGGGCGCGAGCCCCCGGATGCCATCACCGGCTGCCATCAATTTTGGCGCGGGCCGGAGCGCCGCATGCGCTCCTGGACCTCGGACGGGCGGTCCGAGATCTGCGAGAAGCGCACGACCGTGACCATGTCGTCGGTCTCGACCTTGCGACCGTA
>JAXDII010000067.1:0-46924 GCA_034664085.1 Thermoleophilaceae bacterium
AGCCACTGCTCGAACGCCGCCGCCTGTCGTCGCTCGGTTGGAGCGCACTGCTACTGACCAGGCCCTAGCGTTGCCCCCGTGCAGGGCCCGGGAGTGCCCACATGGCACTGGGGGTATCGGTCGTGGCTCGGCGGCCCTGCGTAGGACATCTGTCCAGGTGTAGGGTCGCCGCATGCGGCTGGTCGACCTCACCGCGCCGATCGCCCAGAGCCCGCCCGAGACCCCCGACGGGCTGCGCACCGACATCGAGTTCCACGGCCACGACGAGGGAGCCAGCCAGATCGAGGCGCTGCTCGGCGTGCCGCAGCGTCTGCTGCGCGACGGCGAGGGCTGGGCGACCGAGACGTTCACCCACTTCGGCACCCACAGCTCCACCCACGTCGACGCGCCCTGGCACTACAACTCGACGGTCGGCGGCGCGCCTGCCGAGACGATCGACCAGCTGCCGCTGCGGTGGTTCCTCTCGGACGCCGTCGTGCTCGACATGACCGCCAAGGCGGATGGCGAGGCGGTGGACGTGGCCGACGTCGAGGCCGAGCTCGGGCGCATCGGCCACGAGCTGAACGAGCTGGACATCGTGCTCGTGCACACCGGCCGCGACGCCCGCTACGGCGACGCGGGCTACATCGCGCTCGGGCCGGGCGTGACCCAGGCGGCGACGCGCTGGCTGTGGGAGCGCGGGGTGAGGGTGATGGGCATCGACGCCTGGGGGTGGGACGCGCCGCTGCACATGCAGGCGCAGGAGGCGCTCGAGCGCGACGAGCCGGGCGTGTTCTGGGCCGCGCACCAGGCCGACCTGCCGTACGCGCAGATCGAGCGGCTGGTGAACCTGGCCGAGCTGCCGGCGACGGGCTTCAAGGTGGCGTGCTTCCCGCTGCGGATCACGGGCGGCAGCGCGGCGCCCGCGCGCGTGGTGGCGATCCTGGACGACTAGGCGGCGAGGAGGGGCACGCCGTGGCGGCCGAAGACCGGGTCGCGCGCGACGAGAGTCAGCCCTTCGAGCTTTAGCCAAACTTGGCCAGCGGCCACAGGTCGTTCCACTCGTGGTCGGGCCGCTCGGCGCCCGGGGCCTGCTCCTGCTTGCGGTTCACCCACGCCGTGCGCAGCCCCAGCCGCTGTGCGGGCGAGATGTCGTACTTGAACCCGAAGGCCACGTGCAGGATCGCCTCGCGCGGCAGGTCGATCTCGCGCAGGGCGTGCTCGAACGGCACCGTCGACGGCTTGTAGGCGCGGCAGTCGCCGGCCACCGTCACGCCATCGAACTCCACCTCCAGGTGGCGCAGGCTGTGCTCGATGATCGCCCGGTCGGTGTTGGACAGGATCCAGAGCCGCAGGCCCGCCTCCTTGGCCGCCCGCAGCGCCGGCACGGTGTCCGGGAACGGCTGCCAGCTCTCCATCGAGCGCGCGAGCTGCTCGGCTTCGTGCTCGTTGAAGCGGTAGCCGCGCTCGCCGCACCACTCGGCGAGGCTGTCGGCAAGCACCTCGCGGTACGAGCACCACTGGCTCTGGATGCGGTCGAACTGGAGCTCCTCCCAGCGCTCGCGCAGGACGCGCGCCGGCGGCGGCTCGCGCTCGTGGCGCCGGGCCAGCTCGTAGAGGAACGACCCGACGCCGGCCTCCCAGTCGATCAGGGTTCCGTAGCAGTCGAACGTCGCCAGCTGGATGTCGCCTGTGATCCCTCCGCCCTCCTACACTTGAGGCGTGTCGTTGCTCGAGCAGATCCAGCATGACGTGAAGGACGCCATGAAGGCGGGCGAGAAGCAGCGCGTGAACGCGCTGCGGCTGGTCGTGTCCGAGCTCCAGAAGGCCGTGAAGGAAAACGGCGCGGACGAGGTGGAGGTGCTCCAGCGCGAGCGCAAGCGCCGCCTCGAGGCGGCCGAGGCCTACCGCGACGGCGGCCGCACCGACCTGGCCGAGGCCGAGGAGCAGGAGGCAGAGCTGATCGGCTCCTACATGCCCGAGCAGATCTCCGACGAAGAGCTCGCGGCGATCGTCGGCGACGCGGTGGCGCAGTCCGGCGCCACCTCGCCGAAGGAGATGGGCAGGGTGATGGCGGCCGTGATGCCGCAGGTCAAGGGCCGCGCGGACGGCAAGCGCGTCAGCGCCGCGGTGAAGGAGCTTCTGGTCAGCTAGTGCCCGCTCCTCCAACCTCGCACCCGCCTGGCGGCGCCTGGCCGCGTCTGGCGACGCCCCGCGGGATCGCCGATGCCTCGACATCGACTCACCCACGGTCCTTGCCAGCCACGCCCAGTCACTCGCCAGAGCGTGCACGAGCTCGTCGGAGCGGGCACTAGTGCGCACCCAGCTGGAGCTTCCTAACGACGTGGCCGCGGAGCTGGCCGGCCCCGGGGACCTCGTCATGAAGACCTTGGAGGAGCACCTCGACTGCGACGTCTTCCTGCGCGGCAACGTCCTCACGCTCGACGGCCGCGACGAGGCCGTGCGCATGGGCCGCACCGTCGTCCGCGAGCTCACCGACCTGGTGCGCCAGGGCCACGAGATCGCGCCCGGGACGATCGAGGCGATCGCCGGCGCGCTCGACCGCCACGAGAGCCCCAGCCGCATCCTCGAGGACGTAGTCTGGCGCCACCGCGGCCTCAAGGTCGCGCCCAAGACCGTCAACCAGAAGCGCTACGTCGACGCGATCCGCAGCCAGACCGTCACCGTCGGCATCGGCCCGGCCGGCACCGGCAAGTCGTTCCTGGCAGTGGCGATGGCCGTGGCCGCGCTCTCGCGGCGCGAGGTCAACCGCATCGTGCTGACCCGGCCCGCGGTGGAGGCGGGCGAGCGGCTCGGCTTCCTGCCGGGCGACATCGCCGCCAAGGTCGACCCCTACCTGCGCCCGCTGTTCGACGCCCTCTACGACATGCTCGAGCCCGAGCGCGTCAACCAGCACCTCGAGCGCGGCGTGATCGAGGTGGCGCCGCTCGCGTTCATGCGCGGCCGCACGCTCAACGACAGCTTCATCATCCTCGACGAGGCCCAGAACACCAGCCCGGAGCAGATCAAGATGTTCCTGACGCGGCTGGGCTTCAACTCGAAGATGGTCGTGACCGGCGACGTGACGCAGATCGACCTGCCGCGCGAGCAAGCGTCGGGCCTGCTCGTCATCGGCGACATCCTCAAGGAGGTCGAGGGAATCGAGTTCGTGCGCTTCGGCGGCGAGGACGTCGTGCGCCACAAGCTCGTGCAGCGGATCGTGGCCGCGTACAACGAGTACGCGGAGAAGCAGGCGCCCGCCCTGCGCGCGCCGCGACGCCAGCAGGCCTAGCTGATCGAGCTAGACCTCATCGGCGCGCCCGAGGAGCTTCGGCCTGCGGCGCTTGCGGCGCTGGCGGCTGCGGGGGTCGAGGACGGGCACGTGGCGATCGAGCTGGTCGACGAGGCGCGCATCACCGAGCTCAACCGCGACCACCGCGGCCGCGACGCGCCCACGGACGTGCTCTCCTTCCCGGTGGACGAGGCCGGCCCCGCTGCCGGTCCGCGCGAGCTGGGCGACGTCGTGATCTGCCCCGAGCACACCACTGACATGGCCGAGGCCGTCGTGCACGGCGTGCTGCACCTGTGCGGCTACGACCACGAGCGCGACGGCGGCGAGATGCTCGCCCTCCAGGACGCGATCATGGAGCGGCTGTGAACGCCACCACCCGCTCGGGCTTCATCGCCCTGGCCGGTCGCCCCAACGCCGGCAAGTCGACGCTCGTCAACCGCATCGTCGGCGGCAAGGTGGCGATCGTCTCGGACAAGCCCCAGACCACCCGCCGCGACATCCGCGGCATCGCCACCGGGCCGGACTGGCAGCTGGTGCTGGTCGATCTTCCCGGCGTGCAGAAGCCGCGCGACCCGCTCACCGAACGCATGCAGCGCCGCGTGGAGAGCGTGCTGTCCGACGCCGACGTCGCGCTGTTCGTGCTCAACGGCGAGCAGCAGATCGGCGCGGGCGACCGCTTCATCGCCAACGCGATCGCAAAGGCCGGCGTGCCGGCGGTGACGGCGCTCAACAAGGTGGATCTCCTCGACCACCCGCGCACCGTCACCTCGCTCGACACCGCCGCCGGGCTGGGCGTGCCGGGTGAGATCTTCCCGATCAGCGCCCGCACCGGCGCCGGCGTGGACCCGCTCGTCGAGAAGCTGGTGACGCTGCTCCCGGAGGGACCGTTCCTCTACCCGCCGGAGGATCAGAGCGACCAGTCCGTGGAGGTGCGCCTGGCCGAGCTGGTGCGCGAGCAGGTGCTGCTGCGCACGCGCGAGGAGCTGCCGCACGCGGTCGAGGTCGAGATCGACGAGATGGAGGAGCGCGAGGACGGCCTGCTCGTCGTGCGCGCCCGCGTGTGGGCGGAGACCGAGTCGCAGAAGGGCATCCTCGTGGGCGCGGGCGGGCGCATGGTCAAGGCGGTCGGCACCGCGGCGCGGCACGAGATCGAGGAGCTGCTCGGCAGGCACGTGCACCTCGACCTGAACGTGCGCGTGCGCAAGGGGTGGCGCCGCGACGAGGGGCTGCTCGACCGGCTCGGCATCGAATGACGCTCGACCGCATCCTCGCCTACCTGCGGCGCAGCGAGGAGGCGGTCGTGGACGAGGTGCGCCCGCTGGGCCAGGTGACTGCCCTGCTCACCCCGAGCCTCCCGCTGGTCTGGCAGCTCAACGCCGTGCGCGTGGAGGACCCCGAGGCGCCGCCGGAGCAGCTCGCCGACGCGGCCGACCAGGCGCTCGGGCACACCTCGCACCGGAAGCTGGTGGTGCACGACGAGAAGGTGGGCGCGCGGCTGGCTCCGGCGCTGTCGACGCTGGGCTGGAACGTCTTCCGCCTGCTGGTGATGGTGCGCGACCAGGCACCCACCCGCACGGTGCCCGCGGGCGCCGGCGGCGAGGTCGACCGCCCGACCGGCGCCGCCGTGCTGGCCGCGTTCCGGCGCGAGCAGCCGTTCGGCTGGCAGGAGGAGGCCGTGCAGCAGCTGAGCGCGATGGACGAGCGCTACGGCCGCGCCGCCCGGGCCCGCGACTTCGCCGCCCCGCTCGGCGAGCCGGTGTCGGCGTGCCGCCTCTACACGCACGACGGGCTGGGCCAGGTGGACGAGGTCGGGACGCTCGAGGCCGAGCGCGGCCACGGCCATGCCAGCGCCGCCGTGCTGGCCGCGGCCGACACCGCGGTGGCCGAGGGCTGCGATCCGGTCTTCTTGCTCACCGACGCCGCGGACTGGCCGCAGCAGCTCTACTCCCGGCTCGGCTTCAGCCCCGCCGGGCAGGTGTTCGAGTTCCTCAAGCTGCCGCTGCGCAGCTCGCACCGCTAGCGCCGCAGACACCGTTTGCTTTGTGGGGGCACGGGTAGGGCCTTAGGCATGCCGCGGGGGATCGCGCTGCTGCTCGCCCTGGCCGCCGGACTCTGGCTCGCCGGCTGCGGCGGCGACGACGGCGGTGGAGACGGCGAGCGCAGCCGCGTCCGCGTGTCGGACACCGCGGGCGTGCCCTCGGCGTTCCTCGAGTACGGCGTCCGCGAGGGCTTCTTCGACAGGCAGAACCTCGACGTCGAAGTGCAGCCGAGCCAGGGCGGGGCGACGGTGGTGCCGGCGGTCATCTCAGGAGACGTGGACATCGGCGGGTCCAACCTGGTGTCCGTCCTGCTCGCTCAGAGCAAGGACGTCCCGGTCAAGATCGTCGCGCCCGGGACGTCCGTGCGGAGCGACCCCAGGCGCGACTTCTCCGCGATCGTCGTCGCCGGCGACAGCGGGATCCGCTCTCCCGAGGACCTCGAGGGAAAGACGCTGGCGGTCAACACCCTGAAGAACGTCGCGGAGGTGACGGCCAAGGCCTCGCTCCAGGCCCGCGGCGTCGACGTCTCGAAGATCGAGCTCACCGAGGTGGACTTCCCGGACATGACCGCGGCCATCGAGCAGGGCCGCGTCGACGCGGTCTTTGCGATCGAGCCGTTCGTGACCCAGGCGGTCGCCGGCGGCGGGCGGATCGTCGACCGGCCCTACGTCGGGACGAAGCCCGGACTCCAGATCGGCTGCTACTTCACGAGCGAGCGCTACCTGGGCGAGAACGGCGACGTGGTCGAGCGCTTCCGCAAGGGCCTGGCGGACACCGCCAAGGCGGTCGCGGACGACCCGGTCGCCTTCCGGAGGTTCCTGCCCGAGGCCTCCGAGATCCCTCCGGAGGCAGCCGAGAAGGCCGTGCTGCCCGAGTGGAAGGCGCGGACCGACCCCGCATCGGTGGACCTGACCGCCGAGTTGATGGAGCGCTACGGCGTGACGCCCGAGAAGCCCGACACCTCCGACGCGCTGGCCGAGTGAGCCGCCGCCGATGAAGATCGACGCCTTCTGTCACGTGCTGCCGCGCCCCTACTACGACCGGCTGCAGGAGATCTCCACCGAAAGGGCGGCGAACCTCCTGAAGCGCACCGCGCCGATCCGCTCGCTGTACGACGTCGACGAGCGGCTCAGGGTGATCGACCCGTTCGAGGACTACGCCCAGATCGTCAGCCTCGCCGCGCCGCCGATCGAGGCGCTCGGCGAGCCGCGCGATACGGCCGAGCTGGCCCGCCTCGGGAACGACTCGATGGCCGCCATGGTCGCCGACCGCCCCGACACCTTCGTCGGCTTCGTGGCGGGCGTGCCGATGAACGACGTCGACGCGACGCTGGAGGAGATCGACCGAGCCACGGGCCAGCTCGGCGCGCTCGGCATCCAGATCTACACGCACGTCAACGGAGAGCCGCTCGACGACCCGCGCTTCGAGCCGGTGTTCGCGCGCATGGCCGAGCTGGACCGGCCGATCTGGGTGCATCCCGCGCGCAACTCCGCCTGGCCCGACTACCCCGCCGAGGCGAAGTCCAAGTTCGAGGTGTGGTGGCTGTTCGGCTGGCCCTACGACACCTCGGCGTTCATGGCGCGGCTGGTGTTCTCCGGCATCCTCACGCGCCACCCGGGCCTCCGTGTGATCACCCACCACGCCGGCGGGATGGTTCCGTTCTTCTCGGGCCGGGTCGGCCCCGGCATGGACAGCTTCGGAGCGCGCACGCCGGCCGAGGAGGCGGAGCTCGTCGAGAGCGGGCTGGAGGGACGTCCGATCGACGCCTTCCGCCGCTTCTATGCCGACACCGCCGTGTTCGGCGCCCCGCACGCTCTGCGCTGTGCCTACGACTTCTTCGGGGTGGAGCACATGCTGTTCGCGAGCGACATGCCGTTCGACCCGATCCAGGGCACCTTCATCCGCGACACGATCGCCGACATCGAGGCGCTCGACATCTCGCCGGCCGACCGCGAGCGGATCTACCAGGGCAACGCCCGCGAGCTGCTGCTCACGCGGGTCTGAGCTACTCGGCCCCGTCCCAGATCAGCTCGTCGATGCTCGGCTTCTCCTCCACGAAGCCGTGGCGCTCGCTCTCCTGCGCGATCAGCTCGATCGAGTCGGGGTTGAGGTCGCTGCTCCAGAGCGGCAGCTTCATGACGCGCGCGATCGGCCGCGGGATCTCCGTGTAGGCGACCACCGCCTTGCGCGCCTCCTCGGGGTGCTCTTGCGCGTAGTCGAGCGAGCGGTTCATGGCGCGCGCGAAGCGCTTCACCACGTCCTCGTTCTCCGCGATGAAGGGGCTCGCCGCGAAGTAGGTGGCCACCGTGAGCTTCGGCTGGAGCCCGGTCAGGTAGGAGCCGAGGCTGCGCGCGCCGCCCGCCCGCGCCTGGCTGACGAACGGCTCGACCGCCGCGACCGCGTCCACGCGCCCGGCCTCCAGCGCCGCGGTCATCTCGGGGAACGGCACCTCGACGAACTTCAGCTTCGAGACGTCCACGCCCTCGCGCGACAGCACGGCCCGCACGCACAGCTCCGGCATGCTCTTCAGGGCGTTCACGGCGACGGTCTTGCCCTCCAGGCCGGCAGGCTCGCGGATCGGCGAGTCCGCCGGCACCAGCAGCCCGTCCCAGGCGTCCTCCTCGGTCGCGGCGGCCTGGTTGCCCTGGGTCACGATCTCCACCGGCAGGTTCTTCGACTTCGCCACGATCAGCGGCTCGGTCGCCGAGAAGCCGAGGTCGACGTCGCCGCTGACCACCGCGGCGGTCACCTCGGCGCCGCCCTGCATGACCTGGTGCTCGAGCTCGATCTGCTCGTCGCGGAAGAAGCCCTTGCTGTCCCCGAGGTAGACCGGGGCGACGTCTGAGATGGGGAGCACGCCGACGGTCAGCTCGGCGGTCCCCGAGCTCTCCGGGCCGTCTCCGTCGCCACCACAGCCGGCCGCCGAGAGCAGCGTCGCGGCGGCCAATACGAGCGCCGCGCGGCGGAGCGCAGGGGCGGTCATCCATAGCCTCTACCCGGCTCTGTCCATAATCAGTGCCCCAATGGAGCTCGCCTTCGACAACGGGCTGGTCCCCTGCATCGTCCAGGACTCGCGCAGCGGCGAGGTGCTGACGCTCGCGTACATGAACGAGGAGGCGCTGCGGCGCACCCGCGAGACGGGCGAGATGTGGTTCTGGTCGCGCTCCCGCGAGGAGCTGTGGCACAAGGGCGCGACGTCCGGAAACGTCCAGCGCCTCAAGGCGCTGCGCTACGACTGCGACGAGGACGCGCTCGTCGCGCTGGTCGAGCCGGCCGGACCCGCCTGCCACACGGGCGAGCGCACCTGCTTCCACCGCGGCGACATGGAGCCCGCGCCCGGCGAGGCGCTGGCCGCGCTCGAGCGCACGATCGCCGAGCGCCGCGCCGCCGATCCCGGGTCGAGCTACACCGCAGAGCTGCTGGCGGACCCGGCGCAGATCGGCGCCAAGGTGGAGGAGGAGGCCGAGGAGGTGGCGCGCGCGGCGCGAGGGGAGTCCGACGAGCGCGTGGCCGAGGAGGCCGCCGACGTGCTCTACCACCTGGCCGTGCTGCTGGCGTCGAGGGACCTCAGCCTGGCCGACGCGTACGGGGTGCTGAATGAGCGTCGTCGCTGACATCGAGCTGACGCCCGCGCTCGACGAGGTGCGCGAGCTGGCGCGCGACCACAACCTCGTGCCGCTGCGGCACACTTTCATCGCCGACTGCGAGACGCCCGTGTCGGCGTACCTCAAGCTGCGCGGCGGCGGACCCTCGTTCCTGCTCGAGTCCGCCGAGCAGGGCCAGCGCGTGGGGCGCTGGTCGTTCCTCGGCTTCCACCCGCGCACGACGATCCGCATGTCGCTCGGCGACCACCCGGACCCCTACGGGGCCGTGGCCGAGGAGCTGGGCCGCTACCGGATCGCGCCGCTCGAGGGGCTGCCGCCGTTCGCCGGCGGCGCCGTGGGCCTGTTCGGCTACGACCTCGCGCGCAGCGCCGAGCCCAGCGTGGGGGAGCCCAACCCCGACGAGGCCGGCATCCCGGACCTCGCCCTGATGATCACCGACGTGCTGGTCGCCTTCGACCACCTGCGCCACGAGGTGACCGTGCTCGCCAACGTGTTCGCCGGCGACGACCTGGAGCGCTCCTACGAGCAGGCGAGGGCGGCGATCGTGGAGGTCAAGGAGCGCCTCGCCGGGCCCGTGCCCCGGATCGGCTCGGGCCGCCGCGAGCCGCCCGAGTTCCACTCGAACATGGGGCCCGCCGGGTTCGCCGAGGCGGTCGAGCGCGCGCGGGAGTACATCCACGCGGGCGACGCCTACCAGGTCGTCCCGAGCCAGCGCTGGACCGCCGACTGCCCGGTCGACGCCTTCTCGATCTATCGCGGCCTGCGCGCGATCAACCCGAGTCCCTACATGTACTTCCTGGACTTCGAGGACTTCGAGGTCGCCGGGGCGTCGCCGGAGTCGCTGGTGAAGGTGAGCGGCAGGCACGTGGAGCTGCGGCCGATCGCAGGCACGCGGCCGCGCACGGGGTCCGACCGCGAGCTGTCCGACGAGCTGCTGGCCGACGAGAAGGAGCGCGCCGAGCACGTCATGCTCGTGGACCTCGGCCGCAACGACCTCGGGCGCGTCTGCGAGTACGGCAGCGTGAAGGTCGACGAGCTGATGGCGGTGGAGATCTACTCGCACGTGATCCACATCGTCTCGTCGGTGTCGGGGACCATGCGCGCCGACGTCACGCCGATGGACGCCATGCGGGCGACGCTGCCCGCCGGGACCCTCTCGGGCGCGCCCAAGATCCGAGCGATGCAGATCATCGACGAGCTGGAGCCGGTCAAGCGCGGGCCGTACGGCGGAGCGGTGGGCTACCTCTCCTACACCGGCGACCTGGACACCTGCATCAACATCCGCTCGACCTTCGTGCGCGACGGCACCGCGTACCTCCAGGCGGGCTGCGGGGTCACGGCGGACTCGGACGCGGCGTACGAGAACCGCGAGTCCGAGGCCAAGGCGAGCGCGGTCATGGAGGCGATCCGGCTGGCGTGCGACCAGGCGGACTGGGCCTAGCGATGAACGTCCTCGTCGTCGACAACTACGACTCGTTCACCTACAACCTCGTCCAGTACCTGGGCGAGCTGGGCGCCGAGGTGGAGGTGCTGCGCAACGACGTGGACGACCTGCTCGAGCGCGAGCCGGACCGCCTGATCGTGTCGCCCGGCCCCTGCACGCCAAACGAGGCCGGCCTGTCGATGCGCGCGGTGCGCCGCTTCGGCGAGGGCGGCACGCCGGTGCTGGGGGTATGCCTGGGCCACCAGTCGCTGGCCCAGGAGTTCGGCGGCCGGGTGGTGCGCGGGGAGCCCGTGCACGGCAAGACCGCCGAGATGGAGCACGACGGCAGGACGATCTACGCGGGCCTGGAGTCGCCGCTCGTGGTGGGGCGCTACCACTCGCTCGTCGTGGATCCGGACGGGCTGCCGGACTCGCTGGAGGTCTCGGCACGCGCGGGCGACGTGATCATGGGCCTGCGGCACGCCGAGCTGCCGATCGAGGGCGTGCAGTTCCACCCCGAGTCCGTCCTGACGCCCCACGGCAAGCAGATGCTGCGGAACTTCCTGGCGTGACCAATCCGATCCTGACGGACGCGATCGACCGGCTCGCCGGCGGGGAGGACCTCTCGGCGGATGCGACCGCCCGCGTGCTCGGCCAGGTGCTCGAAGGAGAGGCCTCGGAGGCCGAGACCGCCGGGTTCCTGATCGCGCTGCGAACCAAGGGCGAAACCGTGCAGGAGATAGCGGGGCTGGCCACCGCCATGCGGGCGCTGGCGCTGCGGGTGGACGCCGGCGACAACCTCGTCGACACCGCGGGAACGGGCGGCGGCCGCCCCACCTTCAACATCTCGACCACCGCGGCGTTCATCGCCGCCGGCGCGGGCTGCCGCGTCGCGAAGCACGGCAACCGCTCGGCCACGAGCCAGTGCGGCTCGGCCGACGTGCTGGAGGCGCTCGGCGCGCGCATCGACCTCGACCCGGACGGCGTGGCGGACTGCATCCGGTCGGTCGGCTTCGGCTTCATGTTCGCGCCCAAGCACCATGCGGCGATGAAGCACGTCGTCCCGGTGCGCAAGGCGCTCGGCGTGCGCACGGTCTTCAACTTCCTGGGCCCGCTCACCAACCCGGCGGGCGCCACTCGGCAGGTGATCGGCGTGTCCGACCGCGCCCGGCTCGAGACGATCGCGGCCGCGCTCGCGGAGCTCGGGACCGAGTGTGCCCTGGTAGTGTCGAGCGCCGATGGGCTGGACGAGTTCTCGGTCTCGGGAACGACCCGGGTGGTCGAGTTGAGGGACGGTCGGCTGACGATCTACGACGTCTCTCCGGAGCAGGTCGGACTCGAGCCCGCCGGCGACGCAGCCGTCGCCGCCGGCACACCCGAGCAGAACGCGCGCGTGCTGCGCGCCGTGCTCGATGGCAAGCCCGGCACGGAGCGCTCGCTGGCCGTGCTCAACGCCGCCGCGGCGATCTACGTCGGCGGCCTGGCCGAGTCGCTCGCCGCGGGCGTGGAGCGGGCGCAGGAGTCGATCGACTCGGGTGCCGCGACGGCGGCGCTGGACGGCTACCTGGAGCGCGCCCGATGAGCATCCGCCTCGACGACCTGGTCGGAGCGACACGCGAGGCGGTGCACCGGCGCAAGCGCGAGCGCCCGCTCTCCGAGCTCGAGCGCGAGGCCGGCACGCAGCCCGAGGGCCGGCCGTTCGCCGAGGCGCTGGCGCGCCCGGGCACGTCGCTGATCGCCGAGCACAAGCGGCGCTCCCCGTCGGCGGGCACCATCCGCGAGGGGGCGAGCTGCGCCGAGGTCGTGCGCGCCTACGAGCGCGGCGGCGCGGCGGCGATCTCGGTGCTGACCGAGGAGGCGCACTTCGGCGGATCGCTCGCGGACCTGCGCGAGGCCCGCGCCGCGACCGAGCTGCCGCTGCTGCGCAAGGACTTCACGATCGATCCGTACCAGCTCTACGAGGCCAAGGTGTGCGGCGCGGACGCCGTGCTGCTCGTGGTCGGCGCGATGGGGCCACGCGAGCTGGCCGAGCTCTACCTCGAGGCGCATGCGCTGGATCTCGACGCGATCGTCGAGATCCACGACGAGGACGAGCTCGAGCGCGCGCTGGAGGTGGACGCGGACGTGCTGGGGATCAACAACCGCAACCTCGAGGACTTCAGCGTCGACATCCAGCGCACCATCGACCTGCTGGCCGACGTGCCGGCCGGCAAGGTGGTCGTCTCGGAGTCGGGCATTCGCAGCCGGGATCAGATCGACGAGCTCGAGCAGGTGGGGGTCGACGCCGTCCTGATCGGCGAGGTGCTGATGCGCGCCGAGGACCCCGAGGCCGCCGCTCGCGAGCTGACTCGCCCGGAAGAGCCGAACCAGACGTGAGCGCCAGATTGAACCGACCAGGCCGGTTCCGGCGTATCCGTACCATGGTGCTCCATGTCGACCGTGCCTGAGCTGGACCCCTCCCAGGTCGCTGAGCTTGGCGCGCGGCTGCGGGACAACATCGCGCGCGCCGTGAAGGCGCCCGAGCGGGTGCTGCGCGACGTGCTCGTGGCGATGCTCGCCGAGGGTCACGTGCTGATCGAGGACTATCCGGGCGTCGGCAAGACGGCGCTTGCGCGCGCCCTCGCGCGCTCGGTCGAGGCCGAGTACGCGCGCGTCCAGTGCACCGCGGACCTGCTGCCGGCCGACGTGGTCGGCACCAACGTCTACAACCAGCGCGAGAACCGCTTCGAGTTCCGGCCCGGCCCGGTGTTCGCGAACGTGGTGCTGGTCGACGAGGTCAACCGCGCCTCGCCGAAGACCCAGTCCGGCCTGCTCGAGTGCATGCAGGAGCGCCACGTCACGGTGGATAAGCAGACGCACGAGCTGGCGCGGCCGTTCCTCGTCGTCGCCACTCAGAACCCGGTCGAATACGAGGGCACCTACCCGCTGCCCGAGGCGCAGCTCGACCGCTTCATGGTGCGTGTGTCGCTCGGCTACCCGACCTCCGACCAGGAGAGCGACATGCTGGCGGACCACGCCGAGCGCGACCGCGTGCTCGACCTGGAGCCGGTCACCGAGGTGGCGGAGGTGCTCGCGGCCCAGACCGCCGCCGCGGCCGTGCACGGCAGCGAGGCGCTGCGCCGCTACGTGGTAGCGATCCTCGAAGCCACGCGCGCCGACCCGCGCGTGGAGCTTGGCGCATCGCCGCGCGCCGGGCTGATGCTGTTCCGGGCCGCGAAGGCGATGGCCGCCCTCGACGGGCGCGATCACGCGCTGCCCGACGACGTGCAGGCCCTGGCCGACTCGGTCCTGGCGCACCGCCTGCTGCTCGGCCCCGGCTCCGGCAACGAGGAGCGCGCGGGCATCGTCCGCGACGCGCTGGAGCGGGTTCCGGCGCTCTGATGGCCTGAGGACTTGATGCGGCCGCTCGCCGTCGCGCTGTTCGGGCTGGCGCTCTGCCTGGCCGGCGCCACGTTCGACGCCGCGTCGCTGTACGTCCCCGGGGTCGCCCTGATGGCGATCGCCGCGGGCGCCGTCGCCTGGGTCCTGGCCGCCGCGAACGGAGCGAAGATCGAGCGCCGTGCCGGGCCGCACACCGTCTCCGAGGAGGACCCCTACCCGCTGCGCATCGAGGTCACCGCGGGCGTGCTGCCCCCGCCCGGCGGGGAGCTGATCGAGCCGCTGCTGGGCTGGCCGGTGCCGATCGCCGGCCGCTGGTCGCGGCGCGTGCGCATCAACGTGCGCTTCTCGCGCCGCGGACGCCGCGAGCTCGAGCCCGCCCGGATGACGATCCGCGACCCGCTGCGGCTGTTCGCGCGCGAGCTCGTGGTGGAGGGGGGCGAGGAGGTGCTGGTGCTGCCGCGGGTGGAGCCGGTGACTGCGCCGGGCAGCGGCGGAGCCGGCGCGGGCGCCCAGGGCGGCGCGGGACTGGATCCGTCCGTGATGGGGCGGCGCCTGGACTCGTCCGTGGCCGAGCTCGAGATCGACGGCCTGCGTCCGTACCGCGAGGGCACGTCGGCCTCGCGCATCCACTGGCCCACGGTGGCCCGCCGCGGCGAGATGCTCGAGCGCAGGCTGGTCGCGGAGCTCGACTCCGCGCCGCTGATCGTGATGGACCCGTCCGCGCCGGCCGGCGACGACGGGCTCGACAAGGCCGTCCGGGCGGCGGCCTCGCTGTGCGTGCACCTCGCCCGGGCGGGCGGCTGCGCGATCCTGCTGCCGGGCGAGCGCCGCCCCGCCGAGGTGGGTCACGACCTGTCGGGCTGGCAGTCGATCCACGCGCGCCTCGCGCTGGTGGCGCCCGGCCCGCCGCCCCCGGCCGCCTCCCTCGGCCCGCGCGGCGGCGCGGTGGTGTGGGTCACCGGCGCGGAGCTGCTGAGCGCTCCGCGCGCCCTCGAGCGCCTGCCCGCGGGCGCGCGCATCGTCGTGTCGCCCGGGGCGTTCAAGGGCATGCGGCCGCTGTTCGAGGTGGCCGGCTGCACCGGATGCCTCGTCGAGCGCGCCCGCCGGGGCGTGGCGGCATGAGCCCCCCGATCCGCCAGCCGGCTGCTGCAGCCGCCGGCGCGTCCGCGGCGGGAGCCGCGCCGCCCCGTGCGGCCGCCGCCGCCGAGGCCGGTCCGATGCGCGCGCCGCTGCTGCGGCTCGCCGCCTTCGCTGCGCTTGCGATGTTCGGCGCCGCCCACTGGTCGTCGCTCGCCGCCTCGGTGCCGGCCGGGCGCACCGTGCTCGTGGTGCTGGTCGCGACCGGCACGGCCGCGGTGCTCGTGCTGCTCGGCGCGCCCGCGGTGCGACGCCGCCTGACGGACGCCCTCGGCGCGCGTCTCGCCGGTACCGTGATCGTGGACGCCGCGCTGGTGGCGGGCGCGGCGGGCATCACGCTCGGCCTCGGTGCCGCCGGGCTGCCGCTGCGGCTGCTGGGTCCGGGGAACTGGGGGGAGCTGTTCGACGGGCTGGACCGCGGCCTCGCTGGAATCCAGGCGGCCGAATGGCCCTACGCCGGCCCGGACCAGTGGCTGCGCCGCACGATCCTGCTGGGCGCGCCGCTCCTGCTCGGACTCGCCGCGCTGCTCGCCTTCTTCCCGGCTCGGCGCGGGGCGGCGGTCCTGCGCGTGGCGGGCCTCGTGTGCCTGCTGCTGGTCTACGGCACGGCCGTTACCGAGCACGACCCGGGCGAGCCGCTGCTGCGCGGCCTGGCGCTGTTGGCGCTGGTCGCCGCCTGGCTGTGGCTCCCGCGCCTGAGCCCGCGCGACGCGCTGGCCGGGGCCGGGCTCGTGCTCGCGCTGGGGGCGCTGTCGCTTCCCGTGGCCGCCGCCCTGGACAGCGAGGACCCGTGGTGGGACTACCGGGCGTGGAGCTGGTTCGGCGACGGCAAGTCGATCACGTTCGACTGGACCCACCGGTACGGGCCGCTGGACTGGCCCCGCGACGGCACCACGCTGCTCAACGTGAGGTCGGACCGCCCGCACTACTGGAAGGCCGAGACGCTGGACACCTTCGACGGGCTGCGCTGGGTGCGCGGCAACACCAGCGACGCCAGCCGCGACCTGCAGAACCTGCCCGACCCGAGCATCTCCGGCGGCGCGGGCTGGGACTACTTCGAGTGGAACCCCAGGTGGGACGAGGACATCCGCTTCACCGTGCGGTCGCTGTCGACCGACCTGCTCGTGGCGGCTGGCACCGCCTACGACGTGGACGGCGCCGGCCTGGTCGCCACGGCGGGCGACGGCACGATCCGGATCCAGGGCGCGCAGCTGGAGGCGGGCGACGCCTACACGATCAACACCTACGCCCCCAATCCGACGGCGCGGCAGATGCGCGGGGCGCCGGAGGACCTGCCCGGCACGCTCACCGAGTACACGGCGATCGAGCTGCCCGGCCCGGGGGAGAGCGCGCTCGAGCCGCGCGACGCCATCCCCGTCAGCGGCGAGCAGGTGCGCGTCCCGCTCTGGGGCGGCGCGGCATTCGGCGATCCCGAGGCGCCGCGCCGGGCGCTCGAGCAGTCGGTCTACGGCGAGATGTACGGCATCGCGACGCGCGTGACGGCGGACGCGCCGAACATGTACGAGGCCGTCAAGCGGATCGAGTCCTATCTGAACGACAACTTCACCTACAGCGAGGAGCCGCGGCGGGCGCGCTACCCGCTCAACGCCTTCCTCTTCCGCGACGAGTTCGGCTACTGCCAGCAGTTCTCCGGCGCCATGGCGCTGATGCTGCGCATGGCCGGGATCCCGGCGCGCGTGGCGGCGGGCTTCGCCCCCGGGTCGTTCAACCGCGACATGAGCGAGTACCGCGTGCGGGACCTGGACGCCCACTCCTGGGTCGAGGTGTACTTCCACGGCATCGGCTGGGTCACGTTCGACCCGACGCCCCCGGCCACGCCGGCGTCCACGCAGGCCGCCGGCCTGGCGCCCGCCGCGTCGCCCGCGGGCGCGATCAACGAGCGGCGCGACGGCGCGGCGGCGTCGGAGCGCGCCGCGGAGGGGGCGAGCTCGCCGGCCGCCGAGACCGACCAGGGCCTCTCGGCGTGGCTGCTGCTGCCGGTCCTGGCCCTGGCCGGCGCCGCGCTGGCTGTGTACCTCGTCGTGCGCCGCGGCCGCCGGCTCACGCCCACGGAGCTGGCCGCGGCCCAGCTGGCTGAGCTGGGCCGCGCACTGGCCAGGCTCGACTGGGAGATGCCGGCGGGCACGACGCTGCTCGGACTCGAGCGGCGGCTGGGCCGCACGGCGGGTCCGGCGGCGGCGCGCTACGCCGCGGCGCTGCGCGCTCACCGCTACGACCCGCGCTCGCCGGTCGCCCCGAGCCTGCGCCAGCGGCGCGAGCTGCGCCGCGACCTCACGGCCGGCAGCGGGCTGCGTGGACGGCTGCGCGGGCTGATCGCCATCCCCCCGGGTGGGCCGCGACCGGTCTGACGCATTTATGCGCCTCTAAGGAAAACGGCCTACAACCATCTGTATGAACACCGTGAAGTCCCCTCCCCGGCGTCCTCTGTTCACAGGCGTGGTCGCCGGCGCGCTCGGCGGGCTGCTCGTGCTCGTTGTCGGCGCGATCCTGATCGCCACGGACGTGATCGACACCGGCGACACGACCACTCGCGTGGTGCGCCAGGCGCCCCTGACGCGGTCGACCGCCGATCCGGCCGCCACCGGGGAGGGCAAGACGATCCAGGAGATCTACCGCGAGGAAGGCCGCGGTGTCGTGTTCATCCAGTCGGAGGGCGTGAGCGGGGGCCAGACCCAATTCGGAGAGCCCCAGCAAGGCACGGCCACCGGCTCGGGCTTCGTGGTGGACGACGACGGCACGATCGTCACGAACGCGCACGTCGTCGAGGGCGCCAAGAGCGTGTCCGTCGGCTTCGAGGAGGGCGGCGACCTGATCGACGCCGAAGTCAAGGGTGTCGACGCCGACACCGACCTCGCCGTGCTCAAGATCGACCCGCCGAAGAACCTGACGGTGCTCCCGCTCGGCAACTCCGACGAGGCCCAGGTCGGCGACCCGGTCGTGGCGATCGGCAATCCCTTCGGCCTGCAGCGCACCGTCACCAGCGGAATCGTCTCGGCGCTCCAGCGCCAGCTCGACGCCCCCAGCGGCTTCCCGATCAGCGACGTGATCCAGACCGACGCCTCCATCAACCCGGGCAACTCGGGCGGGCCGCTGATCGACGCCCAGGGCGCGGTGATCGGGATCAACTCGCAGATCGCCACCGGCGGCGGCCAGGGCTCGGTGGGCATCGGCTTCGCGGTCCCGGTCAACACGGCCAAGGAGCTGCTGCCTCGGCTGCGCAAGGGTCAGGAGATCAAGCGCGCCTACCTCGGCGTGCGGATGGCCGACGTGACCGAGGATCTGGCCCGCGAGCTGGAGCTGCCGGCCAACCGCGGCGCGCTCGTGCAGTCGGTCGAGCCCGGCAGCCCCGCGGACGAGGCCGGACTGCGCGCAGGCTCAGGCCAGGCCGTCGGGCCGGTCACTCCCGGCGGCGACCTGATCGTGGCGGTGGACGGCAAGCGCGTGACGAGCGCCGACGACGTGGTCAACGCCATCGCCGCCCGGCAGCCGGGGGACACGGTCGAGATCGAGTACTACCGCGGCGACCGCAAGCGGACGGCGGAGGTCGAGCTGACCGAACGGCCCGATCAGCTCGGCTTCGCGACGCCGCAGAGCCCGTAGCCTGCGAGCATTGCGGGCGTGACCCGCGTGAAGATCTGTGGCGTGACGGACCTGGCGGATGCCCGCCGGGCAGCCAACCTGGGCGCGTGGGCGCTCGGGATGATCTTCTGGCCGCAGAGCCCGCGCGCCTGCTCGCTGGAGACGGCAGAGGAGATCGGCGGCGAGCTCCACCGCCGGCTCGACGTGGCAGGGGTGTTCGTGAACGCGACCCTGGACGAGGTGGCGAGCGCGGCCGACCGCTGCAGCCTGACGCTGATCCAGCTCCACGGCGACGAGGGTCCGGCCTACTGCCGCGAGGTGGCCCGGCGCACCGGCGCGAAGGTGATGAAGGCCGTGCGCGTGCGTGACGCCGCCCAGCTCCACGACCTGCAGCCCTTCCACACCGACTTCCACCTGCTCGACGCCTACTCGCCGCACACGCCCGGCGGCACGGGCGAGACGTTCGACTGGGAGCTCGTCCGCCGCCACCCGCACACGCCGCCCGTGGTCCTCTCCGGCGGACTCGACCCCGACAACGTCGGCGAGGCGATCGAGATCGCCCGCCCGTTCGCGGTCGACGTGGCGAGCGGGACCGAAGCCGCTCCGGGCCGCAAGGACCACGCCAAGCTGGAGGCCTTCTTCCAGGCGGTCGAGGCCGCCGACGCGCGCATCGGGGCGGTCGCGTGAGCGGCGCCGGGCTGGAACGGCGCTTCGGCCCGTACGGGGGCCGCTACGTGCCGGAGACGCTGATCCCGGCGCTCGACGAGCTCGAGCTGGAGTGGCTGGCCGCGCGCGCGGACCCGGCCTTCACGGCCGAGCTGGCTGCGCTGCTGCGTGACTACGTCGGCCGCCCGACGCCGCTCTACCGCGCCGCGCGGCTGTCGGAGGCGATCGGCAGCGAGGTGTGGCTCAAGCGCGAGGACCTGACCCACACGGGCTCGCACAAGATCAACAACGCGATCGGGCAGGCACTGCTCGCCCGCCGCATGGACAAGCGCCGCGTGATCGCCGAGACCGGGGCCGGCCAGCACGGCGTGGCCTCCGCGACCGCCTGCGCGCTGCTCGGCCTGGAGTGCGTCGTCTACATGGGCACCGAGGACATGCGCCGCCAGCGCCCCAACGTGGAGCGCATGCGCCTGCTGGGCGCCGACGTGGTGGGCGTCGAGGCCGGGGCGCGCACGCTCAAGGAGGCCGTGTCGGCGGCGATCCGCGACTGGGTCGCGAACGTCGAGACGACGCACTACATCATCGGCTCGGCGGTCGGCCCAGCGCCCTATCCGGCGCTGGTGCGCGACCTGCAGCGCACGATCGGCGACGAGGCGCGCGCCCAGGTGCTGGAGGCCGCGGGGCGGCTGCCGGACCGCGCGATCGCCTGCGTGGGCGGCGGCTCCAACGCGATCGGCACCTTCGCGGGCTTCGTGGACGACCCGGAGGTCCAGCTCGTCGGCGTGGAGGCCGCGGGGGAGGGGCTCGACACGCTGCGGCACTCGGCGCCGCTCACCACCGGGGCACGCGGCGTGCTGCACGGGGCCCTCTCGGCGGTCATGCAGGACGAAGAGGGCCAGATCCTCGAGGCGCACTCGATCTCGGCGGGGCTCGACTATCCCGGCTCGGGGCCGGAGCACGCCTACCTGCGCGACACCGGGCGCGTGCGGTACGTGGCGGTGTCCGACCGCGAGGCGCTGGCGGCGTTCCGCCGCGTGGCCGAGCTGGAGGGCATCCTGCCGGCGCTCGAGCCGGCGCACGCTCTCGCCTGGGTGATGGCCAACCCGAGCGGCGGACTGGACCTGGTGACGCTCTCGGGGCGCGGCGACAAGGACCTGGCGGAGGTACTGGCGCTGGAGCAGGAGCTGGGGTCGTGAGCGTCGCGGCCACCGGCGTGGACCGGATCGCCGCCGCCTTCGAGTCGCACGGCAAGCGCGCCGCGCTGATGCCGTACCTGATGGGCGGCTTCCCCGACCTCGACGCGTCGGCCGAGGCCGGACTCGCGGCCGCGGCCGCAGGCGCGGACCTGATCGAGCTCGGCATCCCCTTCAGCGACCCGCTCGCGGACGGCCCGGTGATCCACGCCGCCGCGATCGAGGCGCTCGAGCGCGGCGCCACGCCGCACGGCGTGCTGCGCGTATGCGAGCGCGTGTCGGCCGAGGTGCCCGTGGTGCTGATGGTCTACGTGAACGTCGTGATGGCCGCGGGCGCCGAGGCGTTCGCGCTGCGCGCCGCGGCGGCCGGGGCGTCCGGGCTGATCGTGCCCGACCTGCCGCACGACGAGGCCGGCGAGGTGCGAGCGGCATGCGACGCGGAGGGGCTCGCGCTGGTGCCGCTGGTGGCGCCCACCACCAGGCCCGAGCGCGTGGCCGAGATCGGTGCGAGCGCGCGCGGCTTCGTCTACACGGTCTCGCTCACGGGCACGACCGGCGAGCGCGCAGAGCTGCCTCCCGAGCTGGCGGACACCGTCGCGCGCGTGAAGGGCGCCACCGAGGTCCCGGTGGCGGTCGGGTTCGGGGTCTCGAACGCCGAGCACGCCCGCGCGGTCGCGGAGCTCGCCGATGGAGTGATCGTCGGCAGCCGCGTGGTGCGCGCAGCCGGCGAGGGCGGCGCCGCCGCGGTGGGCGCCCTCGTGGGCGAGCTCGCCGAAGCGCTGCGCTAGCGCCCTTCCGCCCGTCCGCCGGCGAGTGGGGCGCCCAGCGGCGCGCATATGACACCTCTGGGCGCCCACCCCTGCGCTTACGGCGCCGCCCGCTGCTGATTGTGGAACAATTCCACAGGCCATGCCCGCGGTTCCTCGTGTCCAGATCCTTCTTTCCGCCTTGCTCTTCGGGACGACCGGTACCGCTCAGGCCCTCGGGCCGCAGCTCGAGCCGCTCGCCTTGGGGGCGGCGCGGATCGTCGCCGGTGCCGCGCTGCTCGGCCTCGTCGCGCTCGTGGCGGGCGCGCGGCGCGTCGGCGGCGGGCCGCGCGCCGTTCTGCTCGCGGGCGCGTGCGTGGCCCTCTACCAGGCCACCTTCTTTGCGGCGGTCGCCGACACCGGCGTGGCTGTGGGCACGGTCGTGGCGATCGGGTCGGCGCCCGCGTTCGCGGGGCTGCTCGCGCGCGCCTTCGCGGGCGAGCGGCTCACCGGGCGCTGGGTGGCGGCCACGGCGCTCGCCAGCGCCGGCGTCGTCCTGCTCGTGGTCGGCGGCGGCGCGGCCGGCTCGGTGTCCGCGCCGGGGGTGGGGCTGGCGCTCCTGTCGGGTGCCGGCTACGCGGGCTATGCCGTCGCCACCAAGCGCATGCTGGACGCCGGGGGTGCGCCCGAGGCCGTGATGGCGTCGGTGTTCGGCGCCGGAGCGCTGCTCCTGCTGCCCGTCTTCGCGATCGTCCCCCTCGGCGGCCTTGCCACGGCCGGCGGCGCGGCGCTGGTCCTCTACCTCGCCGTGGTCCCCACGGCGCTCGCGTACGTCCTGTTCGCCCGCGGCCTGAAGCGGATCGGAGCGGGGGAGACCGCCACGCTGACGCTCGCCGAGCCGCTGACGGCGGCTGCGCTCGGCGTGGTCGCGCTCGGCGAGCGCCCCGGCCTGGCCGCGGGGGCCGGCGCCGCGCTGGTGCTCGGCGGGCTCGCGCTGCTGGCGCTGCGCCCGGACCCGCCCGCAGCAGCGCCTGAGCCGGCTCATCGCCATCCCCACCGGCCCACACCGGTCGAGGCCCGTGCCTGAGGCCGCCCGACAGCCGCTCGCCGTCGTCTCGACCGTCGACGCCCTGGCCGCCGCCCTGCGCACGCGCATCTTCGACGGCGAGCTGGCCGCCGGCGAGCGGCTGCCCGAGCGCGAGCTGACCGAGCGCTACGGCGTGGCGCGGCACTCGGTGCGAGCCGCTCTGCGGTCGCTCGCGGCGGAGGGCCTGGTCGCCCTCGAGCCGCACCGCGGAGCGAGCGTCGCGAGCCTCGACGCGGCCGGCGTGCGCAGCCTGTTCGAGCTGCGCACCGCGCTCGAGCTCGAGGCGGCCCACCTCGCCCTCGAGCGCCACGGCGGCCGGCTGCCGGACGCCGTGCGCGCGGCCGTCGGACGCCTCGCCCAGGTCTGCGCCCGCCCGGAGCCGCCCTGGAGCGCGGTTTCGGAAGCCCACAACGGCGTCCACCTCGCGATCGTGCGGGCGGCGGAGAGCGAACGGATCGCCCGCGCCTACGACGGCCTCAGCGGCGAGATGCGCCTGTACCTGATGGCGCTCAGGCCGATCTGGACGCTCGAGCGCATGGCCGCCCACCACGAGCGGCTGATCGAGGACCTCGAGCGCAGCGGGCCGTCCGCGCTGCGCGAGCACCTGCGGGCCGGCGAGCGTTCCGTGCTGCGCGGCGGCGACTCCGAAAAGTAGCCGCCTGGCTCGCTGGTAGGGTGCGCCGCACCATGGCCGAGATCACCGCGCGCAAGGCAACCGAGCCAGCTCAGGACGAGAACAAGCCCCGCCGTACGCGCATCACCAAGCGCAAGGCCCTCGAGAACCACGCCCGCAGCTACTTCGAGGCCATGTCCCGGCGCGACGCGAACGCGATGGCGGAGCACTGGTCAGAGGACGGCGTCGCCGACCTCGTGCCACTCGGCATCCTGCGCGGCCGCGACGAGATCGTCGGGATCTTCCGGCAGATGTTCGCCGCGCTCCCGGACCTCGAGACGACCGTGACCAGCGTGGTCGCGGGGCAGAACGAGGTCGCGGTCGAGTGGCGCATGAACGGCCACTTCAGCGGCGCTCCGTTCCAGGGTGTCGAGCCCACGGGACGCGCCATCGAGCTGCGCGGCATCGACCTGCTCGAGGTGTCGGACGGCGAGATCGTCACCAACACCGCCTATTACGACGGCATGGCCTTCGCCCGCGGGGCGGGGCTGCTCCCGCAGCCCGACTCGGGCGCGGAGCGCGCCATGAAGAGCGCTTTGAACGCCGCCACCAGGCTGCGGCGCGCGGTTGCCGACGGTCGCGACGTGATCGCGCAGCGGCGGGCCGCGGCATGACCGTCCTCGTCGCGCTCACCGTCGGCCTGGTGTGGTGGATCGCCGCCTGGGCCTTCGGCATCAAGGCATTCGACGCCTTCCTGGTCACCGTCGCGCTGGTCGTCGGCGCGGCGGCCTACACGATCGTGAAGCCCTTCCTCGACAAGCTGCTTCGGCGCGACGTCGTGGACGAGGGCGCGCGTCCCTGACGCGTTAGCCGAAGAACGCCTCGGCGGCGGCGTACTCGTCGTCCGGC
Source organism: Thermoleophilaceae bacterium (assembly GCA_034664085.1). GTDB lineage: Bacteria > Actinomycetota > Thermoleophilia > Solirubrobacterales > Thermoleophilaceae > JACVRW01. The sequence continues at coordinate 23,671 of JAXDII010000067.1, forward strand.
ACCGTGCGCAGCTTGGCCACCGCCTCCTCCAGCGGCACGACCTCGATCTTCGTCCCGCGCAGCGCCGGCATGACACCCCACTGGCCGGCGTGGGCGGCGTCGATCGCCGCCAGCCCGAGGCGTGTGGCCAGCACGCGGTCGAAGGCGGTCGGCGTGCCGCCGCGCTGAATGTGCCCGAGCACCGTGGCGCGCGTCTCGAAGCCCGTGCGGTCGCCGATCTCGCGCTCCAGCAGCTGCCCGACCCCGCCCAGGCGCTCGTGGCCGAACTCGTCCTTGGCGCCGCCGATCACGTTCAGCGTGCCCTCCTTGGGGGTGGCGCCCTCGGCCACCACGACGATCGAGAAGTAGCGCCCGCGCGAGTGGCGGCGCCGGATCAGGCGCACGACCTCGTCGATGTCGAAGGGCCGCTCGGGGATCAGGATCACGTCGGCCCCGCCCGCCAAGCCGGAGTGCAGCGCGATCCAGCCCGCGTGGCGGCCCATCACCTCGACGATCATCACGCGGTTGTGGCTCTCCGCGGTGGTGTGCAGCCGGTCGATCGCGGCGGTGGCGATCTGGACCGCGGTGTCGAAGCCGAAGGTCATGTCGGTGCCGCCGAGGTCGTTGTCGATTGTCTTCGGCACCCCCAGCACGGGCAGCCCGTACTCGCTGTACAGCCGGGCCGCGGCGCCCAGCGTGTCCTCGCCGCCGATCGCCACCAGTCCCTCGAGGTTCAGCGTGCGCATGTTCTCGGCGATCCGCTGCGGCCCGTCCTCCTGCTTGAACGGGTTGGTGCGCGACGAGCGCAGGATCGTGCCGCCGCGCGGCAGGATGCCGCGGGTGGACTCGATCGTCAGCTCGTCGTAGACGTTGTCGAGCGGGCCGCGCCAGCCGTCGCGAAAGCCGATGATCGCGTGCCCGTGTGCGTCGATCCCCTTGCGCACGATCGCCCTGATGGCGGCGTTCAGTCCTGGACAGTCGCCACCACCGGTCAGCACTCCGATCCGCACGGGCGAGCACGATAGCGCCGGCCCGGGTCCGGGGGCGCGGGCGGGCAGCAACCGGCCAGGCAAAGGGCCCAACAGCCGGCCGGCCAGGAATCAGCGGGGGCCTGGGGGCGTGAGCCCCCGGATGCAATCGTCAGAATCGCTGGCCGTGACCTCGCGCCGCCCTCCGTTCGCCGTGCTCGCCGTGCTCGCCTGTGTGGCGGGGCTGGCCGGCTGCCTCGGCAACGAGGACGAGCCGCCCGCGGACCAGCCGATCAAGGGCGGCGTCCTCACGGTCTACTCCAGCCTGCCGGCCCACGGGCCGTCCGCGGCCCTGGGCAGGGCGGTGGCCGCCGGGCAGCGCCTGGCGCTCGCGGACGCCGACGGCCGCGCCGGCCGCTACCGGGTCCGGCTGGTGCGGCTGACCTCGTCGAAGCCGGTCTCCGGGAACTGGGATCCGGGCCAGGTCTCCGAGAACGCCAGCCGGGCGGCGCGCGATCCGCGCGCGATTGCCTACCTCGGCGAGCTCAACCTCGGCGCCTCCGCCGTGTCCGTGCCGGTGACCAACGACGCCGGCATGCTGCAGGTCTCGCCCGGCGACGGGCTGACCAGCCTGACCGAGGAGCCGCCGCGGTCGGCGGCGGGCCCGGAGCGCTACTTCCCGTCCGGACGCCGGTCGTTCCTGCGCCTGGTGCCGGCCGACATCGACCAGGCGGGCCTGATCGTGGAGCGCCTGCAGGCGCTGGGCGCCGAGCGTCCCGCGGTGCTGGTCGGCTCCGGCGTGTACGCGCGTGAGCTGGCGACCGAGATCGTGGCGAAGGCGCGGGCGGCCGGCATCCCGCCCGTCGAGACGAAGGACCTGCGCGACGACCCCGAGGTGGCGCTGGAAGTGCCGCGGGAGCTCGCCGAGGCGGCGCCCGACGCGGTCGTCCTCGCGCTCGCGCGGGACCGCTACACCCCCGACCTCCTCGCGGGCCTCGGCCGGGCCCTGCCGCAGGCGCGCCTGCTCAGCGGCAGCGGGGTGCTGGTCGGCGAGCCGATGGTCGCCGCCGCGGAGCCCGCCGCGCTGCCGCTGGAGGCGGTGGCCCCGGAGGCCCGGCGCCGGCCGGGCGCCGCGGGTCGGCGCATCCTCGAGCGGGTGGGCCGCTCCGAGGGCGCGGACGCCGCGCGCCCGGAGGCGCTCTGGGGCTACGAGTCGGTCCGCGTCGTGCTCGACGCGATCAGGGCGGCCCAGGGCAACGGGCGGCCGGCGGACCGCGCCGGCGTGATCCGCCAGGCGCTCGCGGCGCGGGTGCGGCGCTCGCCGATCGGCACCTACGAGGTCCGCCGCACGGGTGCGGTCGAGGGCCTGCCGGTCGCCCTCTACCGCCTCGAGGGCGACCGCTTCGAGTTCGTGCGCACGTTGCGCTGAACGCCCTTCCTAGCGCAGATTGACTCCTGGTTAAGCCGGGTCGAACCGGCTTGTGAAGCGCCTAGCCGAGCATAGGATGCCCGGCAGTTCGGAGCCACCATCTCCTAGGAGGGACATGTCACGAGTACGTTGGCTCGCACTGCTTAGCTGTCTCCTCGGCCTCTTCACATTGACCGTTGCCGCATGCGGCAGCGACGACGACGAGGGCGGGGGCGGCGACGGCGGGGCGGGGATTTCGGGAGACACGCTGACGATCTACTCGAGCCTCCCGCTTCAGGGAACCTCGAAGGGGCAGTCCGAAGCCGTCATCTCGGGTGAGAGGCTTGCTCTGAAGGAGGCCGGCAACAAGGTCGGCAAGTTCAACATCAAGTACGTCTCGCTGGATGACTCGACCGCGCAGAACCCCGGCACGGCGGACGAGGCGCAGACGGCGTCGAATGCCCGCAAGGCCGTGCAGGACCAGACGACGATCTTCTATCTCGGCGAGTTCAACTCGGGAGGGACGAAGGTCTCCCTGCCGATCCTGAACAAGGCCGGGATCCCGCAGATCTCGCCGTCGAACACCTACGTGGGCCTCACGACCGACAAGCCGGGCTCTGAGCCGGGCGAGCCGGAGAAGTACTACCCGTCGCAGACGCGTACGTACGCGCGAGTGGTGCCGGCGGATGACATCCAGGGTGCCGCCCTGGTCACGACGATGGTGGAGGACGGCTGCAAGTCCCTCCACATCTTCAACGACAAGACCACCTACGGCGCCGGCCTGGCACGCAACATCGAGCTTGCGGCCGAGGACCAGGGCCTGACGGTGGACGGCAATGAGGGAACCGACCGCAACGCCCCCAACTACCGGTCGCTCGCGGCCAAGGTAAAGGCCGACTGCTTCGTCGGCTCGGGCGTGACGGGCGAGAACTACGTCCAGGTGTTCAAGGACGTGGCGGCCGCCAACCCGACCGCGAAGCTGTACGGACCGGACGGCGTGGCGGAGGAGGCGTTCACCAACCCGGCCGAGGGCGGTATCCCGGCCGACGTCGGTGCTCGCACCAAGATCACCGTGGCGACACTCGGGCTCGAGGAGTTCAAGAAGCGCAACAACGCCGAAGCCGAGAAGTTCTTCGCGGAGTACGAGAAGGAGTACGGGGACGCAACGCCGGACCCGTACGCCATCTACGGCTACGAGACGATGGCGCTGGCCCTGGCCAGCCTCGAGGCGGCTGGCGACAAGGCCAACGACCGCGAGGCCGTCCGGGCACAGCTGGTGGAGAACACCAAGGACCGTGAGTCGGCCCTCGGCGTCTACTCCATCGACGAGAACGGTGACACGACGCTCACCGACTACGGGCTGTACCTGATCAAGGACGGAGAGCCGACGTTCGAGAAGGTCATCAAGGCGCAGGCCGGCTAGGCGACGCCCAGAGGGAAGGGATGCAAGATGAGGGGCGGGCCGCATTGGCCCGCCCCTCATCGGTATAGGATCGCCATCGAGGGAGCTTGGAAGCTGCATCAGTGACAGCCACGCCGTCTAGGCGTCGCGCTGAGGCCGTCCGAGAGTTCGTCTCGCAATATGGCCTGATCGCGATCCTCCTGGTCCTGCCCGTGGTGTACGGGATCCAGGATCTCTCCGACGACGGCAACCTCAACCGCCTCGGCAACAACCTGGTCGAGGGCCTCGCGAACGGCGCCGTCCTCGCGCTGATCGCGCTGGGATACACGCTCGTCTACGGAATCATCGAGCTGATCAACTTCGCCCACGGCGAGGTCTTCATGCTCGGGTCGCTCGCGGCCGCGGCGCTGTACGCCACGTTCGGGCTCACCGCCGACACCGGCACCGCCGGGCTGGTGCTCGGACTGGGGGCGATCCTGGTCCTGGCGATGCTCACCAGCGCCTCGCTGAACGTGATGATCGAGCGGGTCGCGTACCGGCCGCTGAGGGGGGCGCCCAAGCTGGCGGCGCTGATCACCGCGGTGGGCATGTCGTTCATCCTGCAGAACGTCGGCATCCTCTGGATCGGCGCTTCGCAGGTGGCCGTGCCGGACCTGCTCGGCTCGCAGAAGCACCTGCTCGAGATCTGGGGCGTGTCGATCACGCGCGGCCACGTGCTCGCGATCGCCGTGACGATCCCACTCGTGCTGCTATTGACCAGCTTCGTGGCTCGCAGCCGCCTCGGCAAGGCGATGCGTGCCACGGCGCAGGATCCCGAGGCCGCGCGCCTGATGGGGATCAACGTCGACACGACGATCTCGCTGACCTTCCTGCTGGGCGGGCTGATGGCCGGCGCCGCCGGCCTGATCAGCGCGCTCTACCAGACCTCGATCTGGTACTTCCAGGGCTTCTCGGCGGGCCTATATGCCTTCACAGCGGCGGTGATGGGCGGCATCGGGAACATCCGCGGCGCCGTGCTCGGCGGCTTCATCATCGGGATCATCCAGGGCATCTCCGACAACCGCATCGGAAACGACTGGACGCCCGCGATCGTGTTCGTCTACCTGGTGATCATCATGGTCTTCCGGCCGCAGGGCCTGATCGGAGAGGAGACCAGGGAGGCGGGATGAGCCGCCTGGCGCAGCTGCGGCGGGACCGGCGCACGAGCATCGCGCTCGGGGTGCTCGGCGCGGTAGCGGTGGCCCTGTTCCCCCTGTTTCGGCCACCGCTGGACGGCCTCACCAACGACGCGATCCTTGCCCTGGCCTTCGTGGTCATGGCGCTCGGCCTGAATCTGGTCGTCGGCTTCGCCGGCCTGCTCGACCTCGGGTACGTCGCCTTCTACGCGTTCGGCCTGATGGTCACCGGCTGGTGGGCGTCCGACTTCTACTCGTCGGTCAACAACGAGGAGGGCATCCACGTCGGCACGAGCGACTTCGTGTCGAACCTGCCCGGCATCCACCTCAACCTGCTGTTGCTGATCGTCGGCGCGATCATCATCTGCGCGATCGCCGGAACCCTGATCGGCTTGCCGACGCTGCGCTTGCGGGGCGACTACATCGCGATCGTCACGCTGGCTTTCGGGGAGATCATCGGCCGGGTGTTCGCCAACGGCGACGAGATCACGATCTTCGGGGACAACAAGCTCTCCAACGGCCGCCAGGCGATCTCGCCGATCGACCAGATCAACCTGCCGTTCTTCGGCGAATTCGACTCGGCGACCGACCTGCGGCCCTACTACTGGGCCGTGCTCGCGCTCGTCCTGGTCGTGCTGTTCGTCAACTTCCGCCTGCGCGACTCGCGCCTCGGCCGGGCCTGGATCGCGCTGCGCGAGGACGAGGTCGCGGCCGCCAGCATGGGCGTGCCGCTCGTCAAGACCAAGCTGCTCTCGTACGCCGCCGGCGGCGCCTTCGGCGGCATCTCCGGAGCGTTCCTCGGCCCCTTCTTCTCGAGCATCAACGCCAACCAGTTCCAATTCGGCTTCTCGATCTTCATCCTCGCCATGGTCATCCTCGGCGGCCTCGGCAGCATCTGGGGCGTGGTGCTGGGCGCGGTCTCCCTGAGCTTCGTGAACTACTGGCTGATCCCCGACGTGCTCGACGGCGAGTTCGTACGCGGGAAGCTCGAGTCGCTCGGGCTCGAGTTCACCTTCAGCGAGGTGACGTTCGGCGTATTCGGCTTCCTGCTGGTGCTGATGATGGTGCTGCGGCCCGAGGGCCTGCTGCCGGAGCGCCGGCGTCAGATCGAGCTGACCGGGGGCGAGGGGCCGCTCGAGGAGCCGCAGGCGCCGGTGTTCGAGGCGCGCGTATGAGCGTCAGGTCGGGCAACGGCGCGGGCGAGCCGCTGCTGGAGACCCAGCACGTCACCAAGGCGTTCGGCGGCCTGGTGGCCGTAGAGGACGTCTCCTTCCAGGTCCGCCCGCGCTCGATCGTGTCGATCATCGGCCCCAACGGCGCCGGCAAGACGACCTTCTTCAACATGCTCACGGGTCTCTACAAGCCGACGCTCGGCCGGATCCTGTTCGCCGGCAGCGACGTGACCGGCAAGCGCCCGGACATCATCACGGCGCTGGGCGTGGCCCGCACGTTCCAGAACATCCGCCTGTTCTCGTCGATGACCGCCACCGAGAACGTCATGGTCGGCCAGCACGCGCGCATGGAGGCCGGCCTGTTCGGCACCATTCTGCGGCCGCCGAGCGTGCGCAGGGAGGAGAAGGAGGTGCGCGAGAAGGCGATCGAGATGCTCGCCTACGTCGGCCTGTCGGAGAACCAGTTCGGGCAGCTCGCCAGCAACCTCTCCTACGGCGACCAGCGCCGCGTCGAGATCGCCCGCGCGCTCGCGTCCGAGCCGGCCCTGCTGCTGCTCGACGAGCCGACCGCCGGAATGAACCCGCAGGAGTCGGCCCGGCTCACGCACTTCATGGAGCAGCTGCGGGAGGAGCGCTCGCTGACGATCCTGCTGATCGAGCACGACATGAAGGTCGTGATGGGGGTCTCGGAGCACATCACCGTGCTCGACCACGGCACCAAGATCGCCGAGGGCAAGCCCGACGAGGTGCGCGCGAACGAGCGCGTCATCGAGGCATACCTCGGCAAGCGAGAGGCAGGCCAGCAGGGCTGATGGCACTTCTCGAGCTCCACGACATCCACACCTACTACGGGAACATCGAGGCCCTCAAGGGCATCTCGCTCGAGGTGGAGGAGGGCGAGGTGGTGACGCTGATCGGCTCCAACGGCGCCGGCAAGTCCACCACGCTGCGCTCGATCTCCGGCCTGACGCCGCCGCGCGAGGGCTCGATCCAGTTCGACGGGCGCGAGATCGGCGAGACGCCGGCCCAGGACATCGTCCGGCTCGGCATCTCCCAGTCCCCCGAGGGCCGCCACTGCTTTGCGCGCATGACGGTGCGCGAGAACCTCGACCTGGGCGCCTACCTGCGCCGCGACGGCAAGGTCGAGGCCGACCTCGAGCGCGTCTTCGAGCTGTTCCCGCGGCTGAAGGAGCGCGAGCGCCAGAAGGCCGGCACGATGTCCGGCGGGGAGCAGCAGATGCTGGCGATCGGCCGGGCGCTGATGGCCAACCCGAAGCTGCTGCTGCTGGACGAGCCCTCGATGGGCATCGCCCCGGTGCTGGTGGAGCGGATCTACGAGACGATCGTCGAGATCAACCGCCAGGGCACCACCATCCTGCTGGTGGAGCAGAACGCCAACTACGCGCTGGAGGTGTCGGTGCGGGCGTACGTGCTCGAGACCGGCACGATCGCGCTCTCCGACGAGTCCGACCGGCTGCGCGACAACCCCGACGTCCAGAAGGCGTACCTGGGCGCATGACCCTCTACGCGCTGCTCGGGTCGAAGGCCCTCTGGCTGCTCTACGCGTGGCTGCTGTCCGCGATCGTGGCCTCGTATCTGTCCGAGCGGAAGGGCTACGGCAGCAAGGTCGGGCTCGCCTTCGGCCTGTTGCTGAGCGCGGTCGGCGCCATCATCTGGCTGCTCGTGCCGGCCCGCCCGGACTCGCGCTGGAAGCTGCAGGGGCCGTTCGGGCGCGGCGGCAAGACGGTGGCCGAGGCGCGCGCCGAGCGCGAGGCCGCGGGAGAGGGGAGCTGAGCGTGCAGAGCCTGTCCTGGGGCCTCTACTTCCCGCTCATCCTCGCGGCGGCGGCCTACGCGCTCGCCTCGATCGCGGCGGGCGTGATGGCCAGCCGCGGCAACGAGACAGGCGCCGAGCGCGCCCGCGACGTCGGCTTCGTGATCCTGCTGCTCTCCGGGGCGTGGGTGGTCGTGCTGCTGCTGATCTCGCTCGTCAGCGAGCCGGACGACCTCTGGGACATGGTGATCATCACGCTGGTGATCGTGGCGTTCTTCGCTCTGCTGCTGGTGGCGCTGTTCGGGATCTCGGTGGTGGTCCGGCGGCTCGGCCGCGTCGGGTCCCGCCGCAGGCGGGTCACGACCGACGAGCTGTGACGGCCCCGCCGGCGGGCGGCTGCCGCGGGCCTGCGGCGGCTAGCCGCGCCCGGTTGCGTCGCGCAGCGCGGCCTCGAGCTCCGGACGCCGGAACGGGTAGCCGAGCTCCGTCAGGCGGGCGGGCACCGCACGCTGGCCGGTGGTGACGATGGTGGCCATCTCGCCGTAGAGCGCCTTCACGGCGAGCCCCGGCACGGGCGCGAACGCGGGCCGGCGCAGCACGCGGCCGAGTGCGCGTGAGAGCTCGCGGTTGGTGGCCGGCTCGGGCGCGGTCACGTTCAGCGGGCCGGCCGCCGCCTCGGTGTCCAGCACGAACGGGACCACTCCGGCGACGTCGTCGAGGTGCACCCACGGGACGTACTGGCGCCCGCCGGCCACCGGCCCGCCGATGCCGAGCTTGAAGAAGGGCAGCATCTTCTCCAGCGCTCCGCCCGACGGCGACAGCACGACGCCGGTGCGCGTCAACGCCACGCGCACGCCCAGCTCCTCCGCTACCCGCGCCTCGCCCTCCCAGGCGGCCACCACGCCGGCGAGGTAGTCGTCGCCCGTCGGGGCGCGCTCGTCGACCGCCTCGTCGCCGCGCGGGCCGTACACGCCCACGGCGGACTGCGAGACGAGCACGCGCGGACGCTCCGTGGCTGGCAGCTCGCGCAGGCCGGCCACGAGGTTGCGCGTGCCCAGCACGCGCGAGTCGCGGATCTCGCGCTTCACGTCGTCGCTCCAGCGCTGCGCGATCGTCTCGCCGAGCAGGTGCACCACCGCGTCCTGGCCGCGCAGCGCCGCGACCGGCGGCGGCGCGTCCTTGGGCGCCGGCCAGGTCAGCGCGGGCACGCCCAGGGCCGCCGACGCGCGGCCCGGGTCGCGCGACAGCACGGTCACCTCGTCGCCACGCCCGCGCAGCTCGCGCACGAGCGCGTGTCCGACGGTTCCCGTGGCTCCGGTGACGGTTACGCGCATCTGGACGGTGGCACTACGTGACCGCGGCTCGCTCCACGGTCGGCTGGTCCACCTCGGGGGCGGACACGCTCGAGCGCTCCGCCACCTCCCGCACGGCGCTGGCCACGGCGCGGCTCACCTCGCGGTTGAACACGCTCGGGATGATGTAGTCCTCGTCCAGCTCGTCGTCGCCGACCGCGCTGGCGATGCCGCGTGCGGCGGCCAGCTTCATCTCCTCGGTGATCGCCGTCGCGCGGGCGTCGAGGGCGCCGCGGAACACGCCGGGGAAGGCCAGCACGTTGTTGATCTGGTTCGGGAAGTCGGAACGCCCGGTCGCCATCACCCGCACGTACGGGGCCGCCTCCTCGGGGCGCACCTCGGGATTCGGGTTCGCCATCGCGAACACGAACGGATCCGGGTTCATCTTCGCCAGGTCGGAGGCGCTGATGATCCCCGGTCCCGAGAGCCCGACGAACAGGTCGGTGCCCTCGATCACCTCGCGGGGCGTCCCGTCGCGGTGCTGCGCGTTGGTGTGCTCGGCGAGCCACCGCTTGGGCGCGTTCATGGAGCCGGCCTCGTAGTCGTCGCGGCCGGTGTGGATGGCTCCGAAGCGGTCGCAGGCGACGATCGAGGTGACCCCGGCGTCCATCAGGATCTTCGCGACGGCCACGCCGGCGGCGCCGGCGCCCACCATCAGCACCTCGAGATCCTCCATCCGGCGTCCGGTCAGGCGGCAGGCGTTGATCAGCGCGGCCAGGGTCACGATCGCCGTGCCGTGCTGGTCGTCGTGGAAGACCGGGATGTCGAGCGCCTCCTGCAGGCGCTGCTCGATCTCGAAGCAGCGCGGCGACGAGATGTCCTCCAGGTTGATCCCGCCGAACGTGGGGGAGATGCGGATCACGGTCTCCACGATCTCGTCGGTGTCCTTCGTGTTCAGGCAGATCGGGAAGGCGTCGACGTCCGCGAACTCCTTGAAGAGCATCGCCTTGCCCTCCATCACGGGCATCGCGGCCTCCGGGCCGATGTCGCCCAGCCCGAGCACCGCGGTGCCGTCGGAGACGACGGCGACGGTGTTCGCCTTGATCGTGTACTTGAAGGCCTTCTGGCGGTTCTCGGCGATCGCGGTGCACACGCGCGCCACGCCGGGCGTGTAGGCCATCGAGAGGTCGTCGCGCGACTTGACCGGCATGTTGAGCCCGGTGTGGATCTTGCCGCGGCGGTGCACCTCGAACGTGCGGTCGGTGATCTCCACGACGCGGGCGGCACGGACCGACTGGACGGCCGTGATCACGTCGCCGCGGTGCTCGACGCTCGAGCACTCGACCGTGATCTCGCGCAGCGTGTGGTCGCCCTTCGCCTCGACGGTGTCTACGGCGAGGATCGAGCCCCCGGCGCGCGTTATTGCTGCGGTGACCTTGCCGAGCACGCCCGCCGGCTTGTGCGGCAGCGCGACCCGGAGGGTGAGCGAGAACTGTGCGGATGGAGAGGCCATGGCTGGGCCAGCGATCATACGGGCCGCGTCGATACGGTTACGCGATGTCCGCCGATAGCTCCCGCGAGCTCTTCCTGATCGACGGAAACAGCCTCGTCTATCGCGCCTTCTTCGCGCTCCCCGAGTCGATCGCGACGTCCAAGGGGCAGCCGACCAACGCCATCTTCGGGTTCGCGTCGATGCTCGTGAAGATCATCTCCGAGTACGGGGTCAAGCCGACCCTGGTGGTCTGGGACGCCGGCATGTCGGGGCGCAAGGAGATCTACCCGGACTACAAGGGCCACCGCGAGCAGAAGCCCGACCTGCTCTCCGAGCAGTGGCCGTACATGCATCCCCTGGTGGACTCCTTCGGCTACGAGAACGTCAAGGTGCCCGGCTACGAAGCAGACGACGTGATCGCCACGCTCGCCGGCAAGGCGCGCGAGCACGGCATCGACGTGATGGTCGTGACCGGCGACCGCGACCTGTTCCAGCTGATCGAGCCAGGCGTCCGCATCATGGCCACGGGGCGCGGCATCACCGACACCAAGATCTACGACCGCCAGGCCGTGGTCGACCGCTACGGGATCCCGCCCGAGCTGGTGCCGGACTTCGTCGGGCTCAAGGGCGACACCTCGGACAACATCCCCGGCGTCCCGGGTATCGGCGACAAGACCGCCTCGCAGCTCCTGCAGGACTGGGGCGACCTGGAGGGGGTGCTCTCGAACATCGAGTCGATCTCGGGGGCCAAGCGCAAGGAGAACCTCACCGAGCACGCCGAGAACGCGCGCATCTCCAAGCAGCTCGCCACCGCCGTGCGCGACGTGGAGCTCGACATCGACTTCGACCGCGTCATCGCGCGCGAGCCGGACCGCTCGCGCCTGCGCGAGACGTTCCGCGAGTTCGAGCTGCGCGCGCCGCTCGAGCGCCTCGAGGAGGCGCTCGGCGAGGACGACGCGGCTCCCGCGGAGCGCGTCGAGCAGCTGATCCAGGTGCGGGCCCGCGAGGTGCCGCTGGCCGAGCTCGCTGAGCTGGACGGCGAGCTGGTCGCGGTCGCGGCGCTGCGTCCGGGCGAGGACCCCGACCAGGCGGCCGCGACCGTCGCGGACGCGGAGCTGGATCCCGACGAGGACCTCGCCGTGGAGGAGGACGCCGCGGTCATCGCCGCGGACGCGCCCTCGGACGGCGGCCCGGCGCAGGCCTCCTTCGACTTCGCCGGCGAGCCGCGCGGGCCGCTCACCGTGGCGGCCTGGGCGGGAGGGGACGTGCTGGTGGCGCAGGCCGAGACCCTGGCCGCGTTCGCGATGGCGCGCGGCGAGCGCCCGGTCGTGGCGCACGACTGGAAGACGATCGCGATGGCCGACGATCCGGCACAGGCGCCGCCACTGGCGCACGACACGATGGTCGCGGCCTACCTGATCGATCCCACCCGGCGCGGCTACCCGCTCGACGAGCTGGCCACCGAGGCGGGGCTCGGCGCGAAGGTCGACGGATCCGACGGCATCGGCGAGCGCGCCGTGCTTACGCGCGTGCTGGCCGCGCGCCAGCTCGAGCGGCTCGAAGAGGACGGCCTCACCAGCCTCTTCCGCGAAATCGAGCTGCCGCTCGTGGACGTGCTCGTCGAGATGGAGCGGGCCGGGGTCAAGCTCGACGTGGAGCGGCTGCGGGCGATCAGCCAGCGCTTCAACCAGCGGGCGATCGAGCTGGAGCAGCGCGTGTGGGAGCTGGCTGGGGAGGAGTTCACGATCGGCTCGCCGCAGCAGCTCGCGCCGATCCTGTTCGACAAGCTGGGCCTCTCGCGCAAGCGGCGCGGCAAGACCGGCTTCTCCACCGACGCCCGCGTGCTGCAGGCGATCCGCCACGAGCACGAGATCGTGCCGGCGATCGAGGAGTGGCGCGAGGTGACGAAGCTCAAGTCGACCTACCTGGACGCCTTCCCCGAGCTGATCGGCGACAACGGGCGGCTCCACACGACGTTCAACCAGACGGCAGCCACCACCGGGCGCCTGTCCAGCACCAACCCGAACCTCCAGAACATCCCGATCCGCACGGAGCAGGGCCGCGAGATCCGCGCGTGCTTCGTGGCCGAGCCGGGGAACCGCCTGATCTCCGCCGACTACTCGCAGGTGGAGCTGCGGCTGCTCGCGCACATCGCCGACGAGCCGGTGCTCAAGGACATCTTCCGCCGCGGCGAGGACGTGCACACCGCCACCGCGGAGGCGATCCTCGGCGGCAAGACCGACCCCGGCACGCGCTCGAAGGCGAAGATGGTCAACTACGGGATCGTCTACGGGCTCTCGGCGTTCGGGCTGGCGGACCGCCTCCAGATCGAGCGCGAGGAGGCGCAGCAGTTCATCGACGCGTACCTGGAGCGCTTTCCCAAGGTCAAGGAGTTCATCGACGCCACGATCGAGCGCGCCCGCGAGGAGGGCCACGTGGCCACGCTCTTCGGGCGCATCCGCCGCGTGCCGGAGCTGCGCTCGCGCCAGTTCCAGACGCGCAGCCTCGGCGAGCGCCTGGCGGTCAACATGGTCATCCAGGGCACCGCGGCGGACATCATCAAGGTCGCCATGGTGCGCGCCCGCGACGAGCTGCGCGCCGCCGGGCTCGACACCCGCCTGGTCCTCCAGATCCACGACGAGCTGCTGTTCGAGGGGCCCGAGGACGAGGTCGAGCGTGCGACGGAGATCGTCCGCCGCGAGATGGCGAACGCCTTCGAGATCGATCCGCCGCTCGAGGTGGACGTCGGCGTCGGCGAGAACTGGCTCGAGGCGAAGTGAGCGATGGCGTACGTCGTCTCAGCGCTGTGGCGGGCCAAGGAGGGCGAGGAGGAACGGATCGCCCGCATCGTCGAGGCGATGAGCGAGCCGTCACGCGCCGAGCCCGGGAACCGCTTCTACCAGGCCCATAGCTCGCCCGAGGACCCGCGCCTGTTCTACCTCTACGAGCAGTACGACGACGAGGCCGCCTACCGCGCCCACATGGATTCCGAGCACTTCCAGCGGCTGGTGGTGGGGGAGGCGATCCCGCACCTGGAGGCGCGCGAGCGCGCCTTCTACGAGACGCTCGACTGAGCTCGCTCTTCCGCCTCCGGCGGCGCTATGCTCGTGCCAATTCTCACTAGGCGCCACAGCCACTCGGACCTCAACCCGCTGGCACGCGGCCTCTGGGCCGCCTGCGCCTCCGTCGTGGCCGTCTTCATCCTGCTGGCGGCGCTCGAAGCGGTCGATCCCGGCGAAGCCGTCGAGCTGACGGCCGTGGTGGTCGCCCTGGCCGCGCTGCTGCTGGCGCACGAGTGGCGCGGGCTGTTCCGGGCTGAGAGCGGGGATGGCAGCCGGGGGCTCACGCCCCCGGACCCCCGCTGATTCCTGGCCGGTTTGCTAGCCGCGCCGGGCTCGCTTCCCCGGACCCCCGCTGATTCCTGGCCGGTGCCCCCGACCGGCGGTGGGCGGCAAACGTCGCGCATATGACGCAAACCACAGCCCGCCGCCGCCGCTCTCCGCCAGGTGGGCAGCAAACGTCCCGTAATCGGTCGTTTCCTGCCCACGTGGATGGCGCCCGGGGGCTCGCGCCCCCGGACCCCCGCTGATTCCTGGCCGGTTTGCTAGCCGCGCCGGGCTCGCTTCCCCGGACCCCGCTGATTCCTGGCCGGCCGGCTGCGGCGCGAGGGGCTCACGCCCCCGGTCCCCCGCTGATTCCTGGCCGGTTTGCTGGCCGCGCCGGGCTCGCGCCGCCCGGGCCCCCGCTGATCTCTGACCGGCTTGCTTGGCTGCGCCGGGCTCGAGCCTTCGGCCCTCCGGGGGTGGGCGGCCAGCGTCACGCATATGGTGCAAACACGGCCCACCCCCGCGGTCGCGCGGGCTCTCGTGCCCGGCCGCTGCAGATTCGTCGCCGGCTGGCGGGTTGGCCCTGTTCCTGGCCGCCGCCTTTCCGCCTGCTCCTGCCTGCCGCCGAGGCGCGCCGAGCCCCTACGCGGCGGCGCGGACCTGCGGGCGCGGCAGTGCGGGCGGCGGTCCTGCCGCCACGAACTCGGGCGGTGCGATCGCCAGGTAGTGGCCGAAAGCCCAGTCGAGGAAGCGGCGTGACCGCATCCCGCGCAGGCTCGATGCCAGCACGCGCGGGGCCACCCGCGGCACGATCTGCTGGGCGCGCAGCATCGCGTTGAACTTCCATTCGTGGCCGGCGGAGAAGTCGCCGTAGCGCACGAGCGCCTGCGCGATGCTCTGGCGGCGCTCGATCACGTCGCGCAGCTCGCGGCCGCAGGCGATCCCGAAGTAGAGCGCCGTGCGGATGCCCTCGGCGGTCAGCGGCAGGCAGTGTCCGGCAGAGTCGCCCACGAAGAAGACGCCGTCTGCGGTTGCGTCGCGCAGCCGGTGCGGGATCCAGTTGCCCTGGTAGCGGACCGGGTCGCGCTGGAGGTCCTCCGCCAGCATCACCGTCGTGTCCTTGACGTGGAAGCGGGGGTCGAACGAGCCCACGCCGATGCGCATCTCCTCGCCGGCGGGGAAGCTCCAGCCGTACCCGGCGGGCACGTAGCGCCGGTCGATCCAGATCTCCAGCTCCTCGCCGGCGCCCCAGGGATGGACCTCCAGCCCGCGCGAGAGCGGCGCGTCCGGCGGCTGGTAGCCGCCACCGAGCACACGCCGCCATCCGAGCGCGTCCACGACGATCGGGGCGGTCAGGTCACCACGGTCGGTGTGCACGGTGTCGCCGGTGCGGCCGCTCACCTTGGCGGTCTCGAAGCGCGCGTCGGACTGGCCCCAGAGCAGCGAGCACAGCTCCGGGTAGTCGAATGTCGAGAAGGTCCAGGGCAGCTCCAGGTGGGAGGTGCCGTGGGGCGTGTGGACCACCAAGCGGCCGAAGGTCTGGCGGTGCGAGCCCATCAGGTCCAGCGCGCGCAGCCACTCGGTGGGAATTCCGCAGGCCGACGTTTGCCGCTCTCCGATCTCGTAGCGGTCCAGCACGAGCACACGCGCTCCGCTGCCCGCAAGCTCCCTTGCAACCGCCAAACCAGCGAAGCTTGCCCCGCAAATGAGCACGTCCGCGTCCCCTGAGAGGGGGGTGCGATCGGCACCTCGTTTCGTCCGGCGGGTCGGCATGCGAGCAGAGTAGCTAGGCTTGTGGCCGCAGTGCCGGATACAGACACGCTTACGGAACCCAGGACTGTCGAGGGCTCGGGTGGACTCCTGCTCGAGATCGACGGCCAGATCGTCCCTAACTACGACGCAACCATCGTCCCCTTCGAGGAGGGCGATGTCGTCTCTGGGAAGGTCGTCCAGATCGATCAGGACGAAGTCCTGGTGGACATCGGCTACAAGAGCGAGGGCGTCATCCTCATCGGGGAGCTCTCGATCAGGAAGTCGGTCGATCCCCACGACGAGGTCGAGCTCGGCGAAGAGGTCGACGCGCTGGTTCTCACCAAGGAGGACCAGGACGGCCGCCTGCTGCTGTCCAAGAAGCGCGCCCGCTTCGAGAAGGCCTGGCGCAAGATCGAGGCCGCCGCAGAATCCGGCGAGCCGGTCGAGGGCACGGTCATCGAGGTCGTCAAGGGCGGCCTGATCATCGACCTCGGGGTCCGCGGCTTCCTGCCCGCCTCACTGGTCGACATCCGCCGCGTGCAGAACCTCGACGAGTTCCTCGGTACCAAGATCGAGTGCAAGGTGATCGAGCTCAACCGCTCGCGCAACAACGTGGTGCTCTCGCGCCGCGCTGTACTCGAGGAGGAGCGCAAGGAGGTGCGCCAGCAGATCCTGGACCGCCTCCAGCCGGGCATGATCGTCGAGGGCGCGATCTCCAACATCGTCGACTTCGGCGCCTTCGTGGACCTGGACGGCATCGACGGCCTGATCCACATCTCAGAACTTTCCTGGTCGCACGTGAACCACCCGTCCGAGATCCTCGCCATCGGCGACGTGGTCCCGGTCAAGGTGCTCGACATCGACCGCGACCGCCAGCGCATCTCGCTCGGCCTCAAGCAGACGCAGGAGGACCCGTGGCAGCGGGTCATCGACACCTACCGCGTCGGCGACGAGCTGGAGGGCAAGGTCACCAAGGTGGTCACCTTCGGCGCGTTCGTCGAGATCATGGACGGTGTCGAGGGGCTCGTGCACATCAGCGAGCTGGCTCACCACCATGTCGAGAACCCGCGCGAGATCCTCGAGCCCGGCCGCGACGTCCGCGTGAAGATCCTGGAGATCGACTCCGAGCGCCGCCGCCTGTCGCTGAGCGTCAAGCGGGTGGCCGAGCAGCTCGAGCACATCAAGGTGGCTGCCGAGGCCGGCGCCGCAGCGGCGGGCGCGGCCGAGGAGCTCGGCGACGTGCCGGACCTCGGCCTGTCCGAGGATGTCTTCGCCGGCCCGCAGGTGAGTGGCGTCGAGGGTCTGCGCGCCGCCGTCGCCGACTTCGGCGTGGCCTCCGAGGATGCCGAGGAGGCGCCGGAGCTCGAGGCTGAGCCCGAGGCCGAAGAGGCCGCTCCCGCCGAGGAGCCGGCAGCCGAGGCTGAGCCCGAGGCCGAAGAGGCCGCTCCGGCCGAGGAGCCGGTCGCCGAAGAAGCTCCCGCCGAGCAACCCGAGCAGTAGGTCGTGGCCCCGTTCGTGGGGCTGACCGGCGGGCTCGGCGCCGGCAAGTCTGAGGCGCTCCGGGCGCTGGGTGAGCTGGGCGCCGCCACGCTCTCAACGGACGCCGTCGTGCACGAGCTGCTCGAGGGCGACGAGATGCGCGACGTCCTGGTCGAGCGGCTCGGTGCCGAGGTGGCTCCGAGCGGTCGCCTCGACCGCACGAAGATCGCCGAGCGCGTCTTCGGCGACGACGAGGCGCGCGCCTGGCTGGAGGGAGTGCTGTGGCCGCGCGTCGGCGAACGGGTCGCCGCCTGGCGCGTCGACGTGGGTGACGAGCGGGTCGCCGTCGTCGAGGTCCCGTTGCTGTTCGAGTCGGGCATGGAGGTGGTCTTCGACCGCACCATCGCGGTGGTCGCCGACGAGGCGGTTCGCGCGCAGCGCGCGGCCGCGCGCGGGCATGCGGCGGTGGCGGAACGCGACGGGCGCCAGCTCAGTCAGGAGGAAAAGGCGCAGAGAGCGGACTTTGCGGTGCGCAACGACGGCTCGCTCGAGGAGTTGAAACACTCGCTGTCCCGCGTACTTGCAACACTCGGCCAGGCGTGAACTCACAAGCAGCCCGCATCGCACGGCGCCCCTCGCGCGCGCGAGGCAGGCTTCGCCTGGCGTTCGTGGCAGCCGCGCTGCTGCTCGGGGTCGGGCTGGCCGCCGTGGTCACCGGCGCCGGACCGCTGGGCGAGGCGGTGCGCGAGATCACGCTGCCGCTGCGCCACGACGACATCATCCGCCAGCAGGCCAGTGACAAGGGCCTCGACGCGGCGCTGATCGCCGCCGTCATCTACGAGGAGTCGCGCTTCCGCGACCAGACCTCGCACGCGGGCGCCCGCGGGCTGATGCAGGTCACGCCGGCCACCGCCGACTTCATCGCCCGGCGCTCCGGCGGCATCCGCTTCGAGCAGTCGGACCTCGCGACGCCGCAGATCAACATCGCCTACGGAGCCTGGTACCTGCGCTTCCTGATCGATCACTACGACGGCAACGAGAAGCTGGCCGTCGCCGCCTACAACGCGGGCCAGACCAACGTTGACCGGTGGGTGGCGGAGGCCGGCGGCGCCGAGGAGTTCGACAGCGCGCTCCACATCCCGTTCCCCGAGACGCGCGCCTATGTCGTGAACGTCGAGGAACGCCGCCGCGAGTACCGCGACACCTACGGCGACGAGCTCGGCCTGTAAAGGGAGCGTTACGCCGCTGGTGCGGCGGGCCGATCGCATATAGGCTGGCCCGCGCTTGCCCGAGGGACTCGCACACTCGCGCCGCGGCTTCATGGCCGGGGCGGGTGGTCTCGCGGCCGCGGCGGTCCTGACCGGACCCGACGCGTTCGCGCAGCGCCGCCCCAGAGGACCCAGCCTGCGCGGCGGGCGCTTCGCCGAGGGGGTGCTCTCAGGCGATCCGACGCCGGACGGCATCACGCTCTGGACTCGGCTCTCAGACGCGGAGGGCAGCGGCACCGTCGAGGTCGAGGTGGCCCGCGACCGCGGCTTCCGGCGCATCGCCGCACGGGGGCTGGTGCGCACGTCGGGGGGCTCGGCCCACTCGGTGAAGACGCGCGTCGTCAACCTGCGCCCGTACGAGGACTACTGGTACCGCTTCTCGACGCGCGGCGCCGAGAGCCAGGTCGGGCGCTTCCGCACGGCGCTGCCGCCGGACTCGCGCCAGCCCGTCCGCTTCGCGTTCTTCTCCTGCCAGGACTACACCGCGGGCTACTTCACGCCGCACACGCTGCTGGCCGCCGAGGACATCGACTTCGTGGTCAACCTCGGCGACTACATCTACGCGGAGGCCTACTACTCGCCCGGCGATGTGCGCGGCGGCGTCCGCCTAGACCCGATCGGCTTCTCGGAGACGCTCGAGCAGTACCGCGCCAAGTACGCCCTGTACCGCACCGACGCCAGGCTGCGGCACATGCACTCGCGCTTCCCGATGGTCTCGATCTGGGACGACCACGAGGTGCAGGACAACTACGCGGGCAGCAACGCCGAGCCCGACGGCGGACTGGCGCCCGAGCTGCGCTATACGCGGGCGCGCCGCGACGCCGCCTACCGCGCGTACTTCGAGAGCATGCCGACCTACGGCGCCAAGGGCCCGAGCAGCAACCGCATCTACCGCGGGATGCGCTTCGGGCGCACGCTCGACCTGGTGATGCTCGACCAGCGCCAGTACCGCGCCGACCAGCCGTGCGGCGATCCGCAGGTCGGTCCCGCCTGCGACGACGTCAATGCGCCGCGCAACTTCCTCGGCCGCCGCCAGATGAGCTTCGTCAAGAAGCGTCTGGCCAGCTCGCCCGCGGCCTGGAAGGTGCTCGCCAACCAGGTCATGGTGATGCCGACGATCTACCCGGGCGGCGACTACATCGGCTTCGACTCGTGGCAGGGCTACCCGCGCGAGCGGCAAGACCTGCTCGAGCACATCCGGCGCAAGCGCATCGAGGACGTCGTGTTCGTGACCGGCGACATCCACACCTTCATCGCAGGCGACGTCCGGGTGAACCCCTCCGATCGGAGGGCGGTGGCCACGGAGTTCGTCGGCGGCTCGATCAGCTCGCCGGGACTGGGGGAGGGCGGCGGCGGCATCCTGCCGACGGCCGATCCGTTCAACCCGAACACCCCGCAGGCGATCATCGACCTGCTCCGCAGCAGCAACCCGTGGGCCCGGGACGCCGACTTCGACCACCACGGCTACGGGCTGGTCACGGCGACGCAGGAGGGGCTCTCCTGCACGCTGCGCCGCGTGGACACCGTCAAGCGGCCGTCGCGCAAGGCGCTGCCGGACAAGCGCTTCAGCTATCGCATCGGGCGCGGCGAGCCCAGCCTGCTCGACTGAGCCCGCGGCTCAGTGCGTGGCGGACTCCCAAGCGGCGTAGGCTTCCTCGACGGCACGCTTCGCCTCCGCGTGGCGCTTCGTCGCCCGCTCCCTGCGCGTCGGGCTGCTCCACACCGCCGGGTCGGCGAGCTCGTCCTCCAGTGCGGCCAGGGCCGCCTCGGCGCGCTCGACGTCGCGCTCCAGCTGCCCCATGCGGCGCACCGCGTTCTTCGACGGGCCGCTGCTGGCGGCGCGCCCGTTGCCCGCGGGCTTGGCGGCGGCCCGCCGCTCCTGCTTGGCTGAAGCCGCGGCCTGCGCGTCGGCGCCGCGACGCTCCTCGCGCACGCGGGCGTACTCGGCCCAGCCGCCCTCGTAGCTGCGCAGGCTGCCGCCCTCGAACGCGATCGTGCGGCTGCCCACGGCGTCGAGCAGGGCGCGGTCGTGGGAGACCAGCAGCAGAGCGCCGTCGAACGCGAGCAGCGCGTCCTCGAGCGCCTCGCGCGCGTCGAGGTCGAGGTGGTTGGTGGGCTCGTCGAGGATCAGCACGTTGGTCTCGGAAGCCACCAGCACGGCCAGCGAGAGCCGGCGTCGCTCGCCGCCCGAGAGTCCCGAGAGGGGCTTCTCGGCCTCCGAGCCGGAGAACAGGAAGCTGCCCAGCAGGGCGCGTGCCTTGCCGGGCGTGAGCCCGGTGGCGCGCTGGGCCGCCTCCAGGGCCGTGCCGGTCGAGCCCAGCTCGTGAGTGTGCTGCGAGAGGTAGCCCAGCTTCACGTTGTGCCCGGTGCGCAGCTTGCCGCCCTCGAACTCGCGGCGCCCGGCCAGGGCCTCGATCAGCGTGGTCTTGCCGACCCCGTTGGGGCCCACCAGCGAGACGTGCTCGCCGCGCTCGAGCCAGAGCTGGCCGTCCTCGAGCAGGGTGCGGCCGGGGACCTCGAGGCGGGCGTCGTCGAGCTCGAGCACGACCCGCCCGGTGCGCTCGGCGGAGCCGAAGTTGAAGCCCAGCGAGCGGTTGTCGCGGGGGTCGCGCTCGATCCGCTCCATCTTGTCCAGCTGCTTCACGCGCGACTGGGCCTGGCGCGCCTTGGTTGCCTTGTAGCGGAAACGCTCGACGAAGCGCTCCATCCGCTCGATCTCGCGCTGCTGCTTCTCGATCGCCTTGCCGAGGGCCATCTCGCGGGCGGCCAGCTCGCGGCGCCAAGCGTGCCAGGGACCCGGGAAGAAGCGGGTGCGGCCGGCCTCCATCTCGAGCACCGAGGTGCCGACCGCCTCCAGGAACCATCGGTCGTGGGCCACCAGGATCACGGCGGCGTCGAGCCCGGCCAGGTAGCCCTCGAGCCACTCGAGCGACGCGATGTCGAGGTGGTTGGTGGGCTCGTCGAGCAGCAGCAGCTCGGGGTCGCCCGCCAGCGCCCGGGCCAGCGAGGCGCGCGTCAGCTCGCCGCCGGAGAAGGTGGAGAGCTGGCGGTCGAGGTCGTCGTCGGCGAACCCGAGGCCGTGCAGCGGGGTGAGCGCACGGGCCCGCCAGTTCCAGCCGCCGGCGTGCTCGAGGCGGCTCTGGGCGCGGGCGTAGCGCTCCAGCACGGTGGCGTCGTCGGGCCTCTCCGCCATCTCGGTCTCCAGGCTGCGCAGCCGCTCCTCGAGGGCGACCAGGTCGGAGCAGCCGGCCAGCACGTAGTCGCGCAGCGTCAGCTCCCGCTCGCGCGGCGGCCGCTGGTCGTGCAGGGCGACGCGCGCGCCCTTCTCGAACACCAGCTCGCCGCCGTCGACGGAGCTCTGTCCGGCCACCATGCGGAGCAGCGTCGTCTTGCCGGCCCCGTTGCGCCCGGCCAGCGTCATGCGGTCGCCCCGCTCGAGCTTGAACGAGACGCCACGGAACAGCGGCGCCCCCGCCACATCCTTGTCCAGCGCGCTTGCGATCACAATGGCCATGTCTCTCAATCGTCACACACGGCGCACACGGGGCACACGCGCCCTGCAACCCTGGGCGTGTGGGCCGACTACGGCCCGGCGCGCGGCTGGGGCTGGAGTTCGACGGCGCGGCGACGCACCACACCCGCCACGCCTTCCACGCGGACCGCCGCCGCGACCGGGCGCTGGCGGCGCGGGGCATCCAGGTCGTGCGCGTCACCTGGCCCGACCTGGAGCAGCGGGCGGGGCTGGGCGAGCAGCTGCGGGAGATCCTGGGGCGCCGCTAACGTCTACAGGCCGTGCCTGACTTCAAGGTCAACCACGCTTACATGCCGGTCGCCGACCAGGATCGCGCCCGTGACGCCTTGGCCGAGGGGATCAACGCTGGAGACCGCTTCCAGACCCTGCTCGGGGTCACCGGCGCCGGCAAGACGGCGACGATGGCCTTCACGATCGAGCAGGTCCAGCGGCCCGCGCTCGTGATCGCCCACAACAAGACGCTGGCCGCGCAGCTCTGCAACGAGTTCAGGGAGTTCTTCCCGAACAACGCGGTCGAGTACTTCGTCTCGTACTACGACTACTACCAGCCCGAGGCGTACGTCCCGAGCTCGGACCTCTACATCGAGAAGGACTCCTCGATCAACCAGGAGATCGAGCGGCTGCGCCACGCCGCCACCGCCTCGCTGTTCGGCCGCCGCGACACGATCGTGGTGGCCAGCGTGTCCTGCATCTTCGGCCTCGGCTCGCCCGAGAAGTACGACCGCCTGATGCTGATGCTGAAGCCGGGGGAGATGGTCGACCGCGACGGCATCCTGCGCAAGCTCGTCGACATCCAGTACTCCCGCAACGACACGGCGCTCGGCCGCGGGACGTTCCGCGTGCGCGGCGAGACGCTCGAGGTGTTCCCCGCCTACGCCGAGACCGCCTACCGCGCAGTCTTCTTCGGCGACGAGATCGAGACGGTCCAGGAGTTCGACCCGCTCACGGGCGAGGTGATCAAGGACCTCGAGTACGCGGCGGTGTGGCCCGCCACCCACTACGCCACCGACCAGTCGACGATCGAGCGGTCGGTGCGCGAGATCCGCGACGAGCTGGAGCTGCGCACCAAGGAGCTCGAGGAGCAGGGCAAGCTGCTCGAGTCGCATCGGCTGCGCCAGCGCACCCAGTTCGACATGGAGATGCTGCGCGAGCTCGGCTTCTGCAACGGGATCGAGAACTACTCGCGCATCCTCGACGGACGCGCACCCGGCGACCGCCCCTACTGCCTGATCGACT
>JAXDII010000072.1:0-15612 GCA_034664085.1 Thermoleophilaceae bacterium
TCGTTGAAGGCCTCGCCCTCGGGCGTCAGGACCTCCGCGGTGAACGTCGTGCGCGCCACTAGTCGTCGCCCTTGGCGGCCGACACCACGTCGTCGATGGTGCCCTTGAGCAGGAAGGCCGACTCCGGCAGGTCGTCGTGATCGCCGGCGAGGATCTCCTGGAACGAGCGGATCGTCTCGGCGATCGGCACGTAGGCGCCCGGCGTGCCCGTGAACTGCTCGGCCACGAAGAACGGCTGCGACTGGAAGCGCTCCACCTTGCGGGCGCGCTGCACCGTCAGGCGATCCTCGTCCGACAGCTCCTCGATGCCGAGGATGGCGATGATGTCCTGCAGCTCCGTGTAGCGCTGGAGGATCTCCCGCACCCCATTGGCCACCTCGAAGTGCTCGTCGCCGACGATGTCGGCCTTGAGGATCGTCGAGGTGGAGTCGAGCGGGTCGACCGCCGGGTAGATGCCCTTCTCGGAGATCGAGCGCGACAGCACCGTGGTTGCGTTGAGGTGCGCGAACACCGACGCCGGAGCCGGGTCGGTCAGGTCGTCCGCAGGCACGTAGATGGCCTGCACCGAGGTGACCGAGCCCTGCCGGGTCGAGGTGATCCGCTCCTGGAGCTGGCCCATCTCGGTCTCGAGCGTCGGCTGGTAGCCCACCTGGGAGGGCATCCGGCCGAGCAGCGCCGACACCTCGGAGCCCGCCTGCACGAACCGGAAGATGTTGTCGATGAAGAGCAGCACGTCCTGGCCGCCCTGCTCGCGGAAGTACTCCGCCATCGTCAGGCCGGAGAGGGCGACGCGCATGCGCGCGCCGGGCGGCTCGTTCATCTGGCCGAAGACGAGCATGGTCTTGTCGATCACGCCCGACTCGGTCATCTCGAGCCAGAGGTCGTTGCCCTCGCGCGAGCGCTCGCCCACGCCGCAGAACGCGGACAGTCCGCCGTGCTCCTTGGCGAGGTTGTGGATCAGCTCCTGGATCAGCACGGTCTTGCCCACGCCGGCGCCGCCGAACAGGCCGACCTTGCCGCCCTTGGCGTAGGGCGCGAGCAGGTCCACGACCTTGATCCCGGTCTCGAAGATCTCGCGCGTCGGGGTGAGGTTCTCGACCTTCGGAGCGGGCCGGTGGATCGGCCAGCGCTCTTCGAACTTCACCTCGCCGGCATCGTCGATCGGGTCGCCGAGCAGGTTGAAGATGCGTCCCAGCGTCCCCTCGCCGACCGGCACCGTGATCGGGCCGCCCGTGTCGCGCACCTCCACGCCGCGGGAGAGCCCGTCGGTCGCGTCCATGGCGACCGCGCGCACCCGCTCGTCGCCCAGGTGCTGCTGCACCTCGAGGACCAGCTTGGTGGCGTTGCCCTCGGCGTCCTCGCGGTCGATCTCGAGCGCGTTGTAGATGGCGGGCAGCTCGTCGGGGAAGACGACCTCCACGACGACGCCCTGGATCTCCTCGACCTTGCCGACGTTGGCGTCGCCGCCGTTAGTGCGGCTCTGGTCCTGGGTGGTCTGGGTTCCGGCTTCCACGAAATCAGTCTCCTTCAAGTAACTATCTAAGTCCCTCTGCGCCGGCCACGACTTCCATGATCTCCTGCGTGATCTCGGCCTGGCGCTGGCGGTTCGCCTCGAGCGTGAGGTCGTCGATCATCTCGCCGGCGTTGTCCGAGGCGCTGCGCATGGCGCTCATGCGTGCCCCGTGCTCGGATGCCGTCGACTCCAGCAGTGCCCGGTAGATCGAGATCTCCACGTAGTCGGGCACCAGCCGGGCGAGGATCTCCTCGGGGTCCGGCTCGTAGATCCACAGCGCACGCGAATGCGGGTCGTCGTCCTCGGCGTCCTCGTCGCCGAGCACGTCCGCCTGCTGCAGCGGCAGCAGCGTCTCGTGGCGCACCTCCTGGTTCACCGCCGAGATGTACCCGTTGTAGAAGACCTCGACGCGGTCGACCTTGTCGTCCACGTAGGCGGAGGTGAGGCCGTCGGCGATCGCGCGCGCGTCGGCGAAGGCCGGGCGGTCGGTGAAGCCGGCCCAGCGGCCGCCGAGCTCCAGCTGGCGGAACTCCAGCGACGAGATCCCGCGCCGCCCGGAGGCGTACCAGAGCACCTCGATGCCCTGGCCGCGCAGCTCCGCGGCGCGGCGGTTGCCCGCGCGGATGATCTGGGAGTTGAACGGCCCGGCCAGGCCGCGGTCGCCGGTCACGAGCAGGATGCCGACCGTCGAGACGCTCTCCTTCTCCTGCAGGATCGGCAGGTTCGGGATGTTGTCGGCGGCCTGAGAGGCGCGCGACGTCATCCGCCTGATCGCGTCCGCGTACGGACGCAGCGACTCGATGCGCTGCTCGGCACGCCGCAGGCGCGCGGCGGAGATCATCTCCATCGCGCGCGTGATCTTGCGGATGTTCTTGACCGACGCGATGCGGCCGCGGATTTCCTTCAGCGACGCCATCGGCTAGGCGGTGGCCGCCTCCTCCTCCTCGGCCGGCGCCTGGGCGCCGTCGCCGGAGCCGTTGCCCTCGGAGGCGGTCCGCCCCGGGCGCTGGCGCTCGTCCTCGGAGCGGATGCGGTCGGACTCGCCCTCCTCGAGCGGGTTGCCCTCGGCGTCGAAGTCGGGGCCGAAGTCGTCGATCGCCTCGGCGATCGCGTCACCCAGCTCGTTCTCGATCTCGTCGCTCCACTCGCCCTCGGCGATCTTGCCCATCAGGTCCGCCTTCTCGGCGTGCAGGCGGGCCAGCAGGGACTCCAGGAACTCCTGGACGCGCTCGACCTTGATGCGGTCGAGGTAGCCGCCGGTGCCGGCGTAGATCGCCGCCACCTGGTCCTCGACGGCCCAGGGCTGGCGCTCGTCCTGCTTGAGCGCCTCGACCAGCCGGGCGCCGCGGTTGAGCGTGGCCTGCGTGTCGGCGTCGAGGTCCGAGCCGAACTGCGCGAAGGCCTCGAGCTCGCGGTACTGCGACAGCTCCAGGCGCAGCCGGCCGGCGACCTTGCGCATCGGGGTGGTCTGCGCCGAGCCGCCCACGCGCGACACCGAGATGCCGACGTTGATGGCCGGGCGCACGCCCGCGCGGAAGAGGTCGGCCTGGAGGAAGATCTGGCCGTCGGTGATGGAGATGACGTTCGTCGGGATGTAGGCCGACACGTCGCCGGCCTGCGTCTCGATGATCGGCAGCGCGGTGAACGAGCCGCCGCCGAGGTCGTCGGAGAGCTTCACCGAGCGCTCCAGCAGGCGCGAGTGCAGGTAGAAGACGTCACCCGGGTACGCCTCGCGGCCCGGCGGGCGGCGCAGCAGCAGCGCCATCTGCCGGTAGGCGTAGGCGTGCTTGGTGAGGTCGTCGTAGACCGCCAGCGCGTGCCCGCCGTTGTAGAGGAAGTGCTCCGCCATCGCGGCGCCGGCGTAGGGCGCGAGGTACTTGATCGGCGCCGCCTCGTCGGCCGGGGCGGCCACGATGATCGTGTGGTCGAGGGCACCGTGGTCGTCGAGCTGCTGGGCGACGTCCACCACCGTGGACATGCGCTGCCCGACGGCGACGTAGACGCACTTAACGTCCTTGCCCTTCTGGTTGATGATCGTGTCGATGCAGATCGACGTCTTGCCGGTCTGGCGGTCGCCGATGATCAGCTCGCGCTGGCCGCGCCCGATGTTCGTCATCGAGTCGATCGGCTTGATGCCGGTCAGCAGCGGCTCCTTCACCGGCTGACGCGAGACCACGCCGGGGGCCTTGAACTCGGCCGGGCGGGTGGTCTGGGTGTTGATGTCACCCTTGCCGTCCAGCGGGTTGCCGAGCGGGTCGACGATGCGGCCGAGCAGCTCCTCGCCCACCGGCACCTCGAGCAGGCGGCCGGTGCGCTTGACCTGGTCGCCCTCCTCGATCTTGTCCCACTCGCCGAACAGCACGGCGCCGACGTTGTCGGACTCCAGGTTGAGCGCCAGGCCGGTCACGTCGTTGGGCAGCTCGAGCAGCTCCATCGACATCGCGTTGTCCAGGCCGTGGACGCGCGAGATGCCGTCGGCTACCGACAGCACCGTGCCGACCTCGGACAGGTCGGCGCCGCCGTCGTCGAGGCCCTGGATGCGCTCCTTGAGGATGCTCGTGATCTCGTCTGGCTTGATCTGCACTTGGAAAAGGTCTCCTTCAGGTCGCCTTGGCGACTTGCTTTCGAAGTCGTTCGAGTCGGTTGCGCACCGTCGCGTCCAGGACCATGTTCCCGACGCGCACCATCAAACCCCCGAGCACGTCGGGGTCCACCTTCGAGGCGAGCTCTACGCGCCGCCCGGTCTGCTCCTCGATGCGCTTGCCGATCTCACCCACGAGGCCCTCGTCGAGGTCGATCGCGCTCGTCACGGTCACAGGCAGCAGCTTGTTCTCCTCGGCCCACAGCGAGTCGAAGTTCCGCCTGATGCGGAACAGCACCGGCATGCGGTGGCGCTCCGCCAGCAGTCCGAGGAAGTTCACGAGGCGCTCGTCGCCATCGCTGATGATCCGGCGCACGCCGTCCTTCTTCTCCTCGCTGGAGAAGTAGGGCGAGAACAGGAAGACCTGCAGGTTGCGGTCTTCGTCGAGCGCCTCGGCGAACTGCCCGAGCTCCTCGTGCACGCGGTCGAGGACGTCGTTCTCCTTGGCGACCTCGAACAGCGCGCGCGCGTAGACCTCGGCGATCTCCTCCATCGCTAGCGGCCGGTCCCTTCATGGGCCAGCGTGGAGAAGTCGACCTCGCTGAGCGCCTCCTCGATCAGGCGCCGGTGGTCGTCCGGTGTGAGCGACTTGCGCGTGACCTTCTCGGTTGCGATCAGGGTGAGGTCGGCGACCTCCTTGCGGATCTCGTCCAGCGCCCGGCGCGTCTCCGACTCGATGTCGCGGCGGGTGTTGGCGAGCAGCTCCTCGCGCGTGCGAGTGGCCTCGGCCTTCGCCTCGTCGGCGAGACCGTCCGCGGCCTTGCGGGCCCGCGCCAGGATGTCCTCGGCCTGCTCGCGAGCCTCGCGCAGCCGGGCGCGGTACTCCTCGAGCAGCTCGTCGGCCTCGCGCTTGGCGCTCTCCGCCGCCGTGATCGACTCGTCGATCAGCCGGCGCCGCTTGTCGAGCGCCTCGGCGATGCGCGGGAACGCCAGCTTGTTCAGCAGGAAGAGCGTGGCGCCGAACGCGAGCAGCGTCCAGATCATGAGCCCTACGTTCGGGCTGACCAGGAAGCTGCCGCCGCCCTCCTCACCCTCTGTGGCCGCGAGCAGCAGGATGTCCGTCAGGCCCTCCACCTAGAGGAAGAAGGCGATCAGGCCGAAGATGAACGCGTAGAAGACGATCGCCTCGGTGAGGGCGAATCCGAGCCACTGGATGCTCGTGATCTCCTCGCGCATCTCGGGCTGACGGGTGACCGACTCGATCACCTTGCCGAAGATGTAGCCAACGCCGATGCCGGGGCCGATCGTCCCCAGGCCGGCGCCGACGCCGAGCGCAATCGCCTTCAGCCCGTCCGTCGGGTCGGCTGCCTGGGCTATCGGTATCAGTACTGCCAGATCCATGGGTCCTCCTCGGAGCCTCTAGTGGCCTCCGGCGCTTGCCTCGCCGAAGTAAATGGACGTGAGCGTCGCAAAGATGAAGGCCTGCAGCGTCGCGATCAGGCCGACCTCGAGAATGAAGAAGGCGATCGCGATGGGCAGGGTGATCCAGCCGAGTGCCGCCAGACCCAGCAGCACTGCCAGCCCGCCGCCCATGAACAGGATCAGCAGGTGGCCGGCCAAGATGTTGGCGAACAGCCGGACGGAGAGCGAGATGATCCGCATGAACTGCGAGATCACCTCGATGAAGAAGATCGGCACCGCCGCGGGGCCGCTGACGCCGGCGGGCAGCCAGCCCTTCAGGTACTTGATCGGCCCGTGGTTGCGGATGCCCTCGACCTGGTAGAGCGTGAACACCGTCAGCGTCAGCACCAGCGGGATCGACAGGTTCGCCGTTGCCGCGTAGAGGGCGAAGGCGGGGAAGTCGAAGCCGAAGACGTCGATCGTATGCCCGCTGTTCGTGGGCAGCGGGATGTAGCCGAGCATGTTCGAGAACCAGATGAAGAAGAACAACGTGGCCACGAAGGGGAACCACCTGGCGGCCGCCTTCTCGGGCATGTTGTTCTTGGCGATCTGGTTGTAGGTGAGGTCGTAGGCGCTCTCGACGATCGTCTGGATCCGGTTCGGCCTGTCCTCCATGCGGCGCGCGATGTAGACCATCGTCCAGATCGTCAGCACGCAGGTGAGCAGGATGTAGAGGACGGCCTTGTTGAACGAGAGGTCGAGGCCGCCGACCTTGAACTCGATCCACGGCTCGAGCTTGAACTCGTTCTGGGGCTTGAAGTGGTCGTTCTTGCCGTCCGACCCGAAGATCACGTACAGCGCGATGGCCACGCCGATGTAGACGGCGAAGCCGATCAGGAACTTGGTCCGCCTGCTCACCGGCGCTCCTCGAACGGGCGGCCGATCAGCTGGCCCGTGAAGTAGAAGGTGAACAGCGTGATCGCGAGGATCGCGGCGGACAGGCCGGCCTCGCGCTCGGAGAGGCCAACCACGAAGATCGAGCCGGCGACGATCCATCCGCGCGAGATCATCGAGCCGGTCAGCAGGCCGGCCACGGTACGGGGGTCATCCGATGCGCGCGCACGCCGCTCGATGAGGGCTTGTACCCCGCGCTGGAGGAGCCACCCAAACGCAGCGCCGGCCCAGCCGAGCAGCGGCAGCCCGGCCGCGGCGAACACGGCGAGCGCCAACGCCAGGACGGCGAGGTCGAGGTACCGCAGCATGCGCAGCGGCATGGGATCGGATGCTTTCAGAGCGTGCGTCGTCAAGGGGGTGTCGCGGGGAGGCGGACGGACCGGCGGCGTCTGGTTGCTCCCCCCGCGGGGTGAGGAACGGTACATCAAGATCGAACTTTGTGACTACTTTGTGACAGTTGGCTCGGACCGGCCGGCTGCCCCACACGGGGCGCTGGGGCACGATAGGGTCGCGGGCCATGCGCTCCTGCTTGGTCGCCGTTCTGGCCCTCGTCCTCGTCCTTCCCGCCGGGGCGGGCGCCGCACCCTACACCGCGCCGGGCAACAAGGTCCTCTGGGGCGGACAGGGTGGCTACACGCCGGGGTCGATCGGCGAGTTCGCCCGTCAGTCCGGAAAGCACCCGGCGGTCTTCAACTACTTCATCGACTGGCGCGGCGACTTCAACTGGCTCGGGCTGCGTTTGGCGGACGCCGAGCGCGCGAACTCCCGCGCCATGCTGTCGGTGTCGACCGAGGAGACGGGGATCTCGCTCCGAGACCTCGCGCGCGGCGGCGGCGACGGCTTCCTCGTCGGTCTCAACCGGCTCGTCGACGAGCACGGGCAGGTGGTCTACCTGCGCCCGCTGTCGGAGATGAACAACGCGAACAACCCGTACTCGCCCTACGACCACTCGGGCCGCCCGCGCGGGCCGGCCTTCACCACGTCGTGGTTTGTGAAGGCGTGGCGGAGGATCGCGCTCGTCGTCCGCGGCGGCGACGTCGCGACGATCAACTCGAAGCTGCGCCGCCTGGGCCTTCCGCCCGTGAAGACCGGAGCCGCCGAGCTGCCGCGCGCCAAGATCGCGCTCATGTGGGTCCCGCTCTCGTTCGGCAACCCCGAGATCGAGAAGAACCACCCGAGGCACTTCTGGCCGGGCAAGGGCTACGTCGACTGGGTCGGCACCACCTGGTACTCGCCCTTCAGGGCCAGCTCCGCCTTCCACACCTTCTACAGCAACCGGCTGTGGCGCTCGAAGCCGTTCGCCTTCGCCGAGTGGGGTGTGTGGGGAGCAGACGTGCCGAGCTTCGTGGGGCAGTTCTTCGGCTTCCTGAAGTCGCACCCGCGGGTGCGCATGGCCGTCTACTACCAGTCGGCGTCACTGAAGGCCGAGTTCGCCCTGAAGAACCACCCGGCGAGCCGCGCCGCGCTGCGGCGGGCCGTCAAGTGGCCGCGCCTGACGGGCGTCGCGCCCTAGGACGCCTGCGGCAGGGCTTCTGCCTGCTCGTAGTCGAGCCGCGCCAGGGCCGTCAGGAACGCGTCCACGATCTGGGCGTCGAACTGCGACCCGGCGCCGGCGCGCAGCTCGGCCTCGGCGGCTTCCTCGCCCAGGGCCGGCCGGTAGGTGCGATCGGCGGTCATCGCCTCGTAGGCGTCCGCGATGGAGAGGATGCGTGCCTCGAGCGGGATCTCCTCGCCGGCCAGGCCGTGCGGATAGCCCGCGCCGTCGGGGCGCTCGTGGTGGGCGAGCACCCACGCGCGCAGGTCCTCGAACTCGGGGTGAGCGAGCAGGCGCGCGCCGATCTCGGGGTGGGTGCGGATCGTGCGCCACTCGTTGGCGTCGAGCGGACCGGGCTTGGTGACCACGCGGTCCGAGACCCCGGTCTTGCCCACGTCGTGCAGCACTCCCGCGATGCGCACGCGCTCGACGTGCTCGGGCTCGAAGCCCAGCTCCTGGGCGATCAGCTCGGCGTAGCGGCCGACCGTGTGCGAATGGCCGGTCGTGCCGGTGTCGCGGATGTCGAGCTCCTCGGCCAGGCCGATCACGCTGTCCAGCTGCGGCTCCCCCCTCTGGGGTCCCGCGCTCAGCATTTGCGCCACGTCGGAGCAGTAGATGACCGAGCGGTCGCGCCCCAGCTCCTTGGCGGCAATCACGGCCCGGGCCGCGGCGCCCATCAGCACGCCGAACTGCTCGCCGTGCTGGGGGAAGCTCGCCACGCCGAAGGAGACCGTCAGCGGCAGCTCGTCATGCGCGAAGGTGCGGCGCACGGCGCGGCGCAGCCGCTCCGCGACCAGGAAGGCTCCATGCTCGTCGGTCTCCGGCAGCAGCACGCCGAACTTCTCGCCCCCGAGGCGCCCGGCCGAGTCGATCCGCCGCTTCCACTTCCCCATGTCGCTGGCGATCTGCTGCAGGACGATGTCACCGGCGCCGTGCCCGCGCTCGGCGTTCACGCGGCCCATGCCGTCCATGTCCCCGACGATCACCGACACGGGCCGGCCGGTGCGCCGTGAGCGCTCCAGCTCGGAGTTGAGCAGCTCCTCGAACGCGCGCCGATTGAGCAGGCCCGTGAGCGGGTCCACCCGGCTTGTTTCGGAGAGCGCGCCAGCGAGCCCGGCGATCTGCTGGCGCTGCCTGAGCAGCGCCGCGAGCAGTACCAGAGTCACGCCAGCGGCGACGAGGACGAAGGGGAGCCCCATTTCCACCAGTTATCGGCTGCATAGTGCGGTTTTCTTAGCTTTTGCTGCGAGGACTCGCTATAGGTTCCCCGCTGCCCATGTGGATCCAGACTCAGGTCACCTTGCGCCCGCGGCCGCGCGGCTTCCATCTCGTCACCGACGAGGTCGTCGACGCCGTGCCGGAGCTGGCCTCGCTCGCGGTCGGGATCGCCGTCGTCTTCATGCAGCACACGTCGGCCTCGCTGACGCTCAACGAGAACGCCTCGCCCGATGTGCGGCGCGATTTCAGGGCCTGGTTCGACCGCGCCGCGCCGGACGGCGCCGACTACTTCGCCCACACGCTCGAGGGCGACGACGACATGCCCGCGCACATCAAGTCGTCGCTGACCGACTCCTCCCTCACGATCCCCGTTCGCGACGGCCGGCTCGCGCTCGGCACCTGGCAGGGCATCTACCTCTGCGAGCACCGCGACAGCGGCGGGCCGCGGCGGCTGATCGTGACGGCGTCCGGCGAGCCGCACGAGTGACGGCGCTGCTGGTCGCCGTGGGCGGCGTCTGCGGGGTGCTGGCGCGCTACGGGATCGGCAAGGCGGCGCTGCACACCGACGCGCTCCTCTGGTCCACGGTCGCCATCAACATCGCCGGCTCCTTCCTGCTCGGCCTGCTGGTGGCGGAGGACTGGTTCTCGCGCGACGTGAGGGAGGCGCTCGGCGTCGGCTTCCTGGGCGGCTTCACCACCTTCTCGACCTTCTCGGTGCAGGTGGTGCTCGACGTCGAGGCCGGCGAGCCGGGCCGCGCCGCCCTGTACGTGCTCACATCGGTGGTCGGCGGGATCGCGGCGGCCACGTGCGGGTACCTGCTGGGCCGCCGCCTGGCCGGCTGAGCCCAGCCGACCGGTGTGCGAACATGCGTTCGTGCGCTGGGACAACCTCAAGCTCGAGACGCAGGAGGGCCACCGGCTCCCCGGATACCGCGAGCCGGCGGCGGTCCGGACCTTCGACGCCCCCGAGGCGCTGGACGTCCGCTTCTACGAAGTCCAGGCCAAGTCGGTCCTGAACAAGGTGCCCAAGGCATCGCGGATGCCGTTCCGCTGGACGATCAACCCGTACAGGGGCTGCACTCATGCCTGCACCTACTGCATGGCGGGCGACACGCCGATCCTGATGGCGGACGGGCGCCACAAGCCGCTGGCGGACCTCCGGGTCGGCGACGCGATCTACGGCACGGAGCGTCGCGGCACCTACCGGAGATACGTCCACACCGAGGTGCGCGCGCACTGGTCCACGGCCAAGCCCGCGTACCGCGTCCTGCTCGACGACGGGACGGAGCTGATCGCGAGTGGCGATCATCGCTTTCTCAGCGATCGCGGCTGGAAGTTCGTGACCGGCGCGGAGCAGGGCAGCGCCCGCCGGCCCCATCTGACTACGAACGACAAGCTCATGGGAGTGGGCCACTTCGCGTCCGGCCCCGAGGAGACCTCCGACTACCGGCAGGGCTACCTGTGCGGCCTCATCCGGGGCGACGGTGACGTCCATCGCCTCCCGCTGGCGATGGCGGACCTCGAGGCGCTCCGCCGCGCACGCGACTACCTGAGTCGGCTGACCCTCGAGACCGACGAGCTCCTGTTCCGGGCCGCCGGCGGCACGACGCGCGCGATCTCGGCCATCCGCACGTCCGCGCGGGACAGGGTGCAGGCCATTCGCGAGCTCGTGCGGTGGCCGCGGTCGCCGGGCGATGACTGGTGCAAGGGCTTCCTCGCCGGGATCTTCGACGCCGAAGGCTCCAGCTCCGGCGTCGTGCGAATCTCGAACACCGACGACGAGAGCATCGCCTGGACCGAGTACTGCCTGCGGCGGCTCGGGTTCTCATCCGTGCTCGAGGACGGTGGCCGGGCGAAGCGCCTCCGCTGCGTCCGCCTCGTCGGCGGACTGCCAGAGGTGATCCGGTTCTTCCATACGACCGACCCGGCCATCACGCGCAAGCGCTCCATCGCCGGGACGGCAAGCAAGTGCCGGGCGGACCTCGGCGTGGTCTCCGTCGAGCCGCTGGGGAAAGAGCTGCCGCTCTACGACATCACCACCGGCACCGGAGACTTCATAGCCAACGGCGTCGTCAGTCACAACTGCTTCGCTCGCCCGACCCACACCTACCTCGACTTCAACGCCGGCCGCGACTTCGAGCGCGAGATCGTCGTCAAGGTCAACACGCCGGAGGTGGCGCGGGCGGAGCTGATGCGGCCGTCGTGGAAGCACGAGCACGTCGCGCTCGGCACCAACACGGACCCGTACCAGTGGGTCGAGAAGCGCTACGAGCTGCTGCCGGGCGTATGGGAGGCGATGCGCGACTCGCGCACGCCCAGCTCGGTGCTCACCAAGTCGCCGCTGCTGCTGCGCGACATCGAGCTGTTCAAGCAGATCCCCAGCTTCGCGGCCAACCTGTCGATCCCCACGCTCGACGAGAAGGCCTGGCGGGCCACGGAGCCGCACACTCCCCACCCGCGCAAGCGCATCGAGGCGGTGGCGGAGCTCAACCGCGCCGGCATCCCCACCGGCGTGCTGGTCGCCCCGCTGATGCCCGGCATCAACGACTCGCCGGCCCAGGTGGAGAAGATCCTCGAGCTCTGCGCCGATGCGGGCGCCGTCTCGATCGGCGGCATCTGCCTGCACCTGCGAGGCGAGGTGCGCGCCATCTTCATGGACTGGCTGCGCTCCTACCGGCCCGACCTGGTGCCGCGCTACGAGCGCCTCTACGCCCGCGGCGCCTACGCCCCGAAGGAGGAGCGCGAGCGGATCTCGCGCCTCGTGCGGGCGGGGCGGCGAGTCACCGGGTTCCGGCGCGGCGGCGCGACCGAGCCGCCCGAGCAGGACCATCCGCAGATGGCGGCCCCGCCGCCGGAGCAGCCCTCGTTGTTCTGACGTCGACGGGAATGTCGTGCATCCATGTGATGTTCAATCTTCCCCTCGACGCGGCGCCGAGCGCGCGGCCAGCGGCGCCGGCCCCTCGGCCAGCGCCTCCATCAGCGCACGGCCGCGGGGCGAGAGCCGGTAGCCGCGCTCGAGGCTCTCGGTCAGGCCGAGCTCCTTCAGCTTGCGCACGTCGCGCTTGAACGGCTGCTTCTCGCGGCCGGCCGCGGCCGCCAGCTCGGCCGCGAGCACCTCGGGATGCTCAGAGATCAGCCCGAGCGTCTCACGCGTCCAGGGTCCGTGGCGGCTGGCGCGGTCGAGCCGGTCGAGCCGCGCGCGCAGCTCGTCGAGCTCCCCCGCCCCGAGGTCGGCGCGCTCGCGCAGGGCGCGGCGCGGGTCCTCCCCCGCCCAGCGCAGCTCGATGCGCCAGATCGGCGCATCGGCGCGCCGGTCCAGTACGGCCAGCAGCTCATCCAGCGAGCCGAACCCGGCGCGGCGCGCGTCGTCCGCCGTGACCGCCCCGCGGTCCACCCGCTCCACCGCGTCGATGGCCAGCTCGCCGACCGCCGTGCGCTGGCGGCCGCCTGGCTTCGCGCGCGCCCTGTCCCAGCGCCGGAACGCGAGCGTGACCTCCCCGGTGCGGATGCGGTCCAGCGAGGCGCGCGGGAACAGCACGCGTCAGTCGCGGCCGCGGACGGACTCGAACTCGCCCGTCTCGGGCGGGCGCACCGCCTGGAACTCGCCGGTCTCCACCTCGCGCTCGATCTCGTGGTCGATCTCGGACGCGCTCAGCACCCCGATCTCGCCGGTCTCGACCTGCCGGCGCAGCTCGCGCTCCCGGAAGCGCTTGAACTTGAGGATCTCCAGCACGATCACGAGGTAGACGCTGGCCGCAAGCGCCGTCAGGGCGAACGCGGCGATGACGAGGGCCCAGCCCGCGTTGAGGGCGCCGTCGTCATCCGAATAGGGCACGAAGCGCATGGCCAGCGCCAGAGCAGCCAGCGACAGCGTCCACCCGTACAGGTAGAGCACGGTGCGCGTCTGGGAGAAGCCGATGTTCGCGAAGCGGTGGTGGAAGTGCCATCGGTCGGCGGAGTAGACGGGCCGGCCGTACTTGATCCGCTTCGCGATCACGAAGGTCGCGTCCAGCGCCGGCACGGCGAGGATCATCAGCGGGAAGAACAGCGCCACGACGGCGGCGGTCTTGAGCACGCCCTGGATCGCCACGCAGGCGAGCAGTAAGCCGAGCAGGTTGGAGCCGGCGTCGCCCATGAAGATCGAGGCCGGATGGAAGTTGTGCCAGAGGAACCCGACCGCCGCGCCAGCGGTCACGGCGGCGAGCACGCCGGCATCCACGCGGTCGAGCGACAGTGCGATCACGGCGAACGTGGCCGCCGCGATCGTGCACACCCCGGCGGCCAGGCCGTCGGCGCCGTCGGTGAAGTTGACGACGTTCATCACGGCGACGATCCCGAACAGCGTGAGCGGGTAGCTCCAGGTCCCGAGGTCCACCGGGTCGATGAACGGCAGGGTGATGTTCGGGACCCGCACATCGCACCAGACCGGGATCGCCGCAGCGGCGAACTGCCCGGCGAGCTTCACGAGCGGGTGCAGGCCGCCGGGCCGGGCGTCGTCCAGGGCGCCGACCAGCGCGATCGCCACCGCGCCGCCCACGATGCCGCGCGTCTCGATGTTGTTCGGCAGGAAGATCAGCGCCGACGCCGCCGCGGCGACGAGGATCGCCAGGCCGCCCAGCCCGGGCACGGGCCGGTCGTGCAGGTCGCGCTCACGCGGGTAGTGGAGTACGCCCAGCCGGGTGGCGAGACGGGCCGTGACGGGCGTCGCCGCGAAGGCGATCACGGCCGCGACGAGGAACGCCCAGAGGGCATCGAGCTCGTCCATGACGGCCCAGGGTACTCAGAGGCCAGGGCGAACCCGGGCCGCGGAGCGCGTCAGACGGCCGTGGGCGCCAGCTGCGGATACAACGGGTAGCGCTCCGCGAGCGTCCGCGTGCGCTGCGAGAGCTCCGACTTCTTGTCCTCGGAGAAGTCCCCGGTGAGCGCCTCGCCGATGACCTTGCCGATCTCGCGGAAGTCGTCGAGCTGGAAGCCGCGGGTGGCGAGCGCGGGGGTGCCGATGCGCAGTCCCGACGACACCGCGGGCGGCCGTGGGTCGAACGGGACGGCGTTGCGGTTGACGGTGATGCCCACGTCGTGGAGGCGGTCCTCGGCCTGCTGGCCGTCGAGCTCGGACTGACGCAGGTCGGCGAGCACGAGGTGGACGTCGGTGCCTCCGGTGAGCACGTTGACCCCGGCCGCCAGCATCTCCTCGGCGAGGATGGCGGCCCCCTCGCGGGTGCGCACCTGGCGCTCGCGGAAGAGGTCGGACTGGGCGATCTTCAGCGCCACGGCCTTGCCGGCTATGGCGTGCATGAGCGGGCCGCCCTGGTGCCCCGGGAAGACGCGCGAGTTGATCTTCTTCGCGTACTCCTCGCGGCACAGGATCATCCCGCCGCGCGGGCCGCCGAGCGTCTTGTGCGTGGTGGTGGTGACCACGTCGGAGTAGGGCACGGGGCTGGGGTGCTGCTCGGCCGCGACGAGGCCGGCGAAGTGCGCCATGTCGGTCATCAGCAGAGCGCCAACCGAGTCGGCGATCTCGCGGAAGCGCTGGAAGTCGAGCTGGCGCGGGTAGGCCGACCAGCCGGCCACGATCAGCTTGGGCTGCGCGTCCTCCGCGATCTGCTGGAGCTCGTCCATGTCGAGCCGCGAGTCCTCCTCGCGCACCCCGTAGGAGACGATGTCGAAGTAGAGCCCGGAGAAGTTGATCTTCATCCCGTGCGTGAGGTGACCGCCGTGGTCGAGCTTCATGCCGAGGATGCGGTCGCCGGGCTCGAGCAGCGCCATGTACACCGCCGTGTTCGCCTGCGCCCCCGAGTGCGGCTGCACGTTGACGTGCTCGGCGCCGAACACCTCCTTGGCGCGGTCGATGGCGAGCTGCTCGGCGACGTCGACGTACTCGCAGCCGCCGTAGTAGCGCTTGCCCGGGTAGCCCTCCGCATACTTGTTCGTCGGCACGGATCCGACCGCCTCGAGGATCGAAGGCCACGTGAAGTTCTCGGACGCGATCAGCTCGATCTGGCCGCGCTGCCGCTCCAATTCCTTGCCGAGCAGCTCGGCGATCTGCGGATCGATGTCGGCAAGGCCGGCGGTGGTGAGGTGCTGAAACGTCTCGTGAGCGACGGCCATGACGGACTCCTTCCGGGCAGATTCCGACGGATGGTACTCCCGCGGTCGGCGCAGAGCCGTGCCCCAACCGGCAAGCTCTGCGTTTACCCGTCGCGCGGAAAGGACAGCATCAGAAGGTTGAGCCCCCGCCTCGCCGGAGTCCTGGCTCTTGCGTGCCTGGCCTGGATGGCAGATCCCATCGCGGCCGGCACCAGGAGCGACGGCGGGCGCCACGCACGCCTCTCGGCCGACTCCGCCGGCGCGATCATTGTCCGCGCCAGTCGCGGGTCTGGCATCGCCCGGCTACGGGCCGACCTGTCCGCG
>JAXDII010000079.1:0-38999 GCA_034664085.1 Thermoleophilaceae bacterium
GTAGACGACGCTCAGCGAGAGCACGGGCGCGACACCCTTGAGCGCGTCGACCAGCAGCGTGGTGAGCGCCACGCCGAGCGCCGCCGCCACGACCCCGACGAGCAGCGGCGGCCGGCGCTGGAGCATCGTGCTCGTCAGCCCCAGACTTCGCGCGCGGTCTCGACGACCAGGCGCAGCTTGTCGGCCTGCTGCTCGGCGGTCAGCGCGTTGCCCTCGACCGTCGAGGAGAAGCCGCACTGGGGCGAGAGGCAGAGCTGGTCGATGTCGACGTACTTCGACGCCTCCTCGATCCTGCGCTTGAGGAAGTTCTTGGTCTCGAGCTCGCCCGTCTTGGTCGTGACGAGGCCGAGCACGACGTACTTGCCCTTGGGCACGAAGCGCAGCGGCTCGAAGCTGCCCGAGCGCGCGTCGTCCCACTCCATGAAGAAGCCGTCGACGTCGAGCTCGTTGAACAGCGCCTCGGCGACGAAGTCGTAGCCGCCCTCGGCGACCCAGCTCGAGCGGAAGTTGCCGCGGCACATGTGGGTCGTGATCGTGATCCCCTCGGGGCGGTCGGCCAGCGCCTCGTTGATGTGGCGGATGTAGGCCTCGTGCAGGTGCTCGGCGTCCTCGCCGCGGTCGGACATCATCTTGCGCTGGTTGGGGTCGTTCAGGTACGCCAGGCTGGTGTCGTCGAACTGCAGGTAGGTGCAGCCGAGGTCGTGGACCATGCGCACCTGCTTCGAGTAGGCGGCGGTGAGGTCGCTCCAGAACTGGTCCTTGTCGGGGTACACCTCTGGGTCGATCGCCGCCGCGCCGCCGCGGTAGTGGACCATGCTCGGCGACGGGATCGTGAGCTTCGGCGTGGTGCCGTTCACGGTGTCCTTGAGGAACTCGAAGTCCGCGCCGAAGGTCGGCTCGTGAAGGTCGATCTTGCCGTCGACCTTGAGCGCCGCGGGCGTGTAGTCGAGATCCCCCTCCGCGTTGTGGAAGTGCACGACGAGGTCATCCTCGGCCTTGCTGATCCCCTCCAGGGCGTAGATGAAGTCCATGTGCCAGGACGCCCGGCGGAACTCCCCGTCGGTCGCGGATTGGAGGCCGACGTCCTCCTGCATCCGGACGACGTCGCGGACCGCCTCGTCCTCGATTGCCCTCAGCGCGTCGTCGCCGATACGCCCCTGGGCATGGTCCTCGCGAGCCTGGAGCAGGCGCTGGGGACGCAGCAGGCTGCCCACGTGGTCGGCTCGGAATGGCGGTGTGTCGCGCGGCATGTTCCTCCCTCGCTGGTCTGTTTCGAGTGCGCAGTATCGCGCCTTCCGCTTAATCGTCAAACAATTTGACCCGTACGTAGAGTGCGGTTAAGCTCGGCCGGGCTTGGATCGGCAGGAGCCCCTGGCCAATCCCGAGGAGGAGAGAGACTCGTGAGTATCAAGCTCGTGTTGGGCCGTTCGTGGCGAACCGTCCCACTGGCCGCGCTCGCTGTGTGCTTCGCCCTTTTCGTCGCTGCCTGTGGAGGCGACGACGACGACAACGGCGGCAGCGGCGACGGCAGCGGATTTTCGGGGGAGAAAGCCAAGACCGCGGCCTCCAAGTGCGGCCTCGGCAATGGCGAGAAGGCCAGCGGAGAGCCGATCAAGCTCGGTGCGATCAACACCAAGCAGCCCGGAACGGACTTCACGGAGATCGCCAAGACCGCCGAGGCGTACTTCAAGTGCGTGAACGACAACGGCGGCATCAACGGCCGCCCGGTCGAGCTGGTCCAGGAGACCGAGCAGACCGACCCGGCGCAGGCAGCCGCGGCGGCCAAGAAGCTGATCGAGACCGACAAGGTCGCCGGGATCGTCGGCAGCACGAGCATCATCGAGTGCGCGATCAACCACAAGTACTACGAGGACAACGGCTACTACGTCATCGGTTCCGGCATCGCTCCCGAGTGCTACGGGACGCCGAACTACTCGGCGGTCAACATGGGTCCGCGCCACAGCGTCACCGGGGCGACCCAGTACCTGATCCGCGAGGGCGTGCCCAAGCTGGTGCTGCTCCAGTCGAAGGTGCCCGGCACCGAGTACATCGAGGGCGGCTTCCTGGCCCTCGCCAAGCAGGAGGGCATCCCGACCGAGAGCCTCGCCGAGGCCGTGCCGATCCAGGACGCGAACTCCGTCGCGCTCAAGATCGTCCAGGCGGCCGGCGACAACGGCGGTGTGGTGCTCAACTTCACCCCGCCCGAGGCGCTCAAGATCCTCCAGGCCGCTGCGCAGCAGGGCCTCCAGGATCGGGTGAAGTGGGCCTGCTCGACTCCGTGCAACACCGACTTCCTGGCTGATGCGCTGGGCACCACGTTCGACGACAAGCTGGGCGTCAACGCCGAGCTGAACCTCGTCAGCGTCGACGAGCCGGACACCAACCTCTACAAGGAGATCCTCCAGAAGTACGCGCCGGACATTCCGCTGGGCAGCTTCAGCCAGTTTGGGTTCCTCGAGGCGAGGATCGCGACGGACGCGATGCTCGGCATCAAGGGCGACGTCAACAAGGAGAGCGTCAACGAGGCCTTCAAGAACATCAAGGGCTTCGAGACGGACATGCTCTGCAAGCCGTACTACTTCGGCGAGGCGCCGCTGCACATCCCGAACAACACGGACTGGACGGTTACGCCCAAGGAGGGGACCATGGTGCAGAAGGAGGAGTGCTTCGAGATCTCCGAGGCGGACGCGCCCATCAAGCGGGTCCGTGACATCGAGAAGTCCGAGGGGATCTACCAGCCGGTTGAGTAGCCAGCCAGCGACCACAGGACGCCCATAGGACTCCGATGCCCACCTGGGACGAGTTTCAGCCGTTCATCGTCACCGGGTTGGCACTGGGTGGGGTGTACGCCCTGTCCGGTGTCGGGATGGTGGTGCTGTACCGCACCACCGGCGTGCTGAACCTCGCGTTCGGCGCCGTCGGAGCCATGGGCGCCCTGATCGCCTGGCAGATGATCAACGAGGGCGGCTGGGCCGAGGCGCCGGCCTACATCGTCTGCGTGCTGTTCGGCGGCGCCATCACGCTGGCGTACGGCCTGATCTTCGGGCCTCCCCTGGCCGGCCGCGACCCGCTGGTGAAAGCCACCGCGACGCTCGGGCTGGCGCTGATCCTGCTGGGGGCCATGTCGTGGATCTGGAGCGACAAGGCGCGCTCGATGATCCTGCCCACCTCGACCGAGAACTTCCAGGTCGGCGACGTGCTGGTCAACTACACGCAGGTCCTGGGGCTGACGTTCGGGGTCGTCGTGACGGTGGGCACCGTGCTGTTCCTGCGCTACACCAAGCTCGGGACCGCCATGCGCGGGCTCGCGAACGACCGCGAGATCACGGCCACGCTGGGCGTCCCGGTGCGCCGCGTGGAGGCCGCCGCCTGGCTGGTGTCGGGACTGATCTCCGGCGTGGCCGGGCTGCTGCTCTCGAACCTGGTGGGGCTGGATGCCGCCACGCTCACGTTCCTGGTGATCTCGTCGCTGGCGGCGGCGCTGATCGCCCGGCTGAGCTCCGTGATCGTGACGCTGCTCGCCGGCCTCGTCGTTGGGCTGGCCACCGCCCTGGCCACGCCGATCCTGTCGATCTCCGAGTACAGGGACATGGCGCCGTTCGTGCTCGCGACGCTGGCCCTGCTGTGGCTGTCGCGCAAGGGCCACACCATCTCGGGGAGGGCGGTCTAGGGTGAGCGTCGCCGAGGCGCCCGCCCGCGAACAGCACGCCTGGTCTCCGGCCCGACTGGATCGCGGCGAGCGCATTCGGGTGGTCGTGATCCTGGTGCTCCTCGCGCTCGTGCTGTTCGCGCTGCCCGAGCGCATGAGCGCCTACTGGACCAGCGTCGTCACGCAGGTGGCCATCTTCTCCGTGGTCTCGCTCGGCCTCGGCGTGCTGATGGGCCGCGTCGGCCTGGTCTCGCTCGGGCAGATCGCCGTGCTGGCGCTCGGCGCCTGGGTCGGCGCCCGGCTCTGCTTCGCCACCTCGCTTCCGTTCCCGATCGTCCTGCTGCTGACCGGCCTGATCACGATGGTGCTCGGGACGGTCGTCGGCCTGCCGGCGCTGCGTTTGAGCGGTCTCTACCTCGCGCTCATCACGCTGATGCTCGCCGCCGCGATCACGGTCGTGCTCACGGCGACCAACTTCCCCAACGGCGGAGAGAGCTTCCTCGGCCATGTGGAGAACGACTTCGGCAATCCGGAGGTGCGCAGGCCGAGCATCGCCGAGACCGATCCTGCGTACTTCCGCTACACGGTCGTCGCGGCGGCGCTCATGTTCCTGCTCGCGCTCGCGCACGTGCGCGGGAAGCCGGGTCGCGCGTGGGCGGCCATCCGCCAGAGCGAGCCGGCCGCGCTCGCGGCGGGGGTGAACATCACCCTCTACAAGATCTGGGCCTTCGCACTGGCCTCGTTCATGGCCGGCGTGGCGGGCGGCCTGCTGGCTGCCGACGTCGGCGAGCTGTTCACCTACCAGTTCCCCACGAGCCAGAACATCATCCTGCTGGCGGTCGTCCTGATGGGCGGGATCTACAGCCTCTGGGGCGCGATCGTCGCCGGCGTGCTGATCAAGCTGCTGCCCGCGGCGCTCGACACCTGGGGCCTGCCTGCCGACCTGCTCACGATCCTGTTCGGCGTAGGCATCCTGCAGGTGCTGCTGACGGCGCCCGCCGGCCTCGTCCAGCAGGTGCCGAGCGACCTGAAACGGCTCGGTGGCCTGTTCGCGAGCCTGTACAGGCGGCTGGCGCCCGCAGGGGGGCGTGCGTCCTGATCGAGATCCGCGACCTCACGGTGCGCTTTGGCGGCGTCACACCGCTCGACGCCATGTCCGTGACCTTCGAGTCGGGCACCTGCGGCCTGATCGGCCCAAACGGCGCCGGCAAGACCACCTTCTTCAACGTGCTCAGCGGCTTCGTGGACCCCACCGCGGGCTCGGTGCACGCGTACGGAGAGGATCTGCTGGCGATGCGCCACTACCGGCGGGCGCGCTGGGGGCTGCGGCGGACCTTCCAGACCGAGCAGGCGATCGAGGAGCTGTCGGTGGCCGGCAACGTCGCGCTGGCGCACGAGAACAGCAAGCAGGGCGATCGCGCCTCGCGGCCCGAGGACGTGCTCGGCGCGATCGAGTTCGTCGGGCTCGACGTGGACCCCAACGCCCAGGTCGGCACGCTCGGGGCGCGCGAGCGCCGCCTGGTGGAGGTCGCGCGCGCGGTCGTCGGCAAGCCCAAGCTGGTGCTGCTCGACGAGCCCGGCGCGGGGCTTCCCGACGAGGAGACCGAGCACCTGGGCCGGGTGATCCAGCGCATCCCCGAGCACATGGGCGGGATCGTGATCCTGGTCGACCACGACATGAGCCTGGTCTCGGCGTGCTGCGACGTGACCGCGGTGCTCGACTTCGGCAAGCTGATCGCGTCGGGCCCCACCGCGGAGGTGCTGCGCGACGAAGCCGTCATGAAGGCCTACCTCGGCACCGAGGAAGTCGAGGGGTCGGAGCAGGTGGCGTGACGGCTGGCGGCGGGGAGCTGGCCCTGGAGGGCTTCACGGTCGCCCGCAACGGGCGGCCGGTGGTGAGCGACGTCAACCTGTCGATCCCCGCCGGCGAGGTCACGGCGTTGCTGGGTCCCAACGGCGCCGGCAAGTCGAGCCTGGTCCTCGGCGTCGCCGGGGTGCTGCGGCCTGAGGCCGGCACGGTCACGCTCGGAGAGCTAGACCTCACCGGACGCCGTCCGGAGAAGATCCGCCAGGCGGGAGTCGCCGTCGTGCCCGAGGGCCGGCGGCTGCTGTCGGAGCTGACCGTGGAGGACAACCTGGCGGTGGCCTGCTACTCGCTCTCGCGGGAGGACGCCAACGCGGGGCGGGAGTGGGCGCTCGAGCTGTTCCCGGAGCTGGAGCAGCGCTTCGACACGTCCGCGCGCTCGCTCTCCGGTGGCGAGCAGCAGATGCTCGTGCTGGCGCAGGCGCTGGTCTCCAAGCCGAGCGTGATCCTGATCGACGAG
Organism: Thermoleophilaceae bacterium; assembly: GCA_034664085.1. Lineage (GTDB taxonomy): Bacteria > Actinomycetota > Thermoleophilia > Solirubrobacterales > Thermoleophilaceae > JACVRW01. Next base: position 5,974 of record JAXDII010000079.1, read on the forward strand.
CTCTCGCTGGGGCTCGCCCCCGTTGTCATCAAGCGGCTCATCCCCACGATCCGCACGGTCGCGGAGTCGGGCGTCGGCGTCCTGCTGATAGAGCAGTTCGCCCCCGTGGCGCTCAGCCTCGCGAACCGGGTGCACGTGATGGACCGCGGGCGCATCGAGCTCTCGGCCTCGGCGAGGGAGTTGAAGGAGAACCCCGACCTCCTCCACTCCTCATATCTGCTCGGGGGGAAGCTGGAGGCGACTGGATGAACCCGAAGCAGGCGCTCGAGACGATGCTGACGATCCGGCGCTTCGAGGAGGCCGTGGTCGGCCTCTTCGGAGAGCACGAGTTCATGACCCACTTCCACCTCTACATCGGCCAGGAGGCGACCGGGGTGGCGCTGATGGAGGCGCTCGGCCCGAACGACAAGATCGCCACCCACCACCGCAACCACGGGCACGTGCTCGCCCGCGGCGCAGATCCCAAGCACGCGCTGGCCGAGATCCTCGGCCGCGAGAACGGCATCAACCGCGGCGCCAGCGGGACGATGCACATGGCCGACACCGACCGCGGGTTCCTCGCGACCTCGGCGATCGTCGGCGGCAGCATCAGCCTCGCGACCGGGGCCGCCTTCGCGCTCAAGACCCAGGGCGGCGACGCCATCGCCGTCGGGCTGTTCGGCGACGGCGCGCTGGAGGAGGGCGTCTCGTACGAGTCGCTCAACTTCGCCGCGCTCTGGGACCTCCCCATCGTCTACGTCTGCGAGAACAACAGCGAGGGCGCGCTCGGCTCGGCCGGGGGCGGCTTCCCCACGTCGGTGTCCGCGGTGGACGACCTGACCGACATTCCGCGCACGTTCGGGATCCCGGTCGAGACGGTCGACGGGCGCGACGTCGACGCGGTGCTCGACGTCGCCGCCCGCGCCGTCGAGCAAGCCCGCCAGCGCAAGGGCCCGTTCTTCATCCACGTGGCCACCGCGCGCTACGCCGGCAGCCAGCCGCTCTGGCCGACGATCGCCACCGGCGAGACGGACATCTCGATGGCGTGGGACGACTCCCAGATCTCCGGCGAGCACGAGCGGTGGTACCGCGAGAACGATCCGGTGCTGCGCTACGCCCGGCAGCTGCTGGCCGCAGGCGAGATCGACCAGGACGAGCTCAAGGAGCTCGACCGGCGGGTGCGTGAGCGGATCGCCGAGGCGCGGCAGTACGCGCTCGACAGCCCGAGACCCGCGCCCGACAGCGCACTCGACCACGTCTTCGCCTGAGGGGGCGCTCGACCATGGCAACCAAGAACTACGCCGACGCCATGCTGGACGTTCTCACCACGTTCATGGAGGAGGACCCCCACTTCGCCGTCATGGGCAACGAGGTGCTCGGGATCGGCCCGGAGGCCGGCCAGTTCGAGCCGTTCCAGCAGAAGTACGGCGACCGCATCCACTTCCCGCCGTGCTCTGAGGCGGCGTTCTCGGCGCTGGCCGCCGGCGCGGCGATGTGCGGGCAGCGCATATTCACCCACCTCGGCCTGGCCCCGTTCAGCTACCCGGCCTTCTCCACGATCGCGAGCGAGATCGCGACGGCGCGGCAGGGGTCGGGCGGCAGGGTCTCGGCCCCAGTGACGCTGCACATGAGCCACGGCCTGCTGCACGGCGGAGCGTCCCAGCACAGCGAGAGCCCGATGGGCATCTACTGGAACCTGCCCGGCATCGAGATCGTCGTCCCCTGGGGCCCGGCCGACCTGAAGGGCCTGCTGCGCACGGCCATCAAGAGCGACAACCCCACGCTCGTCATCACGCACGCGTTCGGCTACGGCACCGAGGGCGAGGTCCCTGACGAGGACTACGAGATCCCGTTCGGCGAGGCCGCCGTGAAGCGCGAGGGCGGGGACGTCACCATCGTGGCCTGCTCGATGATGGTGGCCATGTCCCTCGAGGCGGCGGACCGGCTCGCCGGCGAGGGGATCGAGGCGGAGGTGATCGACCTGCGCACGCTCGTGCCGCTCGACGAGCAGACGATCCTGGAGTCGGTGTCCAAGACCGGCCACCTGGTGGTCGCGGACGAGGGGCGGCTGCGCTGCGGCGTCGCCTCGGAGATCGCCGCCACCGTGAGCGAGCGCGCCTTCGACGCGCTCAAGGCGCCGCCGGCGCGCGTGACCCGGATGGACGCCCCGGTCCCCGGCAACCAGACCCAGGAGGCGTACCTGTCGCCGTCGGTGGAGAAGATCGTGGCCGCCGCGAAGCGGGCGACCAGGCACGCCCCCGCGCCCGCCTAGCCGCCATGCCCGGTGAGGGAGTCGCCATGAGCGTCGAGCTCGTCAACGCGTACTGGACGAGCGCCGGCCCCGTGGACGTGCACGCCGGCCGCGAATGGAGCCTGTTCGACTTCGCCGACCGCTGTGCGGAGGCGGGCCGCGCCGGGTACCGGGGCATCGGGCTCTGGCACGCGGACATCGAGCACGTGCTGGAGCGGCGCACGCTGCGCGAGATGAAGCAGCTGCTCGACGACAACGGCCTCGCGTACGTCGAGCTGGAGTTCCTCTGGGAGTGGTTTCGCGACGAGGGCGACGAGGAGCGCAAGGCCGCGGACGCGACGCGCAGGCTGCTGTTCGAGGCGGCCGCCGGCCTGGACGCACATCACATCAAGGCCGGCAACATCCCCGGCACGCCCTGCGAGCTCCCGCTGCTGACCGAGAGGTACGCCGAGCTGTGCGCCGACGCCGCGCAGCACACGTCGGCCCGCGTGCTCTACGAGTTCATGCCCTTCGACGTGAACGTGAACAGCATCGAGACCGCGCTGGCCGTGGTGGACGCCGCCGAGGACAGCGGCGTGGTGATCGACACCTGGCACATGAGCAAGCTCGGCATCGCGCCGGACGCTCTGCGCCGCATCCCGCTCGAGCAGCTCGGCTGGGTAGAGCTGAGCGACGGGCGCTTCGAGAACATGCCGGACCTCGTGGAGGAGACCGTCAGCCACCGGCTGCTGCCCGGCGACGGCGAGTTCGACATCCGCGGCTACGTCGAGGTCTGCGGCGACATGGGCTACGCCGGGCCGTGGGGCGTCGAGGTGCTGTCGGACGACCTGCGCCGCCTGCCGCTGGCCGAGATGTACCGGCGCTCGCACGACGCCACGGCCGCGCAGTTCGGCTAGTCGGGCCTGAAGCCCGAGTCGATCCTGATCGCTCCGCCCACGGCGCGCGACACGCAGGTGAGCAGCTTGCGGCCCTCGGCCTGCTCCTCCTCGCTCAGGAAGACGTCGCGGTGGTCGAGATCGCCCTCCACGTCGAGCACCTCGACCTGGCAGAGGCCGCACTCCCCGCGCAGGCAGTCCCACATCACCTCCACTCCGTTGTCTCGCAGGGCGTCGAGCATCGTGCGGTTCTCGGGAACCGTGATCTCGCGATCGTCCTGCTCGCGGAGGCGCACCACGAATGCCTCCGGCGCGAAGCGGCCGCCAGAGGCGAACGTCTCGAACTGCAGCCGGTCGGGGCGGCGGTCCCGCTCGCGCCAAGCCCTCTGAGCCGCGTCGCGCAGGCGCAGCGGACCGCACAGATACAGCTCGCCGTCGGGGTGCAGCCGCTCGATCTCGGCGGAGAGGTCGAGGCGGCTGCCGCCCTCGGAGACGAACAGCTCGAGCCGATCGTCGAGGAATCCGGCCAGCTCGTCGACGAAGGGCATCTGCTCCCGCGTGCGTCCGGCGTACAGCAGCCGGAAGGGCTTGCCGTGCCGCTCGAGCGCCCGCGCCATGCCGACGATCGGCGTGATGCCGATACCGCCGGCGATCAGCAGATACTCGGGCCGGCCGTACTGCAGCTCGAAGTGGCTTTGCGGCTCGGACACCTCGACACGCGTGCCCGGCTGGAGCGCGCGCACGTACACCGATCCGCCGCGGCTCTCGGGGATCTCCTTCACGGCGATCCGATAGGCCCCGTCCACGGGTGCCTCGCCGACCAGCGAGTACGAGCGGATGTCGGGCAGCCCGTCGATCTCCACCGCGATGTCGAGGTGGCTGCCCGTCGGGTAGGGATGCGCCTCACGCTCCGGCTCGATCTCGACCATGCGCACGTCGCGGGCCACGTCCCGCACGGCCCGGACCGTCGCGGGCGAGAAATGCTCAGCCGCCAACCCTTGCGCTCACTTGACCCCGAGGCGTTCGGCGTCGGCGTCGGTCGCGTCGACGCGGGTCGTGGTGTCGAACTGCTCCTCCGCCTCGTCCGCCGAAGCGCGGTAGCGCTCGTCCTCGGCCTCCTCGGCCATCATCCTGTCGATCAGACGGCGGGCCCACATCGCGCCACTGTCGATGTTCAGGTTGTAGAACTGCTTGTCCGGGTGCTCCTCCACCGCTCGCTGCTGCGCGGCCAGCACCACCTCGTCCTCGCCGAACACGCCGGCGACGCCCTCGCGGATCAGCGTCGTGATGCGCTGGTCGTCCAGGTTGTAGTTGCGCACGAACGCCCAGAAGTAGTGGCACGTGCTGTCGGTCTCCGGCGTGATCGTGTTGAGCACGTAGCCGTTGACCCCCTCCGAGCGGTCGCCCTCCGGGGCGCCGGAGCCGGTGGGTGCGACGCCGACGTCGATCGCGATCGTGCTGGGCGCCTGGAAGTTGACGATCTGCCAGCGGTCGACGTTCCCCGCGGGCTCCCCCCGCTTCCACTCGAGCTGCATCTTCCAGAACGGCGGAGGGTCGACGTCGCGGATCCAGCGCGTGACGGTCGCCGAGCTGGGCCCGTGCGTGACCTCGAAGGGCACCTCGGCGATCGCACGCTGGCCGATGCTCGCGCCGTGGACGAACGTCTCGTGCGTGAGGTCCATCAGGTTGTCGACGATCAGCTTGTACCCGCACTCCAGGTGGATCAGCTCGCCGTCGCCGGCCCAGTCGGGGTCGTCGTTCCAGTGCATGTCCGGGACCAGGTCGGGATTGGCCAGCGCGGGGTCTCCGGTCCACACCCAGACGAAGCGGTGGCGCTCGACGACCGGGTAGCTGCGCACCCGCGCCGCCGGGTTGATCGTCTTCTGCGACGGCATGAACACGCAGCGGCCCTCTGAGTTGTAGACCAGCCCGTGGTACCCGCAGGCCACGTCGTCGCCCTCGATCTTGCCCTCAGACAGCGGCATCAGCCGGTGCCAGCACGCGTTCTCCAGCGCGACGGGCTGGCCGTCCTGGCGCCGGTACATCACCAGGCTGCGGCCGGCGATCGTCCGGGGCACCAGGTCGCGCTTGAGCTCGACGTCGTATGCCGCCGCGTACCAGCAGTTGAGTGGCCAGTCGGCCAGCTTGAAGGTGTGTGGCACCGCGCGGATGTCGTCAGGGGCTCCGTTATCGGCTGTCATCGACTTCCTCCCTCGATGGAGCTCCGCCCGAGCGGGCCAGCGGTTGGGCGCGTGAAAGGCGACGATGTCAGGCGCGATGATATCTGTCAAATAGCTTGTCTTATTGCTCGGAGCCGGGTAGGTTTGGCGCCCCGTACCGGAGGAGGAGCGCACATGGCCGAAGCCGCGACGACCGAGTTCTGGAAGGACATCAAGCCGATCGCGGATGTCTTCAAGCCGGACGGGCTGCCTGAGATCTTCTGCGCCGACGCGCCGACGGACGACATGCGCTACTACGTGCCGCTGACCGACACGGTCTTCACGCGCCCGCTGTTCATCTCCCCCTCCCAGAACCGGTGGTGCGACATCCTGATGGCGACCGGCCCGGGGCTGGTCAACCGCCACTACCACCCGCACCAGGTGTTCGGATTCACCCTGTCCGGCAAGTGGGGCTACCTCGAGCACGACTGGACCGCCACCGCGGGCGACTTCCTCTACGAGGCGCCGGGCGAGGCCCACACGCTGGTGGCCTATGAGCACGAGGACCCGATGAAGATCTTCTTCAACGTCACCGGTCCGCTGCTCTGGCTCGACGAGAACGGCGAGCCCGAGGGCCACTTCGACGTGCACGACTACATCGCCATCTCCAAGGCGCACTACGAAGAGGTCGGCCTCGGCGCCGACTACATCGAGAAGCTGTTCCGCTGAAAGCAGCGCTGCTACGGGAGTACCACCGTCCGCTCGAGCTGGTCGACCTGCCCACGCCCGAGCTGCGCCGCCCCGACGAGGTCTGCGTGAAGGTCGAGGGCGCCGGGGTCTGCGCCACCGACCTGCATACGATCGACGGCGAGATGGAGCCGGCGGGCGTGACGCTGCCGCGGGTGCTCGGGCACGAGAACGCGGGCCGTGTGGCGGCGGTGGGCGACCTGGTCTCGACGGTCTCTGTGGGCGACCCGGTGCTGCTCTACCCGCCCTTCAGCTGCGGGCTGTGCGTGTCGTGCCGGCGCGGCGTGGAGATGCTCTGCGAGCGCCATGAGTTCACGGGGCTCACCGTTGATGGCGGCTTCGCCGAGTACGTCGTCGTGGCGGAGCGGTCGGTGGTCAAGCTGCCGCCGAACGTCGAGCCGGCCGAGGTGGCGCCGCATGCCGATGCCGGCATCACCGCCTACCACGCCGTCAAGCGGGTGGCACACCTCGCGCTGCCCGGCACGACCGCCGTGGTGATCGGCGTGGGCGGCGTGGGCCACGTCGGCCTCCAGCTCCTGCGCGAGCTCGGGTCCAGCGTCGTCGTGGGGATCGACTCGAACGCCCAGCGACGCGCGCTCGCCGCTGAGCTGCGCGCCGACGAGGCGCTCGACAGCAAGGGGGCGGTGGATGCCGTGCGCGACCTGACCGATGGCCGCGGCGCCGACCTGGTCATCGACTTCGTCGGCTCAGACGAGACCCACGCCGACGGTCTCGGCATGCTCGCCCGCGGAGGCACCTACTCGATGGTGGGCTTCGGCGGCATCGTGTCGGTGCCCTCGGCGGCGTTGGTCGGCGGCGAGCAGTCGCTGGTGGCCAACCTGGTCGGCAGCTGGATCGACCTGTGGGAGGTTCTGCAGCTTCACAGCCGCGGTAAGTTGACCCTCAAGACGGAGATGCACCCCCTGGACGACGTGAACGAGGTGCTGGCACGACTGCGCGAGGGCCAGGTGACCGGCCGCGCCGTGCTCGTGCCGGACTCGAACGGGAGAAGGGAAGGAACATGAGCATCACGGACGTCGGGCAGCAGCAGCTGCTGATCGGTGGAGAGTGGGCCAACGCCGGCTCGGGCGACAGCTTCGAGAGGGTCGACCCCTATACGGGCGAGGTGGCCTCGGAGGCCGCCGCCGCCTCGCGCGAGGACGCGCACGACGCGGCCGACGCCGCCGCCGCGGCCTTCGGCGAGTGGTCCAACACGCCGCCGTCGGCACGCCGCGAGCTGCTGCAGAAGGCCGCGGCGCTGCTGCTGGAGCGCGCGCCGGAGATCGCGCCGATCGTGACCGCCGAGACCGGCGGCACGTTCGGCTGGGGCATGTTCAACTGCCACCTGGCCGCGGGCATGCTCGGCGAGGCGGCGGCGATGACGACGTCGGTCACCGGCGAGGTGATCCCGTCCGACGTGCCGGGCCTGACCGCGATGGCGATCCGCCAGCCCGCCGGAGTGGTCGTGGGGATCGCGCCCTGGAACGCGCCGATCATCCTCGGCACCCGTGCGGTGGCGACGCCGCTCGCCTTCGGCAACACGGTTGTCCTGAAGGCCTCTGAGATGTGTCCGCGCACCCACGGCGAAATCGCCCGGGCGCTGCACGACGCGGGGCTGCCGCCCGGCGTGGTCAACCTGATCACCCACGAGGCCGACGCCGCGGCCGACGTCGTCGACGAGCTGATCGCGCACCCGGCGGTGCGCCGGATCAACTTCACGGGCTCCACGCGGGTCGGTCGGCTCGTGGCCGAGAACGCGGCGCGGCACCTGAAGCGCGTGCTGCTGGAGCTTGGCGGCAAGGCGCCGATGGTCGTGCTGGCGGACGCCGACCTGGACGAGGCCGTGGCGGCCGCGAAGTTCGGCGCATTCATGCACCAGGGCCAGATCTGCATGTCGACCGAGCGCATCGTGGCCGACCAGTCGGTGGCCGGCGCCTTCGCCGAGCAGCTTGGCGCGAAGGCCGCGGCGCTGAAGGTCGGCGACCCGCGCGAGCCGGACACCGAGATCGGCCCGCTGGTGAGCGCCGCCTCGCTGGAGCGGGTGACCGCGCTGGTCGACGATGCCCGCGAGCGCGGCGCCGAGGTCGTGACCGGAGGCGAGGCCGAGGGGCCCTGCTACCGGCCCACGGTGCTGGCCGGCGTCACGTCGGAGATGCGCATCTACCACGAGGAGTCGTTCGGGCCGGTGGTGGGGATCGTGAGCGTCGATGGACCCGAGGAGGCCGTGCGGGTCGCCAACGACACGGAGTACGGCCTGGCCGCCTCGGTGTTCGGCGAGGACGTGCCGACGGCGCTCGGCCTGGCCCGCCAGATCGAGAGCGGCATCTGCCACGTCAACGGGGCCACGGTGCACGACGAGCCACAGATGCCCTTCGGCGGGGTCAAGGCGAGCGGCTTCGGCCGCTTCGGCGGCAAGGCGGCGATCGACGAGTTCACCGAGCTGCGCTGGATCACGGTCCAGTCGGGCTCGCGGCACTACCCGCTGTAGGGCCCGGCCGGGCTAGCGGCGCGAGATCGCCGACAGCGGCACGGTGGAGCTGGCGCCGCGCTTGAGCCAGCGCACGGTGGCGGTGCCGGCCTTGGCGTCGACCGCCTGGACCTTGCCGATCTCGCCCGTCGTCTTCTTGCGGACGTGACCGGGCGGTAGCGGCGTAGAGGTGCGCTGCGGCTCGGGGCGAGGCTTGCGCCTCGGGGCCGGGCCGGCCTTGGCGGGCGCGGCCGCGCGCTTTGCCGCGGGCGGGCGCTCGGTTTCAGGCCCGGGCCGTCGCTGCACCTTCTCGAGCGGAACCACGTTCGCGCCGGTGCCCTTCGTCTCCGTGTCGAGTACCCAGACCTTGCCCATAACTGGTGTCAACTATAGGCCTGGCGTGGCACTTGGCCCGAAACGGCGCGGCGCAGGACGAATCCGCCGCGTGGCGAAGGAGACATGGCCGCGCCCAGGCACCCTCCGTGGCGCGCGGCCGACGCCATGCCCACCGAGCAAGACGCGACCGAGACGGCCCCGAGCCTCGGCCCCCAGACGGCCGCCGCACGCCGCAGGGAGCTCACCCCCGACGAACGCGAGCGACTGCGCGCGGAGTCCCGCGCCCGGCGGCGCGCGCGCGAAGCGGCGGAGGACCGCCCCCCGCGCGAGGGCCACCCTCCCGAGCCCCAGGCCGGCGAGATCAGCGTGCGGAGGATGGAGGCGGACGAGCGCGGTCCTGCCCACGCCACCCCCGCCGCTGGGCGCTTCCTCGTCGCTCACTCGGCCGCCCGGCATCCCATCCCCGTTCCAGAGCCTGCAGCGCCCGCGCGCCCGGCCCTGCCGCCGCTGCCGCGCCTGCCCGACGACCTCCGCGACCGCGGCGTCCTCCTGCTCGGCCTCGCCTGCGCGGCCGGCGCCGTGGTGTGCCTGGTCGCCACGCTCGCATCGGGGCTCTTCGGGGGCGCAAGCGCCGGCGGCATGCAGGGCGAGCCCTCCCGGCAGGCCGTCGCCCCCGGCGGCTGGATCGCGCTGGCCGGCTCGGATGCGCCGGCCGACGCGCGCTTGGTGCTCGAGTCGCGCTCCGAGGGCGGCCGCTGGCGGTCGTTCGGCGAGGGCGAGTCCGACGGCGACGGCCGCTTCCGCCTCCGCGGGCGGGTGCTGGAGCGCCCCGGCCGCGTGATGCTGCGCGCACGCGCACCTGGCGCCGCGGCTGCCACCCCGGTGGCAGTGACCGTCCGCCCGCTGCGGCTGGCCTCGGTCGGCGACATCAACCTCGGCGACGACCCCGGAGCGGCGATCGCCGCCAACGGCCCGCGCTACCCATGGGAGGACACCGGCGCGGCCCTGCGCAAGGCGGATTTAGCGTTCGGCAACCTCGAGTCCGCCGTCTCCAAGCGCGGCGAGCCGGTGCCGAAGGAGTACAACTTCCGCGGGACGCCCCAGGCGCTGGCCGGGCTGCGGCGCCACTCGGGAATCGACGTCCTCAACCTCGCCAACAACCACGTCGGCGACTACGGCCCCGAGGCGACGCTCGACACCATCCGCGGTGTCCAGCGCCTCGGCATGAAGGCCGTCGGCGCCGGGCCGAACCTGCGCCGCGCGCTCGCCCCGCAGGTCGTCGAGCGCCTCGGCCTGCGGGTCGCCTTCGTCGGGTTCTCCGAGATCGCGCCGGTCGAGTTCGCCGCCGCGGAGGACCGCCCGGGCACCGCCTGGGCCGATCCCGAGGCGATCGCCTCCGCGGTCCAGGCCGCGCGCCGCCGGGCCGACGTGGTCGTGGCCACCTTCCACTGGGGCATCGAGAAGCAGACGCTGGAGACCGCCCGCCAGCGCGAGCTCGCCGACGTCGCCGTGCGCGCCGGCGCGCAGGTGGTCGTCGGAGCGCACCCGCACACGCTCCAGCCGGTGCGCCGCCAGGGCGGCGCGATCGTGGCCTACTCGCTCGGCAACTTCGTCTTCGGCGCCGAGTCCGACGAGACCAGCACGACCGGCATCCTCGAGCTGGACCTGACCGCGGAGGGCGTCAGCAGGGCGCGCTGGCGCGCCGCGCGCATCTCAGGCGGCCGGCCGCTGCTCGACGACTCCCGCCCCCGCCGCCTGCCGCTGCGCGACAGCGTCGCGATGGAGGCCGGCGTGAACCTCTTCGACCTCTGACCCGCCGCGCTCCTAGGGCGCGCGCACGAGCACGGCGTTGTTCCCGGGGTCCCGGGTGAGGAAGCCGCCGGGCCGGTCCTCCACCGGAGCGCCGGCGGCGGCGAGCCTGCCGCGCACGGCATCCACCTCGGCGGGATCGTCGAGGATCATCGTCCAATGGCGCATGCCGACGGCGTCTGGCGGGGCGGGCGGCACGCCCTCGCCGCGCCAGCTGTTGAGCCCGAGGTGATGGTGATAGCCGCCGGCAGAGATGAAGGCCGCGCTGGGGAAGCGGGTCATCACCTCGAATCCGATGAGGTCGCGCCAGAAGGCGAGCGCCTGCTCGACGTCGCCGACGTGCAGGTGCACGTGCCCCACGCCCAGCCCGCTCGACGCGCGGGCCTGGGGCTCGGAGCCTTCCACCGTCTCGAGCAGCCCGTGCAGGTCGAGCGGCAGCGGGCCGCCGAGCTGGGTCGGGTCGCCGAGGTCGCCCCAGTGCTCGCGCGAGCGATCGGCGGCCAGCTCGATGCCGTTGCCGTCGGGGTCCGGGAGGTAGATCGCCTCTGAGATCTTGTGGTCCGAGGCCCCGCTGATCGGGGTGCGCGTGACCAGCAGCCGCTGCGCCGCACGCGCAAGCTCCTCGCGCGAGGGGTGCAGCAGCGCGAAGTGGTAAAGCCCGGCGTGGCGTCCGGCGGGCCGCGCGGCTGGGTCCTCGGTCAGCACGAGCAGGTCGTCGCCGCCCGCTCCCAGCGCCGCCTCCGATCCCTCGCGACGTGCGAACTGCAGCCCGATCGAGTCCTCGTAGAAGGGGATCGACCGGTCGAGGTCGGTGACGGTGAGGTGGACTGGCCCGAGCCTGAGGCTGGCCGGAAGGGTCGCGGAGCCGGCGGTGGCGGCAGAGGTCGTGCTCATCACCGGAATGGTAGGCCGCGGGCCCGGCTGCTTCGAGCATCAATCCCCCGCCCCGGCGGCCGCGTCGGCCCCTCCGGCGCGATCAGGCCCGACGGCCTGTCGAGCTGGCCCATGGAGGGCGGCGGCTACGGCCCGTTCCGGCCGACCAGGTGGCGCGCGTGATCGACTCCTACATCTGGTAACGGCGGGCCGCGCCGGGGCGTAGACTCGGCCGCGAGGCCGTGGTGAACGTCCAAGAGGTCGACGAGGCGCTGCTGGAGACCGTCTGCGCACGCCTCCGGGAGCATCTGCAGGCGGACGAGGGAGCGCAGGCGGAGGCGTTCGCGCGCCAGTTCTACCGCTGGGTGTCGCCCGACGACATCGGCGAGCGCGGCGAGCAGGACCTCTACGGCGCCGCGCTGGCCCACTTCGGGCTGGCCCGCAGGCGCGCCCAGGGCGCCACCGAGGTGCGCGTCTACAACCCCGACCCGGAGGCCGACGGCTGGCACTCCGCCCACACGGTCGCGCAGATCGTGACCGACGACATGCCGTTCCTGATCGATTCGGTCGGCATGGAGCTCAACCGCCGAGGCTACGGCGTGCACCTGATCATCCACCCGGTCATCCAGGTTCGCCGCGATGGCAAGGGCGCGCTGCTCGAGGTGCTGCCGCACGGTTCGCGGGCCGACGGGGCCGTCGCGGAGTCCGTCATCCACGTGGAGGTCGCGCGCGAGACCGATCCAGCCGAGCTGCAGCAGCTCCAGGGCCACCTGGCGCGCGTGATCGACGAGGTGCGCGCCGCCGTGGCGGACTGGCCGGAGATGCGCGCGCTGGCCCTGGACGCGGTGGCGGGCCTGGGCGCGGACCCGCCGCCGCTGGACGCGGACGAGGTCGCCGAGGCTCGGGCCTTCCTGGCCTGGCTCGAGGACCACAACTTCACCTTCCTCGGCTGCCGCGACTACGAGCTGTCGGGCGAGGCGGGCGAGCTGTGCCTCGTCTCCGTGCCCGACTCGGGCCTCGGCATCCTGCGCGAGGCGAGCCGCCAGCAGAGCTCGCGCGGCTTCGAGCGGCTCCCCGCAGGGGTGCGCTCGCGCGCCCTGGAGCCCTACCTGCTCAACCTCACCAAGGCGAACTCGCGGTCCACGGTGCACCGGCCCGCTCACCTGGACTACGTGGGCGTGAAGCGCTTCGATGCCGCCGGGGCCGTGATCGGCGAGCGGCGCTTCCTCGGCCTCTACACGCACACGGCCTACCACGCCAGCCCGCGCGAGATACCGATCCTGCGGCGCAAGGTCGACGCGGTGCTGGAGCGCGCCGCCTTCCCGCCGGAGAGCCACAGCCAGAAGGCGCTGCTCGAGATCCTCGAGACATACCCGCGCGACGAGCTGTTCCAGATCTCCGTGGACGACCTGTTCCGGATCAGCATGGGGATCCTGCACCTGGGCGCGCGCCAGCGCCTGCGGCTGTTCGCCCGCCGCGACACCTTCGACCGCTTCATCTCCTGCCTGGTGTTCGTGCCGCGCGACCGCTTCAACACGGAGAACCGGCGCCGCATCGAGCGCATCCTGCGACGAGCCACCGGGGCGACCACGATCGACTACACGACGCGCGTCTCCGAGTCGATGCTCGTGCGGCTCCACTACCTGGCGTACGGCGAGCAGCCGGGGACGCTGACCGAGCTCGACGAGCGCACGACCGAGACGCTGCTCGTGGCCGCCACCCGTTCGTGGGGAGACGACCTCGAGGAGGCGCTGCGCGGCGAGCACGGCGAGGAGCGCGGTGCGGCGCTCTACCGGCGCTACGGCGAGGCCTTCCCGGCCGCCTACCGCGAGGACTGGGTCCCGCGCTCGGCGCTGGACGACATCGCGCGCATCGAGGCGCTCGAGCAGCCGGACGACCTCTCGCTGCGCCTCTACCGCCCGCTCGGGGCCCCGCCCGGCGAGCTGCGCGCGAAGGTCTTCCGCGCGGGCACCCCGCTGGCGCTCTCGGACCTGCTCCCGCTGTTCGAGAACATGGGCGTCGAGGTGGCCGACGAGCGCCCCTACGCGATCGCGCCGCGTGACCGCGAGGGCGTCTGGGTCTACGACTTCGGCCTCACCTACGCCGGCGAGGAGGACCTCGAGACCGACCGCGTGCGCGACGCCTTCCAGGACGCCTTCATCCACGCGTGGCGCGGCGACACCGAGAGCGACGGCTACAACCGGCTGGTCCTGCGCGCCGGCCTGACCTGGCGGGAAACCACCGTCCTGCGGGCGATCGGCCGCTACCTGCGCCAGGCGGGCACCACCTTCAGCGACCGCTACGTGGAGCAGGCGCTCGCCGCCCACCCGCCCGTGGCGCGCCTGCTGCTCGACCTGCTGCTGGCCCGCTTCGAGCCGGGCAGCGCCGACCCCGACGCGGCGGCCGGCCTGGTCGAGACGATCGAGCAGGAGATCGACGCGGTCGAGAGCCTTGACCAGGACCGCATCCTGCGCAGCTTCCTGGACGTCGTCCGCGCGATGCGGCGCACCAACTTCTTCCAGCGCACCCCGGACGGTGCCCGCAAGCCCTACCTCGCCTTCAAGCTCGATCCGTCGAGCCTGCCGTGGCTGCCGCTGCCGCGCCCGGCGTTCGAGATCTTCGTCTACTCCCCGCGCACCGAGGGCGTGCACCTGCGCGGCGGGAAGGTGGCGCGCGGCGGGATCCGCTGGTCTGACCGGCGCGAGGACTTCCGCACCGAGGTGCTCGGCCTGATGAAGGCGCAAATGGTCAAGAACGCCGTGATCGTGCCGGTAGGCGCCAAGGGCGGCTTCGTGGTGAAGCGCCCGCCGGTCGGCGACGACCGCGACGAGCTGCTCGTCGAGGCCGAGGCCTGCTACCGGATCTTCATGAGCGGCCTGCTCGACCTGACCGACAACATCGTGGACGGCGAGATCGAGCCGCCGCCGGACGTGGTCCGCTACGACGACGATGACCCGTACCTCGTGGTGGCGGCGGACAAGGGTACGGCGGCGCTGTCCGACGTGGCCAACGGCGTGGCCGGCGACTACGGCTTCTGGCTCGGGGACGCGTTCGCCTCAGGCGGCTCCAGCGGATACGACCACAAGCAGATGGGCATCACCGCCCGCGGCGCCTGGGAGTCCGTGAAGCGCCACTTCCGCGAGCTCGGGCACGATGTCGCGGAGCAGGACTTCACCGTTGTGGGCATCGGGGACATGTCCGGCGACGTGTTCGGCAACGGGATGCTGCTGTCGGAGCACATCCGCCTCGTCGGAGCCTTCGACCACCGCCACGTCTTCCTCGACCCCAACCCCGACGCCGCCACGAGCTTCGCCGAGCGCCGGCGCCTGTTCGGGCTGGAGCGCTCGTCCTGGGACGACTACGACCGCGAGCTGATCTCGCCCGGAGGCGGGGTCTTCTCGCGCGCGGCCAAGTCGATTCCGCTGTCGCCGGAGCTGCGTGCCGCGCTTGACGTGCGCGACGAGGCGCTCGCCCCCCACGACCTGATCCGCGCGCTGCTGCGCGCACCGGTGGACCTGCTCTTCAGCGCCGGCATCGGCACCTACGTAAAGGCCGGCTCGGAGACGCACGCGGACGCGGGCGACAAGGCCAACGACGCCGTGCGCGTGAACGGCTCCGATCTGCGCTGCCGGGTGGTCGGCGAGGGCGGCAACCTCGGCCTGACCCAGCGGGGACGCATCGAGTACGCAAGCGTGGGCGGGCGCGTGAACACCGACGCCATCGACAACTCGGGCGGCGTGGACTGCTCCGACCGCGAGGTCAACATCAAGATCCTGCTCGAGCAGGGCGGCCTGACCGGCGAGCCGCGCGACGCCCTGCTGGCCGAGATGACTCCCGCGGTGGCCGAGCTGGTGCTGAAGGACAACTACGAGCAGAGCGAGACGCTCGCTCTGGCCGAGGCGCAGGCGGCGAGCATGGCGGACGTCCACACCCGCTTCCTCGAGAGCCTCGAGCATTCGGACAAGCTCGACCGCGAGCTGGAGGAGCTGCCGAGCTCGGAGGAACTGGCCGACCGCAGCCGCGACGAGCGCGGGCTCAGCCGGCCCGAGCTGGCCGTCACGCTGGCGTACAGCAAGATCGACCTGTACGCGGAGCTGCTCGACTCGGACGTGCCCGAGGACCCACACCTCTCCGCGGAGCTGGACCGCTACTTCCCCGCGCCGCTGCCGCAGCGCTTCGCCGACGAGATGCGCGGCCACCGGCTCAAGCGCGAGATCATCGCCGCGCAGGTCATCAACAACATGCAGCACGGCGGCGGGATCACGTTCGCCTTCCGGCTGCACGAGGAGACCGGGGCGCCCGCGTCGGAGATCGCGCGGGCCTACGCGGCGGCGCGCGACATCTTCGGCATGCGCGCCCAGTGGGCGGAGATCGAGGCGCTCGACGACCAGGCCGACGCCGACGTGCAGATCGAGATGCTGCTCGCGGGACGCAGGCTGGTCGAGCGTGGGTCGCGCTGGCTGCTCGGCCACCGCACCCGGCCACTCGACATCGGCGCCACCGTGCACTTCTTCGCCGCCGGCGCGGAGGCGCTCGGGCGGTCGCTTCCGCGGCTGCTCGGCCCGTCAGACGTCGAGCCGCTGACCGTGCGCGCCGACGAGCTCGAGCAGGCCGGGGTGCCGCCGACGCTGGCGCTGCGCGTCGCCAGCCTCGCGACGATGTTCTCCACCTTCGACATCGTCGAGGTGGCGGACGAGACGGGCCTCGACGTGGAGCAGGTGGCCGCGGTCCACTTCCGGCTCGGGGAGCGCCTCGAGCTGCACTGGCTGCGCGACCGGATCGTCGCCCTGCCGCGTGACGACCGCTGGCGGGCGCTAGCCCGTGCGGCGCTGCGCGACGACGTCTACAGCCTGCACCGCAGCCTCACCGCCGAGGTCCTGCGCGACGGCGCACCGGACGGCGCCGTCGGCGAGCGCGTGGACGCGTGGGTGGAGCGCAACCCGGCGTCGGAGCGCTGCCTGCAGACGCTGGCGGAGATTCGCCTCGGGCACGTGTTCGACACCACGACGCTGCCGGTCGCGGTGCGCGAGGTGCGCAACCTGATTCAGGCAGCCGGGCGCGCGTAGCGCTCGGCGCTGCGGGCCCGCGCCTTGGCGGCCTCGGCCTCGCGATCCTTGGGCGGCGCCGCCGTGACGAGCCGGCCGAGCAGCCCGCCCGAGGCCTCAGCCACGGCGTCGACGGCCTGCTCGAACGCCTCCGCGTTGGCCTGCGAGGGCTTGGTGAATCCGCTGATCTTGCGGACGTACTGCAGGGCCGCGGCGCGCACCTCCTCCTCGGTCGCAGGGGGCTCGAAGTTGTAGAGGCTGCGGATGTTCCGGCACATGCCCTCAGGCTAGCTACGCTCGTCGCGCGTGCGCGATCTCCTCCAGGACTTGATGGACTCGGCGGGCAGGCGGGCGGAGTACGCCGACGCCCGTTTCGTCCGCACGCAGACCGAGCGTCTGTCCACGCGCAACGGCGCGATCGACCAGGCCAACTCCGACGACTCCGAGGGTGTCGGGGTGCGTGTGCGGGTGGGCGGCTCCTGGGGATTCGCCGCTACACGCGGGACCGACAAGGCCGACGCCGAGGCCGCGCTCGAGCGCGCGCTGGGCGTGGCGGCCGCACAGCCGCCGTCGAGCGGCGCGGCGCTGACCGAGGAGCCGCCCGCGCGCGGCGAGTACCGCAGCCCCGCGGCGCGCGACCCGTTCGACGTCCCGGTGGAGGACAAGCTCGCCATCCTGTGGGCCGCCGACGCCGGCCTGCGGACCGAGCCCGACGTGGCGCTCACGCGCACCACCTTCCAGGCCGTCCGCGTGCACAAGCTGTTCGCCTCCACCGAGGGCGCCCTCTGCGAGCAGGTGCTCACCGAGTGCGGCGGCGGCGTGGCCGCCCTCGCGGTGCGCGGCGACGAGAGCCAGGTGCGCTCCTACCCGGCCTCGCACGGCGGCCACGTGGGGCAGGCCGGCTACGAGCACTTCATCACGCTCGACCTGCCGGGAGAGGCGCCGCGGGTGTCCGCGGAGGCGGTGGCGCTGCTGACCGCGCCCGCCTGCCCGCCCGGGCGCACCACGCTCCTGCTCGCCGGCGAGCAGCTCGGGCTGCAGCTGCACGAGTCGGTCGGCCACGCCGTGGAGCTCGACCGCGTACTGGGCCGCGAGGCCTCGTACGCCGGCACCAGCTTCGTGCCCGCCGACGCGATTGGCTCGCTGCGCTTCGGCTCCGAGCACGTGAGCGTGACCGCCGACGCCACCAACCCGGGCGGCCTCGGCAGCTTCCGATGGGACGACGAGGGCGTCGAGGGCCACACCGTGCCGATCGTCCGCGCGGGCGTGCTGGCCGGCTTCCTCTCGTCGCGCGAGACGGCGGCCGAGATCGGACTCGACCGCTCGGGCGGCTGCATGCGCGCGGACGGCTTCTCGCGCCAGCCGATCGTGCGCATGACGAACGTCAACCTGGAGCCGGGCGCCGCCGGCACGCTCGACGACCTGGTGGCGGACACGGCCAGCGGGCTGCTGATCGAGACCAACCGCTCGTGGTCGATCGACGACCGGCGCCTCCACTTCCAGTTCGAGGGCGAGGCGGCGTGGGAGATCCGCGACGGCGAGCGCGGACGGCTGCTGCGCAACCCCAGCTACGCCGGCGTGACGCCGCGGTTCTGGAGCGGCTGCGACGCCGTCTGCTCGGCGTCCGAATGGCGGCTCGACTCGCTGCTCGACTGCGGGAAGGGCGAGCCGGGACAGATCATGCACGTGTCGCACGGCTCGGCGCCCGCGCGTTTCCGGGACGTCGAGGTCGGCGTCGCGTGAACACGCTCGAGGTGGCCGAGGCCGCCGTCGCGGCCACGCCCGACGGGGAAGCGCTGGCATACGTGTCCCACGAGCGCTCGCTGCTGCTGCGCTTCGCCGCGAACCGGCCGACGCAGGCCACCTCCATCGACGACGTCACCGTGGAGCTCGCCGTGCTGCTCAGGGGCCACCTGGGCCGGGCCGTCACGAACGAGACCGACGCGCGCTCGCTGCGCGACTGCGCCCGCCGCGCCCTGATCGGGGCGGAGGCCGCGGCCGCGACCACCGCCCCCTCCGGGCACCCGGGCTTCCCGATTCCGCAGCCCGCGCGATCGCACCACGGGCACGACCCCGCAACCGCCGCGCTCGACCCCGGCATCGGCGGCGCCGCGCTGGCGGCGGCCTTCGCCACGGCGGAGCGCCACGGCGTGGAGGCACACGGGATCTGGACCGTTGCCGAGGACGAGCGCGCGGTGGCCACGGCCGGCGGCGGCGCGCTCGACCGCACCACGGACGCGCTCATGAAGGTGATCTGCATCGCGCCCGGCGGCCGCTCCGGTTACGCCTCGCACGTGGGCGTGGCCGCGGCAGAGATCGAGGCCCAGCAGATCACGGAGCGCGCCGCCGCGAAGGCGGTCGCGGCCGGCGACCCGGCCGAGCTCCCGCCGGGCGACTACCCCGTGGTGATGGAGCCGCGGGCGGTGGGTTCCCTCCTGGAGCTGCTCGGGCAGACCGCCCTCAACGGGCTCGCGCACGCGGAGGGGCGCGGCGCGCTGGTCGGCCGGCTCGGCCAGCAGGTCGCGGCGCCGGCCATCAACCTCGCCGACTCTCCGCGTTTCCCGGCGACCCTGCCGCGCGCCTTCGACGCCGAGGGGACGCCCAAGCGGCCGCTGCCGCTGATCCAGGACGGCGTGGCGCGGGCGGTCGTGCACGACCGCCGCAGCGCCGCGCTGGCAGGAGCGGAGTCGACCGGCCACGCGGTCACGCCGGGCGGCGACCCGAACGGCCCCCGTCCCGTGAACCTGGTGCTCATCGGCGGCGGCGCCGCCGGCACCGAGGACCTGTGCGCGCCGATCGAGCGCGGCGTCTACGTGACGCGGCTCTGGTACGAGAACGTCGTGCGCCCGAAGGAGACGCTGATCACCGCGGTGACCCGCGACGGCACGTTCCTGATCGAGGACGGCAGGGTCACCCGCCCGCTGCGCGACCTGCGCCTGACCGACTCGGTGCTGGGCATCCTGCGGCGCGTCCAGGACCTGACCGCGTCGCAGGAGCTGACCAGCGAGGCGGAGTTCTACGGGCGCCGCTTCGCGTACGGGATCGTCTCCCCCGCCCTGCGGGCGAGCTCGATGCGCTTCACCGACGCCACCGGTTAATCGCCCCCGACAACAAGCGGCCGGCCAGGAATCAGCGGGGGTCCGGGGGCACGAGCCCCCGGCTGCTATCGCTAGGCTTCGGGCCCGTGGAAGCGATTCTCAGCGGCGTTCAGGTCATCCTCTGCGTGGTCCTGATCGTGCTCATCCTGATGCACTCGGGCAAGGACTCCGGCCTCTCCGGCGCCTTTGGCGTCGGCACCGGAGCGGGGCCCTTCGGCGGTGGCTCGCTGGTCGAGCGCAACCTGAACCGCTGGACGGTTGGGTTCGCGCTGGTCTTCGCCGTGAACGTGATCGTCCTGCTGAAGCTCTAGACGGGGCGGCCGGTCTCGGGGGAGCGTCCCTCGAGCAGGTCCAGCTCGCGCAGGATCGTGATCGCCTCGCCGCGCAGGTCGCGGTCCACCGAGCGCCAGTCCTCGCGCGAGAGCTTGCCCATCTCGCGGTCGAGCTCGGCGTCGCGGATCTCGCGGTACTTCGCCTCCTTCGCCGCCCTCAGCTCGTCGATGCGGCTCTCGTCGCGGCGCTCCTCCTCTCCGGGCCGCCGCAACGGCCCAGCGACGACGACGGCGACCAGTACGGCCAGCACGATGAGGGCGATGGCGTACTCCATCAGGCCCGCGACAGCTCGCGGCCCAGCCGGGCCGCGTACAGCGAGCGCACCCGGCGCAGCCGCGCCTCGGGCGATGGCCAGGCTGCCACGAGAGCGCCCAGCACCGCGATCGCGCCGCCGATCCAGATCCAGGTCACCAGCGGCGACACGATCGCCCGGAAGGCCGCGGGCGGCGGGTCCTGGCGGTAGAGCTCGGCGAGCGTCCGGATCACGATCGCCTGCACCTGGCCGGGCGAGTCGGCGAAGCGGCGGTCGGCGCGGGCGATCGGCTCCTCAAGCGAGACGAGGTCGGGCCGCACGGCCAGCCAGAAGTCGCGGCGGGCGCCCCAGCGGACGTCCACCTCGCTGGTCGCCTCGCCCTCGAAGAAGCGCGAGATCGCGCCCTTGGAGGGATCGCCGGTCGAGTAGTAGTTGCGCGACGGGCGCAGCGTGAAGGTCTGGTCACCGCGGCGCACGTCCATCACCGCGCCGAGCGAGATCGGCGCGCCGGTGCCGCTGGTGTCGCCGCCGAGCCGGGCGGTGGCGTTGCGGTAGGTGACCGTGTAGTCCCCGACCTTGACGGTGTCACCGGGTGAGAGCCGCACGTCGCGCTGCTCGAGGAACGCCGAGGACGCGGCCACCCCGAGGAACAGGATGGCGATGCCCGCGTGCACCAGGAAGCCGCCGTAGCGGCGGCGGTTGCGTCCGGCCAGCCGGCCGAGGGCCCGCGGCCAGGATTCGCCGGTCATCACGCGCCGCGCCGCCGCGCCGCGCCAGAACTCCTGCGCCACCGCGCTCAGCACGAACGCGACGAAGCAGAACATGATCAGCGACGGCACGCTGTCGGTGGCGTTGGTGAACGCCAGCAGCCCAACCAGCACCAGCGCGGTCGCGGCCACGGGCACCATCAGCACCCGCCGCAGCCCCGAGGGCGTCACCCTCCGCCAGGCCAGCACCGGGCCGATGCCGGTCAGCAGCACGAGCACCAGCGCCAGCGGCGTGGTGAGGCGGTTGAACCAGGGCGGCCCCACCGTCGCCTCGGTTCCGGTGATCGCCTCCGAGATCAGCGGGAAGAACGTGCCCCACATGATCACCAGGCAGAGCCCGACCAGCACGAGGTTGTTGAGCAGGAAGAAGGCCTCGCGCGAAAGCAGCGAGTCGAGCCGCGCCTCGGAGCGCAGGTCGGGCAGGCGGGCGACGATCAGCCCGGCCGAGAGCGCGATCACGCTGGCGATGAAGATCAGCATCTGGACGCCGATCGTCGAGGCGCCGAACGCGTGGATCGAGTCGAGGATCCCGCTGCGCACGAGGAACGTGCCGAGCAGCGCCAGCACGAACGTGGCGCAGATCAGCGAGGCGTTCCAGATCTTCAGCATCCCGCGCTTCTCCTGCACCATGATCGAGTGCAGGAACGCCGTGCCCACCAGCCAGGGCATCAGAGAGGCGTTCTCCACCGGGTCCCAGGCCCAGTAGCCGCCCCAGCCGAGCTCGGTGTACGACCAGAGCGCGCCGAGCATGATGCCCGTGCCGAGGAAGGTCCAGGCGATCAGGGCGAAGCGGCGCGTGGCGCGGATCCAGTCGGCGCCGGTCTGGCGGGCGACCAGCGCGCCGATGGCGAAAGCGAAGGGAATCGCGAAGCCGACGTAGCCCGTGTAGAGCATCGGCGGGTGGATCATCATCGCGGGGTGGCGCAGCAGCGGGTTGAGCCCGGCGCCCTCCTGCGGCGGCATGGCGAGCGTGTCGAACGGGTTCTCCCAGCCCACCATCAGCAGCAGGAAGAAGGCGGCGACCACGCCCAGCACCGCGGTCGCCCACGGCGCGATGTCGCGCAGCGAGCGCCGCGTGAAGAACAGCACCGCGGTGGAGAACAGCGAGAGCAGCGTCGCCCAGAGCAGCAGCGAGCCGTCCTGCGTGGCCCACAGGGCGGTCACCTTGTAGAAGGTCGGCGTGTCGGTGGAGGAGCCCTCCGCCACGAGGGCGTATGAGAAGTCCGACCGCAGGAAGGCCGCCTCCAGCAGCGCGAACGCGCCGACGCAGAGCGCGGCCAGGCAGTACATCGCCCGCCGCCCGGAGGTGACCCACTCGCGCCGCCCGCTGCGCGCCCCGCGAATGGAGGCGAACACCGCGTAGAGGGCGGTCAGCAGGCCGACTACGAGGCAGGCGGAGCCGACGCCGGCCACGTCAGGAGTTCTGCTCGTCCTTCGTGAACTTCGACGGACACTTGGTGACGAGCGAGTCGCGCTCGGCCACGAACGTCCCCTGCTTCAGCTCTCCGGAGACGATCACCTCGCGACCCTCGCGGAACGGGTCGGGCACCACGCCGGCGTAGACGACCGGCACCGAATGCGTGCCCTCGCGGTCGCGGACGCGGAAGCGCAGGCCCTCGCCGTCGCGGTCGACCGAGTCGGCCACGACCTTGCCGGTCAGCTCGTAGGACTGGCCCTCGCGCAGCTCGGACGGCTGCGCGGCCTCGGACGAGGCGCTGAAGCTGGTGTAGACCAGCGCGGCGGCGAGGCACACGGCGACGCCGAGTGCCACCACGAGCCGGAGCTTGCGCTTGCGGGACGGATCCATCGACGAGGGAGTTTAGGGAGCCTGCCCGGACTCTTCGCGCCTGCTCGGGTGGCCGTCCCCCGGCCAGGGCGACAGCAGCAGGATCAGGCGGGCGTCGCTGCGGGCGCGCACCTCGTGCCGCTCACCCGGCTCGAAGTGGGCGAGGAAGCCCGGTCCGCCGCTGACGGTCTGGCCGCCCTGCTCGACCTCGACCTCCCCATCCGCCACGACCAGGTAGGCGCGCTCGTGCACCTGGTGGTCCTGGAGCGCCTCGCCCGCCGGCAGGTTGATCGCGATCACGCGGCTCTCGTCGTCTGAACGGAGCACCTCCGGCTGGTGCGGCTGAACGTCGATCGAGCGGATGTCCCAGGTGTCCATGGCCGGAACTATGCCGGAGTGGCCGTTTGGCGGCGTTCGGCCCTGCGCGCCATCCACTCGGCGCCGGGCTGGTCGGTGAGGCCGTGCACGATCACCGAGATGAAGACGGTCAGCGCCGCGATGCCGACCATCCGCTGCGCCTCCGGCGCCGCAGATCCGAGCACGAACAGCGCGAACGTCATCGTGGCGACGCCCCTCGGGCCGAACCAGGCCATGAATGCCTTCCCCGCCGCGTCGACCTGGCTCGTGCCGGCCAGCGCCGCGAACACGGCGACCGGCCGGGCCACGAGCAGCGTGAAGGCGGCGACTGCGACAGCCGCCCAGCCATCCGCGAACAGCGTGTCGAGGGTGAAGAGGGCGCCGAAGACGAGGAAGACGCTGAACTTGACCACCTCGATCAGGTCCTCGGAGCGCGTCTCGAAGCACTTTCGGATGTCGGGCCGCCAGATGCCGAAGGCGACCGCGGCAACGAACACCGAGATGAACCCGTTCCCCTCCGGCGGAAGCACCGCGGCGCCGTATGCAGCAAAGGCCACTCCGAGGGCGTAGAGCGCCTTCTGGTGAGCGCTCGGGCCGCCGAGCAGCGATTTGCTGCGCGGCATCAGCCGCGCCGCGACGAACGCGACCAGGAGCCCGGTGAGCGCGCCGACCCCGATGTCCTGGATCACGAACTCCCACCAGACGAAGTCGTCGCGCGACTCCGCCGCGGCCGTCAGCGCCAGCACCGCGGGCAGGGCGAGGCCGTCGTTGAGTCCCGACTCCAGGTTGAGTGAGTGGCGGATGATGCGCGGCACGCGCGGATTGGTCACGACCCCGGACGAGAGCACCGGGTCAGTCGGCGAGAGCAGGGCTCCAACGAGGAAGGACTCGGTCCAGCCGAGGCCCGTCAGCGCGTGCGTGGCGAGCGCCACCAGCGCGGCCGTCAGCGGCATGGCGAGGACCAGCTTGCGGAACGGCAGGTGCCACGCCTTCTGGAGCATCTCCTCCTCGACCTCGAGGCCGTCGCGGAAGAGGATCAGGATCAGCGCGACAACCGCGAGGCCCTGGACGAAGTCCGACGTGGGGTCGACGTCGAGCACCTCGAATCCGCCCTCGCCCAGCACGAAGCCGGCTACCACGAAGACAGCCGCGAGCGACAGGACGCTGCGCCGCGCGAGGCCCGCCAAGAGTGCGCCGACCATGAGCAGCCCGCCGAAGACGGCGGCCGGCTCCTGGAGGAAATCGACGCCCGCGGCGAATGGCGGCACGGCCGGAACTGTCGCAGACGTCCGGGGCAGCGGCGGGCCCGTGAGCGTGCCAGGAATCAGCGGGGGTCTGGGGGCGTGCGCCCCCCGAGCAACTGGAAACCGGCCAGGAATCAGCGGGGGTCTGGGGGCGGGGGCCCCCCGATGACATCAATGGCTACGGTGATGTGGCGTGAGGAGGGCTCTGGCAACCGCCGCCGCGCTCGCGGCCGTGTTTCCCGCTGCCGCGGTGGCCGCGCCGCCGCGGGCGCAGACGCTGGCGGACGGCTGGGAGGTGCGCGGCCAGCAGGCCACGCCGGCGCCGCCGCAACCCGCTCCGCCGCTCGAGGGCCAGCCCGAGGACGTTCCCGCTACGCCCGGGACCGCGCAGACCCCGGACGGCAGCGCGCCGCAGGGCCTCGCCTCCTGGAGCCCCGTGACCGTGCCGAGCGTGTTCAACACGGCCGCGGTGGCCGGCGAGTACGCCGGCGCCGTGCGCCGCTACCGGCTTCAGTTCACCGGGCCGCGCACCCCGCGCGGCTTCCGCTGGCTGATCGAGTTCGAGAGCGTGCGCCGGGCCGCCACGGTGTTCCTCAACGGGCGCCGTCTCGGCCGTAACGCCGACCCCTACACGCCCTTCACGCTGGAGGCCCCCGGCCTGCGGCCCGGCCGCCAGAACCAGCTCGTGGTCGTCGTGGACAGCCGCAAGGACCCGCGGCTGCCGGAGGGCTGGTGGAACTGGGGCGGGATCGTCCGACCGGTTCACCTGATCCCCGCGGGGCGCGCGCACCTGCGCGACCTCGGGACGATGTCGCGCGTCAAGTGCAGCGGCCCGGCCAGCGGCTGCAGGGCCGAGCTGCTCGTGGACGCGGTGCTGCAGCGCAGCGGCGTGCGCCGGCTGGCGCCGACCCTGGAGGTCGACCTGCGCTCGCCCTCGGGACGGCGGACGCGGCGCACCTTCCGGCTTCCGCGGCAGCTCTCCGAGCGCCGGCGGGTTCAGGTCGCCGTGCGGGTGCCGGCGCCTCAGCTCTGGAAGCCGGAGGACCCCAAGCTCTACTCGGCGCGCATCACGCTGCGCGACCGCGGCGCCGTCCAGCAGGTCGAGCGTCGCCGGGTGGGCCTGCGGTCGGTGGAGGTCAAGCGCGGGCTGCTCTACCTCAACAACCGCCGCATCAAGCTCGCTGGCGCCTCGATCCACGAGGACATGCCCGGCAGCGGCGCCGCCCTGACGGCGGCAGACATGGACCGGATCGTGGCCGACCTGCAGGAGGTCGGCGCGAACGTCACGCGCTCGCACTACGTCCTCAACGACCGGCTGCTGGCGCGCCTCGACCGGGCCGGGATCATGGTCTGGAACCAGGCTCCGATCTGGCAGCGCGACCGCAAGGCCAACGTCCTGCGCTACCCGAAGCAGCGCGAGCGCGCGTGGGAGACCGTACGGCGCACGGTGATCGCGGCGCGCAGCCACCCGTCGGTGATCACCCACTCCGTGGCGAACGAGCTGTGGTCGCGTCCCGACGAGCGCCCCCGCATCACGCGCCTCTACCTGGAGAAGGCCCAGGAGTACGCGCGCGACCTCGACCCCACCCTGCCGATCTCGGCCGACATCAACGGCCGCCCGCACCACCCCGAGCAGTTCACGTACCACGAGTTCGACATGCTCGGAATCAACCAGTACTTCGGCTGGTACCGCTGGGTGGAGAACTTCGACGACCTGCCGCTCTACCTCCAGGAGATGCGCGACCTCTACCCGCAGCTGGCGCTGGTGATGACCGAGTTCGGGGCGGAGGCGCGGCCGGAGCTGGCGGACGCGCCCGCGGACCTCAAGGGCAGCTACGCCTTCCAGACCTTCCACCTGCAGCGCACGCTCGACGCGGCCGACGCCGCACCGATCTCAGGCGCGATCTACTGGACGCTGCGCGAGTTCGAGATCTACCCCGGCTGGACCGGCGGCGCCGGGCAGCGGCCGCCGGAGTTCCGGCCCAACACCCGCCACCAGAAGGGCCTGCTGACCTACGAGGGCGAGAAGAAGCCCGCCTGGTTCCTGGCGCGCGACCGTTTCGCCGCCTCTCCCCTCTACCCCTGAGCGCCGCGGCCGGCCAGACTGGCCTGGATGAGCGGCGGCCTGCTGCGCAAGCCAGACGTGCGCCTGATCGTCGGGGCGGTCGGGATCTCGGCGCTGGGCGACTTCATCCTCTGGATCCCGCTCACGCTGCACCTCCAGGAGATGACCGACTCGGCCATCGCCGTGGCGGCGCTGTTCGTGGCACTCTGGGCCCCGGTGGTGGTGCTGGCGCCGGTCGCGGGGCTGCTGGTCGACCGCCTCGAGGCGCGCGGCGTGCTGCTCGCCGCCTCGCTGCTCCAGGCCGTCGTCGCGGCAACGATGGCGCTGGCGCTCGACTCGGTCGCAGCGATCCTGGTGCTCGCCGTGGTGCTGGGCATGGGCTTCGCGGTCGCCCAGCCGGCTGAGTTCTCCCTGGTGCCGCTGATCGGCGGCGGCGAGCGGCTGACGGAGATGAACGGCCTGGTCGAGACCGCTCGCTATGCGGGCATGACGGCCGGCCCTGCCCTGGGCGGCCTGCTGGCCGGCCTCGGCGGCACCGAGGCCGCCATGCTCGTCAACGCCGGCACCTTCGCAGCCGTCGGGCTCGCGGCGCTGCTGCTGCGGACCCGGCGGCCGCCGCAGCCCCGAGCCGCCGGCGACGCCCCCGAGCGCGCCCGGGACGGCGTGGCCTGCCTGTTCGGCGACCGCACGCTCGCGCTTGTGATGACGGTGGTGTTCGTCTCGCTCCTGTTCATGACGGCCTCCGTCACCGCCGAGGTGTTCTTCCTCAAGGAGGACCTCGAGGTGTCGGATGCCGTGTACGGCCTGGTGTTCGGCGCTTGGACGCTCGGGATGGTTGGCGGCGCGCTGCTGGTGGCCCGCCGCATCCCGGCGGGTGCCTTCGCGCTCGGCGTACTGGTCGCGGTCGCCGTGCAGGGCGCCGGCCTCGGCCTTCCGACCGCCCTGCTGGTGGTCTGGTTCGGCGCCGGCATGTGGTTCATCGGCGGCCTGGGACACGGCACAAAGAACGTGCTCGCGCGAACGCTGATCCAGCAGCGCGTGCCGGCCCGCCTCCACGGGCGCGCCTTTGCCGCCTACAACGGGATGCGCAACGGCGCGGAGCTGGTCGCCCTCGCGGCCGGGGGCGTGCTCGTCGCCGCCATCGGAGCCCGCACGACGCTGGCCCTGGCGGGCGCGATCCCAGTGCTCGCCGCGCTCGTCGCGCTGGCGCTGCTGCGCCGCTCGCGCGCGCGGCTGCCGGCGGCCGAGGCTGCGGCCGGCTAGTCCTCCTCGCCCGCGCGGTGGGCGTACGCGGCCTCGCGCACGGCTTCGTCGCTCTCGAGGCCCGCCCCGAGCGCCCCGCCGACGGTCGCGAGCGAGCTGACGAACCAGGCCAGGACCAGGTAGTCGCTCAGGCCAACGTCCGAGCCGAGCGCCTCCGACAGCGCGTCGGGGCTGATGACCAGCCCGGCGCTGCCCAGCACCAGTGCGAACAGGGCGACGTAGAGCGACAGCACGCCGATCAGGACAGTGGCCGCGGTCGCTGCGTTGAAGAGCGTCACCTGGTCGGCCGCGCGCCCCTCGCCGCGGGATTCCCAGAGCCCGTGGACGGCCACCAGGGACGCCACGGTGAGCCCCACCGCCACCAGCGTGATCGCCGCGAGGCGGACCGGGCTCATGCTGTTGGAGACGCGCCAGACGTCCGAGGTGACGAGCGCGAAGGCGACCGCTGCGAGCGCCGCGACCAGCGCGCGGTACAGGCGTCCCGCCAGCCGCCACGGGCGGTTGGCCCGCACCATCCCGCCCAGCAGGCGCAGGTTGCCCCCGCGCGCCAGGGCGGCGAGCCCCGCAGGGCCGGTGGCGGGGTCCTCGTCGGCCAGCTCGGCGAGGTCCACCAGCCGGCGATCCAGGCCGGCGGAATCGCCGAGCACGACGCCGACCAGGCCGAGGGCGGTCTCGAGCGCGCGGCGGCGCGGGCGGGCCGGCCCGAGCGCGGGTACCGAGAGGACCGCCACCCGGTGGGTGGGGCTGGCGTGACCCTCGACCGGCCGGCGTCCGACGCGCAGCGGCAGGTCGGTCAGGCACAGCGCCAGCTCCCAGTCCTCGCGCAGCAGCCGCCGGTGGGCCGCGTCGACCAGCTCGGTGGTGTGCGCCGGCGGCGTGACCAGGCCGTCCGTGACGAGGACTACGCGCCACTCCACCCCGGGAAACCGCTCGCTCAGGGCATCCTCCAGCTCCGGCTTCAGCTGCTCGCCGAGATCCGTGGGCGCATCCGGGGCTGCGATCACCCCGAGGACGATCTGCGGGCGCTGCCCCGCTGCTTCGGAAGCGATGCCGGTGACCCTAGGCCACGGCGCCCGTCAGGGCGCCGGACCGCCGGCCGGATCGCCAGGTTGCCCGCAGCTTCCTCAAGCGCGCGGCGCACGCCGCCGATCTTCCGCCTGTGAGCCGTCACGTCGCGATCGCCCTTGCCCTGCTCGCAGCACTCGCGTTCCTCGCGGCCGCGATGATGTGGTCCACCCGTGCGCGGGCACAAATGCCGGTGCAGGACGTGGCGCGCGTGGAGCGCGCCGTCCTCGAGCTCGCACCCGCCAAGCGCGCCGCGGCGGACACCGTCGCGGCCAACCGGCGGGCCGCCGCCAAGGCGCTCGCCAGATGCAAGTCGGGCGGGCCCGGCTGGAAGGCGATCCGCGCGGTGCGCGTGCCGTCCCAGCGCGGCCTCTACCGGCGCGGCGCCCGCACGCTCTGGAAGGCCCTGGGCGAGGTGGCGACCGAGCGCGCCGCCCTGGACGCCTACCGCCCTGCGTTCCAGCGCTTCCTCTCGCGCTTCGAGGAGCCGCTCGACGACCCCGTGCTGCAGGCCGGCGCGGAGGCGTGGCGCAAGCGCGTGGCGTTCTACGAGGCCTACACCCCGATCGCGACCTGCCGCCAGTTCAACAGGCTCACGGGCCGGGCGCGGCAGTTTCCCGAAAACGTCTCCGCCGACTACCTGGCCGGCGACATCTACAACCGCATGGTGCGATTCGTCGAGAGCAACAAGCGCGCCGCCGCCCGCCGGCACTGGGGTGCCCGCCAGGACGCGGCACTGCGCGCCGCGCGCGGCCGGCTGGTCGAGCTCGGCGGCAACGACGGCTACGCCACCTT
Organism: Thermoleophilaceae bacterium; assembly: GCA_034664085.1. Taxonomy (GTDB): domain Bacteria; phylum Actinomycetota; class Thermoleophilia; order Solirubrobacterales; family Thermoleophilaceae; genus JACVRW01. Next base: position 35,541 of record JAXDII010000079.1, read on the forward strand.
CTTCGCCTTCGGGCACTCGCTGCGCGGCTGATCTAGCGGCGGATTCGGAGCGGGGTCGACGCCCGCACCGGCACCGGCGAGCCGTCCTTGCCGCTCTCGCAGCGCATCCGCGCCACCAGCTCCCATCGCCCGGCGCCGATCCGCGCCCGGCGCGGGATCCACTCGAAGCGGAAGCGGCCGTTGCCGCGCACGCGCAGCGTGCCGATGCGGAAGGCGTTCTGGTCCGAGCGCAGCGACAGCCGTACGGTGCGGCTGCAGAACTCGATCACCGGCCACCCGCGGCCCTCGACCACGAGCGTCTCGCCGAAGTGGACCGGGTTGGGGCTCACCGTGACGGTCTGCTTGGCCGCCGCGGCAGGAGCAAACACGGCCAGAATGGCGACGGCGAGGACCAGCGTCCGGCGCATGGCGGGATCGTAGCCGCCCCCGGCGAAGTGTTTTCCGTCCGCGATCCGGGGGTAGCGGCGCCTCCAGTACGAGACCGCCCAAATGGAGGAACCGATATGGCTGAGTTGACGGTGCTGGAGGAGAAGCTCGCGGAGGTGATCGGGCTGGCGCAGGCCGCCCAGGGCGCCACCGAGAAGGTCGAGAAGCTGACCGACGACGAGGAGCTGACGCAGAAGCTCGAGCAGATGCGCGACGAGGCCCGCGAGACGGAGGAGCGCGGCACCCAGTTCGCCGAGGACCTCGACGGCAAGAAGACCGCCGTGCTCGACAAGGCTCGCGAGACCAAGAGCGAGGCCACCGAGATGATGTCGACCTACCTCGGCGACGACTCGGATGACCTCGACGGCTTCGAGTTCCTGACGATGGCCGAGGCCGGCGAGGTCGGCCACTGGAGCATCCTCGCCAAGCTCAACGAGCGGGCCGGCGACCAGCGGCTCCAGGAGCTGGTCGACTGGGCGCTCCCGATCCAGCAGCGCCACTTCGAGGACGTGAAGGCCGGCTCGCTCAAGCTCGCGGCGGAGGAAGATCCGACCAGCCCCGCCTGAGCCCCTGAAGGGCTCGCCTCTCGCCCCTTGGGGCCGCGGCGACGCTGGGGCAGGGCGATCGCCGTCGCGGTCGCCCTGCTCGCAGCCGCCGCGCGCCGGCGTCCGGCGCGCGGCTAGGCGACCGTGAGGTGGCGGTCTGGACAGACCGCGTTGCGGGTGCGCTTGGCGCGGTAGAGGCGGTCGTCGGCACGCAGCACGAGCTCGGTGGCCGAGACGTCGACCTGCTCCCGCGAGGCCACCCCGATAGACACGGTCACCCCCGGCATGTCCGTCTCCGGCGGCCGCAGGTCGCTGAGCCGGGTGCGCAGGTCCTCGGCGAGCATCGTGGCCTCGGCCATCCCGGTGTCGGGGCAGAGCACCGCGAACTCGTCGCCGCCGAGCCGCGCCGCGAGGTCCCCCGCGCGGACACGGTCGGAGATCACGTCTGCGGCCGCCTTGAGGACCCGGTCGCCGGTGGCATGCCCGAAGCGGTCGTTGACCTCCTTGAGCCGGTCGAGGTCGCAGAGCAGCACGGCGATGTTGCTGTCGCGGCGGCGGGATCGCTCGAACTCGCGCGTGAGCGTCTCGTCCCACGAGCGCCGGTTGGCGAGGCCGGTGAGCGAGTCCTCGCGGCTGAGGCGCTCGAGCTGCTCCAGCAGGCTCTGGCTGCGCTCCTGCTCGAGCTCCAGCTCGGCGCGGCTGCGGAACTCCTGCCACGCGGTCACCTGCCGGTGGAACTGGCCGACGAACGCGACCAGCGACGCCGTGCCGAGGTAGAAGCCGATCGTGGCGAGCGCGGCGCCGTCGAGCGCCTCCGGCGCGGTCACGAGGGCGGCGGCGAGCGCCATCCAGGTCAGCGCGATCAGCGCGGCGGTGTACTGCCACGCCCAGATCAGCAGGTACGAGCTGGCGTAGATCGCCAGCGACATCCCGAGGGCATAGGGCGCGTAGGCGTCATCGACACGCACCGTCATGAAGGCGATCGAGCCCTGGATCAGGGCGATGAACATCAGCATCACCAGCTCGGGATGGCGCCGCCCCCACCCCGTGAAGAGCGTCAGCCACAGGACGATCAGCGGAGGCTCGAGCACCAGGCGCAGCGTCGTGAACTCGGCGCCGTGCGCCGGGTCGACGAGGTGGTCGAAGACGCCCCACGCCGGGAAGGCCACGATGGCGATCAGTCCGGCGGTGGCCGCGGTCGTGCGGGTGGATCCCTTGACCTCCGCACGGAAGGCGCCGCGGAGGCGCGTGATATCGAGCGAGTCCAGTGCCATGAAGACGCTGAGGGACGGCCACGGCGGCCTTCCCCGGCATCCACCTATCGGCGGGCCTCGGTCGACTCTTGAGGGCTCCGGCTAGAGCTTCAACGACATCCAGAGCGGGCGGTGATCCGAGACGTAGTAGCGCATGTACTCGCGGAAGCGCTTGACCTCCGCCTTCGTTCCCCCGCCGAAGAGGTCGGCGAACAGCGCGCCGTCGAAGTCGAAGATGCCCAGCTCCTCGATCGCGTCGTGGATGGCACCGGGCAGCACGGCCATCTGGTCGTAGTGGGCGTCGTCGTTGATGTTGGAGCCGCCCACGCGCGTCGAGTGCGGCGGCAGGCGCAGGCCCTTCTTGGTCAGCGCGTCGTAGACCCGGTCGCCGGGCGCGTGCACGGGCAGGTTGTAGTCGCCGAGCGCGATCACGTTCGCGGTGTAGGCGTTCTCGTTGCGCTCGCGCTGCTCGGCCCAGCGCGCGACCGCGAACGCCTCCAGCACCCGGCGGTCCATGCCGGCGGCCGGCGGAGGCTCCTTGCGCTGCTCGGCGCGGGCGCGCGCCGCCGGGTTGGTGGTCGTGGCCTCGGCCTCGTCGTCGGGCAGGCCCGGCGGGCGGCTGTCGCCGAAGTACAGGTGGACGCCGGCAAGCACGAGGTCCATGTCGTTCACCCGGAAGGACGCGAGCATCGGGTTGCGGTCGAAGCCGACGAAGCGCGCCGGGATGTCCTTCAGCTTCACCTTCGGCAGATCCTTTGCCGCCACGGTGAGCTCGCCGATCTCCTCCCTCACCCCGACCTTCCGCGAGTCGTAGACGAAGGCGAAGCGCTCGTCGTTGCCGCCCGCGTCGTTGAAGAGGACGCGGTACCGGCTCGGCAGGTGCTCGATGATCGCGCGCAGCCCGACGAGGTTGTCGTTGACCTCCTGAAGGGCGATCAGGTCGAACCAGCCGACGATCTCGGCGAGCAGCCGGTAGTGGTCGTCTTCGCGCTTCTGCACGCCGAGGTTGGCGATGTTCCAGGTCGCGACGAGGAGGCGATCCTCCCCACGCTCGGGGATCTGGCGGTCCTCCTTGCCCGGGAGGCTGGAGTACTTGCGCAGCGCCCGCAGCTCGCGGTCGACGTCGAGGTGGTAATCGAAGGTGGGCTGCCTGAACGGCGGCATCCCGCCTAGCATCGCCGACCGGTGCGCGGCAGGCAAGTATTCAAGGGTGCCTAGGCTTCCGCGACGTGTGC
>JAXDII010000003.1:0-32696 GCA_034664085.1 Thermoleophilaceae bacterium
GAGACGAGCTCGCCGGACTGGTCCTGTCGGGCCCGGCGGTCGGACTGGCCCCAGTGCTGGCGCAGTGGCTGGCCGTGCCGGAGCTGCCGGACGACCCGATCGACCTGGCCGTGCTGTCGCGCGACCCGGCGGTCGGCGAGGCCTACGCCAACGACCCCCTGGTCTGGCACGGCGGCTGGAAGCGGCCCACGCTGGAGGCCTTCAAGAACGCGTGCGAGGCCGTCGACGCTGGCCCCGGCTTCGGCGACCTGCCGGTCCTCTACGTGCACGGAGAGGCCGACGCCCTCGTTCCGATGGTCCTTGCCCAGCCCGCGGTGCAGCGCCTGGCCGGAACCGACTTCACGGAACGCATCGTCCCGGAGGCCCGCCACGAGGTCTTCAACGAGTTCGAGAAGGACGAGACGATCCGGCTGGTGGGGGACTTCGCGGAGCGCGCGACGGCGCGCTGAGGGCCCTGAACGACGAGGGCCCGCCGGAGCGGGCCCTCGCAAGCGTTGCTAGGGGCGGCTGGGGCTCAGCCACACCCCGTGTTGTTCCCGCAAGACGAGCACGTGTAGCACGACCCCGTCCGCTGCATCATGCCTCCGCACTGGCCGCAGGCGGGGCCCAGGTCGAGGCCGGCCAGCTTGGCGGGGATCGCCGGCGGCTCGTCGGTCAGCGCGAACGCGGCGGGCTTGCGGTCCGACGCCGAGCGGCCCGATGGGCGCGCCGGTGACGTCTTGCCGTTGCCTCCGTTCGAGACCCCGTTGGCCGTGCCGTTCGCGGGCGGCTCGGCCTCCTCGGGCGGTCCGGCGGTGTCGCCGCGCATCAGCGCCTCCTGCGACGCCTTGCGGTTGCGCACCTCCGGCGTCAGGATGCCGAGCTCCTCGTGCAGGTCGGCATCGCAGTAGCGCGAGGCCAGCCAGCGCATGATGTAGTCGGGCATCGACTTTGCGAACGGGATCTCCGGGTTGCCGGTGTAGCCCTCCGGCTCGAAGCGCACGTAGGCGAACTTGCGCACCAGCGTCTCGAGCGGCACGCCGTACTGGAGCCCGATCGAGATCGCCGTGGCGAACGCGTTCATCAGGCCCTTGATCGTCGAGCCCTCCTTGCCCACGTCCGTGAGGAAGACCTCGCCGAGCGAGCCGTCGTCGTACTCGCCTGCCGTGATGTAGCCCTCGTGTCCGCCAACGGAGAACTTGTGCGTGAGCGACTGGCGCTCTCGCGGCATCCGCCGGCGCACCGGGCGGGCCGGCTCCTCGGCGATCGCCGCCGCTGCTGCGACCTCGCCCTTCTTGTCGCCCGCGTCCGTCCTCAGCGCCTGGGCGGTCTTCGAGCCGTCGCGGTAGATCGCGAGCGCCTTCAGTCCGAGCTTCCAGCCCTCGCTGTAGACCCCGGCGATGTCCTCCACCGAGACCGACTCCGGCAGGTTGACCGTCTTCGAGATCGCTCCCGAGAGGAACGGCTGCGCCGCGGCCATCATCTTGACGTGGCCCATCGGCGAGATGGCCCGCTCGCCCACGGCCACGTCGAACACCGACATGTGCTCCTCGCGCAGGCCGGGGGCGCCCACCACCGTCGCGTTCGCGGCCAGGTGCGCCTCGATCGCCTCGACCTGCTCGTCCTGATACCCGAGCGTCCGCAGCGCCAGCGGCACCGTGCGGTTGACGATCGTCATCTGGCCGCCGCCGACGAGGTCCTTGAACTTGACGAGCGAGAAGTCTGGCTCGATGCCGGTCGTGTCGCAGTCCATCAGGAACGAGATCGTCCCGGTGGGGGCGAGCACCGTCGCCTGGGCGTTGCGGTAGCCGTTGCGCTCGCCGACCTCGACCGCGTCGTCCCACGACTGGCGCGCCGCAGCGAGCAGCTCGGAATCCTTGGACAGGTCCTCCGGGATCTCGTACGCCGCGTCACGGTGCTTGCGCATCACGTGGTTGTGCGGGTCGCGGTTCTCCGCGTAGCGCTCGTACGGCCCGATCGCGCCGGCGACCTCGGCGGACGTGCGGTAGGCCCGCCCCGTCATGAGCGCCGTGATGGCGGCGCCGATGGCGCGGCCCTCGTCCGAGTCGTAGGCGAGGCCGTTGGCCATCAGGAGCGCGCCCAGGTTGGCGTAGCCGAGCCCGAGCTGGCGGAACGCACGCGCGTTCTGGCCGATCTCCTCGGTCGGGTAGCTCGACGGCGAGACCACGATCTCCTGAGCCAGGATCATCACGTCGACCGCGTGCTCGAAGGAGTCGGTGTCGAACGTGCCATCGGGCCGCCGGAACTTCATGAGGTTCAGCGAAGCGAGATTGCACGCGGAGTCGTCCACGTGCATGTACTCCGAGCACGGGTTGGAGGCGTTGATCCGTCCGGAGTTCGGGCAGGTGTGCCACTCGTTGATCGTCGTGTCGTACTGGACGCCCGGATCGGCGCAGCGCCACGCCGCCTCCGCGATCTGGTTCAGCAGGTGGCGGGCGTCGACGCGCTCCACCACCGAGCCGTCCACGCGCGCGGTCAGCTCCCACTCCTGGCCCTGCTCCGCCCGCTCCATGAACTCGTCGGTGACGCGCACCGAGTTGTTCGCGTTCTGGTACTGGATCGACGCGAAGGCCTCGGAGTCGAGCCGCATGTCGAAGCCGGCGTCGCGCAGCGCGGCCGCCTTCTCCTCCTCGCGCGCCTTGCACCAGATGAAGTCGAGGATGTCCGGGTGGTCGATGTCGAGCACGACCATCTTGGCCGCGCGGCGGGTCTTGCCGCCCGACTTGATCGTGCCGGCCCAGGCGTCGGCCCCGCGCATGAAGCTGACCGGCCCGGACGCGAGCCCGCCCTTCGAGAGCGGCTCCTTCGAGCTGCGGATGCGCGACAGGTTGATGCCGGAGCCCGAGCCGCCGCGGAAGATCTTCCCTTCCTTGGTGTTCCAGCCCAGGATCGACTCCAGCTCGTCCTCGACGGAGAGGATGAAGCAGGCCGAGCACTGGGGGTGCTCCTCGAAGCCGACGTTGAACCAGACCGGCGAGTTGAACGCCGCCATCTGGTGAACCAGGATGTGGGTGAGCTCGTCCTCGAAGGTCCTGGCGTCGTCGTCCGTCGCGAAGTACCCGCCGGCGCGCCCCCAGTCGGCGATCGTGCCTGCAACGCGGCCGACCATCTGCTTGACCGACGACTCGCGCTCGGGTGAGTCGAGCCGTCCGCGGAAGTACTTCTGGGCGACGATGTTGGTGGCGTTCTGGGACCAGGTGACCGGGAACTCGACGCCTCGCTGCTCGAACGCCGGCTTGGCCGGATCGCCGATCAGGGCGTCGCGAATCTCCCACTCGACGCAGTCGAAGGGGTGCTTGCCCGCCTCCGTGAAACGCCGCGGAACGCTGACCCCGGCACCGCTGGCGGTGACGCTCGGGGTAGCGGCGTTACGGCTGTGAGACATGACCTCTCCTCTTGTTGGAACGGGTTGAGCGGGAACGAGCGATGCTGCTCTTTGCGCCGGACGGAACAGCCTCGATCGCGAGCTGGTCCTCGCCGGGCAGCGGGTCCTCCTTGAAGCGCCTCACCACGGCCGCCAGCTGGTCGAGGTCGGCGAGGTTGCGGTAGACCGACGCGAACTGGATCGCGCTGACCGGATCCACCCGGGCGAGCCCGCGCTCGGCTAGGTCGCCGATGCGCTCGGCCGGCACCTCGCCGCCGCCGCGGCGCGCCTCCGTGGCGATCCACGCCGCGACCGCCTCGAGCTGGTCGGCACTGACCTCCCGGCCGCCGGCTGCGCGGGCGAGCCCGCGCAGCAGCTTCTGCCGATCGAAGCGCTCGCGCCGGCCGTCGCGCTTGACCACCTCGAGGCGCGGCTCCTCCGCGCGCTCGAAGGTCGTGAAGCGCTCGCCGCAGGCGGTGCACTCACGCCGGCGGCGCACCGCGTCCGGTGTGGGACGGGTGTCGATCACCTGCGTCGCTTCGTCGGAGCAGAAGGGGCAGCGCACACAGGGAATTTTACTAGGTCTAGTGCCTCGTTCCTGCCGCAGACACAACATATTGTGCCTAAAGAGCAAGGAAGTCGTAGTCGGCGGCGATCCGCGCCATGACGGCCGGATCGGGCGGTCCGCCCAGCTTGGCCAGCTCGCGCAGGTAGCCCTCGAGGCCGCCCGGCGCCATCAGGTTCAGCACGCGCACGGGCTCCGTGCCCGGGTTGGAGAAGGTGTGGGCGTTGCCGGGCGGGACGCAGGCGTAGCTGCCCGGGCCGGCGATCGCTTCTTGCTCGCCCAGCCTGAGCGCAAGCGTGCCCTCGAGCACGTAGAAGCTGTCGACCATCCGCTCGTGGCGGTGCGGCACCGGGCCGGGGAAGCCGCCGGCGATCGTGCTGTCCGTCAGGGCGAACGAGCCGAGCGCGTCGTCGACGCCCGCCTTGAGCGTCGCCACCGTCGGCCCGAAGGCCAGCCGCTCGCCCTCGTCGGCACCGAGCACGATCGCGTCGCTCGCGGGGCGGCCGCCGCCGGGGGGCGGGTCTTCGGAGTCGAACGGCGCCTCCCCGCGGGTGCGCAGGTAGTCCCCGAAGTCCGCGCCGGGCGCGTGGATGTTGAGGAAGCGGCACTCGCCGGGCCCCGGGTTGTGGAAGGAGTGGACGACCTCCGGCGGGACCAGCACCAGGCCGCCCGGCTCGATCTGGAACCGCTGCCCGTCGGGACCCAGCTCGAACTCGAGCCGCCCGTCGATCACGTAGAAGGCGTCGACGTGCACGCGGTGGATGTGCGGAGGCGGTCCGCGCCGACCGGCCTCGTAGACCGACTCCGCCAGCGACAGCTCGGGGAGGTCCACCTTGAGCTGCGCCACGCCGTGGGGTTCGCCCTCGCCGGGGCCGAGCAGGAGCGGTTCGTCCACGACCGCACCGTAGCGCCGGCAGGCCGGCTCTCCGCGGGCACGCAGCGGAGACTCCTCGCAAGCTCCGGGATGATTCAGCGCAGCGAGTCGAGCGTGCGGCCGAGCCCCTGCTGGAGGTCGACCTGCGCTTCCCACCCGAACTCGGCCTTCGAGCGGGACGCGTCGAGCGCGATGTGCTGAACCTCGCCCGATCGCGCCGGGGCGTGGTCGGCCTCGAAGCCGTTGTCCGAGAGGCCGGCCAGCACATCGACGATGTCGAGCACGCTGGTCTGCACGCCGCGGCCGACGTTGAAGGCGCCGGTCGCCGTGGAGTCCGCGGCCCGCAGGTTGGCGTCGACCACGTCCCCGACGAAGACGTAGTCGCGCGTCTGCTTGCCGTCGCCGAAGATGGTGGGCCGGGCGCCCTCGAGCAGCTTGCCGCAGAAGATCGCGATCACCCCGGCCTCGCCGAGCGGGTCCTGGCGCGGCCCGTACACGTTGCCGTAGCGCAGCGAGACGGTCGAGAGGCCGTGGAGGCGCGTGAACAGCGCGCAGTAGTTCTCGGCGCAGAACTTGGAGAGCCCGTAGGGCGCCTCGGGCGCGACCGGGTGGTCCTCGGGCGCGGGGATGATCCGCCCCTCCCCGTAGATCGCGCCGCCGGTCGACGTGTTGACGACGCGGGCGACGCCGCTGGCCTGCGCGGCGCGCAGGACGTTGATCGTGCCCTCCACGTTGACGCGCGAGTCGTGGGCCGGGTCGGCGACCGACCGGCGCACGTCGATCTGCGCCGCGAGGTGGAAGATCGTCTCGGGACGGACGCGGTCGACGGCGGCTGCGACGCCGTCGGCGTCGCGCACGTCCAGCTCGATCAGCTCGGCTCCGCGCGCGAGCGCCCCTTCGAGATTGGCGTGCCGGCCCGTCGAGACGTCGTCGAGGACGGTGACCTCGTCGCCGCGCTCCACCAGGGCGTCCACCAGATTCGAGCCGATGAAGCCGGCGCCTCCTGTGACGAGAGTCTTCATACGGCGGCGCAGATTAGCCAGTCACCCGGTCCGCTCCCGCCGCTTCGGCGCCCACTGCTACGGTCGCCGACGCATGCGCGGCCTGTTCGTCACCTTCGAGGGCATCGATCGCTCCGGCAAGACGACGCAGGCGCGGCTGCTGTCCGAGGCGCTCGGCGACGCGGCCCTCGGGGTGCGCGAGCCCGGCGGCACGGACGCGGGCGAGCGAGTGCGCGAGCTGCTCAAGGACGCGAGCGTGCCGCTCGGGGCCGAGGCCGAGGCGCTGCTCTTCGCCGCCGCCCGCGCGGAGCTGGTGGAGCAGGTGATCCGCCCCGCGCTGGAGGCCGGCCGCGTCGTCGTGTCCGACCGTTTCCTCGACTCCTCGCTCGCCTACCAGGGCGGCGCGCGCGGACTGGGCGTCGACGAGGTCGAGCGGATCAACCGCTTCGCGACCGGCGGGCTGGCGCCGGACCTCACCTTCCTGCTCGAGATCGATCCCGCCGCCGCCGCGCAGCGCGCGGGGGAGAGCGACCGCTTCGAGGACGAGGGCGCCACGCTCCAGCGGGCGGTGCTGGAGACCTACGAGCGGCTAGTGGCGGCCGACCCCGGCCGCTGGCGGCGCATCGACGCGACCCGCGCCCCCGAGCAGGTGCACGCCGACGTGCTCGCCGAGGTCGAGGCGGCTCGCAGCGGAGCGCGCGCGTGAACGTCGCGCTGGCCGGCACCGAGGACCACCCGCAGGCGCGCATCGTGCTGGCCGCCGCGCTGGAGGCGGGGCCCTCGCACGCCTATCTGTTCCACGGCCCGGCCGGCACCGGCAAGCGGACCGTGGCGCGCGCGTTCGCGGCGGAGCTGCTGGCCGAGGGCCAGAGCGACCCCGACGCCGTCCGCCTGCGCGTCGAGCACGGCACGCACCCCGACCTCACCTGGGTGCGCCCGAGCGGCGCCCACGTGATGCGCGTGGAGGACGTGGACCAGGCGGTCGTGGCGGCGGCCACGCGCACGCCGTTCGAGGCGAGCCGCCGCGTGTTCGTGCTCGAGCGCGTGGACACGATGAACGACGAGGTGGCCAACCGCCTGCTGAAGACGCTCGAGGAGCCGGCCCACTTCGTGCACCTGATCCTGCTGACGGACGCGCTCGGCCGCGTCCTCGAGACGGTCGTGTCCCGCTGCCAGCCGGTGCGCTTCGAGCCGCTGCCGGCGGCCCGCATCGCCGCCCTGCTGGAGGCAGATGGGATCGAGCCCGCCGTCGCCGGCGCCTGTGCGCGTCTGGCGCTGGGCAACGCCGCGCGCGCCCGCCTGCTCGCCTCCCCCGAGGGGGCCCAGTTGCGCGCCGAGGTGGACGCCTTCGCGGCCGCGGCGCTCGACGGCGAGCCCGGTGAGGCCTGGAGGCCGCTGCTCGACCGCGCCGAACGCCGCCGGACCGAGGCCGAGGAGGCGGTGGCCATGACCGGCGCCGACCGGCTCGAGATGGAGCCCAAGGGCCGCGAGCGGCGTGCCGTCGAGCGCGAGCTGGAGGAGGCCGCCAAGCGCGACGGCCGCCGCGCCCGCACCGAGGTGCTCGACCTGGCGCTGAGCCTGACCGGCCTTGCCTTCCGCGACCTGGTCTGCCTCGCCGAGGACGCGCCCGACGCCGTGCTGGCGACCGACCGCGCCGCCGCGCTGGCCGAGCGCGCCCGCGCGCGCGACCCGCGCCGCCTGCGCGAGGCGGCGGAGCGCTGCGAGGAGGTGCGCCAGGCGCTGGAGCTGAACGTCAGCGAGGACCTGGCGCTGAGCGCGCTCGGGCTGCGCCTGGCCGCGCTGACCGGCTCGCCGGGCTAGACCGGGCGGGCAGCCGAGAGGCGCGGGCGCTCGCGTGGGTGCGCGAGGCCGATCGCTACTTTCACTTCTCCGGCGCCGCGGGGGCGCCCGCATCACCCGAAGGAGACTCACCCATGCCGGAACGCCAGAACTACGACCTGCTGTCCGACGACGTCCTGCGCGCCGAGTTGCGCGAGCGCGGCGTCGACCCGCCGCTGGCCAAGCGCGTGTCACGAGCCTCGATGGTCACCTGGCTCCATGCCGACGACGACGTGCGCGGCCTGAAGGACCGGCTCGTCACCGAGTCCGAGTAGCGCCGGGCGCTAGAGCGTGGGTTCTGGCGACACGTGAATTGTTTGGCCCAATTGCTGTGCCTCGGGCGCGTCAGAGCGTCTGGGACGTCAGGTCGTGGCGGCAGTGCTTGCAGATTCGCGCCTGCTGGCGCACACTCCCACGACAGTTGGAGCATCTCTTCCAGCCCCGTGGCGGCGTGGACAGGTGACCGCAGTGTGGGCAGCGGTCTGCCCGCCTCGGGATGCGCTCGGCGCAGTCGGGACAGGTCGTCGCGGAAGTGAAGACGGCCACGACGAGCGACACGGCCAGCAGCACCGCGGCGGCCACGAGCGCCGTTAGCGGCCCGGCTTCGCGCGAATAGGAATCGGGCGCGTTCGGCAGGGGCGGTTGCTCCCCCAGCCGGTAGGCGAGCATTGCGGTCAGGGCCAGAGCGGCGACCACGCCGAGGAGCGCAAGGACTCGCGGAAGGCGGACCCCGAGAGCAACGCCAAGGAACGCGACCGTAGCCGCGGCGCCGACCAGCGCGAGATCGACGCCGACCTCGGGCACGGCCTCCCACGCGCTGCGCTTGGTGCCGCGCGTGTGCTCGTACCATGTCAGCCCAAGGAGGGCGAATACGACCGCCCCGGCGGCCACCAGCATCACCAGGGACGCGATTCGCGCCGTAGCCGCTTTCACGCGCGGGAAGTAGATCACTTCGCTAGGTCGATTACTTGTCGATCTGGCCGCGGCGACGTCGAACGAGGTCGTTTCCTGCGCGGCGGTCGCGACTGGCTATTGCGGCGGAGTCTCGGCTGGAACCCCAACCCGCCGGTCCCCTGAACACCGACTCGGGACGCCCCGTGCTCGGTGGCGCCCAAACACGGCGTTCCGTAGAGCGCCGCAGAGCGCCGCTGTCGACCGTGTGGGCGAAACGCGCTCCAAACTGGCAGACGTGGCCGACGGCCACATGATCGAGTTAGCAGGTCCGGCCCCGGCCCTGACAGCTACAGCGAGGACGGGCGTGTACCGGGTGTGGGCCGCGAGCCGCTAGGGCGGCCGGAAATCACAAAGTGGGTTCGGCTACGAGGTAGTAGAACGCCAGCGCCATGAGCGCCGTCGTCACGCCCCAGAGGACGGCCCACCCGACGCGCTCCCTGGGCGCCATCTGCGGCCGGGCGAGGCCGAAGATCACGGCCAGCTCGAACACGACGCAGGCCGCCACGAACACGCCCGCCGGCCAGATGCCGGTGATCGCCATCAGGATGTACAGCGGCACCTGCGTCCCCGCCGCGGCTCCGCCCGCGGACAGGACCAGCACGAAGTATTCGTTGTAGGTGTCGCGGTAGATCGGCTGGCGCGGATCCAGTGCCAGGGTCAGACGGTTGGGCTGCGGCTCTGCCATGGGCGGCATTCTTCCAAAGCGCCCCGGCGGGGCGCGGGCCGCCCAGGCTTCCGCGGCGCGCGCGCCCTCGCCCGCCGCCGCCTCGAGCACCGCGTCGGCCTCGCGCCGCACGCGCAGCCGGCCCGGCCGCACCGCGTGCTCGATGCCCAGCACGCGACCGGAGCGGTCCAGCCAGACCAGGTCGAGCGCGAAGCGCATCCCGAACGTGTGAACCGACCGGCAGCCCGGCAGCAGCAGCGCGCTGCCGGGCGGCGGGCGCCGGCGCAGGGCAAGCCCGAACAGCCTCGACCAGAGCGAGTTGGCGACGACGATCCGCACACCGACGGAAGCGCGCGGGGGCGAACATTCGCCCCCGTCGCATCGCGGCTATCGTTGACCGCCGACCCGCCGCCATAGCTCAGCTGGTAGAGCACATCTCTCGTAAAGATGGGGTCCCCGGTTCGAGTCCGGGTGGCGGCTCTAGGTACGGCACCGGTGCGCGAGGTAGGTCTCGTCCTCGTATTCGCGCACGAGCAGCGCGAGCTCCAGCACGTTGCGCGGCGGAGCTCGCGGCGAGAGCCGCCGGATCATCGGCGCCATCGAGCGCGACCAGGCCGAGCGCCTGGGGGAGCAGCGCTACCGCGCGCTGCGGGAGTCGCTGCTGGAGCTCACGCGTCCGAGCGGCTAGGCCGCTCGAGCAGCCGCCGCGGCGGCGGCCCCGGTCGCAGGCGCGTCGCGCCTTCCGGCCTCATGCCGTCGACGATCAGGCCGAGGTAGCGCTTCCAGAGGTCCTCGCGCAGCCCCGGCAGCGGGACCATCGCGGGGTAGGCGCCGGCGCCGATCAAGAACGAGAGATCCTGCGCCGCCAGGTCCTCGCGAATGGAGCCCGCCGCCTGGGCTCGCCGCAGCAGCTGGCCGATCAGCTCGAGGCTGCGCCGGCGGCGCTCGGCGAAGGCATCGTTCACGAAGCAGCGTTCCTTGACCGCCTCCAGGAAGCCCTGGTCGCGGGCGACCCGCTCGACCGTGCTGTAGAGCCACCGCTCCAGCGCCGCACCGGGCTCGGGATCGGCGACCGCCTCGGCGAGCAGCTCGAGCACCTCGTCCATCCGCGCGGCGATGACCGCGTCGATCAGGTCGTCCTTCGAGGGGAAGCGGCGGAACAGCGTCGCCTCGCCCACGCCCGCGCGCTGCGCGATCTCGGCGGTCGAGGCCTCGAGCCCGTGCTCGGCGAAGGCCGCGGCGGCCGCCTCGACGATCCGCTCCAGGTTGCGCGCCGCGTCGGCGCGCAACCCGCGTGCGCTCTCCTCCGTGGTGGCTATGGCGTCATCCTACGCCGGCACGGCGACCGCGTCGGCGGCCTCGCCGGCCTCGATGCGCTGGACGTCGCGCTTGCGCAGGAACAGGGCGATCAGGACGGCGCCCGCCGCGATCATCCCCCCAGCGACGACGAACGCGAGCTGGAAGCCCTCCACCAGCGCCGCCTGGCGCTCCGCACCCGAGGGCGCGCCGGCAAGCCCGCCCAGCACGCTCAGGGTGCGGTCGTTCGCGAGCGTGGACAGGATCGCCAGCCCGAGCGCGCCGCCGATCTGCTGCGACGTGTTGAAGATGCCCGACGCGAGCCCGGCGTCGTCGGCGTCCACGCCGGTGGTGGCGACGAGCGTGAGCGGCACGAATGTCGCGCCCATGCCGAGCGACATCGGCAGCAGGCCGCCCAGCACGCTTAGGTACGAGCCGTCGACCTCGGTCGTCAGCGCCAGCTCCAGCAGCCCGAGCGCGGCGACCGTCATGCCGGTGAGCAGCACCGGCCGCAGGCCCACGCGCGGGATCAGCTGCTGGGCCAGCGTCGCGCCGATCATGATCCCGGCGGTGACGGGGAGGAAGGCGAGGCCGGTCTCGAGCGCGCCGTAGCCGAGGATGTTCTGCAGGTAGAGCGAGGCGAAGAAGAACATCGCGAAGAGGCCGCCGGCGACGATCAGGAACGCGGCGTTGGCGACAGCGAGCGAGCGCAGCCGGAACAGCCCGAGGCGCACGAGCGGCGCGGGGGAGCGCCGCTCGATCGCGATGAACGCGGCGAGCAGGGCGATCGCCAGGGCGGCGAGCCCGAGCGTGCTGGGCGAGCCCCAGCCCCAGGTCTCGGCCTTAACGATCGCGTAGACGAGCACCACGAGCCCGGACGTGACCGACACCGCGCCCGCGATGTCGAAATGGCGGCCGGCGGTCTCGATGCGCGAGTCGGGCACGAAGCGCAGCGCCGCGATGGCGGTGCCGATCCCGATCGGCACGTTGATGAAGAAGATCCACTCCCAGGACAGCGCCTCGGTGAGCACGCCGCCGAGCAGCAGTCCGGCAGCGCTTCCGCCTGAGGCGATCGCCGCCCACACCGACAGCGCCTTGGTGCGCTCCGCGCCCTCGGCGAAGGTGGTCGTGATGACCGCGAGCGCGGCGGGGGAGACCAGCGCGCCGCCCAGGCCCTGCATGGCGCGCCCGGCGATCAGCATCTCCTCCGAGCTGGCCAGGCCGTTGACGAGCGAGGCGACGGAGAACACGGTCACCCCGGCCAGGAACAGCCTGCGCCGGCCGAGCAGGTCGGCGGCGCGTCCGCCGAGCAGCAGGAAGCCTCCGAAGAGCAGGGTGTAGGCGTTGATGACCCACTGCAGGCTCGAATCCGAGATCTCGAGATCGGTCTGGATCGAGGGCAGCGCGACGTTCACGACGGTGGCGTCCAACACCACCATGAACTGCGCGAAGCAGACGACTATGAGGGCGAGCCAGGGATTGAAGTGAGAGTTGCTGCTCCGGTTCATCGCCCGGAAGCTAGCAGAACCGGAGTCGGCGCTCCGTTTATGCGAATGCGCACGAACCCGTGCGCACAGGGTCAGTCGTCGTCCCCGCCGCCGTGGCCGGAGTTGTCGTCTCCGCCCGAGTCGTCAGACCCTGAGCCGTCCGAGCCGGAGTCGCCATCGGACCGTCCGCGTCCGCGGCCCCTGCCGCTGCCGTCGTCGTCCGTTTCGGTGGTGACCGTTGGGCCCGGTGTCGGCGCCGGCGCGGCCGGCGTCGAGTTCCCCGCCGCGTGCTCGCGCTCGCTTCTGCGGGCGCGGCGCGCGGCCAGCCTGCGCGCGGCGCGGCGGCGCTCGGCGCGCGCCTGTCGGCGCTCCCGCGCCGCGTCGTCCGCGTCGGTGGTCCTCGTGGGCGCGAGCGCATCCCCGGCGCTGAGCGGCTGGGTCGACAGCCCGACGCTGTCGCCGGAGATCGAGTTGGCGGCAAGGCCGATCCCGACGGCGGCGCCCAGGCCGAAGATGGCGAGGGCCAATCCGATGGCTGCCCTTCGAAGCCTCATCGCCGCCAGGCTAGCCGCGCCCGGGTAAGGCGTCGTCCAGCTGCGGGTCAGGACTCGGTTCGGAGGGCCCCGAGGCGGGCTGGGCGGGCAGCACCACCTCGGCGCAGGTGCCGCCCTCGGGCCGATCGGTCAGGCGCACCGTGCCGCCCCACCGTTCGGCGAGGGCCTCGACTACCGACAGGCCGAGGCCGGTGCCCGCCGCGCCGCCGCGGCTGGCCTCGCCGCGGAAGAAGCGCTCGAACACCCGGTCGCGCTCGCCCGGCTCGATGCCGGGTCCCTCGTCCAGCACGGCGAGCCTCGCCGAGCCGCCGTCGGCGCCCCACTCGATGGCGACGGCGGTGCCCGCCGGGGAGTAGTTGAGCGCGTTCTCCACCAGGTTGTCGAGGATCACGGCGAGGTCGGCGTCGGTGGCGGCCACGACCGGGTCGCCCTCGCCGCCGGCGAGCAGCCGGCGCCCGGCGCTCTCGGCGGGCGCCTCCCAGCGTTCGCGCCCCGCCTCCGCGACCTCGCGCAGCGAGACCGCCTCCGGCTCGGGGCGCTCGCGCTCGCGCGCCAGCGTGAGCAGCTCCGTCAGCAGCTTGGCGAGCCGCACGGTCTCGCGTTCGGCGGCCACCAGCTCGCGCTCCACGGGGTCCTCGTTCGTCTTGAGCGAGGCGGCCTCCAGCCTCAGCCGCAGGCCCGTCAGCGGGGTGCGCAGCTGGTGCGACGCGTTGGCCACGAACTCGCGCTGGGAGCGCAGCGCGCGTCCCAGCCGGTCGGTCATCTCGTTGAAGGCCGACGCCACCTCGCGCTGCTCGGAGGAGCCCTCCTCGCGCGCGCGGGCGTCGAAGTCGCCGTCCGCCACCTGCCGAGCCGTGCCGGCCAGCCGGCGCAGCGGCCGGGCCAGCGACCCGGCGAGCAGCCACGCCAGTCCCAGCCCCAGCACGAGCACGACGGCGCCCACGCCCACGAGCGCGATCACGTCGCTGCGGACCTCCTGCTGTACCGCGTCCACGCTCTGCGTGACGCGTACCGCGCCCTGGGTGCGTCCGCCGCTGACTACCGGCACGGCGGTGTAGAGCAGGTCCTCGCCCAGGGAGTCGCTGTGGCGCTCGCCCTGCGTCGTCTGGCCGCGCAGGGCCTCGGCGATCTCCGGGCGCGACGCGTAGCTCGTCCCCAGCTCAGCGTCCTCGGAGTCGGCCAGCAGGCGTCCGCTCGGACCCACCACGATCACGCGCCCGCCGAGATCGCGCGCGGAGTCGGACACCAGCTGCTCCAGCTCGGCCCGGTCGCCGAGGCGCCCCGCGGCGAACGCCGCCACCAGCTGTACCTGGCCCTGCGCCTCGCTGCGGATCTCCGCGTCGACCCGCTTCGAGAGGTTCAGCGCGAGCGGCACCAGCAGCGCCACGATCACCAGCACGAGGACGTAGGCGAAGGCGGCCAGCAGCCGTGCGCGCAGGCTCACCGCTCCGCCCCGGCCTCCAGCTCCTCTGGCCCGGAGAAGCGAAATCCGACGCCGCGCACGGTGTGGATGAAGCGTGGCGAGCTCGAGCTGTCGCCAAGCTTGCGGCGCAGGCCGGACACGTGAACGTCGAGCGTCTTCGTCGACCCGAACCAGTTCACGTCCCAGACCTCGTCGATCAGCCGCTCGCGCGTGACCACCGCGCCGGCCTCGACCATCAGCAGCTCGAGCAGCTCGAACTCCTTGCGGGTCAGGTCGAGTTCGGCGCCGTCGAGCGCCGCGCTGCGCCTGTCGCGGTCCAGCCGCAGCGGGCCGATCTCGATCGCCCCGTCGCGGTCCTGCGCGGCGGTCTCGCCGGAGCGGCGCAGCACCGCGCGGATGCGAGCCACCACCTCGCGGGCGCTGAAGGGCTTGACGATGTAGTCGTCGGCGCCGAGCTCCAGGCCGACGATGCGGTCGGTCTCCTCGCCGCGCGCCGTGAGCATGATGATCGGCACGCGCGAGCTGCTGCGCAGCTCGCGGCAGACGTCGTAGCCGGAGCCGTCGGGGAGCATCACGTCGAGCAGGACGAGGTCCGGGCCCACGCGGCCGGCCAGCTCGAGCGCCTCGGCCACGGTCCCGGCCACCTCCGTGTCGAAGCCCTCGCGGGCGAGGGCTTCCGAGAGGGGGTCGGTGATGGACTGCTCGTCCTCGACCATGAGGATGGTGCGCCTGCCCGCCATCGCCCCAATGCTAGGCACGTCGGGCGACGCCGGAAAGCAAGGGAGCCGCGGCGCCCGCAGGCGGCCGCGGCTCCCCCGGCGCCTCCCTAGTCGTCGTCTCCGCCACCGTGGCCGGAGTTGTCGTCTCCGTCGTCGGAGTCGTCGTCCCCGCCGTGGCCCGACCCGGAGTGGTCGTCGTCGTCGAAGTCGTCGTCGCCACCGTGGCCGGAGCCGGAGCGGTCGTCGCTGTCGTCGACGTCGCCGTCGTCGTGATCGTCGTGCCCGCGGCCGCGGCGGTCATCGTCGCGTCCGTGGTGATCGTCGTCGTCGTCCACACGCGGGGCGACCCCGGTGCAGCGCGGGTCGTTGGCGTGCTCGGCCTCGTCGCAGGGGCCGGAGATGTCGACGCCGCTCTGCGGCGCGCCGCCGCCCTGGGCCGGAGCCTGGACCCCGGTGCAGCGCGGATCGTTGGCGTGCTCGGCCTCGTCGCACGGGCCGGAGATGTCGACGCCGCGGCTCTGGCGCTTCGACCGGTCCGCGCGGCGTTCCGGAGTAGTGGTCGTTTCGGTTGTCTTGGTCGTCTCGGTGGTGTCAGTGGTCTCGGTCGTCCCGACCTGGCTGCTCGAGTTGCTCGAGTCGCCGCCCGTCTGGACCGCGGCCAAGACGACCGCGGCGAACAGGCCCACCATGAGGACCGCCAGCGTGAGTGTCAGCAGTTTGCGCATGCCCCCAGAATCGGCTGCGGGCGCTCAAGGGCGGCCCAGTCCCGGGTCACGGCTCGGCAAGGCTTGGTTAGGGGTTGGTAAACCCGCCTCGCTCACTACCCTCCGGGAATGGATTCGCGCGGCGCCGCCATACGCCGCCTGGTGGCGTACGGGCTGGTGATAGGCGTGGCGTTCGCGGTGTTCGCGGCGACCGGCTCGCTGCCCTCGGCCGACGAGGCGCGTGACTGGGGCGAGGGGCTCGACGACTGGGCATACGTCGCCTTCGTGCCGCTGTTCGTGATCGCCAACTTCGTGATCACCTGGCCGATCCTGGCGGGCGCCGCCGGGCTGCTGTTCGGGACCGCTGGCGGAACCCCGCTGGCGCTGGCCGGCGTGACGGTCGCGTCGCTGACGCAGATGTTCATCGCGCGCCGCCTGGCCGCGGGGCACCACGGCTCGCTGCTGCCCAAGCGCACCCGGGCGTTCGAGGACTTCCTGACGCGCCACGGGGCGGTGGCCGTGATGGAGTCGCGCATCGTGCCGCTGCTGCCCTACGGGCCGGTCAACTTCAGCGCGGGGCTCACGCGGCTGCCCTACCGCGACATGGCGCTGGGAACGGTCGTCGGCGCTACGCCGAAGGTGTTCGCGTACGTCGCCCTGGGCGGCAGCCTGTCGGACCTCACCTCCCCCGAGGCGATCATCGCGATCGCCCTGCTCGTGGCGATGGGCCTCGCCGGCGCGCTGCTCGTCAGGCGCCAGATCGTGCTCGGCCGTGCATAACCTCCCGCGCGTGACCTACTTCCAGGCCGTCCGGCTCTACTCGCTCGCAGAGGTGTGCATCTTCGCGGCGCTGCTGGTGGTGGCGATCGGCGGCCTCGGCGAGTCGGCGGAGCAGGCGCTCGGCTGGACGCACGGCGTCGGCTGGATCGTGCTCTGCCTGCTCGTGGCCTACGGCTGCAGGCGCGGCACCTTCCCGTGGCCGCTGCTGGCGGCGACCGTGTCGCCGCTGGGGCCGGTCGGCAGCACCGCCGGCATCGAGTACTTGGCCCGGCGTCGGCGGGTAGCGTAAGCCGCGCGTGTTCCCGCTCAACCTCCCGAACGCGCTCACGCTGATCCGCATCTTGCTGGTGCCGGTGCTGGTGGTCGCCCTCACGGTCGAGTCGCCGGGCGGCTCGACGATCGCCGCGATCGTGTTCGCCATCGCCGCGCTCACGGACGGCCTCGACGGCTACATCGCGCGCTCGCGCCAGGCGGTCACGAACTTCGGCAAGGTGATGGACCCGGTCGCGGACAAACTGATGATCGCCGCCGCGTTGATCTCACTGGTGAGCCTGGACCGGCTCGCCGCCTGGGTGGCAATGGTGATCATCGCTCGCGAGTTCGCCGTCAGCGGCCTGCGCATCGCGGCCGGCCAGCAGGGCGTGGTGATCCCCGCCAGCGGGCTCGGGAAGCTCAAGACGATCGTCCAGGTCGTGGCGGTGCTCGCCCTGATCGCGGCGCCGGACCACCACGCGGCCTGGGTCCAGGCGCTGGTCTACTCGATGGTCGCCGTGACCGTCGTCTCCGGCGCGGACTACTTCCTCGGATTCAGGCGCAAGCTCGACGAGGCGTCGCGCTCGCGCGGGGATACCTCGCCGGCCTGATTCAGCCGTTGTGCGCCGCGCCCGCGAGGGCCAGCCGCTCGGCCAGCTCGTCACGGCTGGTGCCGCGCATGTACAGCACGCGGTCGAACAGCTTGCCGTAGACGGCGAGCACGGCGAACAGCAGGTCCGGCGTGCCGACGGCGTCGACGTGGCGGGCGTCGGCGAACTGGCCGGCTCGCTTCGTCACCTCGTCGAGCACGTCCGCGCCCATGGGCGGCGTGCCGGGCCCGTCTTCATCTGAGCTCGAGCCCGTCATCAGCGGCGCCTCGCCCACGCCGAGCGCCTGCAGGGCGGCGCCGACCTGGCCGTGCAGCCGCAGTGCGCGCAGCCAGCGTTCGGCCTCGTCCTCGGAGGAGTGGGCGAAGGGCATCGCCGTGCCCGCCAGGGCAACGACAAGGGCGGCATCCTGCGAGAGAGGGATATGCCTGTGCGTCAAGGGAAGTCTCCGAACGTCCGTGTCCCATTCCATCGGCAGAAAATCGTGTCTGCTTTATCCCCCGAATGGCCGATGGCCATACGGACGATTGGCGCATTCGGCTACTGCGCGGGCGCGGCTTCGAGCCACTCGCGCATCGTCATCTGACGCGCGGCCCGCTCGCCGGCCCCGATCTCGCGCAAGAGCTCGCCCATCAGCCCGTGGCGCTCGGCCACGACGTTGTGCTTGTGGATCGTCTCGAGGTTCTCCTGGCGGGCGGAGACGAACGCGCCTTCGCCCAGCGAGCCGAACCGCTCGGTGGCCATGCGGATCATCTCTCGGACGCAGTCCTCGACGAAGCGCGGATGCATGTGCGCCTTCTCGACGACGTGGACCTCGTCGGGGCGCTTCATCAGCTCGTAGATCTCGGAGCTCATCGACGACTCCACGATGGCGAGCAGCGCCTCGGCCTCGAGGGCCTCGTTGCAGCCTTCGGGGCAGCCGATGTAGAGCGTGCCGATGCCGCGCTGGTTGTGCGTCGCCACGGGCACGGCCTCGAAGACGCGGGTGATCTCGTCGTCGGTGAAGCCGTCCTCGCGCAGGCGGTCGCGCGAGCGCTCGGTGACCATCTCCTGCGCGCACGGGCAGGCGGTCATGCCCTGGGCCTGCACGCCGACCAGGCGGCGCGTGCCGCTCGCCGACGCGACCGCCGACCCGAACAGCGTGTAGATCTCCTGCGTGGGCGTGCCGGAGACGGGCGCCGGCTTGTTCTCGGGGTAGCGCGCCGCGATCGTCACCTCGGCGCGGCAGCCGTTCTGGCGGTCGCGCACACGCTCGGCGATGTGCGCGGCCAGCGTCTCCGCCTTGAAGGCCTCGCCGAGGATGACCTCGTCGATCGCCTCGTTGACGACCTCCTCGAAGCGCGACATGTGCGCGCCCTTCTGCTCCGGTCCGAGATCGACGAAGCACTCGAGCTCCGCGTAGAAGAGCTGCTCCTCACCGTTCGAGCGGATTCGGATGACCTTCTCGACGGCTGTGACCCCGACGCGCGAGAGGCTCACGCCGGTTGTTGGACGGCGGGCCTGCACGTCGCTGCCCAGGAGCGCGGTTGGCTCGTTCATGGCGACCGCCAACTGTATTCGGCCGAGATTGGGGCAAACCGCACGAACGGGTGTACACTGGCCGCGGCTCGACGCCACCGGACTTCTGGCCCAACTGGCTCAGCCCCTCGCGGCGCCCCCGCGACCCCACAACCCGATCAGTTCATCCGACCCGCCCCGGTCGCGGGCGTGTTCGTCAAAGGAGCGCGCGGTTGACGGAGAATCACGGAGGAGTAGCGCTGCTGGCCGAGGTGAGTGACGCGCCCTTTCTCGAGGTCGAAGAGGTGCGCGGACTCGTCTCCGATGGCAAGGAGCGCGGCTTCCTCACGTTCGAGGAAATAACGTCGACGTTGGAGGAGGTCGAGCTGACGAAGGAGCAGCTCGTCCAGTTCCACGGCCACCTGCAGGAGAACGGGGTGGAGATCGTCGCGGGCGAGGAACGTTCGCCCGGCGTGATCGAGATCGCCGGCGACGGCGCCGAGCCGGTCGCGAGAAAACCCCAGATCGACCTGACGGTCGAGCCCAGCCTGGACTCGCTGAGGCTCTACCTGCGCTCGATCGGGCGCGTCGAGCTGCTGACGGCCGACCAGGAGGTGTACCTGGCCAAGCGCATCGAGCGCGGCGACATGGTCGCCAAGCAGCAGATGATCGAGGCCAACCTGCGGCTGGTCGTGTCGATCGCGAAGGGCTACCTGGGCCGAGGGCTGTCGTTCCTCGACCTGATTCAGGAGGGCTCGCTCGGGCTGATCCGGGCGGTCGAGAAGTTCGACTACCGGCGCGGCTACAAGTTCTCGACCTACGCGACCTGGTGGATTCGCCAGGCCGTCACTCGAGCCATCGCCGACAAGGCCCGGACGATTCGCATCCCGGTCCACATGGTGGAGAAGCTCAACAAGGTCGTTCACGTGGAGCGCCAGCTCGTGCAGGAGTTCGGGCGCGAGCCGACGCCGGAGGAGATCGCCGTCGAGCTCCAGTGGACGGGGCGTGAGGTGAAGGACATCCTGCGCATCGCCCAGCTGCCGGTGTCGCTCGAGAAGCCGATCGGCGAGGAGGAGGACTCCGAGCTCGGCGACTTCGTCGAGGACGAGGCGGCCGAGTCGCCGTTCGAGCGGGCGAGCGAGAACCTGCGCAGGGAGAACGTGCGCCGGGCGCTCGACGCGCTGCCCCCGCGCGAGCGCGAGGTGATCGAGATGCGCTACGGGCTGAAGGGCAACAAGGCGCGCACGCTCGAAGAGGTCGGGCGCGCCTTCGGTGTCACGCGCGAGCGCATCCGCCAGATCGAGAACAACACGCTCAAGAAGCTCGAGGGGCTGCCCGAGGCCCAGCGGCTCAGGGACGCCTCATGAAATACATGGTCGCGCCGCGAGGCAGCTGAGCGCGGCCGAGCTCCTCGAAGCCAAAGCTCGCGTAGTAGGGGACGTTGGCCGGGTTGGCCGTGTCCAGGTAGACGGGCGCCTCGGCGTCCTGGAAGACCCGCTGCAGCAGCGCACGGCCGACGCCGCTGCGCTGCTGCTCGGGGTCGACCGCGAGGAACCAGAGGAAGACGTGCTCGTCCCGTGGATGGCCGCCGTCCTGGACCGCCGAGGTCCTCAGGCCGCGCATGATCGGACCGGGCCCGGCGGCCAGGAAGCCGGGGACGAAGCGGACGAGCGTCCAGGCGGGCGGGGGGTAGCGCCCGGCCGCGAACGTGACGGCGACGCCGGCGAGCTCCCCGCCGCGAAAGGCGCCGTAGATCGGGCGCCCGTAACGGTGCACCGATGCGATCGCGGCGCGGTGATAGCGCAGCGCGACCCGGCGCCGGTGCTTCCTGCCGTCGGGCCCGACCGCAACCCAGCCCGGGTCGTCGAGCAGGGCGTCGGTGACGACGCGCGCGGCTTCGTCGTACTCGTCGGGCTCGAGCTCGCGGGTGGCGTCCGTCGCGGCCATCCGGGGGAACTATCGACGAAGTCCGCGTCTACAATCGAGCCCTTGTCCCTCGGGGGGATGTCCGAGCGGCCAAAGGAGACGCGCTGTAAACGCGTTGGCACTGCCTACGCAGGTTCGAATCCTGCTCCCCCCACTGCCGGCCTAGAGAAGCCGGAAACGCGCCGACGTAGCTCAGTTGGTAGAGCACCTCCATGGTAAGGAGGGGGTCAGGGGTTCGAGTCCCCTCGTCGGCTTCGCCACGAGCCCTAGCGGCCCGGCGCCCTCAGCTCATCCGCCGCGGGCCCCACGCGGCCTCGAGGATCCGGCCGTCGCGGAAGCGGTAGGTCCAGCTGATCTGGCTCTCGGAGAAGCCCCCCGCCGGGCGCGCCACGCGCATCGAGCCGTTGACCACGACCTCGTCGCCGCTCTCGTGGAAGTTCATCACGCGCAGCGTCATCTTCGTGCCGGACTCAGCCGCGGCGCGGTAGTAGGCGAGCACCTCTTCGCGCCCGTGCAGGATGCGGTCCGAGCCGGTGTAGGGCTTCCACTGGACCTCGTCGTCGGCGTGGGTCAGCAGCGTGGCCACCCCTGCCTCGATGCCCTCCTCGACGATGATCCGGAAGCCGTCCTTGATCACCAGCAGGTTCGGCGATTCGGGGTGCACGTCTTGCTGCTCGGCGTGGCCGGCAGGCGAGTCCATGGGGCCTAGTCTAGATTCGGGCCGACCCGGTGCCAACCGCCACGAGCGGCGCGGGCGCTAGACTGGCCTCGACCTCGTCGGCGGGCGGGGTTCTTCGTGTGCACGCCCGCCTCTACCTTCCGAAGGAGCCATGGCTCGCGGAGACGTTCGAATCGCCGTCACCCTCGCGTGTGAGGAGTGCAAGCGGCGTAACTACCAAACTGAGAAGTCCAAGCGGAACCATCCGGACCGGATCGAATTCCGCAAGTACTGCCGCTGGTGTGGCCGGCATACGCCACACAAGGAGACCCGCTGAGCGGCGGGCTCCAGCGCAGGGATGGCACGTAACCGTCAGCGGGCCAAGCAGCGGCAGGCCGAGCGCCGCGCCCGCCGGCTAGCCGATGAAGGCGGCGTTCCGCCGCGCGACGACCAGGCAGTCGACGACCCGACCGCGGTCGACCCGTCCCCGGCGGTTCCGCCGGAGCTGGCGGTTGGGGCACCCCCGACCGACGAGGGGCGCTCCGATACGGTCATCGAGGACGAGCCGCCGCTGGCCGACGTCCCCTCCACCGAGGAGGAGGCCCTCGACGAGATCGAGGACTGGGAGGTCGAGGACCCCGAGGACGAAATCGCCGCCGGTGGAGCGGGCGAGGCGGGGTACGAAGTGCGCGGTCGGCGGGGCCGCGAAGAGACCGAGACCACCAAGCACCGCTCCCGTGTCGTACAGTTCCTGATCGCAGTCTGGGCCGAGCTCCAACGGGTCCAATGGCCGAACCGCCAGGCCCTAGTCACGCTCACCGGCGTCGTGCTCGGCTTTGTCTTGATCGCCGGCGGCTACCTCGGTCTGCTGGACGCAATCTTCTCCGAACTGATCCAAGCGATTCTCTAAACAATGTTCCGCTGGTACGCCGTCAACACATATTCCGGTCACGAGAACAAGGTCAAACAGAACCTTGAGCATCGCCGCATCTCGCTTGGGCAGGAGAACAGCATCCGCCAGATCGTGATCCCCACCGAGCAGGTGCAGGAGATCAAGGACGGGCAGAAGCAGATGAAGGAGCAGCGGACGATGCCCGGCTATCTGCTCGTGAACATGAACCTCACCGACGACTCCTGGCAGCTCGTCAAGAACACGCCAGGGGTCACGGGGTTCGTCGGGGCGTCCAACAACCCCGTGCCGCTCAACCAGGGCGAGGTCGACCGCCTGATGCACCGCGAGACCGCCGAGCGGCCGCGCACGCGTGCACAGTTCTCGATCGGCGAGTCCGTCAAGGTCGTGTCCGGTCCGCTGTCCGACTTCTCCGGCGAGATCTCCGAGATCAACGAGGACGCGGCTAAGCTCAAGGTCCTCGTGTCGATCTTCGGTCGGGAGACTCCCGTCGAGGTCGGCTTCGACCAGGTGAAGAAGATCTAGATGGCGCGCAAGGTACTGACCCTCATCAAGCTGCAGGTCCCAGCCGGCCAGGCGAACCCCGCCCCGCCGGTCGGTCCCGCGCTGGGACAGCACGGCGTGAACATCATGGAGTTCTGCAAGGCGTTCAACGCCCAGACCCAGCAGGACGCCGGCACGATCACCCCCGTCGAGATCACCGTCTTCGAGGACCGCTCGTTCACGTTCATCACGAAGACGCCGCCGGCCGCCGTGCTGATCAAGCAGGCGATCGGGCTGGACAAGGGCTCGGGCGAGCCGAACCGGAACAAGGTCGGCAAGATCACGAAGTCGCAGGTGCGCCAGATCGCCGAGCAGAAGCTGCCCGACCTGAACGCACACGACGTAGACCAGGCGGCAAAGATCATCGAGGGCACCGCGCGCTCGATGGGTGTGGAGGTGACCGGCTGATGCCGAAGCACGGCAAGCGCTACCGCGCAAACCTCGAGAAGGTCGACCGCGAGCACGCCTACCAGCCCGGCGAGGCGGTGCAGATCCTCAAGGACTTCGAGACGGCCAAGTTCGACGAGACGGTCGAGGTGCACATCCGCACCGGCCTGAACGTCCGCCACGCCGAGCAGCAGCTGCGCGGCACGATCTCGCTGCCGCACGGGCTCGGCAAGGAGATGACCGTCGCGGTCTTCGCCAAGGGCGACAAGGCGCGCGAGGCCGAGGAGGCCGGCGCCGACCACGTGGGCGCGGAGGACTTGGCCGAGAAGGTCGAGGCCGGCTTCACCGACTTCGACGTGGCGATCGCGACGCCGGACATGATGCCGGTGGTCGGCAAGCTGGGCCGCATCCTGGGCCCGCAGGGCAAGATGCCGAACCCGAAGGTGGGCACCGTGACGATGGATGTCGCCAAGGCGGTGTCCGAGTCCAAGGCCGGCAAGATCGAGTACCGCACCGACCGCCACGCGATCGTGCACCTGCCGGTCGGCAAGCTGAGCTTCGAGGGACAGGCGCTGCTGGAGAACTACGCGGCGCTGATCGACGAGATCGTGCGGGCCAAGCCGGCGGCGGCCAAGGGCCGCTACCTGCACTCGGTCACGCTGACCACGACCATGAACCCGGGCGTGCGGATCGACCCCTCGCGCACGCGGGACATCGTCGAGGAGACGGCCCCGGTAGCCTGAGGCACAGCGTTTCTACCCGAGACCCCCGGCGCGCACAGAAGTCCGGGGCAGGTGGAGTTCGCCGGAACCGGACCGCCAGGTCCTTTCGTGTGAGCCCGCCTGCGTGCGGGCTTTATACGTCCAAAGGACCAGATGAACAGAGAACAGAAAGCAGCCGTCATCGAAGAGGTGGCGGCCCAGATCCAGGAGTCGGAGGCGGTCTTCGCCGTCGACTACCGCGGGATCTCGGTGCTCCAGGTGGCGAACCTGCGCGTGAAGCTGGGAGAGGCCGGCGCGCGCTTCCGCGTGGTCAAGAACACGCTCACGGTGCTGGCCGCCGACCAGGCAGGAGCTGACCCGCTCAAGGAACTGCTCCAGGGGCCCACCGCCTTCACGTTCGTCGCCGCTGACGGCGACGTCGCGCTGGCGGCCAAGGCGCTGGCGCAGTTCCGGCGCGAGACCGAGCTGCTCGAGTTCAAGGGCGGAGTGATGGGCGGCGAGGCCGTCACCGCCGAGCAGATTTCCGCGCTTTCGCGCCTGCCCAGCCGCGACGTGCTCCACAGCCAGCTCGTCGGGGTGATCGCCTCGCCGATCACCGGCCTGGTCCGCACCCTGAACGCGCTGATCGCCGGCCTGGCGATCCAGCTGAGGCAGATCGCGGACGAGGGCCTGGTCGGGGGCGGGGCCGAGGAGGCCGCGCCGACGGAGGCCGAGGCGGAGCCGGAGCCCGCCGACGAACCTGCAGCAGACGAACAGACTGACGCGCCCTCCGAGGGTGACGAAGACAAGGAATAGGAGGGCCAAATGGCCACTGCCACAGACCTGATCGAAGAGATCAAGAAGATGTCCGTTCTCGAGCTGTCCGAGCTGATCAAGGCGCTCGAGGAAGAATTCGGCGTGTCCGCCACGGCGGTCGCAGCCGCGGCCCCGGCCGCTGCTGGCGCCGGTGACGGCGGCGCCGCCGAGGAGGAGGAGTCGAGCACGGTCGACGTCGTGCTCACCGGTGCGGGCGAGAAGAAGATCCAGGTGATCAAGGTCGTGCGCGCCGCCACCGGCCTGGGCCTCAAGGAGGCCAAGGCACTCGTGGACGAAGCCCCCAAGCCGATCAAGGAGGGCATCGACCGCGAAGAGGGCGAGAAGCTCAAGGGCGAGCTCGAGGAGGCCGGCGGAAGCGTCGAGCTGAAGTAGCGAGCCCCCGCTCTAAAGAGCGGACCAGGCATCACCGAGGGGCCGCCATGTGCGGCCCCTCGTCGTTTTCGAAGCGTGCCGCGCGGGTAGCGCACCGGAGATGCCGGTTCGGCTGCTCATCGTCGCCGCCCTCGCGATCGTGCTGGTGGATCCCCAGCCGGGCCTGGCCGAGGAGCCCCCCGCAAAGCAGCCGGTCGCCGTCGGCCGGGACGGCGGCGCGGCCTCGGTGGACGCGCTCGGCACCCGCGCCGCCATCGAGACGCTGCGCCGGGGCGGCAACGCCGTCGACGCCGCCGTCGCGGCGGCGGGCGTGCTGGGCGTCGTCGAGCCGTACTCGTGCGGCATCGGCGGCGGCGGCTTCATGGTGATCCGCACGCGCGCGGGCAAGGTCTCGACGATCGACTCCCGCGAGCTGTCACCCGCCGCGATGCGCGCGGACTCCTTCTTCGAGAACGGCGCCGCGCTGAAGTTCGACGACGCGCGCTACAGCGGCCTATCCGCCGGCGTGCCCGGCACGGTCGCGGGCTGGGACAGGGCGCTCGAGCGCTACGGGACGCTCTCGCTGCGCGAACTGCTGCGTCCGGGCATCCGCGTGGCGCGCGCCGGCTTCGTCGTCGACGACACGCTCGTCTCGCAGACCGAGGACAACGTCCCCTGGTTCGACGACGTCCCCGCGACGGCCGAGCTCTACCTCGACGCCGACGGGACCCCGCGCGACGCGGGCACGCTGCTGCGCAACCCCGACCTCGCGGACACCTACCGGCGCATCGCCCGCCGCGGCCCCGAAGGCTTCTACGAGGGCGCGACGGCGAAGGCGATCGTGGACGCGGTGCGGCGGCCGCCGGTCGCGGCCACCGCCGATCACGTGTGGCGGCCGGGCCTGCTCACCGAGGCGGACCTTGCCCGCTACGCCGCACCCGAGCGCGAGCCGACCCGCGTGCGCTACCGCGGCCTGGACATCTGGAGCATGGGCCCGCCGTCCAGCGGCGGCTCGACCGTCGGCGAGGCGCTCAACATCCTCGAGGGCTACCGTGGCCTGGCGGCCGAGCGGACACGCGCCCTGCACCTGTTCCTAGAGGCCTCCCGCTTCTCGTTCGCCGACCGCAACGCCTACCTGGCCGATCCGGACTTCTTCGACGTCCCGCTCCGCGAGCTTCTGTCCGACGACTTCGCCGCCGGGCGCCGCGCGCTGATCGACGAGACGCGGGCCGCGCGCGGCCCGGTCCCGCCCGGTCAGGCGACGGCCTCGCACCCCGCCCAGTCCACCACCCACCTGGTGGTCGCCGACCGCAAGGGCACGGTCGTGTCCTACACGTTCACGATCGAGTCGACGGGCGGGAACGGCATCGTCGTGCCGGGTCACGGCTTCCTGCTCAACAACGAGCTGACCGACTTCAACATCGACGCGACCGGGCATCCCAACAGCGCCGGCCCGCGCAAGCGGCCGCGCAGCTCGATGGCGCCGACGATCGTGACCCGCGACAGACGGCCGTTCCTCGCGATCGGATCGCCGGGCGGAGCCTCGATCATCACGACGGTGCTGCAGGTGCTGCTGGAGCGCATCGAGCTCGGCGCCACGCTGCCCGAGGCGATCGCGCGCCCGCGGGCGAGCCAGCGCAACGGGGCGACGACCGAGGCCGAGCCTGCCTTCATCGGCTCGCCCGAGGGGGCCGAGCTCGCCTCCGGCTACGGGCACGCCTACAAGGAGGCCGTGGAGATCGGCGCCGTCACGGGGCTGGAGCTGCTCGGCGGCAACCGCGTGCTGGCAGCCGCCGAGCCCACGCGCCGCGGCGGCGGCAGTGCGGCAGCCCTCCGCCCCTAGAGTTCCGCCGCGTGCCGATCCGCCTGTCCCAGTGAAGCGAGCCGCCGCCCTCGGGTGCCTGGCGACGCTCGCGTTCGCCGACTACGTCATCTTCCGACGGCGGCCGCCGTGGATCGTGCTCGGCCTCTTCGACCATCCGGCCCACCTCGCCACCGCCGGCCTGCTCGTGCTCAACGGGCCGCGCCGGACGAGCCGCTGGACGCTGGGCTACCTGGCCGGCTCGCTGCTCCCGGACCTCGACCACGTCCCGCTCGCGCTCCAGTCCGAGCGCCCGACGCCGGACGATCCGCGACCGGTGAGCCACTGCCTGCTCGCGGTGGCGCCCGTGGCGGCGCTCGCGGCGGTCACCCAGAGCGAGCGCCTGAACGGTCTCGCCACGGGCATGGTGGCCCACTTCATGCGCGACCTCGGCGTGGGCACCGGCGTGCCGCTGCTGTGGCCCGCCAGCGGGCGCTCGCTGCGCATCCCGTATGCCGCCTACGCCGGCGCCTGCCTGCTGCTGGCCGGACGCGCCGCCCTGCCGGGCGGCCGCTCCGATCAGGCCGTTCCGTAGGTCTGGCCAGGCTCCAGCGCGACCTTCGTCCAGCCGTAGTCCCGCGCGTCGAAGTGCTGGTCGAGGCCGGGCCGCTCTCCGAGCCAGGAACGCCGTCCGCGCTGGGCCAGCTCGCCGGGCACGGCGGCGTCGTGCGGCAACGGGAGGCCGGCGGCGCTCACGAGCTCGATCGTGCCGGTCACGCGCACGGCGCGGACCATGTCGCCCAGCGAGGCATCGGGATTGAGCAGCGCGCCGGGTCGGGCGTCCAGCGTCGGATCGTGTGACTGGTAGTCGCGGCAGTCGTAGCAGCGTTCGGCGCCCTCGCCGTGCGTGCGCGCGAGCACCTGGTCCACGGCCGAGCCGAGCGACTCGTCGATCGGGATCGCGCCGATGCGCTCGGCCAGCGCCAGATGGTCGGGGTGGTGGTCGACCACCATCACCTGGCTCGCCTGTCCGAGCAGCGCGAGGTAGGCGGCCATCAGCCCGGCCGGGCCGCCGCCGTAGATGACGACCGACTCGCCCGGCTGCACGCCCGCCTGCTGGAGGTCGCTGCGCTCGGCGGTCATCCCGTGGCTGCGGCGGGCACGGACCGCGCCTCGTGCCGCCCCTCGGCGAACTCCTCCACGATCTTCGCGCAGAACGCCGGCAGGTCGTCTGGGCTGCGGCTCGACACGAGGCCCTGGTCGGTCACCACCTCCTCGTCGAGGACCTCGGCGCCGGCGTTGCGCAGGTCGGTCCTGACGCTCGGCCACGAGGTGATCCGGCGGCCGCGGACGACGTCGGCCTCCACGAGGCTCCACGGCCCGTGGCAGATGACGCCGATCGGCTTGCCGCTGAGAAAGAAGTCGCGCACGAACCCGATCGCGTCGGCGTCGAGCCGCAGCTTGTCGGGGTTGACCGTGCCGCCCGGGAGCAGCAGGGCGTCGAACTCGTCCACCGAGGCGCCGGACACCTCGCGATCCACCGGGAAGGTGTCGCCGTGGTCGATGTCCTGGTGCATCGCCTGGATCTCGCCCGACTTGATCGACAGCAGCTCGGCCTGCGCGCCGGCCTTCTCCACCGCCTCGCGCGGCTGCTCGAGCTCGACCTGCTCCACGCCGTCGGCGGCCAGGATCGCCACCTTCCTGCCCTCGAGTTGGTTCGCCATGTCGTTCCTCCGGCGGTTTGGGGTTCGTCGCCCGGCCGGAAGCGGGAGGGGCCCGCACCCCGCGGAGGGAAGCGGCGGAGGCGGGCCCTCTCTCCTCTCGGGGGGACAGGCGAGCCTGGGAGGCCCGGCGTCCGTTCCCGAGCGACTCAGCAGGGGTCTTGGTTAAGCCCGCCCCGCCGGATCTTCATGGGCAGTTCGGTTCATCTTGGCGTGGTACGGTCGGCCCACGCCCGGCTAGGCGAATCTGCACCAGGAACGTGTCCCTGAGGTCGAGCGGGGCACCAGGAAGGCATGGTGGTGAGCGTTTCCACGCTCCAACCCGCGGCCAGTGACGGCGGAGCATGACCCGCACGCAGGTGCACGACCTGACGGGCAGAGGGCTGGAGGAAGTCGTCCGCCAGATGCCCGCGGCTGTTGTGATCGTGGAGGCGCCTTCGGGGAAGATCATCCACCACAACGCGCGGGCGCGCGAAATGACCGAGCGTCAGCTCGGGCGCCCGATCCCGCCCGAGCTCGACCCCGATTTCGAGATCTTCCGCCCGGACGGGCGTCCGTACGAGATGCAGGATTGGCCGCTGGTGCGCTCGATCACCTCGGGCGAGGACGTAGTCGGCGAGCGCTACTACAACGTCCTGCCCGACGGCAGCCGGCTCCACGTGCGCTGCAGCTCGTCACCCGTCTATGACCAGGACGGGCGGATCGTCGCGGGCGTCCTGATCATGGAGGACGTGACCGAGCGGACCCAGGCCGAGGACCGGCTCGCCCACCACGCCGGACTGCTGGACAACACCGAGGACGCCATCGTCGCGCTCGATGCCGAATGGAATCTGACGGTATGGAACAAGGGCGCCGAGCGGATGTACGGCTGGACCGCGGAGGAGGTGTTGGGCCGCCATACGACCGAGGTGGCGCGGCTCGAGTTGAGCGACGAAAAGCGCGCCGCGCTTCGGCGCGGACTGGCGGAGGTGGGGCGCTGGCGGGGGGAGATGATCGCCTATCGCAAGGACGGCACTCCCCTCTGCGTCGAGCTGATCACGGTCGCCCTCCGGGACGGCGAGGGGAGGCTCACGGGCTTCCTCGGGATCCACCGTGACGTGACGGAGCGCAAGCGTGCGGAGGAGGAACGCAGCCGGCTCGCGCAGCTGGTCGCGAACTCCATGGACTTCATCGGGGTCGCAGACCTGGAGGGCAACGTGCTCTTCGTGAACGAGGCGGGCCAGCGGATGGTCGGACTGGCGGGGATCGGGGATGTTCGGCGCACGACGGTGCGGGACTACTTCGCCGCCGACGACCGGGCTCGCGTCACAGCCGAGGTGTTGCCTGCGCTCGACCGCGACGGGCGCTGGACCGGGGATCGGCTGGGGGACTCCGAGCTGCGGCTGCGCCACTTCCGGACGGGGGCCCTGATCCCCGTTCACTCGGACATCTTCCGGATCGACGACCCCCGGACGGGCGAGCCTTACGCGATCGGCACCGTCACGCGTGACATCGCCGAGCGCAGGCGCGCGGCGGAGGCGCAGAGGGAGTCCACCCGGCGCATCGAGACCGTTCTCGAGAGCATCACCGAGGCCTTCTCCGCGATGGACCGAGACTGGCGCTACACCTACGTGAACGACCGCGCGTTGGCTCGCGCGCGGCTGTCCCTCGGGAGCGAGGTGACGGCAGCCGAGCTGCTGGGCAAGAGCTGCTGGGAGCTGTTTCCAGAGGCCCTGGGGACGCGCATGGAACACGAGCTCCGCCGGGCCATGCGCGAACAGAAGACCGTGCAGTTCGAGGCGTACTCGGAGGCCACCGGCACCTGGGTCGAGATGCACGCCTACCCGTCCGAGGAGGGACTGTCGGTCTACACGCGCGACATCACCGAGCGCAGGCGCCGAGCCGACCAGCAGGCGCAGGTGGCGCAGCTCGGCCTGCGGGCGCTGACGCACCACAGCGCCGAGTCGCTGCTTCAGGAGACCGCGGGCATGGTGGCCTCGACGCTGGGCGTCGAGCTCACCAAGGTCGCGCGGGTCCTGCCGGGGGGAGCGGAGCTGCTGATCTGCGCCGGGGCCGGGTGGAGCGACGGGGTGGTCGGCGAGCGGACCGAGCCGGCCGCCCACGACTCGCAGTCGGGCTACACGCTGCTGTCCGGCGAGCCGGTGATCGTCGAGGACGTCGCCACCGAGCGGCGCTTCGACGTGC
Organism: Thermoleophilaceae bacterium; assembly: GCA_034664085.1. Taxonomy (GTDB): domain Bacteria; phylum Actinomycetota; class Thermoleophilia; order Solirubrobacterales; family Thermoleophilaceae; genus JACVRW01. The sequence continues at coordinate 30,601 of JAXDII010000003.1, forward strand.
CTCCGGTGGTCCGCGAGCACGGGGCGGTGAGCGCCGCGACCGTGCTGATCCCGGGCCGCGGGGAGTCCTACGGCGTCCTGGGTGCGCTGTCCACCCGTCCGCGCGCGTTTGCGGACTACGAGGTGCATTTCATGCAGGCGGTGGCCAACATCCTCGGCGCCGCGATCGACCAGCGCCAATCCGAGCAGGACCTGCACGATGCGCGCGAGGCCGAGCGCCGCCGGATCGCCCGCGACCTGCACGACGAGGCGCTGCGCGACCTCACCCAGGCGCTCACCGAGGCCAGTCGGGCCCAGCAGCTCTCGGATGGGCCGGAGGCGGCGGCCCAGATCGACCGGCTCGTGCCAACCCTGAAGCGGGTCGGGCAGGGACTGCGCGGCGCGATCTACAACCTGCGCCTCGGAGGCGAGGAGACGACCCCGTTCCCCGAGCTGCTCCGAACGCTGGTCGGGCTGCACAGCACGATGGCGTCCAGATGCGAGCTGCGCCTGGAGCTGCACGAGGGAGCGCCGGCCGGTCCGCTCGGCTCGGTCGGCACCGAGGCGCTGCGCATCCTCGGGGAGGCGCTGACCAACGCCCGCCGGCACTCGGGCGCGGGCGTCGTGTGCGTCACGGTCCAGGGCTCCTCCGGCGAGCTGTCGGTAGAGGTGTCCGACGACGGCGTCGGCTTCGATCTTCCCAACGGTCGGGGCGGCTCCGAGGGAACCGGGATCCGTGGGATGCGCGAGCGGGCGGCGCTGCTGGGCGGCCGCCTGGACATCGCCAGCACCGCCGGCGCCGGGACGCGCGTGACCTTTCGACTGCCGCTCGCCGCCAACGGGGCTGCTCCGGCGACGAAGGCCGTGCGGGTGCTGCTCGTGGAGGACCACACCGCGGTACGGGAGGCGATCGCCACCGCATTCGAACAGGAGCAGGACTTCGAGATCGTCGGCCAGGCGGCATCGCTCGCCGAGGCTCGCACGATGCTGCACGACGTCGAGGTCGCGGTGGTGGACCTCGGCCTCCCGGACGGTTACGGCGCCGACCTGATCAGGGACCTGCGCGAGGTCAACCCGCAGGCGCAGGCGCTGGTGCTGAGCGCGAGCCTGGACCGTGGGGACATCGCGCAGGCGGTGGAGAGCGGCGCCGCCGGGGCGCTCAGCAAGACCGCGCACCTGGACGAGCTCGTGGACAGCGTGCGGCGGCTGCGGGCCGGCGAGACGCTGCTGCCGCTGGAGGAGGTGGTGGAACTGCTGCGGTACGCCGGCCGCCGGCGCGAGCAGGAGCAGGAGGACCGGCTCGCCATCGGCAGGCTCACGCCGCGCGAGCTCGACGTGCTCCAGGCGCTGGCGGAGGGCCTCGACAGCCAGGGGGTCGCCGACCGGCTCCACATCACGCTGCGGACCCAGCGCAACCACGTCGCCAGCATCCTTGCCAAGCTGGGCGTGCACTCGCAGCTGCAGGCGCTCGTGTTCGCGCTTCGCCACGACGTCGTCGAGATCCGCTAGCCTTCGAGGCGGCCTATAGCCGTAGCCGTCCCTCAGAGCCGCGCCGGCACATATTCCTGGCGCCTCGGGACGGGGTCCGTGATGGCTGCGCGGGCCCGCTTTTTGCGGGCCGCAACCTCCCCTTCCGGGGGAGGATCTCTCTCTGCTATTCTGGTGGGTCGCGCTTTGCGCCCTGCCCGCCGTACCTCTCATCCAGTTTCCGAAGGAGTCCGCTGCTTTGGCACGCGTTGATGCTGCTCGCACACGTCGCTCGTTCTCGCGTCTCGAGAACGCCCTCGAAGTTCCCAATCTGATCGACATCCAGCGGCGCTCGTTTAGGTGGCTGGTGGACACCGAGAAGGGTGGTCTCCGCGAGACCATCGACGACGTCTCACCCATCGAGGACTACACCGGCAACCTCGCCGTCGTCTTCGAGGACATCCACTTCGACGAGCCCGTCGCCTCGATCTCGGAGTGCCGTGAGAAGGACATCACCTACGCGCGCCCGCTGACCGTCAAGGTCGCGTTCCAGAACCGCGAGACGGGCGAGATCCGCGAGCAGTCGGTCTTCATGGGCGACTTCCCGTGGATGACCGACTGGGGCACGTTCATCATCAACGGCACCGAGCG
>JAXDII010000006.1:0-7587 GCA_034664085.1 Thermoleophilaceae bacterium
GTCGAGATTCGGGTCTGACGGGGCGAGCCTGGGCGCGGGGGCGCCCGCCGGGGGGCAGAGGTAGTTGCCGAACAGTGCAAGCCCCTGGGCGAGCTGGCTGTAGCCGCCAGGCTCGGGGTAGGGGTTCGAGCGGTTGGTGGAGATGCGCTCGTCGTAGGCGGCCAGCACCTCGGGGTTCAGCGGGTTTGTGGTGCGCAGGTAGCTCAGCGGCTGCGGCGTGATCGTCGAGGGATCGGTGGCCTGGGTGACGGCGGAGGCGTTGGCGAAGAATGCCGTGAGCTCGCGCTTGTACAGGCCCAGGTAGTCGAACACCGGCTGGAGGTCTCGCAGGAAGGGGTCCAGGCGCGCGAGCAGTGGCTTGGTGTCGTCCAGCGACCGCTGCAGGGCGGGCAGGCCGCGGCGGGAGACGCTGACCAGCGGCCCGATGTCGCGCAGCAGCCCCTTGAGATCTGGTGCCAGCCCCTTGAGCTGAACGAGCGTCGGCGAGAACTGGCGCGCGAACGGCCGCAGCTGGCTCACCAGAGGGTCGGTGTCCTTCGCGAACGTGGACAGCCTGCGGGTGGTCGCGCGGGTCTCGCGCAGGAATGTGGGGAAGACCACGAAGGCGTCGGCCAGCTCGCGGTTGCGCTCGGCGGTGGCCCGGAAGACCCGGTTGGAGTTGCTGACCAGGCCGCGCAGCTGGCCCTGACGCTCGCTGAGCGCTTCGAACACGGCGCCGGTATCACGCACCACGCCGCGCGTGGCCTCGCTCTGCTCGTCGAGGATCCTCAGCGTGTCGCCCACGTCCTCGCTGAACGGCGCGAGGCTGCCGAGAGCGTCGTTGAGCGCCTTGCCGCCGTTGCCCACCGCACGTCCCTGGTCGGCCATCCAGTCCGAGAACGCCCTGCGGGTGCGGGGGTCGAAGGTGCGGAAGATCTCGTCGAGCTCGACCGTCGGCGACACTTGCCCTGCGTCGAGTGTGCCGCCGTCCGGGAGCCGCTTCCCGCTTCGGTCGCCCGGCGTGAGCTCCACGTAGGTCTCGCCGAGAAGGGTCTTCTGGCGCAAGATCGCGCGGGTGTCCGCGGGGATGGGCGCGTACTTCACGTTCAACTCGAGCACCGTGTTGGTCAGGCCGCTTTCGCGGTCGGCCACCTTCTTCTTGACCTTGCCCACGTTCACCCCCGAAATCCGGACGTCGGCCTCCTGGGCGAGCTGAGTGGCCTCCGGGAACTTGACCTCGAACCGGTAGCCCTCGGGCCGCAGCGGCACCGAGCCGCCGAAGACCAGCCACAGGTACAGCAGGATCGCCACGCACGAGAGCGCGAAGGCGATCATCGCCGCCATCTTGCCTGCGCTGGGGGCTTCCTTGACCATTACTTACAGACCTGGGCCTCGGTCGGGGGGTTGAGCAGGCGGGTGAGGATGTCCAGCTGCGGCTCGGCCGGGCGGATCACGGTCTCGAGGGTGTTCAGGGCCCCGCACGAGATGAGCACCTGGCCGCGGCGCACCGGGCCGTGCGCGTCCTGCTGAGCGAACAGGCCGGCGCCGGCGTGGTTGAGCCAGGAGGCCCAGAACAGGTAGCCCTCCTCGGAGCCGCGCGGGTTGTAGGCCAGCGCGTTGAAGAGCGAGTTGAGCACCTTGAAGCTCTCGCTCAGCCGCGGCGTGACCACCGCGAGGTCCTTCGCCGCCCGGCGGGTGTCGCGCACCGTGGGCCGCACGTCGCGGGCGAAGGGCCGCAGCTGATCGCGGATGACGGGCGTGGTTGTGCGCAGGAACGGGCGGCTGGCGCGCAGGGACGGGGCCAGCGCGCGGGCACCCGGGCGCAGCTTGCTCAACGCCGGTCCCAGGTCGCCCGCGAGCGATCCTAGATCCGCAAGGGTCGTCCGCGTCTCCTCCAGCGCACCGGGGAACAGGCGCAGCGCCTCGCGCAGGTTGGCGTCCTGGGCGGCGATCGCCTCGAAGTTCGCGTTGGCCGAGTCGATGAGCGCGGCGAGATCGCGGTCCTTCGACCCGAGCTCGGTCGCCAGCTCCTGGAAGTTGGTGATCGTGCGGCGGATGTTGCGCCGCCGCTGAATGAGCAGGCGGGTGGCCTTGCGCTGGTCGCGTGCGAGCGGCTCGAAGCGCTTGAGCGTTTGCCGCAGCTCGGTGGGCGCATCGCCCTCGAGACCCTCGGCGCCCGCGTTGAGCAGCACCCGCAGGTAGTCGCGCGTATCGCCGTCCAGCGACGCCAGGATCTCGTCCGGGTTGACGTCGGGGATCGTCGCGGCGACCGGAATACGGTGGCCCTCGCTGAGCTCCCCGGCCGGGCGGTTGCCCGGGTCGAGCTCGAGGTACATGTCCTTGAGCCCCGTCTTGGGCCGCAGAAGGATCGACGCGTCCTTGTAGATCGGGGCGTACTTGCGCCGGATGTTCATGTCCACAACCGCGCGGCCGTCCTCCAGCTTCACCGAGCCGATGTCGCCCACCTTCACGCCGGCGATGTTCACGCTCTGGCCCTGCCCGGGCACCACGGCCTGGGCCGTCTGGAGCTCGGCCTTCACGGTGTAGAAGTCGGTGCCCACGACCGGCACCCACGCGGGTAGATAGAAGCGCTGGTTGGACAGGATGTACCCAGCCACTCCCGCCGCCACCACGATCATGAAGATGATCGCGAGGAAGTCGCGCAGGTACTTGCGAATCGCGCGGGTCACGGGCCGCCCCCGATCCGGGCGGAGTTCAGGTCGGGGCGCTTCTGCTTGTAGCAGGCGCTCGTGCGCTTCTTCGGCGGCTGGCGGGCGGGGCGCACCGGGCGGGTGCCGAGCGGCTTACGAAGCATGTTGCCGAACAGCGAGCCGCCGGTGCCCACGTTCCCCGTCTGGACGCGGTTGGTGCCGCCGCCGGTCTGGAAGCGGGTGTACTGGCCGTTGCCGTCGAAGTTCTGCGACTCGCCGGTAAATCCAACGAGAGCCTGGAAGAACTCCTTGTAGTTCTCCACGCCCGTCGTGAGGTTGCCTTCCTGGATGACCACGTCACCAGTGGGCAGCAGGTTGTTGAGCAGGCAGCGGTTCACCAGGTCGGCCTGTGGGAGGAACCGCACGAAGCCGTCGGTGAACGTGGCGAGGTCGCGGGTGGCCGGCTGGAGGTCGGTGGTCAGCCCGCCCAGCTCCGGAGTCGAGACGAGCCGGCGCGTCTGGGCTATCCACGGCAGCGCGGCCGTGATCGACGCGGGGGTCTCCCTGACGCCCGGGATCAGCTCGAGCGAGAACGCCCGCAGCGACGGGAAGGAGGCGTTCAGCTTGTCGAGCGCGGGGTTGGCCTGCTCGAGCACCTCAGGCAGGACGTGGATGGTGCGGCGCAGCGCCCCCTGCTCCGCGGCGAGCGCGCCGGCGGTGGTGTTGAAGTTCGAGACCAGATCCTTGAGCTGGTTCTCGCGACTGGCGAGGGCGGCGGTGACCTTCTGTGTGCCCTTGATCAGCCGGCGCAGGTCCCCGGGGTTCTGGCCGAGCAGCGCGTCGTTCACGATCGCCGTGCCGCGGAGCGCCTCGGGCGAGTCCTTGAGCGAGTCGTTGAGCGACTGGCCTGCGGTCTGCCCGCGGGTGTCGGGATCGTCGTCCGCGGCCTCGCCGGGCTTGGGAGCGCCACCGAAGCCCTCGCCCAACCCCTGCAGGAGCTTCTGGAGGTCCTTGCGAGCGTCGGACTTCAGCGTGCCGAGCACCTGGTCGAGCTGCACCGGGGCGCTGGTCTGGGTCGACGGGATCGGCCTGTCCGGATCCACCTCGCCCGACTCGGGGGTCCCCGGCTTGAGATCGACGAAGAAGTTGCCCTCGAGGAAGATCCGCGGCCGGATCTTCAACTCCGCGTTGCGATGGATCGGCAGCGCCTCGTCTTTGAGCTTCATCGTGACCACGGTGGCCGTGGAGTCGTCGGCCGCCGCCTCGACCTTCGATACCTGGCCCACCTGCACGCCCGCGATGCGCACCGGCGACTTGAGCTGGAGGCTCGAGGCGTTATTGAACGTGGCCTTCAGCTCGTAGGGCTTGGTGAACGGAATGTCCTTGGCGAAGGCGAAGTACGTGCCGACCGCGAGCACGAGGCACGCGAGCAGGCCCACCTGGAACCGGTTCAGCCGTTCTCTCTGACCCGGTCTCACTTCTTCGCCTTCGGCTGGTCGGCCGTCACGGTGCCCTGGTTGCCGGGCACGTTCCCGAAGACCTGCCGGCCCGAGACGTAGTCCTCGTTGCCCGCCTCGCACTCCTTGACCTGGCCCGGACCGGCGGTGTTCGGATACGGGTTCTTGTGCGAGAACGCGTTCGGGTTCGGGCCGTTGCTGGGCGCGCGGGAGGGACCGCCCTCGTTGTTGACGCCCGTCGGCGCGGCGATGATGATGAACCGCTGCCACGTGCCATTCGCATCGCCCTCCGAGAGGTGGCTGGCCACGTTGCGGAAGAACAGCGTGAGGTAGTTGCAGGTTGTCTGGGCGGGCGCCAGGAAGGCGATCGTGGGCCGCAGCGCCCGCGCCGTATCGCGGAGGCGGCGGATGCCGCGCGGCACCAGGGGATCCTCGGCGAACTCAGCAAGCGAATCGAACACGCGGCCGAGCTGGCGGTTGAGCGCCGGAGTCCTGGGCAGGGTGCGGATCCCGATCTCGAGTCCGTCGGCCAGCACCGGCGCCGATACCGGCAGCGTCGCGACGCCCGGCCGCAGTTCGCGGAAGAAGCCGGCGCTGTTGCGCAGGAAGGGGCGCTGCTTCGGAAACTCTGTGATCGCCGTGTCGAGCGTCGGCGGGCTCTCGGAGATGAACTGCTGGATGAACGGCCGTGCGACGCCGGCCAGGGCGGTGAACGTGGTGTCCATGTTCACGAACAGCGCAGCCTGCTCCTCGGCCACCGGCGCAACCTCAGCCGCTGCGCCACCGAGGCCCTTGAAGAAGCGCGCGAGCTGGGTCTCGGGGGCGGCCAGGTTCGCCGCGACGGGCTCGAGGTCGCGAAGCAGCGGACGCAGCTCGGCGATCGCTTCGTTTAGCGAGCGCCCGCGACCGGCCAGGCCGCTGCCGAAGCCGTCCAGCGACTGCTGCGATCCGCGCCGCGTCCGCGCGTCGAAGATGTTGAACACCTCGTCGATCTCGACCGGGTCGGGCGTGGCCTGCGAGAGCGGGATCACGGTGCCGGCGGCGAAGCCCGCCTTGTTGATGCCGGGCGTGAGCTCGATGTACTTAAGGCCGAGCGCCGATCGCGGCCGGACGATGAAGGTGGAGTCGATCGGGAGCGGGTCGAGGTCCTTGTCGAGCTTCGCGTCCACGATGGCGTTCACCTCGTCACCCCGCTGCACCGCGTCGATCTTGTCGATCACGCCGACGCGCGCCCCGCCGATCCGCACCTCGTTGCCGCGCACGAGGTTCGCTGCGTTTGGCAGCTGGATCCTCACGTCGTACGTGGGCACGAACGGGAGCCCGGAGTTCGCGTTGTAGGAGAGGAACACGGCGACGATCGAGACGAGCAGCGTGACGGCGCCCACGAGCACCGGGCTGGCCGCCAGACCTCCGACTCCCACCCGCCGGCTCACTCGCCGCTCCCCAGCAGGTACTCCAGCATCGGCTCCGCGGAGCCCCTGAGTGCCGGCGAGCCCCTCAGCGACTCCCGCCCGATGCGCTGCGCGTTGCGGCGGCCTTCGGACGACTGGTCGCTGGTGCCGAGAATGCCGCCGAGCACTTCGCCCGTGGGAGGCACGCTCCCCTTCGAGGCGTCGGTCTTGCTCGGCTGGGCGGCGATCTGGGCCTTGGTGTCCGGCGTCGTGGATGCCGCGGTGGTCGCACGGGTGGCAGTGAAGTTCGCATTGCAGCCGGGCGCGGGCGTCGCCGCGTAGGGGGTGCAGAGGTTCACGCCGAGCGCCGCCCGCAGGTAGTGCCCGATGTCATCGAAGCCGTTGATGGAGGTGGTCGAGTAGAAGATGAAGTCCAGGGCGAGCTCGATGCCGCCGGTTTTGTCGAGGCTCGTCAGGAGGCCGGCGAGATCCTTGGAGAGCGGCTTGCCCTGCTTGGCGAATGACCCGAGGTCCTGAATCAGGGGACGCGTTCGGATAAGGGCGGGACGGCCGGTCTCCGCGGCGTCGCCGAGGCTGGTGAGCGATGCCGTGGAAGCAGTGGAGAAGGGTCCGAGTGCCCGGATCAGGCGGCTCACGTCGTTCCCGGACTTGTTCAGATCGCGCGCCACCGGTGCGGCCTGGCCCGCGAAGTCGCCCAGATCCGCCATGAGCGGCTTGAGCTCGCGCAGGAAGCGCGGCAGGCGTGCGATGCCGCGCTCGATGTCGGCCCGCCGCTCCGCGGTGGCCTCACCGGTCCGGTTGGCCTGCACGATGAAGCTGGAGACGGCCTTCTTCTCGCGCGCGAGCGGGCCGAGCGCGGCATCGGAGTCGCGCGCCAGGTTCGCCAGCACCCGATTCTGATCGGCGAGCACTGCCAGCACACGGTCTGTCTCCTTGAGGGCGGGGTTCGCCCGGCTGATCACCTCGTTCAGCTCCTTGCCCCGGCCCGCGAGCCCGGTGCCGAACTCCGACAGCAGGATGGAGAAGCGCTCCGCATAGGGGCGGCGCAGGATGTTGTTGATCAGATCGAGATCCACCGGCGAGCTGGTGCGCGCGATCGGAAGCAGGTGCTGGCCCTTGCCATCCCCCTCGGCGATCTCCTCGAGCTCCGGCTGGCCGCCGGTGCCCGGGTCGCACTCCACGAACTTCTCGCCGATCAGCGACTGGGGGCGCACGGAGCACTTCGCGTCCTTGCGGAAGGGCGTGAACCGATCGTCGTCGAGGCGCAGGACGACCGCCGCCTTCTTGTCGTCGGTCACATCCATCGACTCGATCACGCCGATCTTTGCGCCGGCCACCTTCACGTCCTCGCCCGGCACGGCGGAGGCGACGTTGTCGAAGATCGCGCGAACCTCGTAGCCGGAGCCGCCGCCATCGGCGCCGAGGCCGACCAGCACCACCACCGGCAGCGCGGCGAAGAGCACCAGGGCCGTGAGCAGGCGGCGCATCAGTCGCTCGTATCCGAGTCGGGGTTCGAGGCCGGGTTGCAGCCATCGACCACAAAGGGCGCGGAGCCGTCCGGCGGGGCCTGCACCGAACCTCCGGGGCAGCGGCGGGTCTGGTGCAGCTGGAACTCGTCGAGGCGCTGAGCGTCGGGCTTCCTGCTCAGCGTGTTGTTCGACTCGTTGAAGGTGAACGGGCTGAAGATCGGCTGGACGCGCGCGTAATGGCCGTTCGCGTCGTACGAGGAAGCCGCCTGGCCGAGCTTGGTGAGCGCGCCGACCAGGTCGGGCGTGTACGAGCGCAGCGTGTCCACGAACTGCTGCGAGCGGTCGAACGTGCGAATCGCGCGCGGGAAGGTGGTCGACGTCAGCCGCTCGAGCCGCGGCAGCTTCGACGTCAGCTCGATCAGATCGTTGTTCTTGCCGGGCGACCGGACGAGCTTGCGCAGGTTGCGGACCGTCGGGCGGGCCTCAGCCACGAGCGGCCGCAGGCGCGCGAAGAAGGTGTCCAGCTCCTTGGTGTTGGGCTTGGACTCGCGCACGAGCTGGTCCACGTCCTCGAGCGCGGCCCGCAGGTTCACGAAGGTGGTGTTCGCCTTGCGCAGCG
>JAXDII010000008.1:0-89757 GCA_034664085.1 Thermoleophilaceae bacterium
CCGGCGGCTGGTTCCTGCACGGCGTGACCCTGACGGTCAACGGTCGGACACTGGTGCGCGACCGGAGCATCGACCGCTGGCTCGAGAACTCCCGCCGCGTATGGACCGCCTCCGGCCTGGCTCGGGACCACCGCACCGCTGACGTCATCCCGATCTGGCTCCAGCTGCGCGAGGACGACTTCGGCCCCCAGGACACCGGCGACCTCAACCTGTTCGACCGCCACACCTCGCTGCCGATCGCGTACCGGCTCGGCACGGCCGTGAGGCAGCAGGTGACGGGCGGCGCGCGGCTTAGCGGCCGGCTCGCGATGGACAACGGCGACAAGGCGCGGGCGACATACCGCCTCTCCACGTTCGACGTGGACCCGCCTCCGCCGCCGGTTCCGCCCCCTGACAACACCCCGCCGCCGCAGCCCCCACCAGGGCCGGCGGGCGACGCCGATCTCATCGTCACCAGGCTGACCTTTGGCGATGTCACGGTCAAGAACCAGGGCACCGCGGCCGCTGGGCCGTTTACCGTCACCGTCTACAACGGGGCGGCGGTGCGGGCTTCGGTGCCGTTCGCGGGATTGGCTGTGGGCGCGTCGGCGACCATGACCTACACGAGCGGCCCGTGTCAGGGCACCTGGGCTGCCGTCGCCGACTCCAGCAACGTGGTCCCGGAGTCCAACGAAGGCAACAACACGAGAGCCAATCTCGACGAGGCCCCCATCTGCTGAGGGCGCCTGTGAAGGGCTGAGAACACCTCAGCCGGCAGGCCGCACGGCCCTTCCCGCTGAGCTCGGGGAGGCGCCCTGCGGATCGGTCGTTCGCGAGCGCCGCCGATCTCCCGCCGCGTAACCCTACGAATGTTGCGGCGACCGACCGGAACGCGCATCAGCCGTCCAATCTGCGCGGCGTGGGGCAACAGTACGCTCGGCCGGTGTTCAGGGGGCTGAGCGGAAGCCGTACGTCGTCAAGTCCGGGTCTGGGCAGGAAATCGCCGCGAGTTGAGCTCCGGGCGATCAGCAAGCGCTTTCACGGCGTCTCCGCTCTAGAGGACGTTTCGGTGGAAGTCGGCCCCGGCTCCGTCCACGGGCTCGTCGGTGAGAACGGCGCGGGGAAGTCGACCCTGATGAAGATCACCGGCGGCGTGATCCGGCCGGACTCCGGCGACCTGCTGGTCGACGGGGGAGTCGTCCAGTATCGCTCCCCGCGGGATGCCCTGGCAGACGGGATCACCATCATCGCGCAGGAGATCTCGCTCGTGCCCGCGCGGTCGGTCATCGAGAACGTGTTCTTGGGAACCGAGCCGACCCGGCGCGGCTTTGTCGACGCCGGCCAGCTTCACACCCGCTTTGCAGCGCTCTGCGATCGCGTTGGCTTCGACCTCGATCCGGCCGAGCAGGTCCGCGATCTGAGGCTTGCCGACCAGCAGAAGGTGGAGATCCTCCGCGCGCTCGCCCGGAATGCGTCCTTCATCATCATGGACGAGCCGACCGCTTCGCTGACGACCGACGAAGCCCAGACGCTTCTGGCCACCGTCCGGCGCCTCCGCGACGGAGGTGCGTCAGTTGTCTACGTCTCGCACTTCCTGCAGGAAGTTCTCGATATCGCGGACACGGTCACGGTGCTGAAGGACGGGAAGCTCGTCCGGACCGCCCCGGCGCATCGAGAGTCGCAGGAGAGCCTCGTCCGAGCGATGCTCGGCCGGCCTCTGGCGAGCACGTTTCCGCCCAAGCGACCGCCCGCGGAGACGGCACCGGCGGTGCTCGAGTGCCGGGCGCTTGCGCGCGGACGCGCCGTCCAGGACGGCTCTCTGACCATTCGCGCGGGAGAGATCCTCGGATTGGCGGGCCTGATCGGATCCGGCCGCTCGGAGCTCGCGCGGCTCATCTTCGGCCTCGACCGGGCGGATGCGGGGACTGTCTCGGTGAACGGGCAACCGGCGCAGATCCGGCACGCGCGCCACGCCATGAACCTGGGCATCCGGATGATCCCGGAGTCACGCAAGGACCAGGGCCTGGTGATGGGGCGGTCGAGTGTCGAGAACGTCACGCTGGCCTACCTTCGGGGCCTCAGCTCGGGCCCGCTGATCTCGCTGTCACGCGAGCGTTCGCGCGCAACCGACGTGCTGTCGAGGCTGGACGTGCGCGGCGAGACGAGGGGCGCGCCCGTTTCGACTCTCTCGGGCGGCAACCAACAGAAGGTCGTCTTCGCCAAGGCGCTGTTTCAGCCCCCGACGGTGCTCATCGCGGACGAGCCGACTCGTGGCGTCGACGTGGGTGCGAAGGAGAGCATCTACAAGATCCTCGTAGATCTGGCAGCGCAGGGACTGGCGATAATGCTGATCTCGTCGGACCTGGAAGAGGTACTCGGGCTGGCGCACCGCGTCGCGGTGATGCGAAACGGCCGCTTGGTGGCCGAGTTTCCGGGTGACGTCGCGGATGCAGAAGTGATGAGCGCGGCGTTCGGCACGAAGGCCGCCAGATGAGCGCTGTCGAGTTGATGCAGCGCAGGCCTCGCCTTCCCCTGTCGCCAAAGAAGGCGGGCATGGCGGCGCTGCGCGACTACGGCATCGTGCTGAGCTGCATCGTGCTGTTCGTCGCGCTTTGCTTCGCGTCGGACGCCTTCTTCACGAAGACCAACCTGCTGAACATCCTGGATCAGTGGTCCGGAGTCGGGATCGCGGCCTGCGGCATCACGCTGGTTCTGATCGTCAGCGGGTTCGATCTCTCCATTGGTGCGATCTGCGCACTGGGTGGGGTCGTGGCCGCCAAGCTCGCACTGACGCTGGGCGTGGCGCCGGGCCTGCTGCTCGGCTGCGTCGCGGGGTTGGTCGTCGGTGGGATCAACGGGGCTCTCGTGACCCGTGGCCGGATCAACCCCTTCATAGCGACCCTCGCCACCGGCACGATGGTTGGCGGCATATCGCTCGCCATCAGCGCGGGCTTTCTGATCACCGTCGACAAGGGCGGCTTCGACGTTCTGGGCCGTGGGCAGCTTCTGGGCCTGAGGTACTCGATCTGGATGCTCGTGGCATCCATGGTCGTCACCGGCGTGGTCCTGCACCGATCGAGGTTCGGCCGCTATGTCTACGCGGTAGGCGGAAACCCCGAGGCGGCCCGCTTGTCGGGCATTCGGGTCGGCCTCGTGCAGGGAACGGCCTACGCGGTCGCCGGACTCACCGCCGCCGTGGCCGGCGTGATCGCGGCCTCCCGTGTCTCTACCGGGCAAGCGGATGCGGGGGGCTTCAACTTTCTGTTCGACGTCTACTCGGCGGTGATCGTCGGTGGGACGTCCGTGTCCGGTGGTGAAGGCGCAATCTGGCGCACCGCAGTCGGCGTGCTCTTGCTCGCGATGATCCGAAATGGGTTCAACCTGCTCGGAATCAGCACGGTGTACCAGTCGATTCTGTTGGGGGCGATCATCCTCGCCGCGGTCAGTCTCGATGTGTGGTCACGTGCGCGAACGACAGCCAGCTGAATAACGGTGAAAATAGTACGAGATAGGAGACGAACCTGGTGAACCTGCGTAAATGGGTGTCTGTGTCGTGTGTCATGTTGGTGGCGATGGTCGCGCTGGCGGCGTGCGGGGGCGGAGGGGACGACGATGCCTCCGAAAGCACCCCGTCGGCCGACGCGCCGGCGGGCGACTCCAAGAAGAAGGTCCGGCTGGCATACGTGGCAGCGCAGGCGAACAGCGTGTTCAAGTCGATCTATGACGGCGTCGACGAGATCGCGCAGGCGGATGGCGCGGTCGAGATCGATCGGCTGGATACGGGGTTCGATCCGACGAAGCAGTTCTCCGTGATGCAGGACGCCATCGCATCGGGCAGGTACGACGGCATGATCGTGGTCCCCCTCGATGCAGTGGGCCTCGTCCCGCAGGCTGAGGCGGCCGTGGCTGCGGACATCGCGCTCGTGAACGTCAACAGCCAGTTTGGGGACAGCTTCGTCACGGTCGATCCGCAGGTCGAGGGCCAGGTCGGAAGCGTCCTTCAGACGATCGAGAACATCGGGACGGGTCAAGCAGAGCTGATCATCGGTGCGTGCAAGGACGTCGATCCGTGCAAGGTCGGTTGGATCGCAGGGGACGCCAAGCTGCCGTTCGAGGTGTACGAGCGCAAGGTCCGCGAAGGGCTGGTGGCCAAGCACGACAACATCGAGCTCGTCACGTTCCTGGACGGTGGCGCCTACCTCACCGAGGAGGGCTACAAGATCGCGCAGGATCTGCTTCAGGCGCATCCCGACGTGAACGTGATCGCAACGGCCGGGGATCAGATGGCGAGGGGCGCCGAGCTCGCCCTGAAGGACATCGGTCGCCTTGACGAGATCAAGATCACCGGCGAGGGGTCGTCGAAGTACGGCGTCAAGGCCGTCCGGGACGGCCGTTGGTACGGGACGGTGACCTACGCGCCGCTCGAGACCGGTCGTGTCGCCGCTGACCTGGCGATCCGCGCGGCCCGCGGCGAGGAGGTCAGCGTCGGCGTGAATCCGGTGGAAGAGGCCGGATTCCCGCTGACGTTCAACGAGGACAACCTGGAGGAGTTCCCCGCCGACTTCGCCGGCGAATGGGATACCTGAACTAGCGGGAAGCTCGCCCGGTGCCCTCGACATCGAGGGCACCGGGCTGCTCCGACGCACGCCACCCCTCGCCTCGCAGGCGGGCGAGCTTGAGGCCCAGGTGCAGCATGAGGCGGTCCTCCCCCCGGCTGAGGTTCACGCCGGCCAGCTTCTCTATGCGACGGAGCCGATGCCACAGGCTCGTGCGATGCACATAGAGCGCGGCCGCCGTGGCCTGGACGTCCCCGGCGTTGTCGAGGAAGGACTCGAGCGTCGCAACGAGAGAGTGATGACGCGGGTCGTCGATGAGTGACTGCAAGCCGGCATGAAGCTCCGTTGCGCCGAGCTGATCGAGGGGCAGGCTCACCAGCAGCCGGTAGATGCCCAGGTCGTCCCATTCGACGACGTGGCCAAAGCTCGAGACGGCTTCGGCGACGTCGAGCGCGCGAACGGCCTGGCGATACGAGACCACCGTTTCCCCCAGGCTCTTGGCGATGCCGCCAACCGAGACGATGCCGCCCTGGAGCTCGCTCTGAAGCAGCTCGGCAAAGGACCTGATTCCTTGCGACCGCAGCTTTGGCTCTGCAAGGGAGACGAGGAGCAGCGCGTGTCCTGGGCGCAGCAGGTGCAGGCCATGCTTCGGCGCCAGCTGGCGGCGGATGCGCGCAAGCGCCGTGTCGAGGGCGAGCTGCTTTGCCTCCGGCGAGATCGTCGCGGACGGGTCGGTGATGCGCAGAGCCAGGACGGCGAAGGGGCCGTCCGGAGTTATCAGGCCGAGTTGACCGGCCTGGGCGAGAGCGTGCTCTCGTACCTCCGCATCCTGGGATAGGACGTCCCGGAGGAACTCTCGCTCGGCCGCTCTGTCGAGATCGCGCAGGAGAAGCTCTCGGTATAGGACGATCGCGGCCTCGCGGCCGAAGGCAGCTGCCCGCTCGATGTCGTCGGTGGTGAGAGTTCCATCCGCATCGATGAGCCACATATGGCCCAACAGGTGCTCGTAGCAGTTGATGGGAATGCACACGCGCGGCAGAAGGCCGAGCTCCTCGCTCCCGGAGACGGCGACCGGCCCGCTGCTCGTCCCCACCCCGTGGTCGCGAAACCATTGAATGACCTCGCGCTGGAACGGCTGCCGCAGGACCGAGGCCAAGCGGACCTCATCCACTTCGTCGCGTTGGTGTTCGGTGTACGCGAGCAGGCGCAGCTGACGATCGTCGATCGCGACAGGGCGTCCCAACACCAGTCCGGCCTCGTCCACGATGTCCTGGAGGCGTCGCTGGCTGCCGCTCGCCGTCAGATGCTCAGCCGCGAGTGACCCTCCCGCCACCTGCTCACCCATGGCTGACCCATTTTTCATCGCGCCAAGCTATCGAACCACTCGGTACCGAAGGTGAGCTGCCGTGCCGGTATCGAGAGCGTGGATCGGCTCGAGCTGCATTCGGGCAGCTCGCGTTTACCTGTGCGACGAACGAGGCGCGCCGATTTCGACATCGAGTGGACTCCGCGTTCGAGCGACGGTCCGCAGGGTCGCCGGGAGCTCGTTCTGGTCAACCTTGGCCGCTCTGAGCGCCTCTTCCCAGCTGAGGAAGTCCTGCTGGCGCCCGACGAGCCCGCCGTGCATCTCGTACAACGATGCCCATTCCGACTCGAGCTCCACGCCGCTTCCCCGACCCCGGAGGCTGATGGCGGTCAACACGACGAGCACGTTCCCCAGGTCGAGGACCCAGGCGGGCGCCATGTCCCACCGTCCCCAGTCCTCGAACGTATCCGCGTAGGCCCTGCCCAGGGCGTCGCGCCCGCGGATCGTTCCGGGCATGCCGAGGGCTTGGATTCCCGCCGGAGCGACGTACTCGATGTCGCTGGCGAACGCCACGAGAACCCGCTCGAAGTCTCCCCGGTTGAACGCTGGAAACGAGGAGGCGACCGAGCGCCCCAGCAGCGCCTGCCTCAACCGCGAGCGCGGCTGCAGCCGCATCACGAGCGCTGAAAGCCGCCGGTACACGACGGGAAAGCGCATGAACAGACGCTCGTCAAGGGTTCGCGAGCGGCTCGGTGATCCCGCGAAGTCGACACGAAACGCGACGACCTTCCCCATCGAGCCGCACACTACCGCGACTGTTCAGCGCTGAGAGCCCGCCGCCAGCGCCCTGCACCGCGCCTCGTCGAGCGGCTGGCCCGCCGCGCCGAACCCCGCGGCGGCAGTACGGAAGTGTTCGCCTGCGGCGGCGGTGTCGCCGGTGGCCTGGGCGCGGTGGCCCTTGACCTCGTCGAGTGCCGCGTACCAGGCGGGCAGGCGCATCACCACCGTCGCGAGGTACTCCGACGCCTGTTCCCATTCCGCCGCCCGCTCGAGGTCTCCCGCGCGCGCGGCCGCGATCGCGGCCGGGACGGCGAGCGTGATCCGGCAGCCGGGGCAGGTCTCCACGGGCCCCCGCACGGCGGCCTCTGCCTCCTCGAGCGCGGCGAGGCCGGAGGCCGCGTCGGGGGCTGCGGCAACCCGCGTTCCGTAGATGCGGTCGAGCAGATGGAAGCCGACATCGGACTCGCGGGCGACCGCGAGCGCCTCGTCGAGCAGCGCGCCGGCTTCCGCATGGCGGCCGCGGTGGAGCGCGACCTCGGCCCGCCGCTGCAGCCCGAAGGACTCGCCCGTCCCGGCTCCAATCTCGCGGTGCAGCGCCACCCCGGCGGCGAGGTCCTCGTCGGCGTCGTCGAGCTGCCCGGCGAGCAGCTTGGCCTCGCCCCGGATCGTGACCGCGAACGCCCGGCCGCGCGCCGCCCCGAGCCGCTCGGCCTCCGCCTCCAGGGAGTCGGCGAACGCGATCACGTCGGGGTAGGGCCGCGCGCCGTAGAGGAGCCTCTGCGTGATGCAGAGCTGACCGTCGAAGACGCTGACGGCGAGCTTCGGCAGCGCGTGTGTCTCGTGCAGGTCGGCGCGCACGCTGCCGCGCAGCTCCCCGCGGGCGTGCTCGGCGGCCGCCCGGGCCCACGAGGCCACGACGACGGCGGCGGGGTCGCCCGACTGCAGGGCCAATTGGCGGGCCTCGGCGACCTTTGCCGCCCCCAGCTCCGGATCGGCGAACCCGAGCGCCGCGGCTCCGCAGAGCGCGAGCGCGTGGGCCAGGCGTCCGTCAAGCGTCTCGGGCTCGACGCCTTCGAGCACCTTGAGGGCACCCGGCGGATCGCCGCGCTTGACCTGGGCGAGGGCCTGCTTCGCCCTGAGCTCGTGCGACGCCGGTTCGCCGACGATGCGTGCCGCGGCGGCGTATGCCGCCGGCGCGTCGTTGTCCCCGACCGCGTCGAGCGCTTCCGCTCGCACGCAGAGCGCCTCGTTGTGTTCCGGCTCGTGATCGAGTAGGGATTCGAGGTGAACTAGCGCGTCGGCGAACGCCCCGAGCTTCACCGCCTGTCGCGCGGCGGCGAGGAGCCAGTCGCGGGCCTCGTCGGGCCGGCCGCCGGCGAGCCAGTGCCGGGCGATCGGTCCCGGTGCCCCGTCGGCATCCGCGAGCCGCCGCGCCGTGTCGCGGTGGACCGCCAGCCTCTGGTGCGGCGCGAGCTGCTCGACCAGCGCCTGGCGCACCAGCTCGTGCCGGAACCGGTAGTGCCCCCCGGAGACGACCAGGACGCCGGCGTCGAGCGCGACGTCGAGCAGCGCGAAGGCCTCGGCCTCGGACGCGCCGGTCAGCGCCACGACGTCGTTGGGATCGAGATCGTCGCCCGCCAGCGCCAGCCGCCGCAGCGTCGCCACCGTGGCCTCGTCGAGATCGAGGAACCTGGCCGCGATGGCATCCCGAGCCGTCGCGACGAGCGCCGGGACACCCGCGACGGCGCTGCGGGCGAGCTCGAGCGTCAGGAACGGATTGCCCTCCGCGAGGTCGACGATCCGTTCAACGACCTCCTCACCCCGCGGCATCGGCGCGCCCGCCGCCACGAGCGCGGCCGCATCCTCGCGATCGAGGGGCTCGAGGTCGATCTCCGCGGCCCTGCCACCCAGCGCCAGCCGTGCCACGCCTCGGGTCAGGGCGTCGGGTGCCGGCTCGGGGCGGTATGCGAGCACGGCCAGGAGCGGGCTCCCCGAGGCGGAGCCGAGGTGCTGGAGCACGTCGATCGTGGCCTCGTCGGCGAGGTGCGCGTCGTCGACGATCAGCGCCACCGGGTCGCCATCGCCGGCGGCCATCAGCAGGCGCCGCAGCGCACCGATCACCTGGTGGCGAGTGAGCGG
This sequence comes from Thermoleophilaceae bacterium, assembly GCA_034664085.1. GTDB lineage: Bacteria > Actinomycetota > Thermoleophilia > Solirubrobacterales > Thermoleophilaceae > JACVRW01. The sequence goes on from JAXDII010000008.1 coordinate 8,761, forward strand.
CTGCTCCTGGCGCGCGTCCGGCGAGGTGAGCTCCGCCAGCACCGCGCGGCCCCGGGCGCCGAGCGCTTCCAGCAGCGCCTGGTCACGAGCTTGGAGCTGCTCGGCCACGCCGGCCAGGGGGGCGTACGGGCCGCCCGCCTCGGTGGCCGCGACGGTGATCACCGTCCACTGCTCGTCCCGTGCCACCCGCGCCAACTCGCGGCAGAAGGCCGACTTGCCGATCCCGCCCGGCCCCCGCACGGCAAGCACTCGCAGTTCGCCGACCCGCTCGGACCGCAGCAGGGCCGTCGCCTCCGCCAGCTCGAGCTGGCGGCCGACGAAGGCGGGATCGCTGATCCCCAGCCCCGCGACGCACTCGTCGTAGATGGCCTGCGTCTCGTCGCTCGGCCCGAGGCCGAGCTCGCTGCGCAGGGCGGTGCGCAGCCGCCCGTACCAGCGGATCGCGGCGGGCCGGCTGCCGGCCTCCAGCTCCTGCCGCATCAGCTCGCGGCAGGCCGGCTCGTCGGTCGGCTCGATTCCCACGAGCCGCTCCCACTGCCCGGCGCGTCGCAGCAAGTCGACACACAACGACCGCAGTCGCTCCCGCGGCGTCTGGGTCCAGTCCTCGTACAGAGCCTCCGGGAGCAGATCGGCGGTGTAGGCCGAGGCGGCGTCGGCACAGGCCGCCGCGCCGCCGCCGGCCAGGGCGGCACGGGCCTGAGCCTCGAAGTGGCCGGCATCGGTGTCGACCGGCCGGGATGGGAACAGGGCGACCTGGCCGCCGCGGAGCACGACCGCGTCCGGGCTTGCGAGTGCCTGCCTCGCGTGGTGGGCGGCCTTGCGCAGGTTCGCGGCGCCGGCATCGACGTCCAGGCGCGGCCACAGCGCGTCGATCACCTGGTCGCGCGTCAGGCGATGCCCGTCGGCGAGCGCGAGCAGCTGCACGAGCTCGGCGGCGCGACGACCCGGCCACGCATCGGCCGCGACCGCGTCGTGGCCCAGCACCACACGAAACCCGCCGAGCAACTCGATGCGGACCCCGCCACCCTGCGCTTCAGAGGCCATTCGCTCCCGCCTTCCGGAAGGCAACTTACATTAGGAGGCGATGGCTGCCCTTTGGCTTCTCGTGTTCGCCACGGACGGGGGTCGGGCGGGCGGCAATCCCATCCCGCCCTGCGAGGGCTGCGGCAGCTTCCCGTTGCGGGCCCAGACGCTGCTGACGGTTGCCGGCGTCGTGCTGGCGTTCGCGCTGATCTACGCGGTGATGAGGCTCGTGGGCCGCCGGCGGCGCCGGGCCGGATAGCGCCAAGAACGTTTCCGGAACGCTCGCCCTGGATCGTTGGGCGCATGAGTTCACGACAAGAGCAGTGTCGTGGCTGCTCCACGCGGACACACCCAGCATGCGGCGGGCGCCAGGCCCCTGGGATCCGCTCAGAAGCGGCGCGTCGGGCAGGCTGCGGAGGGGGCCGGCCTGCGGCTCGCCTCGGCGATGGCGCTCGCGCTCACGCAGCGGCGCCTGCTCACCCTGCAGATCGGAGCGCCGATAGGGCTTGGCGTCGGCGGCAAGGTGAAGGAGCTGCTCAGCGCCGTGCCGATTGGCGACGTCGACTCGATCGAGGTCAAGCGCCTCCTGCTGGGCAAGACGATCACGCTCACCGTTTGAGGAGTTCCGATCAAGCTCGAGGCCAACGCGGCGGCGGGCGGGAGCGAGCTGGCGGATGCCTTCGACCGCGCCAAGACCCAGGAACGTTTCGGGAACGCCGCCTCGACATCGTGACTGGCGTCATCGACTCGAGGAGAACCATGAAGGCGACAACGCAGGCGGATGCACCAGTCGTGATCGAGGGGGACGGCGTCGAGATCCGGCTGCAGGAGCTGGGCGGCGGCATGAGCGCGGGCTTCGTGCGCGTGCCCAAGGGCGCCGACCTGAGGCCCGCCGTCGTCGGACTGCCGGACGACCTCTGCCAGTGCCCGCACTGGGGCTACCTGCTCAAGGGCCGCGTGAAGATGCACACCCGCAATGGCGCGGAGGTCTACGAGGCCGGCCAGGCCTTCTACTGGGCGCCCGGGCACGCCCCCGAGGCGCTCGAGGACTCCGAGTACGTGGACTTCTCGCCCACGGACGAGTTCAACCACGTCATCGACCACATCAAGGGGCAAGGATGATCGTCGCCGCGCGCGCCGTGCGTGCCGCCGCGGTCGCGCTGGGCGCGATCGCGGCAGTCGGCACCGGGTCCGAGCAGGCACGCGCGGCGGCCGGCGCGTTCGATCCGGCGTTCGGTATCGGCGGCACGTTCACGCTGCCGGCGGCGACCGTCGACAGCGCGCCGTTCATGGCGGTGCAGCCCGACGGCAAGGTCGTGATCACCGGAGACCTCGGGCCGGACGGCACCGTGATCCGACTCAACGCCGATGGCACGCTGGACCCGACGTTCGACGGTGACGGCAAGGTCACGCTCGACACGGGCGGCGAGGACAACCTGTCGGCGGTGGCGCTGCAGCCCGACGGGAAGATCCTCGTCGCCGGAGATTCCACCGGTGCCGAGCAGGACGCAGTCGTCTTCCGCCTGAACCCCGACGGCTCGCTCGACACGACGTTCGACCTCAATGGCATCGCGGTCATGAACGCTGGCGGCAACGAGGCCGCTTTCGCCCTTGCGCTGCAGCCCGACGGCAAGATCGTCGTCGGCGGCGGCAACTCCAGCGGCATGCCGATCGTGTGGCGCCTGCTGGCGAACGGCGGGAACGGTCCGGAGAACGGGGGCCTGGACACCAGCTTCGCCGCCGACGGGTCCGCCGAGCTCAACGTCGGCCTGGGCATGGACGCGGGGGAGATCGCCTTGCAGCCCGACGGCCGAATCCTCGTCGCCAGCCGGATCGGGATCGCGCCGTCCCGCGACGTCGCGGTCCTCCGCCTGCTCGCGAACGGTGGGCCCGGCACGGTCAACGGGGCGCTCGACCCCAGCTTCGACACCGACGGCCTGGCCCGGATCGACGTGGGCGGCGACGAGTCCGTCTCCGGGATTGCGCTTCGGCCCGACGGCAAGGTCGTCGTCGCCGGGTACACGACCATCGGGGCGGGTGGCGGGAGCGCCGTCGTGCTTCGACTGATGCCTGACGCGGGGCCCGGGCCGCTGAACGGGGCGCTCGACCCCAGCTTCGACGCGAACGGGAGCGCCCTGGTGGATAGCCCCGGGAACGACGTCAGCACTGCGCTGGCGCTGCAGCCCGACGGCAAGATCCTCCTGGCCGGCGCAAGCTTCGGCACAGGCTCGGACGCGGCCGTGTACCGCTTGCTCGCCGATGGTGGGCCGGGTCCGGTCAACGGAGCGCTCGACGGGAGCTTTGGCACGGCCGGCGCCGTCACAATCGACCGCGACCTTCAGGACATCGCGTCCGCGGTGGCGATCGGGCCCGACCGCAAGATCGTCGCCGCCGCCTACTCCGGCACCGCCGCCCCATGGACCGCGATGGTCTTCAGGCTGTTCGGGGACCCCTTCGCGCTCAACGTCGCAAAGTCCGGGACCGGCTCGGGGACGGTGAAGTCCACGCCGTCGGCGATCGACTGCGGCACGGCCTGCTCGGGTCTCTTCGACTTTGGAACGAGGCTCACACTCGCCGCGGCCCCCGCGCGGGGATCGCGGTTCGCCGGGTGGTCGGGTGGCGGCTGCTCGGGTCGCGGGCCGTGTCAGTTGACGCTCGGCGCGGACACCGAGGTCAGCGCGACCTTCGACAAGGTCGTCGCCTTCGGCGCCCGCACGCTGGTCTCGCTGAGGCTCGCGGCGAAGCGGATCCCCGCCAAGGGGCCGGTCAAGGTCAGGGTCGGCAACCGGAACGTCTTCGCGATCCGCGGCTCGCTCTCGGCCAGGAGGAAGCGGATCAAGCTGGGGGCGAAGGCCTTCAGGGTCGGCGCCGGCGCGAAGCGGACCGTCGCCCTGAGACTGCCGAAGCAGCTGCGTGGGATGCTGCTGCGCAGGGGCAGGCTCGTCCTGCGCTTCCAAGCCAAGGTACGAGACCCGGCCGGCAACACCCGCACCGTCACCGCGACGCTCAAGCCGGCACGCAAGCGAGCCGGCGCCCGATGAGCTGGATCCAGCGCGTGATCACGGGGCGGGCGCCGCGCCGCGCCGGCGACATGGAGCGCGAGTCGCGCGAGTGGAAGGTGATCTGTCCCAAGTGCGGACACGTGCGCAGCATCTGGGAGCTGGGCGGCATCCGCTACAAGGCGTGGTCGCGCGGCAAGCGCATGGGGATGCGGTGCCCCGTGTGCGGGAGCTGGCGGATGCACAAGGTCGAGCGACGCCCCACCGAGCCGAGCGGCGGCGAAAGCCCCTAACGTCCGCTGGGCGGTCGATGCATCAAGGTCTGCTGCAAGCCCGTCGACGGGACGGGTGTGCCCAAAAACTCGACTCACCCGGCAGCATCCTCGGTTGTTCCGCTTGCGCTCGTTGCGCTTGCGGCGGCCGTCATCCCCCTGATCGCACCATCCGCGGCCAATGCCGCGGACCGGCGGGCCGTCGTGAGCCTGACCACCGTCGACGTTGGCGCTGCCTCGAACCCCTCCGTGGCAGTCGTCCCCTTCACCGACGCGATCTACCAGTCATGCGCTGACGCGCCCCAGACGAAGGCAACGTGTCAGACGCTTGGAGGCGTCGACTACCGGTACGCCATCGGCCGGCTGGAGATCACCGTCGGGCAGTGGGTCGCGTTTCTGAACACCGCCGATCCGAGCGGGCGCGATCCCCACCGCCTCTACGACCCGACCGAGAGCTCGTCGGCCTGGCCGAGGTTCGGTCAGATCAACATGTCGGCGCGTGCCACACGCGGCCGCCACTACTCCGTCGCCTACCCCGCGTGGAGGGACAAGCCCTACGGCTTCGCCAACTTCCTGCGCGCCGCACGCTTCGTGAACTCGCTCGACAACGGCCGCGTGCTGTCCAGGCGCCCCGGCAGCGCGGGCGGCGTTCCGACGGTCACGCGCCGGGTCCTGCTCTCGCGCAAGACCGAGCGGGGGATGTACGACATGCGCCGCCACAAGGCCACTCGGACCAAGAAGGCCGGCTTCGTCCTCCCCAGCCAGGACGAGTGGACCAAGGCGGCCTACTACGACCCCAGCGGGGGCGGCACCATGTCGTACTGGAAGTACCCGACCAACGCCGGGGTGTTCGGCGATGGCACCGCGACAGCCCCCAGCCCGACGACGCTCGGAGCCTCGACCGGCGACGTGACCAACGCCGCGACCCAGCCGCTCGCGACGTATCACGCCGCCAACCTGACGGCCCCGACGTGGTGCCCGGCCGGCGTACAGCCGGCCAGCGACTGCACGAACGTCAACCCGTTCGGGATGGATCCCACCAACTACGCGAAGGCCTACCAGGGCTCGCTCAGCACGGTCGGTCAGGCGCAGACCACCTCGCCATGGGGCACGCTCGACCAGGGCGGCAACGTGGTCGAGTGGACCGACACGATCAGTCCGTCGCCACTGGGCACGGACAAGGGGCGCGTGTGGCGACGACTGCACGGCGGCATCGCGAACGCTCCGGCCTACCAGCTGTGGCTCTCCGCCGTCGGGCTCCAGCCCCAGGACAACGCGCTGTTCACGGTGACGTACCCGTGGCTGGGACTTCGCATCGGGGCCATCGGCAACCCGAAGTGATGAGGGGCGGGGCAGCACAGTGGGCGCATCAGCTTCCCTCCGAGAAGGCGGCGTCGAATGCGACGTCGGACGGCGGGAAGTTGACGGTGGCGACGAAGCCGACCGCCTCGGCGGCCCCCACCTCGCGATCCATGCCCGCGTCCTCCCACTCGACCGACAGCGGACCGGCGTAGCCGATTCGGTTGAGCGCCCGCACCATCGCCTCGAAGTCCACGTCGCCGCGGCCAGGCGAGACGAAGTCCCAGCCACGCTCGGCCGAACCGAAGTCCAGGTGCGATCCGAGGATGCTGCGGCGCCCGTCCAGCCGGCGGCGCACGTCCTTGACGTGGACGTGGTAGATGCGGTCGGCGAACTCCTCGATGAACGGCTCCGGATCGAGGAACTGGTGCACCAGGTGGCTGGGGTCGAAGTTGATCCCGAAGGCCGGGTGACGGCCGATCGCCTCCAGCGCGAGCCGGGTCGTGACGAAGTCGTAGGCGATCTCGGTCGGGTGCACCTCGAGCCCGAAACGGACGCCCTCCGCCTGGAACGTCTCCATGATCGGGCCCCAGCGCTGCGCGAAGTCCCGGTAGCCCGCGCCGATCTGCGCCGGGTCGCTGGGCGGGAACGAGTAGATCAGGTGCCAGATGCTCGAGCCGGTGAAGCCGTTCACCTGCTGGACGCCGAAGCGCGCAGCCGCGCGGGCCGCATCGGCGACCTCCTCGGCCGCGCGTCGGCGGACGCCCTCCGGGTCGCCGTCGCCCCACACGCGCTCCGGCAGGATCGCGCGGTGGCGGTCGTCGATCGGGTCGCACACCGCCTGGCCGACCAGGTGGGTGCTGATCGCATGGCACTCCAGGCCGTACCGGTCGAGCAGCTCCCGCTGGCCGTCGGCGTAGTCCGGCTCGGCCAGAGCCCGTGCCACGTCGAAGTGGTCCCCCCAGCACGCGAGCTCCAGCCCGTCATAGCCCCACTGCTGGGCCTTGGCGGCGAGCTCTTCCAGCGGAAGGTCCGCCCATTGTCCGGTGAACAGGGTTACGGGCCGTGACACTGGCTTGACCTCCGTGATCTGCTTGGTTGCACGCGACCGCCGCGCTCCAGAGCGGCAAGATCAAGGGCGCGCCCGGCGACACGGTAGTAGCTCGCGCTGAACAGGAGGGGACCGAGGGCCTTTCAAGCACGGAGGCTTCCCGCCGGCGCCAGGAGCACCGGCGCCGGCGCCGGAAGCTAGGACACGGTTTCGGTGCTGTCAAGCAAAAGTCCCGCCCCTTTCCGCAGTTGGACAGCGCCGCGTAGGCCTGGTGCTCGTCCGTGAGCATCCTGGCGATGGGGGTCCTGCTCATGGACGGGGGCTGGCAGGCTGCCGATGCGGCCTCGCGATCGGCGCGGGAATGGCCGCCCTGGTCGCGTTCCTGCTGGAGGTCGCGCTCGCCGACCGGCTCTAGCCTGCCTCGGTTTGCGGGACCACGTTGCTTCGACGCAGGAGGAAGATCGAGAGCACCAGCACGAAGGCGAGCCCCGCTAGTGCGCCGACCCCTGTGAGGAACCGGGTCGTGCCCAGCTCGCTCCCCTCGGACGCCTCGGCGCTGACCACCAGGATCTTGCGCACGACCGCGATCAGCCCGATGAAGAGAAACGGCTCGACCAGGATGCGCCCCCCGACGTCGATCAGCCGCAGCGTGTAGAGGAGCTCGGCGATGATGAAGAGGAGGAGCACGCGGTCGAGGATGAACAGCCCGGTGTCGGCGATCGGCCGCGACCCGCTGCCCTCGATCACGTCGATCACCGTGCCCACGAGCGTGAAGGCCGCGGCGCCCACGAGCAGGATCGCGACCACCAGGTAGATCGAGCTTTGCGCCCGGCCGATCGCCTCTTGGGCGACGAACGGACGGCCGGGTCTGTCGATGCTGCGGGGCCGCGTGGCCTCAGGTGTGGGCTTCGCCTCCATGAACACGGCGCGCGCCCGCCCGCCTTAGGCAGTAGGCCGGCAGGGATGTCGGCCAAGCGCCTTGGCCCGGGCAGGCAGCGCCCTAACCCCATGGGTATGGAGCGTGCCACGGCAGCGCCGGAGCAGCAGGACCTCAGTATCCGCGCCGGCGATGTGGCGCTCCGCGCGATCCTCATCCTGCCGCCGTCTGCCCGCGGCGTCGTCGTGTTCGCGCACGGCAGCGGCAGCGGGCGGCTGAGTCCGCGCAACAAGGCGGTTGCCGATGTGCTCGTCCGTGCCGGGTTGGGCGCCCTGCTCGTCGACCTGCTCACCGCCGACGAAGAGGCGGAGGACCTGGTCACCGGACGCATCCGCTTCGACATCCGCCTCCTGGCCGACCGCGTGATCGGGGCGATCGACTGGCTGGCGCTCGACGCGGTTGTCGGGGACCTTCCCCCCAGGCTCCGACAGCTCCCGGTGGGGTGCTTCGGCGCAAGCACCGGAGCTGCCGCCGCGCTGATCGCGGCGGCCGAGCGCCCCGAGCGGGTTCGCGCCGTCGTCTCTCGCGGAGGACGCCCGGACCTCGCGGGCGCCGCCCTGCGGCTGGTCACCGCTCCGACGCTGCTGATCGTCGGCGGACTGGACACCGAGGTGATCCGTCTCAACCGCCAGGCACAGGCCCTGCTCGCCGGCGAGTCTCGCCTGGTGATCGTTCCCGGCGCCACTCACCTGTTCGAGGAGCCGGGTGCGCTGGAGCGCGTCGCGGAGCTGGCCCGCGACTGGTTCCTGGCGCACCTCGCGAGCTAGAGCTCGATGAGCGAGCCCACGGTGACCGTTCGGTCGTCCGGCAGCCGGAAGTACCGGCTCGGATCGGCCTCGTTCCGTGCCATGGCGATGAAGAGCCTCAGCGCGTAGAGCGGGCTGGTCCCGATATCGCCGACGACGCCGAGGGCGCCGGCTAGTCGCGCAGCGAGCGGTCCACCGCGCGGGCGACCTGCTCGCGGGAGCGCCCGCTCACGGCGCTGCCGAGGGCGGCCTGCCAGCGCTCGGGGGTCACCACGCGCGCCTTCAAGCCGAGGTCGGCGAGCAGCGCGGCCGGGTCGAGGTGTGACGCGACCTGCTCGGCGCGGCGCTGGGCGGCGATGTGCTGCGCCCGGGACAGGGGGGTGCGGCCGCCCTCGCCGGAGAGGCTGAGGAGGTCGCCGGCCACGTGCGGCACCGCGCGGCGCGCGCACTTCTCCCAGGGCGGGTCGGAGGAGGACTCCACGACGACCCGGCGCACCGCCCGCCAGCCCGCGTGATGCGACTCGCACCGGTCGACGAGGAAGTGCGCCAGCGCCTCGGCGAGGATCACGGCGTCGGGCTGCGAGCCGTGCACGTCCAGATGCCGCAGGGCATCGCCGACGCTGCGGCCGTTCCCGACCGCCCGCGCCAGCTGGCGCGCGGTGCGGCGCGGCTTGTCCCTGTAGCCGTTCACGTCACACGGACGGAGTGCTCGCCGACGGTCACGACGTCGCCGCGGTGCAGCTGGCGGCCGCGGCGCACCTCGGGTTCACCGTTGACCGTCACGCCGTTCTCGAGGAGGAGCGCCCTCGCGTCGGCGCCCGAGCCGGCGAGGTCCGACAGCTTGAGGAGCTGTCCCAGGCGGATCATGTCGCCGCGGATCTCAATGTCCTGCACCCTCTGATCGTGGCACGTGGCCGCGGCTCAGAGCCGAAGCACTGCGCATTGCCGTGAGGATAGGACTGGTATATCATCACCGTGCGTCTGCGTATTCAAGCAATTGTCCGCCAGTGAGAATGCTGGGGAGGGTGCCTGTGATCGACGTCCGTTGGTTCTGCGCCGTGCTCCTGATGGTGACCGCGCTCGCCGCCTGTGGCGGAGACGACGAGGAGGAATCGCCCGCCGCCGCCGACAGCGGGAAGTCCGGCGCCCTGGCGCAGGTGGACCAGGATCTGGAGGGCCTCTACGAGGGCACCTACGAGGAGCCCCCCACGGAGTCGCCTCCGGCGGCGCCGAACAAGAACGTGTGGATCATCAGCTGCGGTGAGGCGCTGGAGAGCTGCTCGATCCCGGTCTCGGGCGGCGAGCAGGCCGCAAAGGCCATCGGGTGGGACGTCACGGTGTTCGACAGCGAGTTCAACCCGAAGCTCGCCGGTGACGGCATCCGCCAGGCGATCGCCGACAAGGCGGACGGGATCTTCCTCGAGGTGATCGACTGCCCCGGCGTCCGGGGGCCGCTGCTGGCGGCCAAGAAGGCGGGGATCAAGATCGTCGCCGCCGAGGCCGCGGACTGCGACGAGGGCGGCGCCAACGGCGAGCCGCTCTTCGACGAGCGCGTCGGCTACACCTACGGCGACTGGCCCGAGTACATCCGCCAGTGGGGCCGGGCGCAGGCCGTCCTAGCCGTGGCGAAGACCCGCGGCAAGGCCAAGCTGATCGACTTCGTCGACGAGTCCCTCTACCTGACGCGGCTCGTGGACGAGGGACACACCGCCGAGTTCGAGCGCTGCGACGGATGCGAGATCGTCGGGACCGTGAAGTTCACGGGCCTGGAGCTCGGTCCCAAGCTCCAGGCGAAGGCGCAGCAGGCGCTGCTCAAGTACCCGCAGGCCGATGCGGTGCACGCGCCGTACGACGCGGCCATGTCGGGCGGCATCGCCCAGGCCATCAACGCGAGCGGCCGTAAGGACGAGATCTTCGGCGTCGGCGGCGAGGGCTATCCGTCCAACATGGACCTCGTGCGCAACAACGCCGGCCAGGACGGCGGCGTTGCGCTCGCCGGCGTGTGGGAGGGCTACCACGGCATCGACACGCTGAACCGGCTGTTCCAGGGGGAGGAGCAGGTCCCATCCGGCATCGGACTCCAGGTCTACGACCAAGAGAGGAACGTGCCGGCTTCCGGCGGCGTCGAGCCGCCGGTCGACTTCGAGCAGGCGTATCTCGACGCCTGGGGAGTTCGTTGAACGGCGCGGTCTCCGAGAGCCCTCGTCCTCGGGCGAGCCCTCGGAGGCCCGCGCTACAGATAGCCGGCGTCTGGAAGGCGTACGGTCCGACACAGGCGCTGCGCGACCTCTCCCTCGCGCTGCGCCCCGGCAGGGTCTCGGCTCTGCTCGGCAGCAACGGCTCGGGGAAGTCGACGCTGATCAGGATCCTCGCCGGAGTGGAGCAGGCCGACCGCGGCTGGCTCGAGATCGCCGGCGAGCGCTACTCGGCCGACTCGGTGTCCCCGGACGTGGCACGCGCGGCCGGGCTGCACGTCGTGCATCAGGAGCGGTCCATCTTCCCCCAGCTGTGCGTCGCCGAGAACCTGGCGATCGGCACCGGCTTCGCAACGGGGCGTGGAGGCCGCATCCGCTGGGGCGAGCTGAACCGCCGCGCGGCGGAGGTGCTCGAGCGTTTCGAGATCGCGGCGCGGCCCGAGCAGCAGCTCGCCTCGCTGTCCCCCTCGGGGCAGACCATGGTGGCGATCGCGCGTGCGCTCCAGCACCAGGAGGGCGCTCGCGACGGCATCCTGATCCTCGACGAGCCGACCGCGTCACTTCCCGTCCAGGAGGTGGACCGGCTGCTCGCCGCGCTGCGCCGCTACGCCGCCGCCGGGCAGACGATCCTGTTCGTGACGCACCGCCTGCCCGAGGTGCGGGCCATCGCCGACGACGTCATGGTGCTGCGCGACGGACGCCTGGTGGGCGAGCTCACCGGCCCGGACCTCGACGAGGGCGAGATGGTGGACCTGCTGGTCGGCACGTCGACCGTGCAGCGTGCTGCGGCACCCGCCGCGCGGGCCGCGGCCGCGCCCTTCCTGGCGGTGGACCACGCTGCGGGCGGGAGCGCGCGCGACGTCACCATGACCGCCGCCCCCGGTGAGGTCGTGGGCCTGGCGGGGCTGCTCGGATCGGGCCGCTCCTCGGTGCTGAAGCTGCTGTGCGGGGCGGTGCCGCTGCGGGCGGGGCGGATCACGCTCGACGGGCGCGCGTTCGCGCCGCGTCACCCGAGCGACGCCATCCGCGCCGGCATCGCCTACATCCCCGAAGACCGCATCGGCGACGCCGCGTTCCCAGCCATGGACGTGACGGAGAACGCGTCCGCCCTCGTGCTCTCCGACTACTGGAGGAACGGTCGGCTGCGCCACTCCGAGGAGCGCCGCGACGCGCGTGACGTGATGGGCTCGTTCGACGTGCGCGCGCCGTCCGAGACCGCACCCTTCGGCGCGCTCTCCGGCGGCAACCAGCAGAAGCTGGTGCTCGCGCGCTCGCTGCGCCGCGGCCCGAAGCTGCTTCTGCTCGACGAGCCGACGCAGGGGGTGGACGTCGGCGCCCGCGCGCAGCTCCACGGGATCATTCGCGACGCCGTCGCGGCCGGGGCGGCAGCGGTGATCGTCTCCTCCGACTTCGACGAGCTGGAGGCCCTCTGCGATCGCGTCGTGGTCCTGGTCGGCGGAGCCGTCGGGTCCGAGCTCTCCGGGGCGGAGCTGACCGCCGAGCGCGTCCACCGTGCCGCCTTCGCCGCGGGCGCCGGCCCATGAGCACGATGACCCCGGCCCCCGTGGAGGCCGCCCCAGAGACGCGTCGCGGGCGGTCGGCGAGGTCGCAGCTCGGAGCGCTGGCGGAGCCCTACGCGCTCGTCGCCCTGCTGGGCGTCGTCGTCGTCTTCTTCAGCCTCTGGCCCGAGACCAGCGAGACCTACCCGACCGTGGCGAACATCCAGGCGGTCGTCGGGAACCAGTCGGTGCTCGGGATAGCGGCCCTCGCCGCGCTCGTGCCGCTGGCGGTGGGGCAGTTCGACCTCTCGGTGGGGGCGGTGCTTGGACTCTCGTCGGTGTTCTCGGCGAGCGTCATGGCCAGCGGGGCGCCGATCCCGGTCGCGGTGCTCGTCGGAATCGGGATCGGCGTGGCCGCCGGGCTGGTGAACGGCGCGATCGTGACCGTCCTGAAGGTCAACTCGATCATCGCGACGCTCGGCACGGCAACCGTGATCGCCGGCATCGTGACGCTGAAGACCGAGGGCGGCAGCATCATCGAGGGCATCCCGCTGTCGCTGACCGACTTCGGCAGCGGCAACACCTTCGGGGTGCCCCGCACGGCGCTCGTTCTGGCCGGGGTGGCGCTCGCCGCCTACTACGTGCTCGAGCACACGCCCTTCGGGCGCTACCTGCTGTCGGTGGGCACGAACGCGCGGGCCGCGCACCTGGTCGGGCTGAAGGTCGACCGCCTCCTGCTCGCGAGCTTCGTGATCGCCGGGGGGCTGGCGGGCGCCGCGGGCGTGCTGCAGGTGGCACGAGGAGGCGGCGCCAACCCCGGTGTCGGCGAGTCCTTCACGCTGCCGGCCCTCGCCGCCGCCTTCCTGAGTGCGGCGGCGATCAAGCCCGGGCGCTACAACGTCGGCGGGACCCTGGTGGCGATCTTCTTCCTCGCCGCCCTGAACAGCGGTCTGAACCTCGCCGGCGCCGAGGCGTACGTGAGCGACTGGGTCAACGGCGTGGCGCTGATCGCGGGCATCGCGCTCGCCTCCGCGCTCGGCCGCGGGCGCGCCGCGTGGGCACGAGACGAGGGACCTTCGGAAGAGGAGAGATCACAGTGACAGCAGCAGACCTGACCCCGCTGCGGCCCTTCTGGCACCCGGTCGCCTACAGCCGCGACGTCGGCGACGCACCCGTGGGCGCCACGGTGCTCGGCGAGCCCGTGGTGATCTTCCGCGACGGCGACGACGTCAGCGCGTTCCGTGACCTCTGCCCCCACCGCGGATCGAAGCTGTCGCTGGGACGCGTCATCGACGGCAAGCTGACCTGCCCCTACCACGGCTTCCGGTACGACGGGACGGGGCGCTGTGTGCTGATCCCGTCGCAGCCGCCCGACCAGCAGGTGATCCCCTCCCGGGTGCGGCTCGAGCGCTACGCGGCAGCCGAGCGCTACGGGATCGTCTGGGTGGCGCTCGACGAGCCGGTTCAGGAGCTGCCCGCGTGCCCGCTGTACGACGAGCCGGGGTTCCACTCGTTCTCCCCCGACGCGGTCACCTGGAAGACCAGCGCGGCCCGGTGGATGGAGAACTTCCTCGACATCACCCACTTCGCGCACGTCCACGCCGGGATCCTGGGCGACCCTGACGACCCGGTGACCGAGCCTTTCGAGGTCCACACCACCCCGACGGGGCTGCGCTACGAGTTCTCCCTGCGCCAGCAGCTCGATCCCGCGCGATGGCCGACCGAGACGGGCGGGGTGATGGAGATGGAGGACGCCTACGCGTACTACGAGCTGTGGCTGCCGTTCACGATCTCCATCATCACCGACACCACCGAGGGCAGATGGTCGATCTGGTGCGCCGGCCTGCCGGTCCAGCCGGCGGAGGTCCGGCTCTTCTTCGTCGTGTCGCGCAACTACATGCTCGACGAGCCGGACGGGCCGTTCGGCGACGCCGTGTACGCGATCGCCGATCAGGACCGCCCGATCACCGAGAACCAGCACCCGGAGATGCTGCCGGTGGATCTGACCGAGGAGATCCACCTGCGTGTTGGTGACGCGGCAGGCGTCGCGTACCGGCGCCAGCTGCGCGAGATCGGCCTGGCGTACGCCTGAGAGGAGGAGCCAATGGAGCGTGTTCGAGTCGAGCGGGAGCTGTGCATCGGAGCCGGGGAGTGCGTCCGCATCGCGCCCGCGACGTTCCAGCTCGGGGAGGACGACATCGCGGTCGTGACCGACGCCGCCGCGGCGACCGACGAGCAGCTCGCCGAGGCGGAGCGCAAGTGCCCCGCGGGCGCGGTCTTTCTCGACGAGAGTGAGTGAGGAACGTCCTCGTCGTCGGCGCGTCGCTCGCCGGCCTGCGCACGGCGGAGGCGCTGAGGGCCGAGGGGTACGAGGGCCGCCTCACCGTCCTGGGCGCTGAGGCCGAGCAGCCCTACGACCGCCCGCCGCTCTCGAAGGAGTTCCTGGCCGGGAGCGCCAGCCCGGAGAGCGTGCGGCTGGATCCCCGCCCCGATCTCGACGCCACGTGGCTGCTCGGCGACCCGGCGCTCGAGCTCGACCTCGCCGGCCGAGTCGTGAGCACGGCCGCCGGCCTTGCGCTGCCGTTCGACGGCCTGGTGATCGCCACCGGCAGCCAGCCGCGGCGTCTCGGAGTGCTCGCCGCCGGGCCCGAGCATCCGCTCGAGCTGCGCACGCTGGCCGACGCGATGCGCCTGCGGGCGGAGCTCGGCGGCGGCAGGCATCTCACGATCGTCGGCGCCGGCTTCATCGGCGTGGAGGTGGCCTCGACGGCCCGCCGGCTCGGCGTGGACGTCGCGATGGTCAGCCTGCTGCCGCCGCTCTCGGCGGCCGGCCCGCTCGTGTCGAGCCTGGCCGCCGCGCTGCTGCGTGAGCGGGGCGTCCGCGTCCACGCACCGCGAACGATCGTCGCGGTCCGCGGGAGTCGCACGATCGAGGCGCTCGAGCTCGACGACGGCACCTCGCTGCCCGCCGACGTCGTCGTGTCTGCCGTGGGGGTCGGGCCCGCCACCGAGTGGCTGCGCGGGTCGGGCCTCGACGTCACGGACGGAGTGCTCTGCGACAGCGGCTGTGCCGTGCCCGGGGCGCCGGGGGTCGTGGCGGTCGGCGACGTGGCGCGGCGCGACTGCCCGACCTTCGGGCCCGTGCGAATCGAGCACTGGTCGACCGCCATCGAGCAGGCCCGCGTGGCCGCCCGCACGCTCCTGGGCAAGCCCGCTCCCCCGGGCGCGCGGCCGATCGTCCCCAGCTTCTGGTCGGACCACTTCGACCTGCGCCTCCAGTCGCTCGGCCTGCCGGGGATCGCGGACGAGTTCGAGGTGGTGGACGGCGCCGTGGCCGACCGGCGCTTCGCGGCCGCCGGCTACGCGAACGGGAAGCTCGTGGGGGCGGTGGCGTACGGCATGCCGCGGGCGCTCGCGCCCTTCCGCAGCCTGCTGTCAGCCGAAGCAGGCTCCTGAGCGCCCAGCCGCTTCGGTGCTCACGCGAGCCGGCTCGCGCGCGTCACGGCATCGGACCCGAAGCGGTCGGCCAGCTCGTCGAGGGCGGAGTCGAGCGCGCGCCTGTCCGCCCCGTCCACGGGCAGCGTGAGCTGGCCACTGTCGTCCTCGAGCGCGGCGACGGTCACGCCGAGCAGAGTGATCCCGCGGCGCTCGATCGTCGGCATGGCCGCCGACAGCAGGGAGCGCGTGGTCATCGCGATCGTCGCGGTCGCGGCCGTCGCCTCGGCGAGCGTGCGCGACCGGGTCGCGTGCGTGTAGTCGCTGAAGCGCACGCGCAGCGTCACGCTGCGCCCGGTGCAGCCGGCGGCGCGCATGCGGCGGGTGACCCGGTCCACCAGCCCCAGCAGCACGCCCTCGAGCTCGGCGGGGGATCTCGCCGAGCGCCCCAGCGCGGACTGCGAGCCGATCGAGCGGCGGCGGCGGTTGGGCCGCACGCGGCGCGGGTCGCGGTTGTCGGCGATCGCGTGGATGTGCCGCCCGGCGGCCCGGCCGAGGATGCCGATCAGCCCGGCTTCGCCAAGCTCGGCGAGCTGGCCGACGGTGGTCAGGCCGTGCGCATGCAGCTTGCCGGCGGTCGCCGCGCCCACGCCCCAGATCCGCTCGACCGGCAGCGGATGCAGGAACGCAAGCTCCTCGCCGGGGGCCACGACGAGCAGGCCGTCAGGCTTGGCGGCGCTGCTCGCCATCTTCGCGAGCACCTTCGTCCGGGCAACTCCCACGGTGACCACCAGGCCGACCCGGTCGCGCACGTCGCGCTTCAGCTTCGCGGCGATCTCGGGCGGCGAGCCGGAGATCCGCTCGAGCCCGCTGACGTCGAGAAAGGCCTCCTCGAGCGACAGGCCCTCGACCGCCGGGGCGGTCTCCCTGAAGACCTCGAACAGCTCCCGGCTGGCTTCGACATAGGCGGTGAAGCGCGGCTCGACCACCACCGCCTGCGGGCACAGCCGGCGCGCCCGCGTGCCGCCCATCCCGCCGCGCACCCCGAAGGCGCGCGCCTCGTAGCTGGCCGCCATCACCACGCCACCGCCCACCAGCACGGGCCGGCCCCTCAGCCGCGGATCGTCCCGCTGCTCGACCGAGGCGAAGAAGGCGTCGGCGTCGGCGTGGAGGATGTCGGCGCCGGCGGACACGAACGTATGTTCCCATGACCGGAGGCCTGCTTGCACGGGATACTGCAGGCCATGCCTCCGAAGAACGTGGACCTGGTGCGCCAGGCGTACGCCCACTGGCAGGCGGGGGACTACGACGTCCTGCTCGACTTCTTCCTCGAGTTCTCCGTCCCCGACGTGGAGCTCCACTCGCGCTTCGCCGGGCTAGCCGGCCAGCCCTACCGCGGGCACGAGGGCCTGGGCACCTGGCTGTCCGAGATCCAGGAGGCCTTCGAGCGCTTCGAGCCGTGGATCGACGAGGCCCGTCCGGTGGACGCCGACCGCGTCGTCGTGGTCGGCGGGATCAGCTTCCGCGCGCGCGGCAGCGGCGTGGACATGGGCGAGCGGATGGGGTGGGTCCACGAGTTCCGCGACGGGAAGCTCTCCCGGATGCTCTTCTACGGCGATCCGGCCGAGGCGCTCGAGGAGGTGGGGCTGGGCGAGTAGCCCGGGGCGCGGGTGGCATCGAGCAGCTGGTGCACCTGCTCGATGACGACGGATCCCTCGCCGACCGCCGAGGCCACGCGCTTGGTCGAGCCCTCGCGGGCGTCGCCCACCGCGAAGACGCCGGGCAGGCTCGTCTCGAGCATCAGCGGCGCCCGCTCCAGCGGCCAGCTGTCGGCCGGCAGGTCCGACCCGGTCAGCAGGTAGCCCCAGCTGTCGCGGCGGATCTCCGGGGGCAGCCAGGATGTGTGGGGCGCCGCGCCGATGAGCAGGAAGAGCGCGGCGGCGGGCACGGTCTCGGCGCGCCCGGAGACCGAGTCGCGCAGCGTGATGGTCTCGAGGACGCCGTCGCCGGAGCCGCCCATGACCTCGGTGTGGGGGCGCACCTCGACGTTGCCGGCGGTCTCGATCTGGTCGATCAGGTAGCTGGACATCGTCTCGGCCAGCGAGGCACGCCGCACCACCAGCGTGACGCGGCCGGCGTAGCGGCTGAGGTGCAGGGCGGCCTGCCCGGCGGAGTTGCCCCCGCCCACCACGTAGACGTCCTGGCCGGCGTGTGCGCGGGCCTCCGAGACCGAGGCGCCGTAGAAGACGCCCCTGCCGACCAGCGCCTCCAGCTCGGGGATGTCGAGGCGGCGGTATGAGATGCCGGTGGCAAGCACGACGGCCGGAGCGCTGGCCTCGCTCCCGTCGGACAGCCCGAGCGCGTGGCGGTCGCCGTCGTGGCGCAGCCCCGTCACCGCGCGCGCGTGGATGAAGCGCGTGCCGAAGACCCAGGCCTGCTGGAAGGCCCGCTGGGCGAGCTCGGCGCCGCTCACGCCGCGCGCGAAGCCGAGGTAGTTGCGGATCAGCGAGCTGGAGCCGGCCTGGCCGCCGATCGACTCCCGCTCCACGACCAGCGTGTCCAGGCCCTCCGATGAGGCGTACACCGCCGCGGCGAGCCCGGCGGGGCCGGCGCCGACGACCGCCAGGTCGAACTGGGAGCGCCCCTCGAGCGACGTGCTCACGCCGTACGCGTCGGCCAGCTCCGCGTTGCTCGGACTCACCAGGACTCCGCCGCCCACCAGCACGACCACGGGCTCGCGCGTCCCCTCCTGGCCGGCCTCCGCGAGGATCCGCCTTCCCTCGGGCGAGTCGGTCTCGTGGATCACGTGCGGCACGCCGTTGCGGGCCAGCAGGTCGCGCAGCTGGTGCGAGCGCGAGGACCGGCGCTCGCAGACGAGGGCGATCTCCTGGGGCGACGCCGAGCTGGCGCGCTCCCATTCGTGCAGGAACTCGGTGACCGTGCGATGGAACAGCTCGTCCGCGCGCCGCCACGGCTTCAGGACGTAGTAGTCCATGCGGCCGCGCGCCATCGCGCGCAGCATCGCGTCGGCGGTCTCCCGGTCCCCCCAGGCGCCGAAGTTCACGAGCAGGGCGCGCTTCGCATCGGGGAACAGCGGCTTGACCCGCGCGAGCAGCTCTTCGCCGGTCAGGTCCGGCATCCACTGGTCGGCCATCACGAGCGCCACGGGGTGGCCCTTGGCGCGCCATCGCTCGAGCTTCGCCAGCGCCTCCAGCGCCGACCCTTCGCAGGTCACGCGGTAGTCGCTGCCGTACCGGCGCTCCAGCTCCTCGCGGATCCGGGCGCGCACGTCGCTCTCGTCCTCGACGACCAGCATGACCGGGCGGACGGGGCGCTGCGACGGCACGCAGCGAGCCTACCCGGCCCGGCGCAGCCGCCGATCAGCTGCCGAGCGTGATGCGGAAGCGCGTCGCGTTGCGCTCCTCGATCACCGCCACCGTCCCGCTCGCGCCGGCGTACGCGCCGGATCCGCCGACGACGACCAGCTGGTCGGCGCGGCCCGGGGCGTCGAGGACCCCGGTGGCGACGATGTGCCCGGAGGCCAGCACGAACGTCGCGGAGCCCTGGGCATGCGTGCCGGTCGTCTGCACGAAGACGGCGTGCGCGCGGCCAGCCGGGCGGCCCGTCGCGTCGCGCAGCCGGGAGCTGACCGTGAAGAGGTCGCCGGCGGACTCGCGCCGCCGCGGCGGCGCGTCGACGAAGGACGACTTGCTCTGCCGGTCCGGCGCCACCAGCTCGAGCGTCGGCACGGGGTCCTGGGCGCTGCCGGTCCCCGTCCCGGCGACCGCGTAGGTCAGGGCGGCCGCGGCGGTGGCGAGGGGGATGAGGCGCTTGCGTGCTTGCATGGGTTCCTCCTGAGTCGGGTGTAGCGATCGTCCGCCGCCGCGGGGCCGGCAGCGTCCGCCGGGGGCCGCGATCGCGTCCGCCTCAGGTCTGATCCCGGATGCGACCTTAGGCGGAAGCGGCGCGCCGGGGGGCTGGGCTAGTGTCGATCCATGCCGAGGCCGCAGGTCAACCGCGCCGAGGTCCTGCTCGCCGTGGCGTGCGGCGCTTGGGCCGCGGTGTTCTTCGCGCCCGAGGGGGCGGCGGCGCTCGCGGTCGCGCCGGTGCTCGGCCTCGCGGTGCTTCCGCTGCGTCGCCGCCCAGAGCTGTCCGGCCTGGCCGTTGCCGCCGCGATCGGGCTGGCGGCCGCCGCCGGGGTGCCCGAGGAGAACGCGGGGACGCTCGCCGGTGGACTGACCGCCGTGTACGGACTCGGCCGCTATGCCGGCCGGCGCGGGCTCGGCGTGGTCGCCGCGATGGCTGTGGCGCTTGTCGTCCCCGAGGGCTTCGCGCTGCCTGACGTGCTGTTCGTGGCCGTCGTGCTTGCAGCGACATGGGCCTGCGGGCGGCTCGTGCGGCGGCGCACCGGGAGTGCTCGGCGCGCGGCCGCCCGGGCCGCCGAGCTCGCCGCGCAGGATCCCGAGGACCTCGCGGCCGGCGTCGTGGCCGAGGAACGCGCCCGCCTAGCCGGCGCGGCTCTGGCGGTCGTCCGCGGCGCCGTTGAGACGATGCGCCGTGACGCGCTCGCTGCCGAGCAAGCGCTCGACCCGCGCGCGCTGGCAGCGGTGCAGGAGGGCGGCCGCGCTGCGGTGGCGGACCTGCGGCGGCTGCTCGGCCTGCTGCGGGCCGAGGAGCAGCCCGACGTCGGAGCGCCGGCGGCGCCGGTGCCGTCGCGTCGCCTGCCGCCGCGCGCCGACGTGGCCACGGCCGCAGGGCTGGCGGCTGTAGCCGTGGCAGAGACCATGGCCTGGGGGCCGTCGACGCCGGCCGCTTCGCTTGCCCTCACGCTACTGCTGGTGGGTTGCGTCGCCCTGCGCCGCTGGGACGCGCCGCTCGCCTGCGCGCTCGCCATGGCCCCTTCGGCGCTGGCCGCCGCGTTGGACGAGCCGCTCGTCTACGGCTTTGGCATCGCCGCCACGCTCGCTTTGCTGGCCTGGTCGGCGGGCACGGACGGCCGGCCGCGCGCGCTGGCCGCCGTAGCGGTGCTGGCCGGCGTCACCGTCGCGGTGGCCCGGGCGGACGACCCCGGCAACGAGGGCATCCTGCTCGTCACGTTCGCGCTGCCCGCCGTCGCCGGTCACCTGTGGGCCGTGCGCGGCCGCGAGGTCGACGCATCCGAGGCGACGGCGGCCGGACTGCGCGCGGCCCAGGAGGAGGCGGCGGAGCGCGCCGTCCGCGGCGAGCGGCTTCGACTGGCGCGCGAGCTGCACGACGTCGCGAGCCACGCGGTCGGCGTGATGGTGCTGCAGGCGGGCGCCGCGCTGGCCCTGCGCGGGCGCGATGATGCCGCGGCCCGCGCCGCGCTGGGGGCCGTCCAGCGTGCCGGCTCGGAGGCCGTCGCAGAGCTCGATGTGCTGTTCGGCGTACTGGACGCCGGCGCTGTCGGGCCGCCCGGCCTCGCGACGCCGGCCGCGGATCTGGATCTAGGCCCTGCGCTGAGGGCGCTGGTCGACCGCATCCGCGGGGCCGGGCTGGACGTCACCCTCGCGATGCCCGAGGGCCTGACGGTCGAGCCGGAGACCGCCGCCACGGCCCTGCGCGTCGTCCAGGAAGCGCTCACCAATGCCGTGCGCCACGCGCCCGGCAGCCGCGTGGCGGTCGGGCTGGAGCTGGCGCCGGGTCAGCTTGCGGTGGCCGTGCAGGACGACGGCCCCGGCGCGGGCACGCACGAGCCGGGCTTCGGCCTGGCCGGCCTGGCCGAGCGCGTGCGAGCTGCAGGCGGTGAGCTGTCGGCGGGCCCACGCGCGGGCGGCGGCTTCGCCGTGACCGCGCGCCTGCCCGCCCCCGTGCGGACCGAGGCGCCGGCGTGATCAAGGTGGTGCTGGCCGACGACCAGGATCTGATTCGCGGGGGGTTGCGCGCCATCCTCGACGCGGAGGAGGACATCGAGGTTGTTGCCGAGGCCTCCAATGGCGCCGCGGCGGCCCGAGCGGCCGCCGACCACGCTGCCGACGTCGTCCTGATGGACGTCCAGATGCCCGGCAGCGACGGGCTCGACGGCACGCGCCGGGTGCTGCAGGCGCGGCCGGAGTGCCGCGTGCTCGTGCTCACCATGTTCGACCTGGACGAGTACGTCTTCGGGGCATTGCGGGCGGGGGCGAGTGGCTTCCTGCTCAAGACCACGCCGCCGGACGAGCTGGCCGACGGCGTGCGGGCCTGCCATTCGGGCGACCTGCTGTTCGCGCCGGAGGTGACTCGGCGGCTGGTGGAGGCCTATGTGCGCCGGCCCCCGGCCCCGGCAGGCGTCCCCGAGGAGCTGGCGGAGCTGACCCAGCGGGAGCTCGAGGTCCTGCGGGCCATCGCCCGGGGCCTGTCGAACGCTGAGATCGCCGCCGAGTTGTTCCTCAGCGAGGCGACCGTCAAGACGCACGTGACCCGCATCCTCTTGAAGCTCGGTCTGCGCGACCGGGTGCAGGCCGTCGTGGCGGCTTACGAATGTGGCCTGGCGGTGCAGAAACGGTGATTCCGCGCGGCGCTTCTGCCGATTTGCAGGCATAACCGAGCAGTCTTTTTGCGAGCACTCCGCAACTTCTGCGTGTCCGTTGACAGAAGTCCGTCCGAGGGCTAGTTTCCGCCCGCCCAGCAATGGGGCTGGGCGAGACCGGAGGAGAGTCCCATGGCAGATCGCAAAGCGATCGGACGGCGGCGGCGCACCGTGTACTGCGTGCTCGCTGCAGGGGCGGTAGCCGTGCTCGTCGGAGCCCCCGCGGGAGCCGGCGAGCGGCACAAGGCGCGGTCCGGGCACGCCGGCTCGGCGGACGCCACGCCGATCCCCAAGGCGAAGGGTCCGATCCCGACCAGCCGAGCTTCACGCATCTTCACGATCGGCGGCACCGACCTCGCCGCGCGCGGCTACGCCCTCGAGGAGTACTTCGTGAGCGGCAAGGCCAACGTCTACTACTGGGGCGCCGACGGCAAGGCGAAGACGCCCCGCGTGCGCACCCCGAACGCGCCGTACACCACGCGCATGGTGGTCCGGCGGCCCAAGAAGGCGCAGAAGTTCAGCGGCACCGTCTGGGTCGAGCTGAACAACCCGTCGCGTGCCTACGACGCCGAGATCCAGTGGCCGGCCGCGCGCGAGAAGTTCATGCGCGACGGCGACGTCCACATCGGATTGACGGTGAAGCCGATCTCGATCGCGGCGCTGAAGCGCTTCGACGCGGAGCGATACGGGCCCCTCTCGATGGACAACCCGCTGCCCCCCGCCGACCAGGCGTGCGGCAGCCTCCCCGGCGATGCCGGCTACAGCGAGAACACCTCCAAGCTGTTCGAGAACGGCCTGGCGTGGGACATCGTGAGCCAGGTCGGCGCGCTGATGCGCTCCGGCGGCCCACTGAAGGGCTTCCGTGTGCGCAACGTGTTCGCGACGGGCGAGTCGCAGACCGCCTTCTACCTGAACACCTACGTCAACAACTTCGCGTCCGAGGCGAAGCTTTCCAACGGCAAGCCGGTATACGACGGGTTCGTCTCGGTCTCCGGCGCGGGCAGGCCGAACCCGATCAATCAGTGCGTCCCCGCCACCGGCGTCGGCGACCCGCGCAGCGGGCTGCCGGCGAAGCACGAGCCGTTCATGCGGGTGGACTCGCAGTCGGAGCCGTTTGCGCTGGGCGGCTTTCAGTGGCGGCGGGAGGACAGCGATGACCCGAAGGCGGGCTACCGGCTCTACGAGATCGCCGGCGCCTCGCACGGATGGGGTGAACTCGCCAACCAGGACGTGCCGCAGGCCGACGTGAAGGCCTCCGGCGCGGTGCCGCTGCTCTACAACGAGTGCATCGAGCCGCGCTGGAACAGCCTGCCGCGGCAGTACATCGAGCCGGCGTTCTACGCCAACATGGAGCGCTGGGTGAAGTACGGCAGGCGGCCGCCGCACGCCGACCCGCTCCAGACGACGGCGGACGGCACCGGGTTCGTCAAGGACGAGTTCGGAAACGCGCTCGGCGGCGTGCGCAACCCGTACGTCGACGTTCCGATCGCGACCTACAACGAGACGGCCAGCGGCGGCGCGTTCTGCCGGGTCCTGGGGCACCAGGTCGACTTCGGCAGCGGCCAGCTGCAGTCGCTCTACGTGACGCGCCAGAACTACGTGGCCAAGGTGATCGAGGCGACCGCCAGCATGAGGCGGGCCCGCTTCGTCGAGCCGGAGGACGCGAAGGAGATCGTCACGGAGGCGCGCTACACGCGGGTCCCGTAGCCGGCCCTGTCGCGGCACGGGGGGTCCCCGCCTGGGGACCCCCCGCCGCCGCTCAGGAAGTCCGCTTGGCGACGAGGCGGTAGCCGAAGCGGCCCCTGCCGCGCGGCTTGCGGCAGCGCACCTGGAACGAGCCGGCGCTTCGCCTCGCGACGTAGACCTGGTAAGGCTGTCCCCGCGGGCGCGCGAGCACCCCCGGGATGCCGCTTTTCGAGTACGGTTGCGTAGTACGCAAGTCCATTGCCGTATCGCGGAAAGCAAAGGTCCATTGGCCACAAGCACCCCCAGCACGTCATCCGTCGCCCGCCTGTCCCCACCCACCCGACTGCTGTGCGGGCCGGGGCCGATGAACGTCGAGCCCTCCGTGCTCGAGGCCATGCGTGCCCCGATGCTGGGGCACCTCGACCCGGCCTTCCACGAGCTGCTGCACGAGGTCGTGGACATGCTGCGCGTGGTCTACGGGGTGGAGGGCGGCGCCACGCTGCCGCTCCAGGCCACCGGCATGTCCGGCATGGAGGCCGGCATCGTGAGCCTCGTGGATCCGGGCGACGTCGTGATCGTCGGCCACGCCGGCTTCTTCGGGAACCGCATCGCGCAGATGGCGGCGCGCCACGGCGCGGAGGTCGTAGAGGTGACGAGCGAGTGGGGTGAGACGGTGCCGACCGAGGCGCTGGTCGGCGCACTCGACCAGCACCCGCAGGCGCGCCTCGTCGCGGTCGTCCACGCCGAGACCTCGACGGGCGCGCAGTACCCGCTCGCCGAGCTGGGCGCCGAGCTGCGGGGGCGCGAGACGCTGCTGTTCGCCGACTGCGTCACGTCGCTGGGCGGCATCCCGCTCGCCTTCAGCGAGTGGGGCGTCGACTTCGCCTACTCCTGCACCCAGAAGGCGCTCGGCGCGCCTCCCGGGATGTCCCCGATCGCCTTCTCCGACCGTGCGATGGAGCGGCTGCGCGAGCGCAAGCGCCCGGTGCCGTTCTCACTCGACGTCGAGCTGCTGCTCAAGTACTGGGTCGAGCGCCCGGTCGCCTACCACCACACGGCGCCGATCCTCCACATCTACGCGCTCCACGAGGCGCTGCGCCACACGCTCGAGGAGGGCCTCGAGGCGCGCTGGGCCCGCCACGAGACCGCCGGCCGCCACCTCCAGGCGGCCATCCGCGAGCGCGGCCTCGAGCTGCTGGCCGCGCCCGACCGTCAGCTTCCGCACCTCACCGCGGTGCGGGTGCCGGACGGGGTCGACGGCAAGCGGGTGCAGCAGCGGCTGCTGGACGAGCACGGCATCGAGGTCGGCGGCGGGCTTGGGCCCGACGCTCCGGCCATGTGGCGGATCGGGCTGATGGGCGTGAACGCGTCGGTCCCGGTCGCCGACCGCGTGCTCGCCGGGCTGGACGCGGTGCTCGCGGACTAGCGCGCGGGCTCCACCAAGGCGCCCAGCTCCTGCGAGATCTGGCGCGTGTGGGTCCGGACGAGGTCGCCGGTGGCGTCGAGGTCGCGCTCGAGCACACGCGGAGCGGGCCCGGACACGCTCGCGGCCCCGATCGCCTCGCCGCCGGGCCCGAGGATCGGAGCGGCCACGCAGACGACCCCTTCCTCGTACTCCTCGCGGTCGATCGCGAACCCGCGCCGGCGCGTCGCCTCGAGGTCGTCGACGAGCTCGCGCCGGGTCGCGAGCGTGTGCCCGGTGAGCCGGATCAGCCCCTTCTCCAGGACCTGGTCGAGCAAGGACGGCGGGCTGAACGCCAGGATCGCCTTGCCCGCCGCGCACGCGTGCAGCGGCACGCGGCGGCCGATCGTCGTGAACAGTCGAACCGCCCGCGAGCTCTCGGCCTGGCCGGCGTAGACGATCGCCAGGCCGTCGAGGACCGCGAGGTTGGCGGTTTCGCCGGTGGCGTCGCGGAGCTGCTGCAAATGCGGCTGGGCGGCCGACAGCACGCGCTCGCTGCCGCGGCTGGCCGTGGCTGCCAGCTCCACCAGCTTGTGGCCGAGGCGAAAGCGCCCGGTGCTGGCGCTGCGCACGACGTAGCCGCGCTCCATCAGCGTGGTCAGGAGCCGGTAGGCGGTGCTGGGCCGCAGTCCGGTGCGTTCGCCCAGGGCGACCAGCCCCAGCTCCTCGGACGCCACGGCCTCGAGCAGATCGAGGCTGCGTCCGACGGACTGGACCAGTGCGGGTCCCGATCGCGACTCAGTTTCCGCCATGCGGAAACGAACGTACCAGAGGCCCTCTGCAAAGCCTCGGAGCAACCCGACTATCAGGCTACCTTGTTGACAGCTATCGCCTGTTTTGGGATCGTTCCGCCATGGCCAACGGATATGTGACGGTGCACGTGCTCGACAGCGCGCGGGGCACGAATGCCGATGCGCTCGAGCTCAGGGTCTCCCGTTTCGAGGGTGACGCGTGGCTCCCCGTGAAGACCGTGGTGACGAACGAGGGGGGCCGGCTGGACGAGCCGCTGCTCTCAACCGAGGAGTACCGCCCCGGGCTCTACGAGCTGGCGTTCCAGTCCGCCGCCTACTACGAGCACCACGACATCCCGCGTGCGGATCCGCCCTACATCGCGGAGATCCCGCTGCGGCTCAACTTCAGCGACGCCGAGGCGCACTACCACGTGCCGCTCGCGCTGTCGCCGTGGGGCTTCACCACCTTCCGCGGCGGCTGAGCCGCCGGCCGCTAGGCGACGAGCAGGGCGTCGATCTCGGCCTGGAACGACTTGCGCATCGCCCGCCGGTCCGCCTCGTCGAGCCAGGCCGCGTCGACCGCGGCCAGGCACGCCCGGACGATGTCATCGGGCTCGAGTGAGAGGGTCCGGGCCGCGTCGATCCACTCAGTGCTCATATTCACGCCGTACAGCGTGGGATCGTCGGAGTTGATCGACACGTCGAGGCCGGCGCGGATCATGTGACCCACTGGCTGCGTGGCGGGGTCGTCCCCGTGGTAGTCGACGCTCACGGTCCAGGTGCCCGTGAAGTGGACGCCCAGGTCGCTCGCGCGGCGCATCAGCTCCTCGTCGCGGGCGATGCCGTAGCCGTGGTCGATGCGGCGGCAGCCGAGCACCTCGATGGCGGTGCGCACGCGCTCGGGATGCCCGAACTCCCCGGCGTGCGTCGTGACGTTCAGCCCGCGCTCCCGTGCCACCTCGAACACCTCGGCGAACAGCTCCGGCAGGGCGAGGTCCTCGTTGTGGTCCATGCCGATCCCCACCACCTCGTCGCGCGGGTGCGCGAGCACCGTCTCCACGAGCTCCATCGCCGCGCTCGTGCCGTGCTGGCGGTTGATCGAGGGCAACAGGCGGCAGACCACTCCGCGGTCGTGCTGCGCTGCCCGGGCCCCGTCCAGCAGGCCGTCGAGCATGTCCGGGTACGGGAGCCACGGGTGGTTCGACGGGTTGAACATGACCTCGCGGTAGCGCAGGTTCGCGCTGTCGACGTCGGCCACGAGTGACTCGTAGAGCACGCGGCTGAAGTCGTCCGCGGTCCTGACCGAGTCGCATACCGCCACGTAGACCTCGAGGAACTCGTCGAAGGTGACGAACGCGTACACCTTGTCCGGGTCCTCGCTGGGCAGCGGCTGGCCGTTGCGCTTGGCCAGCTCTATGAACGTGGCGGCCGGGACGGCCCCCATCAGATGGCAGTGGAGCTCGGCCTTGGGCAGCCGGCGGTAGAGCTCGTCGGGTGTCAGCGCCACCTACTTCACGCTTCCCTCTGCGCCGGCGATCAGCCAGTCGCAGCAGAGCGAGCGCTCGGCGGGCTCGATCGTCGCGCCGTCGGCGACCACGACCTTGCCTCCGTTGTCCTCGATCGGGCCCGCGAAGACGTCGAGCTCCCCGTCCGCGATCTGCTGCCTGCGCTCCTCGACGAGCTGCTCCGTCTCGGGCGTCACGGAGGGACCGAAGGGCGAGAGCCCGATCACGCCGTCGGCGAGGCCGCCGTAGTAGACCTCGCCCGTCCAGCTGCCGTCGGCTGCCGCCTTCGCCTGCTCGAGGTAGTACGGGCCCCAATCGAAGGTGAACGAGGTGAGCCAGACGTCGGGCGAGCGGGAGGACTGATCCCATCCGTACCCGATGGCGCCGATGTCGCGCTTCTGCGCGACGCTCTGCACCGCCGGCGAGTTCGTCTCCGCGGCGAGCACGTCGACGCCCGCGTCAGCAAGCGAAGCGGCCGCCTGCCGCTCCTTCGGAGGGTCGTACCAGCTGTTGACCCAGACCGTGCGCACCTTCGCGTCGGGCTTCACCTCGTGCACCCCGCGGGTGAAGGCGTTCACGCCCCGCACGACCTCCTCGATCGGATAGCCGCCGACGTACCCGATCGAGCCCGACTTCGTCGCGTTGCCCGCGACGAGCCCGTCCAGGTACCTGCCGTCCTCGGTCGCCAGCGAGAACTGGCCGACGTTCTCGGCCGTCTCCCCGCCGCCCCAGTTGAGGAACTTGACGTCGGGGAAGTCCTGCGCGACGGCGAGGATGTCCTCCTCGTAGAACGTCGTGCCGATGACCAGCTGGTTGCCGGCGATCGCGAGCTCCTCGAAGGTCTTGCGGGCCTCGTCGCCCGGGTCCACGTCCGCCACCTCGACGATCTCGGTGCCCGGGAGCTCCTTCTTGAGGTACTCCGCCGCGGCCTGGTGGGAGCTGTTCCAGCCGCCGTCGTCGAGCGCGCCCTGGTAGACGAGCGCGACCTTCACGCCCTTCGCGCCACCCTCGGAGGCGGCGTCGCCTCCGCCCCCGCCCCCGCCTTCGTCGTCCCCACAGCCAGCCGCGAGCAGTGCACATCCCGCTGCCAGCACGATGACATGCCGTCGAGCAGCCGCCGTAATCCGCATCGTCAGTCCTTTTCCTCGAGACCCGTGAAGGGACGCTGGGCGTAAACTAGAGCCTGTTAGTCAGTCGGTCAAGCTGACTGGTAGGAAGACAGGTGGCGGCGCCCGGTCAGCGGGTTTCGCGCACGTACGGCTCCGACAGCGCCGCCGGCGCCGCGAGCAGTCGGCTCGCGCGGGGGCGCGCGGAGACGGCGATCAGCACGACGATCGTCATCACGAACGGGAGCATCGACAGCAGATCGCTCGGCACGTCGACCTCGAGCAGCTGCAGCGTGAAGTTGAGGTTCGTCAACGCGCCGAAGGCCCAGGCGGCGAGCAGGCAGCGCAGCGGCCGCCAGGACGCGAAGGGGACCAGCGCGAAGGCGATCCAGCCGGCGCCGGCGGTGATGCCGTCCTGCCACGTTCCGCTCAGCGCCAGGGTCACGTAGCCGCCGCCCATCCCGGCCATCAGGCCGCCGAGCAGCACGTAGCCGTAGCGCGTCCGGGTCACGGAGATGCCCGCCGCGTCCGCCGTGGCGGGCGACTCGCCGACCGCGCGCAGCGCAAGACCTCCGCGCGCGCGGTAAAGGAATGCGCTCACGCCGACGGCCGCGAGCACGGACAGGTAGACGATCGGGTCGTGGCCGAACAGGATCGGCCCCAGGATCGGCACGTCCGCCGGGCCGCCGGAGAAGACGGGCTCGAACCGCTCGACGGGCGCGCGGTCGCCGAGGGGAGGGTCGGGCAGCTTCCCGATGTAGCTGGACAGGCCGGTCCCGAGGATCACGAGAGCGAGCCCGGATACCACCTGGTTGACGCGCCAGGAGACCGCCAGGACGGCGTGGACCAGAGCCAGGCAGAGGCCCGCTGCGCCGCCCAGGGCGAGGCCGAGCCAGGGGGTTCCGGTGGCCTCGGCGCCGAGGATCGCCGTGACGGCGCCTACCAGCATCATGCCCTCCACGCCGAGGTTCATGACGCCGGAACGCTGGCCCAGGAGCTCGCCGAGGGCGGCGAGCGCGAGCGGCGTGCCGGCGACGATGGCGCCTGCCAGGGTCAGCACGACGACCGAGTCGTTCATCGGCGTGCCGCCGGCGCTGCGCTCGGCGCCCCGGCCGGGGCCGCGGGCGCGAAGCGGATGCGATTGCTCATCAGCAGCTCGGAGGCGGCCACCACCAGGAGGGCGAGCCCCTGGAGCACGAGGACAAGCTCGCTCGGCACGCCCGATGTCTGCAGCGCCGGCCCGGCGCTCGAGATGCCGCCGACCGCGACCGCGACGGGCACCACGGCGAGCGGGTTGAGCCGGGCCACCGCCGCGACGATGATCCCCGTGTATCCGAGGTTGATGGCGAGCGCCCTGGGCTCGAGCGAGCCGAGCGAGCCGATGATCAGGATCGCGCCGGCCAGTCCCGCCGCGGCGCCCGACAGCAGCAGGACGGACGCGATCCGGCGCGGCACCCGCACGCCGGCATAGCGGGCGGCACGGGTCGAGTCGCCGACGAGGCGAACGGTGTAGCCCCATCGGGTCGAGCGCAGCAGGATCCAGAGTCCCACGGCCACCGCGACAGCGACCAGGAAGCCGATGTGCAGCCGCCCCCAAAGCTCGGGGGCCACGGCGCTCTCGGGGATGTCCCGGCCGGTCGGGTACGTCAGCCGCTCCTTGTCGCGCCAGAAGCCCTCCGAGCCGAAGATCAGGTAGTTCATGAGGAACAGCGCGATGAAGTTGAGCATCAGCGTGGAGATGACCTCGTCCGTGCCGAAGCGCGCGCGAGGGGCCGCGGCGAGGCCCGCCCAGACCGCGCCGCCGAGGGCCCCGGCGCCCAGCACCACGGCGATCGCGATCACGGACGGCAGGCCGTCGGCGACCGCCAGGGCCACGCCCGAAGCCGCGATCGCGCCGATGTACAGCTGCCCCTCCCCGCCGATGTTCCAGATCCGCATGCGGAAAGCCACCGCGGCGGCCAGGCCGGTCAGGATCAGGGGCGTCGACGACACGAGCGTCCGCTGCCACGCGAGCGAGGTGCCGAAGGCCGCGTCCCCCGCGGCGGAGTACACCGTCCACGGCGAGAACCCGGTGAGCAGGAGGAGGACCGCGCCCGCGCAGCCCGCCCCGGCGAGCGCGAGCACGGGGAAGGCCAGCCGCAGCCAGATCGGCGGCACTCCGCGGGGCTCCAGCCGAAGCCGAGGGATGCGCAGTCGCGACGGCGCCATCAGGCCTCCGCCCGTACCCCGGCCATCATCCGGCCGATGGAGTCGCGGTCGAAGCTGCCCGCCGCCTGCTCGCCCATGATGCGGCCGCCGTAGATCACGGCGATTCGGTCCGCCAGCAGCTCCAGCTCCTCGAGGTCCTCGGAGATCAGCAGGACGCCGCCGCCTTCGTCGCGCATCGCCAGCAGCAGGCGGTGGATCGCGGCGGTCGCGCCCACGTCCAGGCCGCGCGTCGGTCCCGCCGCCAGCAGCAGCTTGGGCCGCTCCGCCATCTCGCGCGCGAGGATCGCGCGCTGCACGTTGCCCCCGGACAGCAGGCTCATGGGAAGGCCGCGCCGCACGCCGCGGATGTCGAAGCGCTCCACCAGCTCGTCGGTCCACTGCCGGACCGCCCGCTGCGAGACGAACGGTCCGCGCGATATCGGCGCGCGACCGAAGCTGCGCATGATCAGGTTGTCCTCGATCGGCAGCCCACTCGCCACGCCGGTCGTCAGGCGGTCCTCGGGCACGAAGCCCAGACCGGCTCTGACCCTCGCCAGCACGTCGAGCGAAGTGGCGTCGCGCCCGTTGAGCACGACCGAGCCGCCGGTCGGCCGGCGCAGCCCGGCGATGGCCTCGGCCAGCTCGCGCTGGCCGTTCCCCGCCACGCCCGCGATGCCCACGATCTCTCCCGCGTGGACCTCGAGGTCGAGGGCGTCGACCG
Source organism: Thermoleophilaceae bacterium (assembly GCA_034664085.1). GTDB lineage: Bacteria > Actinomycetota > Thermoleophilia > Solirubrobacterales > Thermoleophilaceae > JACVRW01. Next base: position 40,141 of record JAXDII010000008.1, read on the forward strand.
CGACCTGGCGGAGGTCGTTCTGGACCTCGAGGGCCTTCACGCCGAGGATCACGGGTCCGGGCGATGCCGGCCCCGAGAGGCGCTCGGGACTGACGACCTGCTCCCCGACCATCATGCGGACGAGCTGGTCCGAGTCGGTGTCGGCCGCCGCCACCTGACCGACCCGCCGGCCCTTGCGCATGACCGTGACCCGGTCCGCGATCGCCAGCACCTCGTCGAGGTGGTGCGAGACGAAGACGATCGTCTTGCCCTCCTCCCTCAGGCCGCGCAACGCGCTGAACAGCGCCTCGGCCTCGGCGGGCGTGAGGACGGCGGTCGGCTCGTCGAGGACGAGCACGTGCACGCCCCGGTGCAGCAGCTTGAGGATCTCCACCCGCTGCTGCTCGCCGACCGACAGGTCGAGCACGAGCGCGGCCGGATCGACCTGGATCCCGTAGCGCTCGCAGAGGGCGGCGACGTCGGACTCCATCTGCCGCCGGTCCATCCACGCGGGGGTCCCGGGGTGGCCGAGCACGACGTTCTCGGCAACGGTGAAGGTGTCGACGAGCCGGAAGTGCTGGTAGACCATCCCGATGCGTGCGTCGAGCGCGTCGCGGGGAGACGCGAAGTGGTGCTCGACGCCGTCGACGAGGATGCGTCCCGCGTCGGGCCGGTAGAGGCCGGCCAACACCGAGCACAGCGTGGACTTGCCGGCGCCGTTCTCGCCGAGCAGCGCGTGGACCTCGCCCCAGCGCAGGTCGAGGTCCACGTCCTCGTTCGCGACCTGCCCGTAGAAGGACTTGCGAATACCCTGGAGCTCGACGCCGAGCGCGGACTCGCTCACGGCCCGACTGCTTCCCGTGAGCCCGGGCGCGTGGCTCGCAACACGGGGGTATTAGTAGCTCCTGTTAGTCAGGTCGTCAAGCTGTCAGGCCACGTGCCCGGCCCCGCGGGTCAGCCGAGCGTCACGACGAAGGAGTCCGCTGGCGGGTCTTCCCACTCCTGATCGCCCAGGATCGCGAGGAAGGCGCTTGCCGCCGAGGTCCACGCCGAGGGGGTGAACGCGGCCACCTCCCAGACCGGCGTCGGCGTGACCCTGCGCACGGTCGGGGAGACCTCGGGCGGCGCGTTCTTGGCCGGCACGAGCGCCGGCCCGAGGCCGGCCGCCGCGAGCCGCGCGGCGGCCTCCACGTGCGAGGTCTCCACGGCGCTCCGGGGCTGGAAGCCCACGTGGGCGCACGCCGAGCTGACCAGGTCCGCGAGCCCGACTCCCCGTTCGTACAGCACCCACTCGCGCGCCGCGAGCGCCTCCAGCGGAATCGGGCGCTCGGAGGCCAGCATGGGGTCGTCCAGCGGCATGACGACCACGAGCTCCTCGTAGCCGAGGTGCTCGAGCGGGCCGGTCCAGCGCGGCGGTGGGGCACCGATGCCGAGGTCGGCGATGCCCCGCGCCACGCTGTCGGCGAGCGTGCGGTGGATCAGCTCGCGCACGCGGATCGTCATGCCGGCGTGCACCTCGTGCCAGCGCCGGATCGACGGCAGCAGCCGGCCCGCGGCAAGCGACGAGTAGGAGGCGATCTCGAGCGTGCCGGCCTCGAGACGGAGCGCCTCGCGCGTCGTTCGCCGCGCCCGGGCGGCGGTGGCCAGGATCGCGCGCGCCTCGGGCAGCAGTGCCCGCCCGGCCGGCGTGAGCACCGCGCCGCTGGGCGTCCGCGTGAGCAGCGGCCCGCCGAACCAGCGCTCGAGCGAGCGGATCTGCTGCGAGAGGGACGGCTGGGTGATCGAGAGCCGCTTCGCCGCGGCGGTGAACGAGCCCTCTTCCACGACGACGACCCAGTAGCGCAAAAGCCGCAGGTTGAGGAACGTCTCCCGCTCGCGGCTCGCCATAGATAAAAACCTATCAAGACCTAAGACAAAGGTGACTTTGATTTAGGGCGAGGCCAGGGCTATCGTGCCGCCGGCCCATGTCGCAGACCCCTACGCTTCCCGCCCCCGTTTACCCGCGCGAGGCGCCCGCCCGCGACGGAGTCGGCGCGAGCGTCCGCCGCGCGGACGCTCGCCTGAAGGTGTCCGGCGGGTTCGACTACTCCTCCGACCTGTCCGCCGATCAGGCGCTCTGGGGCAGCACCGTGCGCAGCCCGCACGCCCACGCGCGCATCCGCGGGATCGACATCGCGCAGGCGCTCGCCCACCCGGGCGTGCGCGCCGTGCTCACCCACGCCGACGTGCCCGGCGCGAAGTGCTACGGCCTGAAGGTGGCCGATCAGCCGGTGCTGGCCTCCGACGTCGTGCGCTACCACGGGGAGCCGGTAGCGCTGGTGGCCGCCGACCACCCGGAGACCGCGCGCCGCGCGGCGGCCAAGGTGATCGTCGACTACGAGCCGCTGCCGCCGCTGGTCGACCCGGAGCAGGCCCTGGGCGCCGACGCGCCCCGCCTGCATCCGGACGGCAACGTCGTCAAGCACGTCCACCTGGAGCGCGGCGACGTCGCGGGCGCCGCCGCGCAGGCCGACGTGGTCGTGCGCGGCACCTATGAGGTCGGGATGCAGGACCAGGCCTTCCTCGGCCCGGAGTCCGGGCTGGCGATCCCGACCGACACCGGGGTCGAGCTGCACGTGGCGACGCAGTGGCTGCACGACGACCGCCGCCAGCTCGCCGCCTGCCTGGCCCTCCCCGAGGAGGCGGTGCACGTCGTCGGCGCGGGCGTGGGCGGCGCCTTCGGCGGGCGCGAGGACCTGTCGATGCAGGTCCACGCGAGCATGCTCGCGCTCCACACGCGCCGGCCGGTGCGGATCGTCTACGGGCGCGAGGAGTCGTTCTTCGGCCATGTCCACCGACACCCGGCGCGGCTGCACTACGAGCACGGCGCCACGGCCGACGGCCGGCTCGCATACGTGAGAGGCCGCATCCTGCTCGACGGGGGCGCGTATGCCTCCAAGTCCGCCGCGGTCTGCCTCGTCGCCTCCGGCACCGCCGTGGGGCCCTACGTCGTGCCCAACGTGGCGTTCGACCTCCACGCGATCTACACGAACAACCCCCCCTGCGGCGCCATGCGCGGCTTCGGCGCGGTGCAGACCTGCTTCGCGTACGAGGCGCAGATGGACCGGCTCGCCGAGGCGCTCGGCATCGACCCGGTCGAGCTGCGCCGGCGCAACGCGATCGAGACCGGCTCGCAGATGCCGACCGGCCAGCGCGTGGACGGGCCGGCGCCCGTCGCCGAGCTGCTCGAACGGCTCCAGGCGATGCCACTGCCTGCGGAGCCCGCGGCCGGCGCGCCGCGGGACCTGCGCGAGCTGCCCGGCGGCGTCTCGAACACGACGCACGGAGAGGGCGTGCGGCGCGGGATCGGCTACGCCGTCGGATTCAAGAACGTGGGGATGGGCGGGGGCGTGGACGACTACTCGACCGCGCGCGTGCGCGTGTCCGAGGACCGCGGTGAGCCCCTGGTCGAGGTCCATACCGCCGCGTGCGAGGTCGGCCAGGGCGGGATCACGATCCACGAGCAGATCGCGCGCGACGAGCTCGGGATCCAGCGCGTGGTGGTGCTGACGCCCGACACGAGCGTGGGGAGCGCCGGCTGCACCGCCGGGTCGCGCCAGACCTGGATCACGGGCGGCGCCGTCAAGACCGCCTGCGAGGCCGTGCGTGCGGAGCTGCTCCGCCGCGCGGTCGAGCGATGCGGGGCGAGCGACACCGCCCTGGCCGTGAAGGGAGGCGCCGTCGTCGCGGACACGGGAGCGCTGCTCGCCCCGGTGGCCGAGCTGGTCGCCGGCGATCCGATCGACGAGACGCGCGAATACCGGCCGCCGCGCCGGACGCAGCCGCTCGACGAGAACGGTCAGGGCGATTCCTTCCTGACGTTCGGCTTCGCCGCTCACCGGGCGGTGGTCGACGTGGACGTGGACCTCGGGCTGGTGCGCGTGGTCGAGATCGCCACCGTCCAGGACGTCGGCCGGGCGATCAACCCGCTCGCGGTGGAGGGACAGATCGAGGGCGGCATCGCCCAGGGCCTCGGCCTCGCCCTCATGGAGGAGGTGCAGGTGCGCGACGGGATTGTGCGCAACCCCTCGTTCACCGACTACCTGATCCCGACGATCCTGGACATGCCGCCGGTGCGGACGGAGATCCTCGAGTATCCGCAGCCGCTCGCGCCCTACGGCCTCAACGGGGTCGGGGAGCCGCCGACGATCGCATCGACGGCCGCGATCCTCAGCGCGCTGCGCGCGGCTACTGGCCGCCCGCTGACCCGGGTGCCGGTCCGGCCCGACGACATCGTCGAGATGCAGGCAGCCTGATGCAGGTGCTCTCGCCCGCCACCTGGCGCGAGGCGCTGGAGGCGAAGGCGGCCCATCCGGACGCCGGCGCGATCCAGGGCGGCACCGACGTCATGGTCGAGCTGAACTTCGACCGCCACCACTCGGCCACGCTGATCGACCTCGGCCGTGTGACGGAGCTGTGCGAGTGGGAGCGCGACAACGGCCGCGTGCGCCTCGGCGCCGGGGTCCCCTACGCGCGCATCGTCGCGGAGCTCCGCGAGCCGCTTCCCGGCCTCGCGCTCGCGGCCCGGACCGTCGGCTCGCCGCAGATCCGCAACCGCGGCTCGGTGGGCGGCAACCTCGGCGCAGCCTCGCCCGCCGGCGACGCCCATCCGCCGCTTCTCGCGGGCGGAGCCGTGGTCGAGGCCCAGTCAGCGGCCCGCGGCGTGCGCCTGATCGACGTGGCCGACTTCTACCTCGGACCGAAGCGCAACGCGCTCGAGCCGGACGAGCTGATCGCGGCGGTCCTGATGCCGGTCGCACGCGGCCCCCAGCAGTTCTCGAAGATCGGCACCCGCAACGCCATGGTGATCGCGGCGTGCTCGTTCGCAGTCGCGTTCGATCAGACGGCCCGCACTGTCGGCACGGGGATCGGCTCCGCGGGGCCCACGCCGCTGCGGGCGGCGGAGGCCGAGGCCTTCCTCGCCGCCGCGCTCGACGAGCGCGGGGCATGGGAGGGAGGGCGGCGCCTGGACGCCGGCACGCTCGAGCGCTTCGGCGAGCTGGTGAGCGCCGCCGCACGGCCGATCGACGACGTGCGCGCCACGGCGGCGTTCCGGCGTCACGCCCTGGGCGTGATGGCGCAGCGAACCGCCGCCTGGGCGCTGGACCTGAGCTTGGAGGGCTGAGCCCGATGCGACTGACGTGCACCGTGAACGGCGAGCGGCAGGAGGTGGACTGTGCGTGGGGCGGCGAGAGCCTGCTCTACGTGCTGCGCGAGCGGTTCGGCCTGCGCGGCGCCAAGAACGCCTGCGAGCAGGGTGAGTGCGGCTCCTGCTCGGTGTATCTCGACGGAACCCTCGTGTGTGCCTGCCTCGTGCTTGCGGCCCAGGCCGAGGGCGCGGAGATCCGCACCGTCGAGGGGCTGGCCGAGGACGACCGGCTCCATCCCGTCCAGGAGGCCTTCGTGCAGGCCGGCGCCGTTCAGTGCGGGTTCTGCACGCCCGGGCTGATCGTGACCACCCACGACCTGCTCGAGCGCAGCCCGCATCCCAGCGACGCCGAGATTCGCGAGGCGCTGGCCGGCAACCTCTGCCGCTGCACCGGCTACGAGAAGATCATCGACGCGGTGAAGGACGCCGCGGCGCGCCTGGGCTAGCGTCCTCAGCCCCCCGCTGCGCGCTCGACGTACTCGGCTACGGCGTCGATCTCCTCCGGGCTGAGCTGACCGCCGAAGGCCGGCATCACACCGCGCCCCGACGTCACGGTCGCCGCCACCTGAGCGGCGTCGGGGGCGAGGGTGTCGAGGTCCGGCCCCACGCTGCCGGACGCACCCGCATCGGCGAGCGTGTGGCAGGAGCTGCAGTTGTCGCGGAACACGAGCGCCCCGTCCACCGCGTCGGGCTCGGGCTCCCTAGGCGTGGCCTCCGGCTCCGCGGCGGGCTCGGGCTCCGGTGCTGGAGTCGGCGCGGGCTCCGCCTGCTCGGGGCGATCCTGGGCCAGTGACTCCGGCGCGTCGGGCTTGATCCAGACGGCGAGCGCCACGAGCGCGATCGCGCAGAACACGGGGATCCGCCACGGTGCTCCGGCCATCTGGCGCTCGACGAAGAACAGCCGCAGGAGTCCAGCGAGAGCGAGCACGACGAGCAGCGCCACGACCGGCTGCTCGGATCCGTAGAGCACGGGCCAGTGCCCGCTGAGCATCGCGACCAGCACCGGCAGCGCCAGGTAGGTGTTGTGGCTCCCGCGCTGCGCCGCACGGCGGGCGACGCGAGGGTCGAGGCCCTCGCCGCGCTTGCGTGCCGCCGCCTGCAGGTGGTGGGCCGGCACGAAGACGAACAGCACGTTCGTCGTCATCCACGTGCCCATCAGCGCGCCAACCTGGATGTAGGCGCCGCGGTCGGTGAAGACCTCGCCCAGCCCCCAGGCGGTCGCGGCGATCAGTGCCATCAGCGCCGCCCAGCACAGCCTTGGCTGCCCGATCAGGACCCGCGACACGACCACGTAGACGATCAGGCCGAGCACGAGCACCGCGAGGCTCAGGGCAACCGCGGCGAGCCCCGACATGTCCACGCGCGTCGGGTCGACGAGCGTCGCGCTGGCGTCCCAGTAGTAGACGACGACCATCAGCGTGAAGCCCGAGATCCAGGTCACGTAGGCGTACCAGGGCGACGACCAGTAGGTGGTGCGCGGCAGCTTGCGCGACCCGTGGGCGTGGCGGCGGACGAAGTACAGGCTGCCGCCGTGGAGGACGTAGCGCTCGCCGATCGCGTCGGCCTCGGGGTCGGCCTCCTGCACGGGCAGCATGTAGTTGTCGACCAGGATGAAGTAGGCCGTGATGCCGACCCAGAAGATCGCGGCGACGACGTGCAGCCAGCGGAACAGGCCGAGCCACTCCTGGACGTAGTCCCAGTCGATGAAGGCGAGCAGCGTCGGCAGGTCTTCCACCGGGCGAACCTACAAGCACCTGCCGGCCCAAATCAACATGTGCATGCCGTGGGCCCGTTCCATACACTTAAATGCATATGCCCCCTGAGGCATCCCCGTTCCTCAACCTGAGGCTGCTGCACTACTGGGTCACGGTCGTCGACGCCGGCTCCGTCACGGCGGGGGCGCGCCGACTCTCGATACCGCAGCCGGCGCTGAGCCGGCAGATCCGAACCCTCGAGCGGGCGATCGGCGGCCCGCTGCTCGAGCGGCTGCCCCACGGGGTGCGGCCGACCGACGCCGGCGAGGCGCTGCTGCCGGAGGCGCGCGCCACGCTCGCGGCGGCCACGCGGTCGGTGAACGTCGCGCGAGCCTCCCTGCGGCTGGAGGCGGGCGCCCTCTCCTTCGGCACCTACTCCTCGCTCGCGGCCGGGGCGCTGCTGCCGTCGTTGGCGCGCTGGCACGAGCGCTACCCGGGCGTCTCCACGCGCATCACGGGCTTTGCGCACGGCGAGCTGCAGGAAGGCGTGGAGCGCGGGCTGGTGGACTTCGGCGTCGGCCTGCCGCCACGCGCGTGGTCCGGTCCGATGAAGCCGATCGCCTGGGACGAGCTGGTGCTGGTCATGCCCGCGAGCGAGCCGGCTCCCCGCGGAAAGCGGGTGGACCTCGCCACCGTCGCGGACCGGGGCTGGGTCGTCTACGACCGCGGGATCGGCCTGTCCCAGCTCGTGACCGCCGCCTGCGAGCACGCCGGCTTCCATCCCCGTCCCGCGGTGGAGACCTCGCAGGTCGACGCCGCCGCGCGGCTCGCCGCGGCGGGGCTCGGCGTGGCGCTCGTCCCGCGCGACAACGTTCCGCTGGAGCTGCGCGGCTACGTGCGCACGCTCGCCCGGCCTCCGGTGTGGCGGATCAGCGCTTTCACGCGGCGAGCCTGGTCGCCCGGCGCCTCCGCGTACATCGACATCCTGCGCGAGCAGGAATGGCCGGCGCGCCCCCGCCGCGCCATCACGCTGGAGCTGGGGTGAGCTCCTTGACAGGCTGTCTGACAGGCTAGTAGCCTCGCCGACCGGTGCACGCGCGCGGGCTCAAAGTGGTCATCGTCGGAGGGGGCATCGGCGGCCTGACAGCCGGGCTGGCCCTGCGGGGAGCCGGCTTCGAGATCGAGCTCTACGAGCGCGCGCCCGAGATCCGGCCGATCGGAGCAGGCATCTCCCTGTGGCCCAACGGCGCGCGGATCATGCACCACTTCGGCGTCGGCCCCGCCCTCGAGGAGGTCGCTCCGACGCTGCGGCGGCTGCGCTACCTCTCGGCAGACGGCGAGCTCCTGCGGGACATCTCACTGGACCCGATGGTGGAGCTGTCACGTCAGAGGCCGCTTCCGCTGGCGCGCACCGATCTCCAGCGCGTCCTGTTCGAACGGCTCGGTCCCGAGCAGGTCCACCTGGAGCACGAATGCGTCGACGTCCGACAGGACGCGGATGGCGCGACCGCCCTGTTCGCGGACGGAAGCGAGGCCAGTGGCGACCTGGTAGTGGGCGCGGACGGCATGAACTCGGCGGTCCGCGCCCATCTGCTCGGACGCCCTGACCCTCCCGAGTACGTGGGCAACGTCAACTGGAACGGCCTCATCGACGACCCCGACGACGAGCTGGACTGCGCGGACAGCCTCACGATTGCCGTCGGCGACGGCCGGCGCGTGGGCCTCATGCCGGTCAGCGAGAAGCGCGTGTACTTCTTCTTCGACGCCCCGGTGCCGGTCGACCCGGTCGAGCCGGACGGGTGGCGTGCCGAGCTCGCCTCGCTGTACGCCGGCTGGGGCCCGCCCGCGCGGACGCTGATCGAGCGGTTCGAGCCCGAGCGGATGGTGCGGCAGCCGATCTTCGAGGTCGCGCACCTCGATCGGTTCGTTCGCGGCCGCGTGCTGCTGCTCGGCGACGCGGGACACGGAACGACGCCCACGATCGGCCAGGGCGCGTCGCAGGCGATGGAGGACAGCGTCGTGCTGACCAGCTGCCTCGTCGACGCCGACCGCGGCGTCGAGGACGCGCTCGAGCGCTACCAGGCACTTCGACGCGACCGCGTCCGCGAGGTGGCGCTGGTGTCACGCAAGCGGACCGACCTGATGATGGGCAAGGACCCTGAGGTCACCCAGCGCTGGTACGACGAGCTGCGCGGCAGCCCGGCCGACGACGACGGCGACGTCGTCGATCCCATGACGCGCATCGCGGCCTCAGGGCCGCTGTGATGGATTCGTGCGACCTGCTGCTGGTGGGCGGGACGGTGGTGACCTGCGACGACGCCCGCACCGTCCTCGCGGGCGGGTCGGTTGCCATGACCGATGGCCGGATCGTCGCCGTCGGCCCGCCCGAAGCTGTCACCTGCCGGGCGGAGCGCACCGTGGATTGCAGCGGCAAGGCGGTCATCCCGGGGCTGATCGACTGCCACACGCACCTCTTCCAGTCGCTGGCGCGCGGACTCGGCGAGGGCCTCGACGGCTGGTCGTGGCTGGCGCGGCTGATGTGGCCCTACGCCGGCGCCATCACCTCCGAGGACACTCTCGCGGCCGTGCGCCTGGGCGCGGTGGAGGCCGTCCGCGCCGGGACCACAGCGGTGCTCGACCACCACTACGGCTGCGCCGACGTGACCGCCACGCTGAGCGTCGCGGCCGCGATCGAGGAGGTGGGCCTGCGCGGCGTAGTGGCGCGCGGCATCGCCGGCCCGATTGCCGAGCTGGCAGAGCGCCAGGGGCTGCCCAGGGACGCCTTTCGCCACGGCGCGGACGAGGAGCTCGAGCTGACGCGGGCGTGCATGGACGCGCGGCCGGCGGGCGGCCACGTGGCGGTCTGGCCGGGCCCCATCAACATCGTCTACACCGACAGGCAGCTGTGCTGCGATGCCATCGAGCTCGCGCGCGACCGGGGCACGGGGTGGCACACGCACTTCTGCGCGCCGAAGCCGGATCCCGATCTCTTCGCGTCACAGCACGGCAACCGGCCAGCCGAATGGCTCCACGGCCAGGGACTGCTCGGGCCGGACGCCGTCCTGGCGCACTGCACCTGGCTGGACGAGCGCGACGTCGAGCTGATCGGCGGCACGGCGACCGGCGTGACCCACTGCCCGCTGTCGAACCAGTACATGCCCTACGGCGTGATGCCGCTGCGCCGGCTGCGCGAGCACGGGGCGACGGTGGCGCTCGGCACCGACGGCTCGGCCTGCGGGCACCGGCAGGACATGTTCGAGCAGATGAAGCTGACCGTGCTGCTGCACCGGGTGGCGAGCCTCTCGCCGACCGAGTCCGGCGCCGCCGAAGCGCTGGACCTGGCTACTCGTGAGGGCGCCCGGGCGCTCGGCATCGACGCCGGGATGCTCGCCGTGGGGCGGCTGGCGGACGTCGCGGTAGTAGACCTCGAGAAGCCCCATCTGCAGCCCGTGCACGACGTGGTCTCCACGCTGGTCTACGCCGCCCACGGCACCGACGTGTGCATGACGATCGTCGGCGGCCGGGTGGTCTACGAGGAGGGTCGCGTGTGCAGCGTCGACGAAGACACCATTCTCGCGCACGCGCGCGAGCGGGCGGCGGCACTGGTGCGCCGCGCCGGCATCGCCTCGCCCCAGCCGGTGGGCGCCGCACGATGATGCGCTTCCTGGTCGTCCGGCTGGACGCTGTAGCCGAGCACCGCGACCGGCTGCGCACCTGGCTCGCCGACGAGCACCTGCCCAGCGCCGAAGCGGTGCCGGGGCTGGCGGCCGGGGCCGTGCTCTACGAGGCCGTGGAGACGCCGACCGCCGTCCGGCGCTATCCCTCCACGCCGCACTTCACGGCCGTGTTCCCGCTCGACCCGGATCTCGACCCCGCCGCCCTGGTGAGCGACCAGCGCTTCATCGAGTGGTGGGTGGGCGCCATGAAGGCGCGCTTCTTCTGGTTCGAGCAGCACCGGTGGGTCATGTGCGAGCAGCGCATGGGGCCGGAGTCGCCGTTCGCGCACGACCGCATCCTGTTCACCGAGGTGGACGTCGCGCCGGGCCACGAGGCGGACTGGGGGCCCTGGTACGAGCGCTACCACGTGCCCGACGCGCTGGCCGTGCCGAACCTCTTCGATGGCGAGCTGCGCAGGTTCGAGAGCATCGACGTGCGCGCCGAGCGCTTCCACTGCGCGGCCCGTCCGCGCTTCCTGCAGCTGCTTCCGATCCAAACGGGGACAGACATCCTCGAGAGCACCCGGGCGCCCGAGTTCCTGGCGCTCGCGGCCGATACGCAGGCGAGCTGGGGAGGGGCGTTGACGTTCCTCTCCACGATCTGCGAACGCGTGCCGACGGTCTGACAAGGTGAACACTTGCAGACCTGTCTGCCAGGCAGTAAGCTCGCCGCCGCTTGTGTCAGAGCTAGCAAAGCTGTGCGACCAAGAGGAGAGAAAATGGGGAAGTTTGTTCGCCGTTCGCCGAGGCGCTGGGGGATCGCCGTATGGCTGTCAGCGCTGCTGGTCGTAGCCTCGGGCTGCGGCACGACCTCCGACTCCGGGGGGAGCGAAACCGCATCGAGCGGCGACAATGGCAAGAAGGACACGCTCAACGTCGGCCTCGTCTACGTCAGCGCCACGAATGACCAGGGCTGGAGCCAGGCATTCGACATCGCGCGCACGCAGGTGGAGGAGAGCCTCGGCGAGAAGGTCAACATCACGTTCAAGCAGAACGTGCCTGATGGCCCCGATGCTCAGCGCGTGATGGAGCAGATGGTGCGCGACGGCAACGACGTCATCATCGCGACCTCGTTCGGACAGGGCCGCGGCACGAAGGCGCTGGCCGCGAAGTACCCGGACACCAAGTTCCTCCTGGTGGAGGGCGGCCCGACCGAGCTCGAGAACCTCGCCACCTACGACATCAACGCGGCGGAGGGCTTCTACGTCGCCGGCATGGCCGCGGCGGCAGTCTCCAAGCAGGACATGCTCGGCGTGGTCGGCGGCTTCCCGATTCCGCCGCAGCTCGCCACGCTGAACGCCTTCGCGCTCGGCGCGCAGAGCATCAACCCGGACGCCACCGTGCGGATGGTCTGGACCAACGACTGGTACAGCGTTTCGAAGGCGCAGAGCGCGGCTTCGGCTCTGATCAACGCAGGTGCCGGCGCGGTCACGCACTTCACGACCGGGCCTTCGGTTGGCCAGGTCGCCGAGCGTGAGGGAATCCCGTGGATCTCCTACGAGGTCAATCTCGAGGAGTTCGGACCCAAGCACCACCTGACGAGCGTGATCTACAACTGGGGCCCCTACCTCGAGGACCAGTTCCAGAAGATGATCGACGGCAGCTGGGCGCCGGAGTTCACCTTCGGAGGCATGGAGGATCACGTCGTCGAGCTGGGCCCGTTCGGTGCCCCGTATGAGGGCGTGAGCGACGCCGACAAGCAGAAGATCGAAGAGGCGACGAAGGGTCTCCAGGAGGGCAGCATGGAGATCTTCGAGGGCCCGGTCGTGGACCGCTCGGGCAAGGTGCGGGTCGAAGAGGGCAGCACGGCCACGCCAGAGGAGCTGTACACCACCGACTACGTGGTGAAGGGCGTCCTCGGGTCCCTTCCGAAGGCCGGCGAGTAGCGTACCTCCGAAGCGGCTCTGCGCCCCTCATCCGGGGCGCAGGGCCGCGTTACTCGTCAACGTGACTACGACAACCGGCAACGGCGACGTGGCGCTCCGGGCGCGCGGCGTGACGAAGCGCTTCCCGAACGTCCTCGCCAACGACGGGGTGGACTTCGAGATCCGTCCCGGCGAGATCCACGCGCTGCTGGGGGAGAACGGCTCCGGGAAGTCGACCCTGTGCAAGATCCTCACGGGCTTCTACTGGCCGGACGAGGGGTCGGTCTCGGTCGGAGGCGACGAGACGCGGTTCCGTTCACCGGCCGACGCCCACGCCGCGGGCGTCTTCATGGTGCACCAGCACTTCAGCCTCGTGGCCCGCATGTCGGTGGCGGAGAACGTCGTCCTGGGCTGGTCGCGTGAGCGCGGCCTGCGCTTCGACCGCCGCAAGGTCGAGGCCGAGGTCCGCGCCGTGGCCGACGACTTCGACATGCAGGTCGATCCCCAGCTGCCCGTGTGGCAGCTCTCGGTGGGCGAGCAGCAGCGCATCGAGATCCTGAAGGCGCTATACCGCGGCGCCCGCATCCTGATCCTCGACGAGCCGACGGCGGTGCTGACGCCGCAGGAGGTCGAGCGGCTCTTCCACTCGCTGCGCAAGATGGCCGCGGCGGGGAGCTCCATCGTCTTCATCTCGCACAAGCTGCACGAGGTCCTCGAGGTCTGCGACCGGGTCACGGTCCTTCGGCAGGGGCGCAACGCCGGGGAGGTGGACCTGCGCACCGAGAAGGACGTCGACGGCAGGTCGCTGGCCCGGATGATGGTGGGCCGCGACATCCAGCTCAGCCGGCGCAGCCGGGAGCGGTCGCCCGGGGATCGCGTGGTCCTGCGGCTCGCCGACGTCGGGGCCAACAACGACTTCGACCGCGAGGTGGTCAAGGGCGTCTCGCTGGAGGTCCGCAGCGGCGAGATCGTCGGCGTGGCGGGCGTCGCCGGCAACGGCCAGCAGCAGCTCGCGGAGGCGATCGCGGGCCTGCGGCGCCCGACCAGGGGCTCGATCGAGCTCGAGGAACGGGCACTGCCGCCGGGCGATCCGCGCGCCGCGATCGAGGGCGGCCTGGCCTACGTGCCGGAAGACAGGACCGGCGTGGGGCTCGCGGCGGGCCTGCGCGTGGACGAGAACATCGCGCTCAAGGCGGTGCGCGGCGGTGACTGCTCGGTCGGTCCGTTCGTGCATCGAGGCCGCGTCCGCCGGCGCGCGGCCGACCTGCTGGAGGCGTTCGACGTGCGCGGCCGGCCGGACTCGCTCGTCCGTCAGCTCTCCGGCGGCAACGCGCAGAAGGTGCTGCTGGCGCGCGAGCTCTCGTCCGAGCCGAAGCTGCTGCTGATCGCGTCGCCTACGCGAGGCCTGGACGTCTCGGCCATGGAGGCCGTCCGGAAGCTCGTGGTCTCGGCCGCGGACAGCGGCGTCGCGGTCCTGATGATCTCCGAGGACCTCGACGAGGTGCTCGACCTCTCCGATCGCGTGGCCGTCATGTGCGACGGCCGGGTGACGGGCATCGTCGACGCCGAGGGGGCCGACCCCGAGCAGATCGGCATGCTCATGATGGGTCAGACGGCGGCCGCATGAGGCGCATCCGCTTCGAACGGCGGCTCGAGACGCCGCGCCTGCTCGCACCCGCACTTCCGTTCGTGTCCGTCGCGATCGCCCTGGTGATCGCCGCGATCCTGCTGCTCGTCACCGGCCACGATCCGCTGACCACCTACCAGCGCATGGCCGAGGTGGCGTTCGCGGACACCCAGGCGCTCTCGAGCACCGTGGCCAGCGCGACGCCGCTTCTGCTCACCGGCCTCGCCGCCGCACTCGCCTTTCGCGTCCGGGTGTGGAACATCGGAGGCGAGGGGCAGCTGTACATCGGCGCCGTGTGCGCGGCCGGCGCCGGCATCGCGGTGGGCGGGTCCGGCTTGGCGGTGGCGCTTCCGGCCATGGTCGTCGCGGGCATCCTGGGCGGCGCCGCATGGGCGGCGATCCCGGGCGTGCTGCGCGCGTACCTGAACACAAACGAGATCCTCACGACGCTGATGTTCAACTACATCGCCGGCCTGCTCATGTACTACCTGATCTTCGACAGCCACAGCTTCTGGCGCGACGTGTCGAGCCCCGAGGCCAAGCTGTTCCCGCAGGCGAAGGAGCTCGATCCCTCGGCGTTCTGGCCGGGCTTCACAGGCGGCGGCCTGATCGTCCCGCTGGGGTTCCTGTTCGGCGTGATCGTCGCCGTCCTGCTGTTCGTCCTGATGAGGCAGACGCGTCTCGGGTTCGAGCTGCGGGTCGTCTCCGACAGCCCCGAGGTGGGCCGGTACGCGGGCATGCGGACACGGCGCCTGGTCGTGATCGTGATGCTCATCTCGGGCGGCGTGGCCGGACTGGCCGGAGCGAGCCAGATCGGCGACTTCAGCCATCTGCTCGAGCCCGTCGGGCTGCAGCCGGCGGCCTACGGCTACACCGGGATCGTCGTGGCGGCGCTGGCTCGCTTCAACCCGCTCGGCGTCGTCCTCAGCGCCCTCTTCCTGGGTGGCCTGACCAACGCGGGGTTCGCGCTCCAGGGCGCGGACTTCCCCCAGGGGCTCGTCGGCACGCTCCAGGCGATCATCCTCTTCTGCGTCCTCGCCAGCGAGCTGTTCGCTCGCTATCGGCTGTCGTGGCGCACCGGCCAGGCCACGCCGGCCGTGACGGGGCAGCCCGCATGAACGACGGCCTCGTCGTCCAGCTGCTGGTCTCCGGCATCGCGTTC
Organism: Thermoleophilaceae bacterium; assembly: GCA_034664085.1. Lineage (GTDB taxonomy): Bacteria > Actinomycetota > Thermoleophilia > Solirubrobacterales > Thermoleophilaceae > JACVRW01. The sequence continues at coordinate 55,372 of JAXDII010000008.1, forward strand.
GGCACGCCGCTCCTGATCGCGGCGCTGGGAGAGCTGCTGGCCGAGCGGTCCGGCGTGCTCAACCTCGGGCTCGAGGGCATGATGCTGATGGGCGCGGTCTGCGGGTTCTGGGTGTCGCAGCGCATGGCCGGCCCCGAATGGCTCGCGCTGACCGTCGCGCTCGGGGCGGCCGGGGGAGTGGGGCTGCTCATGGCGCTGCTCCACGGCGTCATGACGATCACGCTGCGTGCCAACCAGATCGTCTCGGGGCTCGCGCTCACGATCCTGGGAGGGTCGATCGGACTGTCGAGCTACCTCGGCCAGATCGGCGGCCTGGGCGAGGAGAGGGGCAAGCACACCTTCGAGCGCATTGACGTGCTCGGCCTCGGCGACCTCCCGGCGATCGGGCCGGTCCTCTTCCACCAGAGCCTGCTCGTCTACCTGTCCTGGGTCCTGACCGCGGCTGTCGCGTACTACCTCTTCCGCACGCGGGCCGGCCAGCACGTGCGCGCCGTGGGCGAGGATCCCAGGGCGGCCGACGCCATGGGCATCTCAGTGCCGCGCTACCGCTACGCCCACACGCTCGTCGGCGGAGCGCTGGTGGGGATGGCGGGCGCGAGCTACACGCTGGCGATCACCCCCAACTGGAGCGACGGCATGACCGCGGGCGCCGGCTGGATCGCGCTGGCGCTGGTCATCTTCGCCTTCTGGCGGCCGGGCTTCGTCCTGATCGGCGCGTATCTGTTCGGCGTCGTCTCCAGCCTGGGCTTCAACCTGCAGGTGCGCGGCGTGGACCTGCCGCCCGAGCTGTTCGCGAGCCTGCCCTACATCCTGACCGTCGTCGTGCTCGTCGTGGTCTCCAACGCGTGGGCCAAGCACCGCTTCGGCGCGCCCGACGCTCTCGGCGTTCCATACGCACGCGAGGAGGCATAGGCAGATGGCCGTTCTGATCCACGACTGCGAGGTCGTCGCCACGATGGACGACGCCGGCACCGAGATCCCGGGTGGGTCGATCCTGATCGAGGACGGCGTCATCACCTGGGTCGGCAGGGGCGAGCCCCCGGCCCGGGAGGGGATCGAGCGGATCGACGGCCGCGGGACGGTGGCGCTCCCGGGCTTCGTCAACACCCACCTGCACCTCTTCCAGACGCTGACACGCGGCCGGGCGCAGCAGGACGACCTGTTCGGCTGGCTCGACGAGCTGTACCGGGTCTGGGGCGGGCACGTCGATCCGGAGTGGGTCTACAACGCCGCGCTGGTCGGGCTCGCGGAGCTCGCCCTGAGCGGCTGCTCGCTGACCACGGACCACCACTACCTCCATCCCAACCGCGCGACCGGCCTGATCGAGGCGACGATCGAGGCGGCCGAGGAGATCGGGGTGCGGTTCCATCCCACGCGCAGCTCCATGAACCTCGGGCAGAAGGACGGGGCGCTGCCGCCGGAATGGCTCGTCGAGGACAAGGACGAGGTGCTGGCCGACTGCGAGCGGCTCGTCTCGCGCTTCCACGACCCGTCGCCGGGCTCGATGCTCCAGGTGGCGATCGGCCCGTGCTGGCCGCTGAACTGCAGCGAGGAGCTGATGAGCGAGTCCGTCGAGCTCGCGCGGCGATCCGGCGTGCGGATGCACACGCACATCGCCGAGCCGCGGGAGGAGGAGCGCCTCACGATCGAGCGGTACGGGCGCCGTCCAGTGGAGTTCCTCGACAGCATCGAGATGCTCGGGTCCGACGTCTGGCTGGCGCACTGCGTCCAGATGAGCGACGCCGACATCGCCCGGACCGCGGAGACCAGCACGGGAGTGGCGCACTGCCCGACCTCGAACCTCCGCAGCGGCGCCGGCATCGCGCCCGTCCCCGCGATGCTCCGCGCGGGAGTCAAGGTCGGGATCGGGGTCGACAGCCTCGCGCTGAACGACTCCGGCAACATCGTCGCCGAGACGCGCCAGGCGCTGCTCGTCCATCGCGTCGACGGCCTGGAGCACGGCCTGACGACGCGGACCGCGCTCGACGTGGCGACGCGCGGAGGCGCCGCCTGCCTCGGGCGTGACGACGTCGGCTCGCTCGAGGCCGGCAAGCGAGGCGACGTGGCGCTGTTCGACGTGAACGGCCTGAACTTCGTCGGGGCCGAGTCCGATCTGGTCGGCGCCGTGCTGCTCTGCGACTGCCGCGGGGCGCAGGACCTGTGGGTCGAGGGCAAGCCGGTCGTGCGGGGTGGCCGCCTGACGCAGGTCGACGAGGAGCGCCTGGTCGCCCAGGCCCGCGAGATCACGCGCCGCATCAAGTGGCCGAACTGATCTCCCGCCACTGATTTGGCTTAGCCAGGCAGCTTGACAGTCTGGCTAACAGGTACTACTGTCGCGCTCGCGATGGAGGAGAGCGCTCTCAGGCGGGCCCTGGCCCCGGCGACCCTTCGCAACCACGTGCTCGCCCTCTGTGCGATCGGCAATCGGTTCGTCGGATCGACCGGTGAGCGGGCCGCGCGCGACCACATCCGCTCGGAGCTCGAGCGGTCCGGCGCCACCGACGTGCGCCTGGAGGAGTTCGAGGTGCTCGGCTACCAGCCGGAGTCCGGGGCCTGCGTCGTGCGCGACGTCGCCGACGGCGAGCTGCCCGCCGTGGGACTGCAGTTCACGGCGTCCGGCGACGTGGAGGCGGAGGCCGTCTACCTCGGCAACCCGCGCACCATCGACGACATCACGGCGCTCGAGGACGAGGGCGTGTCGCTCGCCGGGAAGGCCGTCGTCGTCGACACCTACTGGCCCTACGGGGTGGCCGATCACGTGGTCGCCGCGGGGGCCGCCGCGCTAGTGGTCGTCAGCCCGAACGCCGACGGGCTCATGACCCACTTCAGCGCCCAGCTCTATCCGCCCGCCGGCGACGGGCCGGCCGACGGGCGGCCGCTGCCCATCCCGGGCGTGACGATCGAGCGCCGCGCCGCCACGCGGCTGCTGGCGCTCATGGTGGACGGGCCGCGGGTCCTACGCATCAGCCATCGCGCCACGTACGCGCCGGTGCGCACCGCGAACGTGGTCGCCGAGGTGCCGGGGACGGACCCCGAGGCCGGGCGCGTCGTGATCGGCGCGCACTACGACACCCAGCTGGAGGGGGTCGGGGCGTGCGACAACGCCACCGGGGTCGCGGCACTGATCGAGCTGGCGCGTCTCTGCGCGACGCATCCGCGGCGCCGCACCGTCGTCTTCGTGGCCTTCGGGGACGAGGAGCACGGCTTCCTCGGCGCCGTCGACTACTGCCAGCGGCACGCGGCGACGCTCGAGGACACGGCCGGCATGGTCTGCCTCGACGCGCTGGCGTGGGTCTATCCCGGCAGGCGCGCCCTGCACGCGGACCCGAGCTTCATGGAGTACGCGGCCGCGCGCGCGACGGAGGTGGACTGGCAGCCCGAGGAGCTCGTGGACGCGAGCGTGCTGCTCGGGTCCGACCACAACCCCTTCATCGACGCCGGCGTGCCCGCGGCCTGGTTCTGGCGCTATCCGCCCCAGCACTTCGGCTACCACAGCGCCGGCGACCTGCCCGAGCTGCTGGACTTCGATCTGGTGGCGGGGACCGCCACGGCCGCCGGCCACACCGCGTTTGCGCTGGCCGACGACCCGGGCTCCCCGCTCGGACGCTCGCGGCCCACGAAGCGCTGGCACGATCTCCGGCCCGCTGCTTCGACGGAGGTCGCGGGATGAGCCACCCGGCCGAGCGGGTCGGGCCGACATACTGCCTGGGGAGGCGCTGATGGAGCACTCACTGATCGACCCCTCGCTGGGCGAGGCCTGGCGACCGCGGGTGATCGGTGTACGCAGTACCCGGCGCGAGGACGACGCGATCCTGCGCGGCGAGGGCCAGTACGTCGCCGACGTTCGCCTGCCGCGAATGGTCGAGGCCTGCTTCGTGCGCTCCCAGCTCGCACACGCGCGGCTGCTGGGCGTCCCCCTCGAGGAGGCGCGCGCCGCCGACGGCGTGGTCGCCGCCTACGCCGCCGACGACCTGGACGGTGTCGCGGCGGTGCCCGACCTGCACAAGGGCGGCCGCCCGGTCGCCACCTACCCGCTGGCGCGCGACCGCGTCCGCTACGTCGGCGCGCCGATCGCCGTCGTCGTCGCCGCCGACCGCTACGCGGCCGAGGACGCCGCGGAGCTGGTGGTGCCGGACCTGGAGCCGCTCCCGGTCGTGGCCGGGATGGACGAGGCGCTCGCGCCCGGCGCCGAGCTGCTCTACCCCGACTGGCCCGACAACATGCTCATCGACGCGCCGGCGAGCAACCCGGACGTGGCCGAGGCGTTCGCCGGCCTGCGCTCCGTCGGCGGCAGCTACACGATCCAGCGGGTGGGCGGCGTGCCGATGGAGACGCGCGGCGTCGTGGCCGACTACCGCAACGGGCGGCTCACGGTCTGGACCTCCACCCAGTACCCGCACATCGTGCGGACGATGCTGCACTACGTGCTCGGCCTGCCCGAGGGGCAGATCCGGGTGATCGCGCCCGACGTCGGCGGCGGCTTCGGCACGAAGGCGCAGATCTACGTCGAGGAGTACATCATCGCGTCGCTCGCTCTGCGGCTGCGGCGGCCGGTCCGCTGGATCGAGGACCGCTACGAGCACCTCGTGACCGCGGCGCAGGCGCGCGACGTGCGGTTCCAGCTCGAGGCGGCGGTGCGCGACGACGGCTCGATCCAGGCGCTGCGCGGCCAGATCCTCCACGACCTCGGCTCGGGCGAGATGTACCCGCCGGGCTTCAACCCGAGCTTCGTCGCCGTGGGCATGCTGACCGGCGCGTACCGCATCCCCCACCAGCAGATCGGCGTGAGGTGCGTGGTCACGAACAAGACGCCGGCGGGCGCCTATCGCGGCTTCGGGATGCCCGAGTGCACGTTCGCGCTCGAGCGACTGATCGACAAGATCGGAGGCGAGCTGGGGATCGACCCGCTCGACGTGCGGCGGCGCATGCTCCTCGACCCGGGCGAGATGCCCTACGTGACCGCGTCGGGCGCCCGGCTCGACTCCGGCAGCCACCGCGAGGCCTTCGAGCGCGCCGTGTCCGAGGGCGAGCGGCTGACCGAGCGCGCCCGCGCGCGCTGGGCGGACAACCCGGACGTGCGCATCGGGATGGGCGTCGCGACGTACACCGAGGGCACCGCCGCCAACTACTTCTTCACGAGCGGCCACTGGACGAACCAGGACTCGTGCGACGTGCGCTTCGATCCCGACGGCGGCGTGACCGTCGGCGTCGGCGTCTCCACCACCGGCCAGGGACTCCACACCATGGTCGCGACCGTCGCCGCGGAGGCGCTCGGGGTGCCCATCGACAACGTCCGCGTGGTGATGGGCGACACCGACACCAGCCCGCACGGCCTGGGCGGGTTCGCGAGCCGCAGCACCGTCGTAGCCGCGGGCGCGATCCACAAGGCGGCGGGCGAGGTGCGCGAGAAGGGCGCTCGGATCGCCGCGCACCTGCTGGAGGCGGCGCCCGAGGACCTGGAGCTTGTCGAGGGCGGCTTCCACGTGCGCGGAACGCCGCACCGAGGCGTCTCCTGGGGCGACGTAGCCCGCGCCGCGCTGGTGCGCACGGTGGACCTGCCGCCCGACGTCGAGCCGGGCCTGGAGGCAAAGGCCGTCTTCGTCCCGCCCGGCGTGGCGCACGCCGTCGGCGAGGACGGTCGGCTGAACGCCTGCCCGACGTACGCGAACGCGACCCATGTGGCGGTCGTCAAGGTCGACGTGCGGACGGGCATCGTCGCGGTCGTCGACTACGTGGCCGTCCACGACTGCGGGCGCGTCATCAACCCGCTGATCGTCGCCGGGCAGGTCCACGGCGGGGTCGCGCAGGGCATCGGCGGCGCGCTCTACGAGGACTTCGGATACGACGACCTGGCGCAGCCCCAGTCCACGTCGTTCATGGCGTACCTGATCCCCACCGCGAGCGAGATCCCGCCGATCCACGCCGAGGAGATGGAGTCGCCGGCACCGGAGATCCCGTTCGGGGTCAAGGGCGTCGGCGAGGGCGGCATCATCGGCCCGCCCGCCGCGATCGCCGGCGCGGTCGAGGCCGCGCTGGCCGAGTTCGACCCCCCGGAGCTCACGGCCACGCCGATCACGCCTCAGGACGTGCACGCGATCGTGACGGCGGCGGGGCGGGCCTCGTGAAGCCGCCGCGCTTCGACTACTCGCGACCGAGCACGCTGGCGCGCGCGGTGGAGCTGCTCGCCGCCAGCGACGGCGAGGGCAAGCTGCTCGCCGGCGGCCAGAGCCTCGTGCCCGTGCTCAACATGCGCCTCGCCCAGCCGTCCGTCCTGGTCGACCTCGGCCTGGTGGAGGAGCTGCGCGGGCTGCGCCGCGAGGGCGACGTGCTCTCGATCGGCGCCGGGGTCCGCCAATGCGATGCGGAGAAGTCGCCGCTCGTGCGCGATTGCTGCCCGCTGGTGCCGCAGGCGCTGAGGCACGTGGGCCACGTCCAGATCCGCAACCGCGGGACGATCGGCGGCAGCATCGCGCACGCCGACCCGACCGCGGAGCTGCCCGCGGTCGCGCTCGCGCTGGACGCCGAGCTGGTGGCCACCAGCGTGCGCGGCACGCGCACGATCGCGGCTCGCGACTTCTTCAGGGGCCCGTACACCACGACGCTGGAGGAGGACGAGGTGCTGACCCAGGTACGGCTGCCGATCTTCGCCGACGCGCGCACCGCGTTCCACGAGGTCGCCCGGCGCAGCGGCGACTTCGCCCTCGCGGCTCTTGCGGCGGTGGTGCGCTTCGCGCCGGGCTCGCAGACCATCGTCGAGGCCCGCCTCGCCGCCGTGGGCACCGGGGGCACGCCCGTGCGCCTGGATCAGGCCGAGACGGGCCTGGAGGGCCGCGAGCTCACTCCCGAGACGGTCGACGCCGCCGCGGCCGACGCCCGCGCCCAGCTCGACGCCACCGCCGACCAGACCGTGGAGCGCGAGTTCCGGCGCGACCTGGTCGGCACGCTCGTGAGCCGTGCGCTGACGGAGGTGCGGCCGTGAGGCCGGTCGAGCAGCCCACCGACGCGACGGAGGTCGAGCTGCGGGTGAACGGCGACGCGGTGCGCCGCACGGTGCCCGCGCGCCTGCTGCTGGCCGACCTGCTGCGCGACGGCCTGGATCTGACCGGCACGCACCTGGGCTGCGAGCACGGCATCTGCGGCGCCTGCACGGTGCTGCTCGACGGCGCGCCCGTGCGCTCGTGCCTCACGCTCGCCGTCCAGGCCGACGGCGCCGAGGTCACCACGGTGGAGGGGATCACCCCGGCGGAGGGGCTCAGCCCGATGCAGCAGGCGTTCAAGGACCACCATGGCCTGCAGTGCGGCTTCTGCACTCCGGGCTTCCTAACCACGCTCGAGAGCGCCGACCCGGCCGACTACCCCGATGACGAGTCGCTGCGCGAGCTGCTGTCGGGCAACCTCTGCCGCTGCACCGGCTACGAGCACATCGTCGCCGCCGTGCGGGCGGCTTGGAACCGCGACTGACTTGAGCGCCGCGCTGCAGGGAATCGTCGAGCGGCTGCTCGCGGACACCGGCGCCAGCCGCACCACCCTGCGCGTCGACTCGCCGACCGAGTTCTTCCCGGTCGTCGCCGAGGCGTGCGCGCCCGGCGTGCGCTCGATCCGCGGCGACACCTCGGTGGACCTCAAGACGGCGCCGACGTTCATGGCGATCCAGGACGAGCAGCGCATCATCGTCCAGGACGACTGCCTGCACTCCGAGCCGCCGACCCCGCAGGAGGTCATCGACGCCTACGGCGTGCGCGCCCAGATGCTCGCGCCCGTGGCCCTCGAAGGGCTGCTGCTCGGCACGATGTCGGTGCATCAGGCGGGGGCGCCACGGCGCTGGTCGGCGGCCGACCGCCAGGCGCTGGAGTCCGCCGTGACCGCGGTGCTCGCCGAGCTGGGCGGCTGACCCGATGGGGCTGTTCGACCAGGACCGCGACCTCGTCGGCTACGGAGCCGACGTCCCGCGGGCCGCCTGGCCCCACGACGCGCGCGTTGCCGTGAGCCTCAGCATCGCGTACGAGGAAGGCTCCGAGTTCTCGCACGCCGCGGGCGACGAGCGCCAGGAGCAGCTCGGCGAGAGCGTCTACCCGGCGGCACCCGGCTTCCGCGACTACTCGCTCGAGTCCGTGTACCAGTACGGCAGCCGAGCCGGCGTCTGGCGGCTGGCGCGCGTGCTGGACGAGCACGGCGTGAAGGCCACGTTCTTCGCCAGCGCCGCGGCGCTCGAGCTCAACCCTGCCGTCGCCGCGTATCTGCGCGACTCGGAGCACGAGGTGGCGGGCCACGGCTGGCGCTGGGAGGAGCCGCATACGCTGACGCGCGAGCAGGAGCGCGAGAACCTCGAGCGGGCCATAGCCTCGATCGAGAGCACGGTCGGCACCCGGCCGCGCGGCTGGATCAGCCGCACGGTGCGCTCCGCCCACACGCGCGAGCTGCTCGTCGAGGAGGGCGGCTTCGCCTACGACTCGGACGCGTTCGACGACGACCTGCCCTACTTCGTGCGCGTCGCCGGGCGGCCCCATCTGGTGCTGCCGTACACGATGGTGCTCAACGACTCGCGCTACGTCGTGGCGCAGGGCTTCGGCGACCCCTCGTCGTTCCTCGACTACGCCACGCGCACGTTCGACCGCCTCTGGCAGGAGGGCGAGGAAGGCCCGCGGATGATGACGATCGGGATGCACCCGCGCTGGAGCGGACACCCGGCGCGCGCGTCCGCGCTGAGCGACTTCATCGCGCACGCGCAGGCCCGCGGCGGCGTGTGGTTCGCGCGGCGGATCGACATCGCCGAGTGGTGGCTCGCGCACCACTCGCCGCCCGCGTGACCGCGCGGGGCCGCCGCCGCAGGTGATCCTCGCGCGCGAGAGCGGCCGGCTGCGAGTCGTCGCGCATTCGGCGCACCAGCGCCAGGTCGGGCTCGCGGGAAGCGCCTGGGGAAACGAGCACTTCGGCGCACCCGCACCCGCGCCGCTGGTGATCGACGCGGCCGCGGCGCACGACGCGGGCTGGCGCGCCTGGGACGAGTCCCCGGGGCTCGACCCGCGAACGGGCCAGCCGTTCCAGTTCCTGGACGTCGCGACCGCGCTGGTGCATGGGCACTCGGCGAGCGTGGGCGAGGCGAGCGACAGCCATCCCTACGCGGGACTGCTGGTGAGCCTCCACACCTGCGGCGTGCTCGCTGACCGCTTCGGATGGGACCGCGAATGGCCCGGCGTGGCGGGGCTCGCCGCCCGCGTCCGCAGAGCGCGCGGGCCGCGTGTCGCGCTCGCTTTCCTGCTCGCGCGCCAGCGCTTCCTCGCGGCCCAGCGCCGCCATCGCCGGGCGCTGAGCGAGCGCCTGGCCACCGAGGCCGACGCGGCGTCGTGGCTGGCGCCCGCCGAGGTATGGCGCAGCTACGACCTGCTGCAGGTGTGGGATGAGCTCTCGCTGCACTTCGCGACCGGCGGGACGGGCGAACGGACGATCGGCCCGCCGCCGGCGCGCTCCGGGACCCCCGCCACGCTGCCGGCGTTCACGCTTCGCTCCGTCGGTCCGCGCGCGGCGACGCTGAGCCCGTACCCGTTCGGTGCGGCCCGTGTCGAGCTGCCGCTCGAGGCCGCGTACGTCGACGACCGCAGCTACGCCGGCACGGACGAGTTCGTCGCGGCGCTGCGAGCGGCTGCGGCCGAGACGCTGGTCTTCACGGTTGCTCCCGGCTGACCGGGAGCGTCAGGTGCGCGGGGCCTGCTCGGGCTGGCGCACGACAGGCGCCGTGTGGGTCACCCGGCGGCGCACCTGGAGGCGGTAGTGCTCGGGCAGGAGCCAGGCCTTGCCCCACTGGATCGGCCGCCCGCCGGCGTACATGATCTGCTCGAGGGTCTGGCAGACGGTGCCGTTCTTGACGCCGAGGCGGCGGGCGATCGCCGCCGGGGCGGCGGCGGGCGTGAGCTCGGCGTCGGCGTACTCGATGCCGAGGTCGGTGTGGGCCAGCAGCACGTCCATCACCGATCCGACGAACTCGGCCTTGAGCACGCTGAGCGGCAGCACGTCGGCGGGGACGCGCTCGATGCCCCAGGCGACGCGGACGTCGCCGAAGAGCTTGACGCGGTGCACCACGTACACGGGCGCGCCGGCCTCCAGCTCGAGCTTGGCCGCGGCTTCGTCGTCCGCCTCCTCCTCGCTCCAGTCGAGGTCGGTCGTGCCGATCTCCTGGGAGTGCTCGCGCGCGTAGGTCTCGAGCGAGCAGAGCTTGTCGAGGCCCTCGGTCACGACGGCCGGGCGCGGCAGCACGACCGAGCCGATGCCGTTGCGAATGCGGATCAGGTGGCTGTCCTGGAGCATCCGCAGCGCGCTGCGGATCGTCACGCGCGAGACGCCGTAGTGCGCCGCCAGCTTCGTCTCGCTGGGCAGCAGCTCGCCGGGCGGCACGTCTCCGCTGAAGATGAACTGTTGGGTGAGGCGGTCGTAGACCTCATTTGCCAGCTGGCGGGTCGCCACCCTCGGTCCGTGGATCAGGCTGCTGCGCTCCATGGAACGAGCGTACCGGATGGATAGGCTGCCAGGAAGACTGCTTGACTAACAGCCTGTCAGGCGCTTGAATGCCCCCACTTCGGCCTTCGAGGGACCATGCAGATCGCCACCGACTTCCCCATCAGCTTGCCGCCGGACGAGGCCTATCGGCTGCTGCTGGATCTCGACCGCGTCGCCCCGTGCATGCCCGGGGCGGAGCTGGGACCGGAGCTGGGCGACGGTGCCCGCGCGGTCAAGGTGAAGGTCAAGCTCGGCCCGATGCGCTTCACGTACGACGGCACCGTGCGGATCGCCGAACAGGACGCCGCCGCCCGCCGCGCGGTGCTGATCGGCTCCGCGCGCGACGCGAAGATGCAGGCCACAGCGGCAGCCCACATCGCGATGACGGTGACGAGCCAGGGGAGCGGCTCGGCCGTCGCCACGGTGTCCGACGTCGAGCTCACCGGCCGCGCCGCGCAGATGGGGCAGGGCGTGATCACGTCCGTGGTCACCCAGCTGCTCGGCCAGATGTCGGCCAACCTCGAGAGCAGCATCGCCGCTGAGCCCGGCGCGGAGCCGAGCTCCGACCCGGTCGAGCCCGCCGCGGCGCCCGCCCCGCCTGCCGCGAACGATCTGCGCGCCGGGCGGCTCGTGCTCGCCGTGGTCCGCGGCTGGTTCTCAAAGCTCTTCCGGCGCCGGGGGGCGCGCACACGATGAAGCGGGTCGGCGTGGACGTCGGCGGGACGTTCACCGACCTGATCCTCGTCGACGAGGACGAGGGCCGGATCACGGTCGACAAGGTCCCTTCCACGCCAGGGGACCCCGCCGCCGCCGTCGTCGCCGGCATCGAGCAGCTCTGCGAGAAGGCGGGGGTGCGCCTCGAGGACGTCGACAACGTCCTCCACGGCACGACCGTCGCCACGAACATCGCCCTGACCGGAACCGGCGCCGAGGTCGGCCTGATCACCACCGAGGGCTTCCGCGACATCCTGCACATCGCGCGGCACAAGAAGCCGTACAACGTCTCGCTCCAGCAGGAGCTCCCGTGGCAGTCCCGGCCGCTGGTGAAGCGCCGGCACCGCCTCACGGTCGGCGAGCGCGTGATCGCCCCGGACGGCGAGGTGCTCGTCCCGCTCGACGAGGACGAGGTGCGCGAGCGCGCCCGGGCGCTGCGCGACGCGGGCGTCGAGGCCATCGCGATCTGCCTGCTCCACTCGTACCTCAACCCCGAGCACGAGCGCCGCATCAAGGAGATCGTGCTCGAGGAGCACCCGGGCTGCTACGTCTCGGTCTCGCATGAGGTCCTGCCGCTCTACCGCGAGTACGAGCGCTTCTCGACGGTGGCGCTGAACGCCTACGTCGGCCCCAAGGTGTCGCGCTACCTGATGCGCTTCGACGAGGCGATGCGCGAGGGCGGCCTCCGGCGCAGCGTCCAGCTGATGCAGTCGTCCGGTGGCATGACCGGCATCGAGTCGGCCGCGCAGCGGCCCGTCAACCTGCTGATGTCGGGCCCAGTCGCCGGCCTGATCGGCGGCATCTGGGCGGCGCGCATGTCGGGCTTCGAGGACGTCGTCACGCTCGACATCGGCGGCACCTCCGCCGACATCGGAGTCGCCGCCGGCGGCGCGCTGCGCATGCGGCACCTGCTCGACAGCAAGGTCGGCGACTACCAGGTGATGGTCCCGATGGTGGACATCGACACGATCGGCGCGGGCGGCGGCTCGCTCGCCTTCGTCGACGACGGCGGCGTCTTCCGCGTCGGGCCTCAGTCGGCGGGCGCCGACCCGGGCCCCGCCTGCTACGGCCGCGGCGGCACGCAGCCCACGTCGACGGACGCGCAGATGCTGCTCGGGCGCCTGCGCGAGGATCGCGGACTGCTGGGCGGGGGCATGCGGCTCGACCCGGCCCCGGCACGCGTCGCGCTGGAGGGGCTCGCCGAGAAGCTCGAGCTGCCGATCGAGGAGGTCGCGCTGGGCGCGCTCCAGATCCAGAAGTTCGAGATGACGCAGGCGATCGAGCTCAACTCGGTGCGCCGCGGCTACGACCCGCGCGACTTCACGCTCGTCGCGGCCGGCGGCGCGGGACCGCTGTTCGCCTGCGAGATCGCCCAGGAGCTGGAGATCCCGCGCGTGCTGGTCCCGCCGCACCCCGGCATCATCGCCGCGACCGGCCTGCTGGCCACCGACCTCCAGCACGAGTTCGTCGCGACCGAGCGCCACACGCTCGCGACGCTCGACCGGCAGCGCCTGCAGTCGCGCTACGACGAGCTGGCCGCGCAGGCGCTGGCCGTGCTCGACGGCGACGGCGTGCCCGACGACCGCCGTGTGATCCGCAGGCTCGCCGACTGCCGCTACGCGGGGCAGGGCTACGAGGTGCGCGTGGACGCGCCCGCCGGCACCCTCGACGAGAGCTGGGTCGCCGACCTGGAGAACGCGTTCCACGCCGCCCACGAGCGCGAGTACGGCCACCGCTTCGACGCCGCGATCGAGGTCGTGAACATCCGCGTGGTCGGCATCGGGCGCATCCAGGATCTGGAGTGGCAGCCGCTGGAGGCCGCGGCGGGCGATCCCGAGCCACTCGCGCGGCGCGAGGTGGTCTTCGACGTGGGCGGCCGCGCGGAGCGCCACGACACGCCGTTCTTCGACCGCGAGGCGCTGCGCGCCGGGCACCGCTTCGTCGGCCCCGCGATCGTCGAGCAGTACGACACCACCACGATCATCCCGCCCCAGACGACCGCCGAGGTGGACGAGGTCGGCAACATCGTGGTGGACTGCCGCCGCGCCGGAGAGCTCACGGCCGCGGCGCGCGTGGGCGACCTGTCCGAGCCGATCCTGATGCGCGTCATCGGCGGGGCGTTCTCGGCCATCGCCAAGGAGATGGCCGGCGTCCTCTTCCGCATGTCCTACTCGTCGATCATCCGCGAGTCCGAGGACCTCGGGGCCGGCATCTTCGACCGCGAGGGCCACGTCCTCGCCGAGTCCGACTCGACGCCGATGTTCATGGGCGCGATGCCGAAGATCGTCCAGGGCGTGCTCTCGCTGCTCGGCGACGACATCCACGAGGGCGACGTGATCCTGCACAACGACCCCTACCTGGGGGCGACGCACTCGCCCGACGCGGCCATCGTCGTGCCGATCTTCTTCGAAGGGGAGCTGGTCGGGTTCGCGGGCGCGTCCGCGCACCTGCTCGACATCGGCGGCGCCTACCCCGGCCTCGCCGTCGACCTCGTGGACAACGCGAGCGAGGGGTCGATGTACCGCGCTCTGAAGCTCTCGGAGGCCGGCGTGCGCCAGGAGGCGCTGTGGAGCCACATCCTCGGCAACGTGCGCACGCCGACCCAGAACCGCGGCGACCTCGAGGCGATGATCGCCGCCTGCGAGCTGGCGAAGCGCCGCTACCTGGAGCTGCTGCGGCGCTACGGCGTGGACGCGGTCGTGGGCGCCGGACAGGACTGGATCGCCTATTCGGAGCGGATGCTGCGCCAGGAGATCGCGAAGATCCCCGACGGCGAGTACGAGACCGAGGTCGGCTGGCTCGACGACGACGGCCGCAACCGCGGCGTGCCCCTGCCGGTGAAGGTCAAGGTGATCGTGGCGGGCGACGAGATCATCTACGACCTGACCGGCTCGAGCGACGAGGTCCCGACCGGCTACAACTGCCCGTTCGAGGGCACCACGGTCTCCGCGTTCACCTTCATCACGCGAATGATCTTCCTCGACGAGGTCGCCTACCCGGTGTTCGTGCCCCAGAACGAGGGCATGCTGCGCCCAGTCAAGGTGATCGCCCCCGAAGGCTCGATCTTCAACCCGCGCTACCCGCGCGCCTGCTTCGCGCGCTTCTGCCAGGTGCAGCGGGCGGTCGACTTGGCGCTGCGCGCGCTCGCCCCGGTCGTGCCCGAGCGGGTGACCGCCGGCAACTCCGCGCACCTGCACTTCGTCAGCTACTCCGGCTTCGATCCGGAGCAGAGCGAGTACTGGGTCTACCTCGAGGTCGACGAGGGCTCGTACGGCGGCCGTCCGACGCGCGACGGGCTCGACACCGTCGACTGCCTGATCGCCAACACGCGCAACAACCCGATCGAGGAGCTGGAGTGGCGCTTCCCGATGCGCACCGAGCGCTACGAGCTGCGTCCCGAGCCCTGCGCCGCGGGCGAGTGGCGCGGCGGCATCGGCGTCGTGCGCGTAAACCGCTTCCTCACCGACACGATGGTCACCTGTGAGGGCGAGCGCCACGAGAGCGACGAGCCGTGGGGGATCTTCGGCGGCCACGACGGCCTCAACGGATCGCTCGTGAAGAACCCCGGCGCCGGCGACGAGGAGTCGTGGCCCTCGAAGGTCACCGCCAGCGGCCTCCGGGCCGGCGACGCGCTGCAGATCACCACGCCGAGCGCAGGCGGGTACGGCGACCCGCTGGCCCGCGACCCGCAGCTCGTGCTGGAGGACGTGCTCGACGGCATCACGGACGCCGAGCACGCCGAGCGCGACTACGGCGTCGTGCTGGACCTCGAGGCGCAGGCCGTGGACGCGGCGGCGACCGAGCGCGCCCGCCAGGCCGCGCGGGCGGGCGCGGAGCCGGTGAGCTGACGATGGCCGACGAGCCGCGCTTCGAGGCCGCCATGTACGGCACCGTCATGCGCGGCATGCCGCACCACGACCGCATCGCCGGGTCGGAATACCTCGGCGAGGCGCGGACGGTGCCGGCCTACCGCCTGCTGACGGTCGGCGGCGAGTACCCGCTGCTCGTGCCGGACGCCGAGGCGGGCGGCTCCATCGACGTGCAGGTCTTCGCGCTCACGGCGAGCATCTGGCGTGGCAAGGTCGACGCCGAGCCGACCGGGCTCGTCGAGGGGGAGGTAGCGCTCGCCGACGGCAGGACCGTCGCCGTTATGCTCGGCGACCCCGACTTCGTCGCAGGGCGCCACGATGTGGAGGACATCACGGCGCACGGGGGCTGGCGCGCGTACGTCGAAGGAGCGTGAGATGCACCTGTCGCCCAAGGAGACCGACCGCCTGCTGCTGTTCCTAGCGGCCGAGCTCGCGCGCAAGCGCCGCGCCCGCGGCCTGAAGCTCAACTACCCCGAGGCGCGGGCGCTGATCGCCGACGAGATCGTGGAGGGGGCCCGCGACGGCCGATCGGTGGCGGAGCTGATGGAGTTCGGCGCGACCATCCTCACGACCGACGACGTGCTGCCCGGCGTCGACCGGCTGGTCGGGATGCTCCAGGTAGAGGGCTTCTTCGAGGACGGGCAGAAGCTCGTCACGGTGCACGAGCCGATCCGGCCCGGGACCGAGCCGGTCGAGCCGTTCGTTCCGGGCGAGGTCGTGGCGGCGGAGGGCGAGATCGAGCTGAGCCCAGGCCGCGATACGGTCACGATCAGCGTCGCGAACACCGGTGACCGGCCCGTGCAGGTCGGCTCGCACTTCCACTTCTTCGAGGTCAACCCCGCGCTGCGCTTCGACCGCCGCCAGGCGTTCGGGATGCACCTCGACATTCCGGCGGGCACCGCTGTGCGCTTCGAGCCGAGCGACGACCGCGAGGTCGGCCTGGTGGCCTTCGGGGGCGAGCGTGCGCTGCACGGGCTGAACCGGCTCACGGAGGGCGACGACGTCGAGACCGCGCTCGCGCGCGCCCGCGAGCAGGGCTACGAGGGGGCCTGATGGGCAAGCGCATCTCGAGGAGCCAGTACGCCGAGCTGTTCGGCCCCACCACGGGTGACCGCGTCCGCCTCGGGGACACCGGCCTGTGGGCCGAGGTGGAGCGCGACCTGCTCGTTCCCGGCGACGAGTGCGTGTTCGGCGGCGGCAAGACGCTGCGCGACGGGCTCGGCACCCACGGCGCGATCACCGCCGCCGAGGGCGCGCTCGACTTCGTCATCACGAACGTGCTCGTGATCGACCCCGTGCTCGGGATCGTGAAGTGCGACATCGGCATCAAGGACGGGCGCATCGCCGGCGTGGGCAAGTCCGGCAACCCGCAGATCATGGACGGGGTCGACCCGAACATGGTCATCGGCGCGAACACCGACGTGCGCTCTGCGGAGGGCATGATCGCGACCGCGGGGGCCATCGACGTGCACGTCCACTTCGACTCGGCGGGGCTGTGCGAGGAGGCGATCTCCAGCGGCATCACGACGATGCTCGGGGGCGGCCTTGGGCCGGTGACGGTGGGCATCACCTCGTCCGGCACCGTCAACCTGGGCCGCATGCTGCAGGCCTCGGAGGCGTGGCCGATCAACTTCGGCTTCCTCGGCAAGGGCAGCGCCTACGACGTCGCGCCCTTGCTGGAGCAGGGTCGCGCGGGCGCGGTCGGCCTGAAGATCCACGAGGACTGGGGCGCCATGCCGGCGGTCATCGAGGCGTCGCTGGACGCCGGCGACGAGCTGGACATGCAGGTCCAGATCCACACGGACACGCTCAACGAGTCGGGCTTCTACGAGCACACGATGCGCGCGATCGGCGATCGGACGATCCACACCTACCACTCGGAAGGCGCGGGCGGCGGCCACGCGCCGGACATCATCCGCGTGGCGGGTGAGGCCAACTGCCTGCCGTCGTCGACGAACCCGACCAACCCGTCGACGGTCAACACGTTCGACGAGCACCTGGACATGGTGATGGTCTGCCATCACCTCAACCCGAAGGTCCCCGAGGACGTGGCGTTCGCCGAGTCGCGCATCCGTCGCGAGACGATCGCCGCCGAGGACGTGCTGCACGACATGGGCGCAATCAGCGCGCTCGGGTCGGACTCGCAGGGCATGGGCCGCATCGGCGAGTCGATCGCGCGCACGTGGCAGCTTGCGTCGAAGATGAAGATGCAGCGCGGGTCGCTGCCCGAAGACGCCGGAACCGCCCACGACAACCACCGCATCAAGCGCTACATCGCGAAGCTCACGATCAACCCGGCGCGCATCTACGGCATCGATCGCGAGATCGGCTCGCTGGAGGTCGGTAAGCTCGCCGACATCGTGCTGTGGGAGCCGAAGTTCTTCGGCATCAAGCCCGAGGTCGTGTTCAAGGGCGGGTTCCCGACGTGGTCGGTGATGGGCGAGTCGAACGCCTCGCTGATGACCTGCGAGCCGCTGCTCTACCGGCCGCAGTGGGGCGCGTACGGTCCGGCCCGGCAGGACCTGGCCGTGACGTTCATGACCCAGGCGGCGATCGACGCGGACGTCGCGGGGCGCTGGTCGCTGCGCAAGCGCCTGGTGGCAACGCGCAACACGCGCAGCCTGAGCAAGCGCGACATGCTCCACAACGACGCGCTGCCGGTGGTGGAGGTCGATCCGGAGACCTACCGCGTGACCGCCGACGGCGAGCTCTGCACCTGCGACCCGGTCGACAGCGTCCCGCTCGGGCGCCGCTACGTGCTCAAGTGACCCCGCGACCCGCGACCAGGATCGGGATCGGCGGGCCGGTCGGGTCGGGCAAGACGCGGCTGATCGAGCGGCTGCTGCCGCTCCTGCACGGCGCCGGGGTGCGCGTGGCGGTGATCACCAACGACCTCGTCACGCTCGAGGACGCCGAGCGCGTCCGGGCAAGCGGGCTGATCGACCCGGACCTCGTCGTGGGGGTGGAGACGGGCGCGTGCCCGCACACCGCGATCCGCGAGGACCCGTCCGCCAACCTCGACGCCGCCCAGCGGCTCGACGCCGAGCACGGGCCGCTCGACCTGATCGTGATCGAGTCGGGCGGGGACAATCTCGCCTCGACGTTCACGAACGAGCTCGTGGACCACTGGACCTACGTGATCGACACCGCCGCCGGCGACGACATCCCACGCAAGCGCGGGCTGGGGATGCTGCGCGCCGACCTGCTCGTGGTCAACAAGATCGACCTCGCGCCGCACGTGGGCGCCGACCTCGACCGCATGCGCGCCGACGTGGCGGTCGCCCGGCCGGACCGTCCCTCGCTGTTCACCGACCTCATGACCGACGACGGCGCCGAGGCGGTCTTCGCCGAGCTGCGCCACGCGATCCTGTTCCATCTCGCCCCTGCGTCGTGAGCGCCGCCGGGGTGCTGGACCTCGGGTTCCGCCGGGACGGCGGCGGCCGCAGCGTCGTGCGGCACCGGCGCCAGCGGTTCCCGCTGCGCATGACGGTGCCGTTCCATCTGGATGCGGCGGCGGCCGACATGGCCTTTGTCTACGTGCAGAACCCGACCGGCGGCGTCTTCGCGGACGACCGGCTGAGCACGAGCGTCGTGGCCGACGAGCGGGCGCGCGTCCACCTCACGACGCAGTCGGCGACGAAGCTCTACCGCATGGAGGGGGGCGAGGCGCGACACGAGCTGGACTTCGAGCTGGGCGAGGGCGCCTACGTCGAGCACATCCCTGATCCGCTGATCCCGCACGCGGGCACCCGCTACCGCCAGAGCACCCGCGTGGAGCTCGCGCCGGACGCCGCGTTCGTGGCCGTCGAGACGATCGGGCCGGGACGCCGCGCACGCGGCGAGCGCTTCGCCTACGACCTCGTGGAGCTGGGCACCGAGGCCCGCCGCGACGGCCGCGTGCTCTGCGCCGAGACCCTGCGGCTGGAGCCGGCGCGGTCGCGGCCGGACCGGGCCGGGGCGCTCGGCGACTGGGACTACCTCGTGACGCTGCTTGCCGTGGCGCCGGAGCACGACGCAGCGGCCCTCTCCGCCGCGCTCGACGCGGCGCTCGCCGCCGAGCCGGATGTGCTCGGGGCAGCGGGCGAGCTGCCGCGCGGCGCCGGCGCCGTCGCGCGCGTGCTGGCGGCGAGCGCACCGGACGCCGAGCGCGCGCTGCGCTCCGGCTGGGCTGCCATCCGCCGTTCGCTGGTCGACCTCCCGCTGCCCGAGGTGCGCAAGTGACGCTGCGAGTGACGGAGCTGCTCGGCCACGCCGAGGAGCCGCGCTTCGCCGGCCGCCGCGTCGCCGGCGTGCCGGTCGCCTGGGACGAGGCGTCGCGGCAGCGGCTGCGGCGGCAGGCCGACGACGGCACCGACGTCGCGATCGACCTCGAGCACGGCGCCTACCTGGCCGACGGCGCGGTGCTGCACGACGACGGCGAGCGGATCGTCAAGGTCTCCCGCCCGCGCGAGCGCGCCCTCGTCGTCCGCTTCGACGCCGGGCTGCCGGCGGACCGGCTCGTCGCGCAGGCGCTCCTGCTCGGCCATGCGTTCGGAAACCAGCACGTCCCGATCGACATCGAGGAGGGCGAGGCGCGCATCCCGCTCACTACGAGCGAGGCGATCGCGCGTGCCACGGTCGAGGCACTCGACCTCAGCGGCGTGACCGTCGAGGTGGCCGAGGTGGCGATCGGGCGCATGCGTCCGCTGCCGATCGGCCACGCGCACCGGCACTCCGAGGCCGGTCCGGAGGCGGAGGCGCACTGATGGGCGGCGCCGCATTCCTCGCGGCGCTGCAGCTCGGCGACAGCGCGCTCCCGATCGGCCGCTTCGTCCATTCCCACGGGCTCGAGGCGTGGCTGGACGCGAGCGGCCCCGTCGAGCCGGAGAAGCTCGCCGAGCTCGTCGAGACGGTCGTGTGCAACGGCGTCGCGACGCTCGACGGCGCGCTGGTCGCCCACGCGCACCGCGCCGCCACGATCGCCGAGCTCGTCGCGCTGGATGCGTGCCTGTCGGCGCGGAAGCTGACCCCCGCGGCGCGGGCCGCCTCACAGGCGTGCGGGCGCCAGCTCGCGGCCGTCGCGCCGCAGCTCGCGCCCGACGACGCGCTCGTCGGCGAGCTGGCGGCGCGGGTACGCGCGCGCGAGACCGACGGCAACGTCGCCGTCGTCAGCGGGACGCTGGCGCGCGCCTTCGGCATCGAGGCGCGCGAGGCCGTCCTGATCGAGCTGCGCGGCGCGGCGACGGCACTGCTGTCGGTGGCGGTACGGCTCGGAGCGCTCGCGCCCGCGCCCGCCCAGGTGGCCCTGGCGCGGCTGGCGCCGTCCCTCGCGGCCGCCGCCGAGGAGGCTCTGGCTCTCGATCTGGACGAGCTGAGCTCGACCGCACCGGAGCTCGAGCTGTTCGCGCTCCGCCACGCCCGCGCGGACGCGCGCATGTTCTCGACCTAGGCGGCGCGCGGCGTAGGATCGGCCCGATGGCGGTCTACGTGGACGAGGCGGTCTGGGAGTGGCGCGGCCGGCGCTGGTGCCACATGACGGCGGACTCGACGGACGAGCTGCACGAGATGGCGGCCCGCCTCGGCGTGCTGCGGCAGTGGTTCCAGTCGAAGCCCGCGCGCCCGTGGCGCGACCACTACGACCTGCCCGAGGAGATCCGCGCCCAGGCGATCGCCTGCGGCGCGCAGCCGCTCACCGCGCGGGAGATGGGCCGCCGCCTGGTGCTGCGCCGCGAGGAGTGGCGCACGAACGTCGTGTCGTAGCGCTCTGGTCATTCGTCCGGCTCAAGCGTGGGCCTCCTGCTGGCCGGCGCGCAGCGCCTCGGCGCGGTCGGTGAAGTTGTCGACGCGGACCCACCGGCCGCGGCGCGCGGTTCCCAGCTGCTGCCACTGGACGTGCTCGAGCGGCACTCCGCTCTCCTGGCCGGTCATCTGGAACTCGCTCATCAGAAGGCAGCGGTTCCCGCCCAGGTCGTGGACCTCGCGCAGGTCGAAGCGGAAGTCCTGCCAGGTGGAGTACCAGTCGGTCGTCATCTCGACCATGCCGGGGAGCCCCTCGTAGATCTGCCGCTCCGGCCAATCGGCGTTCGAGGCGTCGTAGACGATCTCGGGGTCGAACATGCTCAGGAACACGGGCAGGTCGCGCCGGTTGAACGCCCCGTAGGCGCGCAGGCAGGCGCGCACCAGCATCCTGCGGCGCAGCCGCGAGTGCAGCGGCAGGCGCACCATCAGCTCCCACAGCACCGCGCACAGCCAGCGGTACGGCACCGGCGCGAGCACGGCCAGCCAGTCCTCGGGTGTCCGGTGGCTCGCGGTCCAACGCCGCAGCCGTGCGCTGCCTGGAGGGGCGGGCGCAATCGTGGGTCCGGACATCCCGGGGGCAGTATCGCGCAGCGGCCTAGTGCTCGTGAAATGGCGGCAAAGCTGAACAGGCGCGCCTACGAGCATGCGCAGGCGCTCATCAAGGACGGCCGGTACGTGGAGGACGATCGCGACGACTGGAGCGAGCACCAGCCGACGGCCGAGCAGGAGAACGCGTTCATCGAGGAGCATGGGTTCGGCGAGTACTCGAAGTGGCACCTCGGCGTCGACGACACGCATCGCGACGACACGAAGGCGCACTACAAGTACCCGTACGGCGACTTCGAGAAGGTGCACCGCTGCGGCGTGCTGAGCGCCGAGTCCCGGGCGGCCCAGCAGGACGACCAGGACGTCGAGGCCGCGGCCGCTCACCTGCACGGCATGCTCGAGGCGCTCGCGTAGTAGAACCCCGGCCATGTCGGCCCCAGCGCAGCCCTTCGCGGGCCCGGTGCCGCGTGGCCGCCGCGGCGAGATCGCAGCGGCCGGGCCGCTGCCGGTGGCCGGCTCGGTCGAGCTGGGCGTCCCGGTGGAGCGTGCGTGGGAGCTCTTCCTCGACGTGCCGGCCTGGCCGGACTGGAACCCGTGCATCTGGCGCTCGCGGGTGCGCGGCGGCGAGCTGCGCGACGGCGCGACGCTGATCTGGGCCTTCAACCCGATCGAGCGCCGCTACCTCTACAAGCTGCCGGCGATCGCGGAGATCGTGGAGTTCGAGCCGCTCGACCGCATCACGTGGGAGGTCAGCGTGGCGGGCTTCCACGCGGTGCACGCCTACCGCTTCGCGGCGCTGGGCGAGCGGCGCTGTGCCTTCGGCTCGTGGGAAGTGGCCGAGGGGCCGGGCTACCGGGCGCTGCGGCGCTTCTGGGATGCCCACTTCCGCTACGTCTGCCGCGCGTCGCTGGCCGGGGCGCAAGCGCGCCTGTCGGCAGGGTAGACTCGCCGCCCAAGGAGCGGCGGTGCGAGGAACTCCGGTGCAAGGCCGGGGCGGTCGCGCCACTGTGACCGGAGAGTCGTCTCCCGATATGCCACCGCCGCAGGGCGGGAAGGCGGGAGTTCGGCGGGGATCCGGGAGCCAGGACACTCGGGCCGGCGCTCAAACCGCTGACGGGGACGCGCAATCCCCAGGAGGTTGGATATGACCGAACTTGCCGCAGATTCCTCGGCGCACCCCGAGGCTCTGCACCCACCCGCGATCTCCGTGGGTGAGCTCTGGCCGTGGGCTCTCTTCGGAGTCGCGCTGATGCTGCTGATCTACTTCGTCGGAGTCGATGAGGGCGCCGCCTCCGTCGTCCCGGGCAGCGGGCTCCACGAGTGGGTTCACGACGGCCGGCACCTGCTCGGCTTCCCCTGCCACTAGGCGGCCCATGCTCAGGAAGCTCCTGATCTGCGGGCTCGCCGCGGGCTTGGTCGCCGGCATCTTCGCCTTCGGCTTCATGACGGTCGCGGGCGAGCCGGCGGTCGATCAGGCGATCGCCTACGAGGAGGCGCAAAAGCCGCCAGTGCCGGCCGGCCAGGAGGAGCCCCAGCTGGTCTCGCGCGACACCCAGAAGGGCTTCGGGCTGCTCACCGCGTCCACGATCTACGGCCTCGCGCTCGGCGGCATCTTCGCGCTCGTGTTCGCCTACGCCTACGGCCGCATCGCGCGCGGGGGACCGGCGCGCACCGCGCTCTGGCTCGCCGTCGCGGCGTTCGTCGTCGTGTACCTGGTGCCATTCCTCAAGTACCCGCCCAACCCGCCCGCCGTCGGCGACCCCGACACGATCGACCAGCGGACCGCGCTCTACCTCGTGATGGTCTGGATCTCGATCCTGGCCGCGGTGGCTGCCGTGATGCTGCGCAGGACGCTCGCCGAGCGCCGCCCGCCCCAGGTCGCCACCTTCCTCGCGGGCGCGGCGTACCTGGTGATCGTGCTGGTTGCCGGTCTGGCGCTGCCCACCTACCAGGAGATCCCGGCGACCTTCCCCGCCACGACGCTCTGGCAGTTCCGCTCGGCGTCGGTGGGCGCCCAGCTCGTGATGTGGGCGAGCATCGGCCTCGTGTTCGCCGCCGCCGCCCAGCAGACGATGACGGGGCGGCCGATCTGGTCGTCGCCCGCGGGCAGGCGCGCCGCGGTCACCGCCGGAGAGTGACCGTGGAGGCGGGGGCGCTCGCACCCGAACGCCCGGCCACCGACCGCTGCCCGGGGGTCGTGCGCCTGCACGCGGCCGAGGACGGCGGGCTGGCCCGGATCCGCCTGCCCGGCGGCCGGATCACCGCACGCCAGCTCGGCGCGGTGGCCGCCGCCGCCCGGCTCGGGAACGGGCTGGTGGAGCTGACCTCGCGCGCCAACCTCCAGGTCCGCGGGCTGCCCGACGCGGCGGCCGAGCCGGTCGCCGCGCTGCTCTGGGAAGCGGGGCTGCTGCCGTCGCTCGAGCACGACCGTGTCCGCAACATCCTGGCCAGTCCGCTGGCGGGGCGCCACCCGCGCGCCCTGGCCGGGACCGACGAGATCGTGGCCGAGCTCGACCGCGGGCTCTGCGCCGACGCGCCGCTGGCAGGGCTGCCGGGGCGCTTCCTGTTCGCCGTGGACGACGGCTCCGGCCTGGCGCTCGGGCTGAGCGCCGACGTGGAGCTGGTCGCTCGCGAGCCCGGGGCGTTCGAGCTCGCGCTCGGCGGCCGGCGCACCACCCTGACGGTGTCCGGCCCCGGGGCCGCCGACCTGGCGCTGGCTGCGGCGCGCGCCTTCCTCGAGGAGCGTGCCTCACAGGGCGGAACCGCCTGGCGGCTAGCCGACCTCGACGACGGCCCGGCGCAGGTGGCGCGGCGCCTCGGCTGCTCGCTCTCATCGGACCCGGCGCGGCGGCCGCTGCGCGAGCCGCTGCCCGGCGCCCTGGCCCAGCGCGACGGACGCTCGGCGATCACGGCGCTGCCCCCGCTGGCGCGCCTCGAGCCGACCGCGATCGAGGCGCTCGCCGCGCTGGAGGGCGAGCTGCGGCTGTCGACGCGGCGCACCCTGACCCTCCTGGATGTGGACAGCGCTGCCGCCGGCGGCGTGCGCGGCGCGCTCGGCGAGCTCGGTCTGGTCACCTCGCCGGGCTCGGGGTGGGAGGGCCTGTCGGCCTGCGCCGGGCTCGGCGCCTGCTCGAAGGCGCTGGTGGACGTGCGCGCGGGCGCAGCGCAGCGCGCCGCCGAGCGCACCGGGGACGATCCGGTCGAACACTGGTCGGGATGCGGCCGGCGCTGCGGCGAGCCGGCGGATGTGCGCGTCTCCGTCGTCGGGACGGACGCCGGAGTGACGGTCGAGCGGCGGGAGTCGGCGCCGTGATCGCCTACATCCAGGACGGGCCGGAGATCTACCGCCGCTCGTTCGCCACGATCCGCGCGGAGGCCGACCTCGACGGCCTCGACCCGATCCTCGAGCGCGTCGTCGTGCGGATGATCCACGCGTGCGGCATGGTCGACCTGCGCCAGGACGTGGCCGCGTCGGCGGGCTTTGGGGCCGCGGCCCGGAGTGCCTTGGAGCAGGGCGCCCCGATCCTGTGCGACACCGCGATGGTCGCCGCCGGCGTCACGCGCGCGCGGCTGCCCGCCGCCAACGACGTCGTCTGCACGCTCGGCGACCCGGACGTCCCGCGGCTCGCGAGCGAGCTCGGCACCACACGCAGCGCGGCGGCCCTGGAGCTGTGGCGCGACCGCCTCGCCGGCGCCGTGGTCGTCGTCGGCAACGCGCCGACCGCGCTGTTCCGGCTGCTCGAGCTGATCGAGGAGGGCGCCGACCGGCCCGCGGCCGTGATCGGAGTGCCGGTCGGCTTCGTCGGCGCCGAGGAGTCGAAGGTCGAGCTGGCCCGGCACCCCGCGGGGCTCGAGCACGTGGTGGTCCACGGCCGCCGTGGCGGCAGCGCGATCGCCGCCGCCGCGGTCAACGCGCTGGCGCGCCACGAGGAATGACGAACGTGGCCGCCGGCCGGCTGTTCGGAGTGGGCATCGGCCCGGGCGACCCGGAGCTGATGACGCTCAAGGCGCGCCGCGTCATCGAGGCCGCGGACGTGATCGCCTACCCCACGGCGCGCCACGGGAAGAGCGTCTCGCGACGCATCGCCGCGCCGTACCTCGACGCCGGGCAGATCGAGGTTGCGCTCACCTTCCCGCTGACGACCGAGGAGACCGAGTCGCCCGAGGCCTACGAGAGCGCGCTGCGTGACTTCTACGACGCGAGCGCCGAGCAGCTCGCGGAGCACCTCGACGCGGGACGCGACGTCGCGGTCCTGTGCGAGGGCGACCCCTTCTTCTACGGCTCGTACATGTACCTGCACGAGCGGCTCGCCGACCGCTACGCGACGGAGGTCGTGCCGGGCGTCACCGCCTTCAGCGCCGCCGCGGCCTCGGCCGGCACGCCGCTCGCCAAGCGCGACGACGTGTTCACTGTGCTGCCGGGAACGCTGCCCCCGGACGTGCTCGCCACGAGCCTGCGCGGGGTCGACGCCGCCGTGGTGATGAAGCTCGGACGCGGCTTCGAGCGCGTCCGCGCGGCGGCTGAGCAGGCGGGCGTGGCGGACCGCGGCGTCTACGTCGAGCGCGCCAGCTCGCCCGAGGAGCGCATGGCCGCGCTGCGCGATGTGGACGGCGAGGTGCCCTACATGTCACTCGTCCTCGTGCCGACCGCCGCCGCCGGCCGGCGCTCCGGCGCAGAGTCCGCGCGTGGCCGCGTCTCCGTGGTCGGCCTCGGGCCGGGCGGCGCCGAATGGCTCACGCCCGAGGCGCGCGCCGAGCTCGCCGAGGCGGAGGAGCTGGTCGGCTACGCCACCTACCTCGCGCGTGTGCCGGCACGCCCCGGCCAGCGGCGCCACGCCAGCGACAACCGCGTGGAGGACACGCGCGCGCGGCTCGCGCTCGACCTGGCCGCCGGCGGCGCGCGGGTCGCGGTCGTGTCATCGGGCGACCCGGGCATCTTCGCGATGGCGAGCGCCGTCCTGGAGGCCGCCGAGGAGGCGAGCAACGGCAGCGCCGGCGTCGAGGTGAGGATCGTGCCGGGGCTCTCCGCGATGCAGGCGGCGGCGGCCCGGGTCGGCGCGCCGCTCGGGCACGACTTCTGCGTGATCTCGCTGTCCGACCAGCTCAAGCCGTGGGAGGTGATCGAGCGGCGGCTCGACGCCGCCGGGGCGGCCGACCTGGCGCTGGCGCTCTACAACCCCGCGTCGCGCACCCGCCGCGAGCAGCTCGAGCGCGCCCGGGCGGTGCTGCTGCGCCACCGCAAGCCCGAGACCCCGGTGGTGGTGGCGCGCGCGGTGGGGAGCCCGGAGGAGACGGTCACGGTCACCTCGCTGGGCGGCCTCGACGCCGAGTCCGTCGACATGCGCACGCTGCTGATCGTCGGCTCCTCCACCACCAAGGTGGTCGAGAACGGCGCCGGGCCCCCGCGCGTGTACACGCCGCGCCGCTACCCGGGCTGAGCCGCCCGGGCCACCCACGCCAGCGCGTCGGTCACCGAGGCGACCGTGGGCACGGCGCGCCGCGGCGGACGCCGGACCACCACGACGGGCAGCTCGCGCTCGCGCGCGGCGTCCAGCTTCGCGCTCGTGTGGGCGCCGCCGCTGTCCTTCGTCACCACCAGGTCGATCCCGTGCCGGTCGATCAGCGCCAGCTCGCCGTCCAGCTCGTAAGGTCCGCGGTCGAGCAGCACCTCGCAGTCCGGTGGCAGCGGCGGGTCGGGAGGGTCGACGCAGCGGACCAGAAACCACGCCGCCTCGACGCCGGCGAACGCTGCCAGCCCCTGGCGACCGGTGGTGAGCAGCACCCGCGTCCCCAGCCCGGGCACCAGCGCGGCGGCCTCGTCGAGCCCGCCGACCCAGTGCCAGCGGTCGCCGGGCCGCTCGCTCCAGCCCGGGCGCTCCAGGCGCAGCAGCTCCACGCCCGCGTCGGCGCAGGCGCTAGCCGCCGACGCCGAGATGCGCTCCGCGAACGGATGGGTAGCGTCGACCACCGCGGCGACGCCGTGCTCGGCCAGCCAGCGCGCCAGCCCGTCCGGCCCGCCGAAGCCGCCGATGCGAACCTCGCCGGCGGGCAGCCGCGGCCGGCTCACGCGGCCGGCCAGCGAGGACACGACCGGCACCCCGTCAGCGTCCAGCGCCCCGGCGAGCTCGCGGGCCTCGGCGGTGCCGCCAAGGACCAAGATCCGAGCTGGCATCCCGGGGCTCACGCCCCCGGTCCCCCGCCGATTCCTGGCCGGCGCTCTTGCGCGCGGTGGCTCCCGCTCATGGGCGCTCGCGGTCTGCCGAGTACAGGTGGCTGTCTCGGAACTCGCGCGCGGTCAGCGCCGGCCCGACCATGATCACGGCGGTTCGGCGAACTCCGGCCGCTTCGACCTCTGCGGCGATCGTCGCCAGCGTGCCGCGCAGCACCAGCTCCTGGGGCCAGCTCGCCCAGGCCACGACTGCTGCCGGGCAGTCCGCGCCGTAGTGGGGCACCAGCTCGGCCACGATCTCGTCGATCGCCTGGGCGCCCAGGTGGATCACCAGCGTTGCGCCGTGGGCGGCCAGTGAGCCGAGCTGCTCCCCATCGGGCTTCGGCGTCGCGCGGCGCGCGTGGCGGGTGAGGATCACGGTCTGGGCGACGCCCGGGAGGGTGAGCTCCTGGCCGAGCGCGGCGGCCGCCGCGGCGAACGCCGGCACGCCCGGCGTCACGTCCCACGGGATGCCGAGCGCGTCGAGCCGGCGCATCTGCTCGGCGGCGGCGCTGTAGATCGAGAGGTCGCCCGAGTGGAGCCGGGCCACGTCGTCGCCGCGCTCGTGCGCCGCGCGCAGCTCCTCGACGATCTCGTCCAGCTTCAGGTCCTGGGTGTCGACCAGCCGCGCCCCGGCGGGCGCGCCCGCGAGCACCTCGGGCGGCACGAGCGCCCCCGCGTAGAGGCATACCGGGCACTCCGCGATCAGCCGCTGCGCGCGCAGCGTCAGCAGGTCGGCGGCGCCCGGGCCGGCGCCGATGAAGTGGACGGTCACGAGCTGCCCCGGCGCGCCGACCACTGCACCACCGGCAGCTGCGCCCGCCACGCCGTGAAGCGGCCGACCGGGTCCGCGTGCTCCAGCCCGATGCGCATCAGCTGCCCGCCGTGGGCGGCGCGCGCCTCCAGCAGGCGCGCCTCGCCCTCGAGCGTGACGGCGTTGGCGACGATCCGCCCGCCCGGCCGCAGCGCCGACCAGCAGCGCTCGAGCAGGTCCGGCGCGGTGACGCCGCCGCCGACGAAGACCGCGTCCGGCGCGTCGAGGCCGTCGAGCGCCTCGGGCGCCTGCCCCTGGACCACCTCCAGCCGCGGCACGCCGAGCCGGAGGGCGTTGGCGGCGACGCGCTCGGCGCGGTCGGCGCGGGCCTCGATCGCGATCGCACGCGCGGTCTCCTCGGCGCGCAGCCACTCGATCCCGATCGAGCCGCTGCCGGCGCCGACGTCCCACAGCAGCTGCCGGGGCGCAGGGGCGAGCGCAGCGAGCGCGATCGCCCGGACGCCGCGCTTGGTGAGCTGCCCGTCGCTCTCGTAGGCGTCGTCGGGCAGGCCGGGCGTGATCGGCAGCAGCGGGGCGTCGGGAGCGTCGCCGCAGTCGAGCGCGACGGCGTGCAGCGGATCGGCGCCCCGCTCGCCCCACGCGTCCGGCGTCGTCTCGTGGATGCGCTCGTCCGCTCCCCCCAGCTGCTCCAGCACCACCATCCGGCTGCCGCCGAAGCCGCGCTCGCTTGCGACGCGCGCCACCGCGGCGGCGCCCCCGGCGCCGGCCACGTAGGCGACGACGCGGCGCCCGGGCTGGAGCAGGCGGCCCGCCACCTCGGCGGGCTGGCGGACGGCGCTCACGAGCGACACCTCGGTGGCCGGCCAGCCGAGCCTGGCGCAGGCGAGCGCGAACGCGGATGGATGCGGGTACACCCGCAGCCGGCCCGGCTCCAGCCTGCGGGCGAGCGTGGCTCCGATGCCGTGGAGCATCGGGTCGCCGCTCGCCAGCACGGCGGTGGAGCGCGCCTGGCCGTCGACGAGCTCGTCCACCAGCGGGTCGATCGGCGAGGGCCACGCCCGCCGCTCGGCCTCCGTCTCCTCGAGCAGGGCGAGCTGGCGCTTGGAGCCGACGATCAGCTCGGCCGAGCGCAGTGCCGCGCGCGCGGGCTCGCCGAGGCCGGCCCAGCCGTCGGCGCCGATGCCCACCACCGCCAGCGGCCGGTCGGGCGTCACGGGGCGGTCGCCTCCGCGAGCGCGCGGGCGACGCGCTCGTTCTCGGCGGCGCCGCGCGCGGTTATGCGCAGGTGGCCGGGGCCGAGCCCGGGGAAGGAGGCCGCCGGTCGCACGGCGATGCCGCGTTGGCGCAGCGCCGCGGCGGTCGCGGGGCCGTCGGCCACCTCGACCAGGCAGAAGTTCGCCGCGCCGGGCCAGGTCCGCACTCCGGCCAGGCCGGCGAGCCGCTCGGCCAGGTCGGACCGCTCGGCGTCGGCGCGCTCGGCGGCGGCGGCCAGCGCTTCGGGGCGCTCCGCGGTCGCGGCGAGCGCGGCCAGCGCCAGCGTGTTGACCGCCCAGGGCGGCCGCACCGCCCGCAGCCGGTCCGCCAGGGCGGGGGCCGCGACCGCATAGCCGGCCCGCAATCCGGGCACGCCCATCGACTTGGTCAGGCTGCGCACCACGATCACGTCGTCGAGGCGCTCGCGCACGAGAGAGGCCGGCTCGCCGGGGACGAGGTCCATGAACGCCTCGTCGACGACCACCACGCGGCCGGGCCGGCGCACGGCCAGCAGTGCCGCGGCGGGATCGAGCGTCCCGCTCGGCGAAGCGGGGTTGCCGACCACGACGAGGTCCGCTTCGTGCGGGATCGCCGCCGGGTCCAGCGCGAAGTCGCGCTCCGGGTCGCGCAGCACGCGCACGACCGGGACGCCGTGGGCGCGCAGCGCGGCCTCGGACTCGGTGAAGGCGGGGTGCACGCAGCAAGCAAGGGCCGGGCGCAGCGCGGCGGGCAGCAGCCAGAGCGCCTCGGCGGCGCCGTTGGCGGGGACCACCTCGTCCGGGTCGCGGCCGTGGAGGGCGGCGAGCGCCCGGGCCGCCGTTGCCTCGTCGGGGTACCGGCCCGCGTCCGCGTCGAGCGCCGTGTGCAGGGCGTCGCGCAGCCAGTCCGGCGGGCCGCCGGCCATCACGTTGACCGCGTGATCCGCGAGCCCGGGGGAGAGCTCGGCGTCCCCGTGCCGGCGCAGGCTGTCCGGCGCGGGCGGGGTGCCGCCTGCGAGCGCCAGCGGCCGCCCGGCGATCACGAGCTCCACGCGCTCGGCAACCTCCGCCAGCCTCTCCTTCGCGTCGCCGAGCATGTCGAGCCACGCGCGCGAGGCGGAGTCGGGCGGCAGGACCCCCTGGCCAGCCTCCTCGGCCACCACGATCACCGGGTCCGGACCCGCGGCCGCCCGCACGAGCGCCTCCACGTCCGCCATCACGGATGCCCGGACCTCCGCGAACGCCTGCTCGCCCGCGCCGTCGAAGGCGCCGGCGCGGTGGAGCGCGGTGGCGATCCAGGGGCCGAGCCCGTCGAGCAGCACGCATTCGCCGGCGCCGGCCGTGACCGCCTCCGCGAGCGCCGCCCCGGCCTCCACCGTCGTCCAGCCGGACGGCCGGCGCTCGGCGTGGCGGCGGATGCGCTCGGCCATCGAAGGATCCGAGCCGTCCGCCGTCGCGACGTAGCGGACCGGCAGCCCGCTCGCCAGCGCGAGGGTCTCGGCGCGGCGGCTCTTGCCGGAGCGCGTCCCCCCGGTCACGAGCGTGAGGCTCATGCCGCGGCCGGCTGGGCCGTGCGTGCGGCGTGCGCCAGGCGCAGCGCCAGGTGCGGGTGCGCGGCCCAGTTCACGTGGAGGTAGCTGGCCTGCAGCGCGCCGGCGGCGAAGCCCTCGCTGCGCTCGGTGTTGCGCGCGGCGAGGCGCCAGGCCGGCCGCTCGTCCGCGTCCGCCTCGACCTGCGAGTAGTGGAACTCGTGCCCGCGCACGCGCTCCCCGGCGTCGAGCCACGGCGTGGCGGACTCCGCGGTCGCCTCGCGGTAGCCGAGCGTCAGGCGCCGGGTCATCGAGGCCGTGGCGGGGATGGCGCCGCACATCTCGTGCCCGTCGAGCTTGCGGCAGAGGTAGAGCAGGCCGCCGCACTCGGCGAGCACGGGGCGCCCGCTCGCCGCGAAGGCGGCCACCGCCCGGCGTAGCCGTTCATTCGCCTCGAGCTCGGCGCCGAACACCTCCGGGAACCCGCCGGCCAGCACCAGCGCGCCGGCCTGCGGCGGAAGGGACTCGTCGCGGAGCGGGTCGAAGGGCGCCAGCTCGGCGCCGGCGGCGGCGAGCAGCTCGAGGTTCTCCTCGTAGTGGAAGGAGAAGGCCGGACCACGGGCGATCGCGATGCGCGCGCCGTCCGCCGGGGCCTCGGCGGGGTCGGGGCTCCAGGCTGGGCCCGGCTGGGCCGGCGCGGCATGCGCGAGGCGCAGCACGGCATCGAGGTCCACATAGCGGTTGACGGAGTCGGCCAGCGCCGCCAGCGCCGCGCGCGTCCGCGTCTCGCGCTCCTGGGCGGGGACCAGGCCGAGGTGGCGCTCGGGCGTGCTGACTCGCTCGTCGCGGCGCAGCGCCCCGACGACCGGGATGCCGAGCGGCTCCACGGCCTCGCGCAGGAGCAGCTCGTGGGTGTCCGAGCCGACGCGGTTGAAGACCACGCCGGCGACCTCGATGTCGGGGTCGAACGTGCGGTAGCCGTGCACGATCGCCGCAGCCGAGCGCGCCATCGACTCGGCGTCCACCACTAGCAGCACCGGGGCGCGCAGCAGCTTGGCCACGTGGCCGGTGGAGGCCAGCTCCCCGCGTCCCGAGGCGCCGTCGAACAAGCCCATCACGCCCTCGATCACCGCGATGTCCGCGCCCTGGGCGCCGTGGCGCACGAGCGGCGCGATCAGCTCTGGCCCGCTCAGGAAGGCGTCGAGGTTGCGTCCAGGGCGGCCGGAGGCGGCGGCGTGGTAGCTCGGGTCGATGTAGTCCGGGCCGACCTTGAAGCCCTGCACGCGCAGCCCGCGCTCGAGCAGCGCACCGATCAGCCCGCTGGCGACGCTGGTCTTGCCCGCTCCCGAGCTGGTGCCGGCCACGACGATGCGCGGGATCACGCGAGCGCCACCTCCGCCGCGGCCAGCGGCTCGGTCACCGGCAGCGCCGCGACGGCGCGCTCGGTCAGGCGCCGCCCGCCCGCCGCGGGCGCTGCGACGGCCCAGCGCAGGGCGGGCACCGGGGCGGCGTCGTGCTCGCCGGTGCGCGGGTCGCAGCCGTGGTCGGGGCAGACGCTCAGCGTTCCCCCGGCCGCGCGCAGGCACGCCGCGAGCGGGGCGACCAGCTCCCGGTCGGCGCGCTCGATCGCGGCGACCTTGCCGCCGGCGTCGCGCTCGTGCGCGGCTTCGTCGGGGGAGCCCACGTGCACGACGACGCGCTCGGCGCCGTCCTCGACCGCATCGACCGCCGCGCGCAGCTTGGCGGCGAGGTCGGTGTCGGGCTTCCCCGTGGCCCCGGGCGGGACGACCACCCGGGCGCCCATCAGGCGGCCTACCCCCGCCGCCGCTCCCGCGGCCGCGACGACGGTGGTGGACTCGCTCAGAAGGCGCGGGGGCAGCGCGCCCTCGGGCCACGCCCGCAGGCCGGCGCCGAGGGCGGGGAGGGGCGGCGCGCCGCAGACGAGCAGGCGGTGCCCCGACAGGCGCAAAACGCGGTGCTCGTGCAGCCGCTCGCGCAGGGACCGGGCGGCCGCCGCGGCGCCCGCCTCCTGCGCGCGCCGGCCGTCGGGCCCGAGCGCGTCGACGCGCCACGCGCGCTCTCCGGGCGCCAGCGCGACGCCGTGTGCGGCGGCCTCCAGCGCGCCGCGGTCGACCGGCGCGCTGGGCGGCCAGCCGAGCAGCGTCGGGATGCCGCTCTCCGATCCCGGCGGCAGGCCCTCGGGCACGGTGCGCAGGCGCGCGAGCGTGCCCGCGCGCGCGAGGCGGTCGAGCACGGGCGTGCGCGCTCGCTCGAGGCTGGTCGGGCCGCTTCCGAGCGGCTCGCTCGCACCGTCGAGGATCACGAGGACGTCTACCACTCGATGCCCTGCTGAGCGCGGATCCCCTCGTCCATCGGGTGCTTGACCTTGACCACCTCCGAGACGAGGTCGGCGGCGGCCACGAGCTCGTCGGCGGCGTCGCGGCCGGTGATGACTATGTGCTGGAAGCCCGGCCGGTTGCGCAGCGTCTCGACCACGTCCTCGACGTCGATCCAGCCCCAGGTGATCGGGTAGGTCATCTCGTCCAGCAGCAGGAACTCGTAGCGCTCCTCCGCGATCGCGCGCTTGACCTCCGCCCAGCCCTCGCGCGCGAGGTCGGCGGACTCCTCCAGGTCGCGCGACAGCCAGGTCCAGCCGTCGCCCATCTTCTCCCAGTCGATCCCGCCGAGCGCGCGCGCCGCCTTCTCCTCGCCGACCTTCCACTTTCCCGACTTCACGAACTGGAAGACGCCGCAGCGGTAGTCGCGCGCCCAGGAGCGCATCAGCATCCCGAACGCCGAGCTGCTCTTGCCCTTCCCGTGGCCGGTGAGGACGATCACGAGCGGCCGGTCGCGCCGCTTGCGGCGCTTCGGCTCGGCGCTGCCGCGGTCGCCGGGGCGGTGCGGCACGTCGACGTCGTCGCTCGAGTGCCGGATGTGCGGCGCCTCGGTGGGTGGCTCCTTCATGCTGCCCTCCTCTGGATCGGTGGCGCCGGGGCGAGCGAGTGGACGTGTGCGCCCGCCGCCGCGGCCAGGTCTCCGGCGAGGCCGACTCGCACCGGCCCCTCCTCGGTGTCGACGACGTGCACGGCGGTCGCGGCGCGGCCGAGCCGGGCCGCGGCGGCGCGGATCGTTCCGGCGCTGTCCGCCACGCGGCCGTCGGTCAGCACCACCGCGATGGCACGGCGGCGCGGCTCGCGGATCGCCTCGCGGCGGATCACGCGCTCCGCCGCCGCAAGGCCGGCGG
>JAXDII010000031.1:0-23341 GCA_034664085.1 Thermoleophilaceae bacterium
GACAGGTACTCGTCGATGTGCTCGATCTGCTTGAGGACGAGCGCGGCGCCGCGCCTGCCCTCGTCGCGGAGCTGCTCGACGCGCCCCTGCGACGCGCGCACCAGCGCGAACTCCGCGGCGACGAAGACTCCGTTCAGGCCAACGAGGACGGCGACGCCGAACAGGAGCAGGAGCTGGGTCATCTCAGACCACGTGCCCGCGAGGCGAGGACCGTGAGGTCCTTTGTCTGCCTACTTCGAGGAGGATCGTCGTCGCTCATGCGGTGACGCGGCGAGTGTAGCGGCTAGGCAAGCGCGTCAATGCGGCGCGCAAGCTCGAAATCGCCGTCGGTGAGCCCGCCTTCGCTGTGCGTGGTGATGGTCACCGTGACCGTCTTCCACGAGATCTCGAGATCCGGGTGATGGTTCATCTCCTCGGCCTCAGGGGTGAGCCGGTTCACGAACTCGACCGAGCCCTTGAAGTCGCCGTTGTCGAACTGCTTCACGATCGCGTCGCCCGAACGCTCCCAGCCCTCCAGGCCTGCGCGCCGCTCTTCGATCTCCTCGTCGTTAAGACGTGCCATGCTCATTCTCCGTGCGTATCGCCTCGCTCGTCCCATCCGCGACCGAGATGCTCTTCGCCCTCGGACTCGGCGACC
Source organism: Thermoleophilaceae bacterium (assembly GCA_034664085.1). Lineage (GTDB taxonomy): Bacteria > Actinomycetota > Thermoleophilia > Solirubrobacterales > Thermoleophilaceae > JACVRW01. The sequence continues at coordinate 638 of JAXDII010000031.1, forward strand.
GCGTAGCCGCGGTCACGCACGAGTGTGACTACCCGCCCGGCGCGGAACAACTCCCCCACCTCACGCGCAGCGTGATCCCGGAGGGCCTGCCGCCGGCGGAGGTCGACGCCGCGGTCCGCGAGCGCACCCGCCGCGGCGAGTCGCTCTACGAGCTCGACGAGGGCACGCTCGAGGGGCTCGGGGTAGATCTGATCGTCGCGCAGGCGGTGTGCGACGTCTGTGCCGTCTCCTTCGACGACGTGCGCGCAGTGGCCCAGCGCCTGCCCACCCAGCCGGCGGTGATCTCGCTCGACCCGACCACGCTCGGCGAGGTGCTCGCAGACGTTCCGCGCCTGGCTGGGGCGGCCGGCGTCGAGGAGGCCGGCGAGGAGCTCGCCGAGGACGCCGCAGCGCGCATCGACGCCGTCGAGCGCGCTGTCGAGGGCGCGCCGCGCCCGCGCGTGGCCGCGCTCGAGTGGCTCGACCCGATCTACATCGGCGGCCACTGGGTCCCGCAGATGATCGAGCTGGCGGGCGGCGTGGACGTGCTCGGGCTGCCCGGTGAGAAGTCGCGCAGGGCGGAGTGGGGCGAGGTCGAGGCGCTCTCGCCCGACGTGATCGTGTCGATGCCGTGCGGCTACTACGCCGAGCAGGCGGCCGCCGAGACGGTGCGCTGGCGCAAGCGCCTGGGGCTGCTCGGCGCGCGCGTCTTCGCGGTGGATGCGGCCGCCTACTTCTCGCGCCCCGGACCGCGGCTGGTCGAGGGCGTCGAGCTGCTGGCCCACCTGCTGCACCCGGACCTCGTGCCGGCGCCGCCCACGCGGCGCTCGATCGAGCTAAACCTGCAGAACCCGGCGCGCGTGAGCTAGCCGGCGACGGCGATCGACCCGGCCACGGCGGCCGCACCGATCCCGGCGCACAGCAGGTTGACCGCCATCGGCGGCACGCGCACGGCGTCCCGCAGGTCGAACAGCACCAGCGCCGCGAGCCCGCCGCCGATCAGGCCGCCGATGTGGCCGCCGATCGAGATGCTGGGCACGGTGAACGTGATCAGCAGGTTGAGCCCGATCCAGAGGCCGAGCCCGCTCTCCATCGGGTTGATGCCGCGGTTGCGCATCACCACGACGGCACCGGCCATCAGGCCGAAGATGCCGCCGGAGGCGCCCACCGTGAAGGCGTCGGGCTCCACCAGCAGGGCCCCGAACGAGCCGGCCAGCAGCGACACGAAGTAGATCAGCCCGAAGCGGACGTGCCCGATCGCCGGCTCGAGCATCGAGCCGAGGATCCAGAGCGAGAACATGTTGAACAGCAGGTGGAAGAAGTTGGCGTGCAGGAAGCCCGCCGTGAGCAGGCGCCAGTACTCGCCGTCGGCGATGGCGAAGCGCGACAGCGCACCCTCCTCCAGCAGCCTGCTGCCGCCGAAGCCGCTGCCGGTGGCGCTGGCGCCGCCGGCGACCTGACCGATGAACGCGATCACGCAGATCGCGATCACCACGTAGGTGACGGTGGGCTCGTTGGCGGTCGAGCCGATCCCGCGCACCCGGGTGCGCTGGCCGGCGCACTCCGGGCAGCGCATCCCGACCGGCGTGGAGGTCATGCAGTCGGGACAGATCGGCCGCCCGCAGTTCGAGCAGTGCACGCCGGTCTCCCGGCTCGGGTGGCGGTAGCAGGCCTCCACGCCCGGGAAACCTAGCTGGAGCGGCAGCTACAGCTTCACCGTGAGGATCGATCGCTCGGGCGCGACGGTGCCGCGCAGGGACAAGCGGATCTTGCGTCGAAGAAAGGCGCCGATGGAAGACGTCCGCTCTCCCGCCCAGGTGTTCGCGCTCGTGATCGGGGGCACCCTGACGCTAGCCGGCATCCTGGGCTTCTTCTACAGCGCCAGCTTCGGCACGGGCGACGACACGGCGCGCGAAGCCGTCCTCGGCATCCTCGACGTGAACGGATGGCACAACCTGGTGCACATCGCCACCGGCGGCATCGGGCTCGTGCTCGCGGGCTCGTACGGAGGCGCCCGCGCCTACGCGCTCGGACTCGGGGCGATCTACCTGGTGGTCGCCCTGCTGGGCTTCCTGGCCGGCGACGGCGAGGAGCTCTTCAACCTGATCCCGGTCAACACCGAGGACAACTTCCTGCACGTCCTGATCGGAATCGCCGGGCTGATCGCCGGCCTCGGCACGCCCGCGACGACGGCGCCGAGCACGCAGAGCCAGACGGCTTAGCCGCGCAGCCGCTTCTCGAGGTCGTCGGCCACGTCGCGCAGGCTGCGCTCCAGCGCGCGCACGCCCGTGACCTGGCGCTTCTTGTGCTGCTGGCGCGCGCGCACGAGCACCAGGCCGCCGGCCGCCAGCCCGCCGACCAGCACCGCCGCGGCGGGACGCGCCCAGTTGCGCGGGTCGCTCATGGCCGACAGCTCCCACTCGGCCAGCTCGTCGGCGGCCGCATCGGCCATCTCCGACAGGCCGCGCTCGAGCTGGTCGCTGAGCGCCTCGGGCGGCTCCACCGGCGCGAACGCCATGCGCAGCAGCCGCTCGACCCGCTCGGCGTCACTCATTGCTCGACCCCGGCTTCATCGCCCGCGGCTTCCTCTTCGAGGTCCTGTTCAAGCTGCTTGATGGCACGGTGTATCAACACCTTGGTCGCGCCTTCGGAGCGCCCGAGGGCGCGCGCGATCTCGCGGTTGTCCATGTCGAGCGCGAAGCGCATGATCAGCGCCTCGCGGCGATCGTCCGGGAGCCGTGAGACCCCGCGGAGCACCTCCTTGACCTCCTCGCGGCCCTCGACCATCTCCTCCGTCCCGTGCGGAGCGGAGATCACCGCGGCGTCGTCCAGCTGCGTGACGGGCCGGCGGGAGCGGTCGCGGTAGTAGTTGGCGGCGAGGTTGTGGGCGATGCGGATCAGCCACGGTCGCAGCGGCCGGCCGTCCGACTCGCGCTGCGCCCGGTCGAAGTGGCGGTAGGCCTGCACGAAGGTCTGCTCGGTCAGGTCCTCGGCGTCGTGGTGATTGCCGATCCGGTAGTAGGCGTACGAGTAGACGTCCCGCAGATGAGCCCGGTAGAGCTCGGTGAAGTCGCGGTCTAGCCGCTGCTTGTCGGCGACGTCTTCCACCCATGGAGCAGCCTAGTCGGCGCAGCCCACGGGGCGTCAAGCCGCGCGGGTTGTCCGCTCCGGGTTCGTGGTGCGCACGCTCTCGAGCCACTGCTCGGCCGAGGCCTCGCCGTCCAGCACGCGCCGCAGCCCGGTCGTGACGGGAGCGTCGATGCCCTCGCGCGCGAACGCCTCGGTCAGGAGCGGCACGGTGGCCAGCGACTCGGCCGTCTGCTGCACCACGGCCTCCACCTGGCCGACCGTCATCCCGGCGCCCACGAGCTCCCCCGCGCGGCGGTTGCGGCTGCCCTCGGCGAGCGCCGTGGCGACCAGGTCGCCCGCCCCCGCCAGGCCGGCGAAGGTCTCGCTGCGGCCGCCGCTCGCGACGGCAAGGTCGTGAACCTCGGAGAAGATCCGTCCCGCCGCAGCCCCGGCGAGGTTGGCGCCGCGCACCCCGGCGGCCGCCGAGCCGAGCGCCGCCGCGTTCTTCGCGCATGCGGCCAGCTCGGCGCCGGTCACGTCGTCGGTCACCGCCACGGTCAGTCCGCCGGCGTCGAGCACCTCGCGCAGCTGGCGGCGCAGGTCGGGGTTGCGCGTGGCCAGGACGACCGCGGCGCCGACCTCGATCGCCTCGCGCGCGTGGGCGGGACCGCCCAGGCTGGCAACGGCGCGCGCCGGCACGCGCTCGGACACGTACGCGCTGGGCGTGGTGCCGAGCGGCGGCACGAGGCCCTTCGACGCCACCAGCACCGCGCTGCGGTCGCTCATGCGGGCGCCGATCTCGCCAACCGCAGCCGGCAGGCTGCTGCACGGAACGGCCATAACGACCAGGTCCACGCCGGCGAACTCGATCTCGCTCACGGTCTTGGGCTCGACCGCCTTGTCGAGCGCGACGCCCGGCAGGTAGACGACGTTCTCGCGGTCCGCCCGCAGGCGCTCGGCCTGCGCCGCCGTGCGGCAGCCGAGCTGCACCTCGAGCCCGGCGCGGGCCAGGACCGAGGAGATCGCCGTGCCCATGGAGCCGGCGCCGACGACCGCCGCGGTGCGCAGCGGCGGCAGCCCGCCGAGCCATTCCCATTGGAGGCCGACGCAGGGCCAGATGCGCTCGGTCACCTCGCCCGCGAGGAACGGCGAGGGGTCCTCCACGCGCGGGTAGGTGAGCGCGGGGCCGAAGCGCACGTGCACCCGGACCGGCCTGATCTTCCAGCCGGCACGCACCCGCTCGCTGCCGGTGATGGCGATCGGCACGACCGGCGCGCCGCTCTGGAGCACCAGCCGGCCGACACCGCGCTTGGGCTTGGCGAGCGAGCCCGCTCGGATGCGGGTGCCCTCGGGGAAGATCACGACGGCCTGGCCGCGTGCGAGCAGCGCCAGCGCGGTCTCGACGGATTGCTCGTCGGACTTCCCGCGCTGGATCGGGAAGGCGCCCATGCAGTTGAGGAACCAGCCGACCAGCGGGTTGCGGAACAGCTCCTGCTTGGCGACGAAGTAGATCGGCCGGCCGATGCAGCAGCCGATCGCGAACGGGTCGAGGAAGCTGCGGTGGTTGGCCGCGAGGATCACGCCGCCGGAGGGAACGTGCTCGCGCCCGAGCCGGCGCAGCCTGAAGAAGGTGAGGATGCCCAGCTTGACCAGCACGCGGATTGGCCAGTAGACGAACGAGTTGACGCCCCTGCGGCGGGTGCGCTCGTGGTAGAGGGCGAGCGGGCGCGGACGCAGGAAACCCTTCTGTCCCTCCTCCGGCATCGACTTCAGCTACCCGGTTCGGCGCGTCGCGTTACGCTGCTGGGGTCATGGAGCTGCGGCGAATTCCAAGCGGGGCGCTGGCGGGCGCCGTGGCGGCAGCGGTCTGGGCGGCGCAGCAGCCGCTCGACAAGCGCGTCTTCGGCTCGAACTACGACGACGTCGAGCTGCTCGGCAAGCTCGTCACCCGCGACTCGGGCTGGCCCGCCGCCGGCCTCGCGCTCCACATGGCCAACGGCGCCGCCTTCGGCGCGGCCTACGCGCTCGTGAGGCCGCTGATCCCCGGCCCGCCACAGGCGGCCGGCGTGGCCGCCGGGCTGGCCGAGCACCTCGCCCTGTGGCCGCTCGGACGGCTGGTCGATCGCCACCATCCCGCGCGCTCCGAGCTGGAGCCGCTGGGCGGCAACCGGCGCGCTTTCGCGCAGGCCACCTGGCGGCACCTGCTGTTCGGACTGCTGCTCGGAGAACTCGAGCGGCGCCTCAACCCCGAGGGCCAGTTCGAGCCGCTCGAGCAGGTCCCCGTGTCGTCCAACGGCCACGGCAACATCGAGCACGCCGCGGCCGGCGCGACCGGCGCCTGAGCCAAGCCCGCGCGGTTTCGTGCCCGCCTAGCGTGGCCCGGCGGCGGTGGCCAGGAACCAGCGGGGGCCTGGGGGCGGGGCCCCCAGAGGCTTACACTCGCTGCCACGCCGGAGTAGCTCAGTTGGCAGAGCAGCGCTCTTGTAAAGCGCAGGTCGTCGGTTCGAATCCGACCTCCGGCTCATCCGCCCGCCCGACCGTGATCCGCCCGCCCGACCGTGGCGTCGGGCGGGCAATACCTGCCTTCGGAGTCAGACGGCTCTGCCGCGCCCGCCGAAGCGGGTGCCGAAGCCGAATCCGCCGGTGGGAATGCCGGCGATCAGCACCAGGATCGCGCCGACGATTGCGACAATCGGCGTAGTCAGGGCCGCCAGGATGATGTATACGAGCACCGCAACCAGCACGGTGAGCAGGATTCCAATCATTGTGCTCCTCCTTTGGTAGGCATTCCGTACCCGCCGGGAGGCCCGGAGAAACGAAATCGCTACGCGCGGATGAACACCGGCGTGCCGAGCGGGACCTTCGCCATCAGCACCTCGAGGTCGGCGTCCGCCGCGCGCAGGCAGCCCGCCGAGGCGGCCGCGCCGATGGTGCCGGGGGCGTCGGTGCCGTGGATGGCCAGCCGGTTGCCGCCGGTCCAGCCGGGCGGCGTGTTGGGCTGGTGGCCGCTGAGGGCGAGGATGCAGCAGCCGTAGTAGGGGCCGAACTTCGAGCCGGCCAGCTTGTCGGTGACGGCGAAGCGGCCGGTCGGCGTCTCGGAACCGGGGCGCCCGATGGCGACCGTGAGGCGGTGCACCCTGCGGCCGTTGCGCCGCAGCGTCAGGGTTCGCTTCGAGAGGTCGGCGTGCAGCGACCAGCGCGTGCGCCGCACGGCCACCGCCGCGGCGTCGCGCCGCACCCAGGCGAGCCTGCCGTTGGGGCGCTCGCTGGTGACCACTCCAAGCCACTCGCCCTTCCTCGCGGCAACACCGAGCACGTGCGGCGAGCCGAACTCCGTGGCGGTGCCCACCCGTCCCGTGGCGGGCCCGCCGGGCCGGTCGCTGATGGGAAGCTCGTCCCGCACGACCGCGAGGCGGTGCGGACGCGGGCGGGCGCGCACCGGACGGGCCGGGGCGGCCCGGAGGATCGGGTTCGCGGCGGGCATGAACTCCCCGGCCACGGCGTGCTGCGCCGGCGCCGGCGCGGACCCGAGTGCTGTCTGTGCGCCCAGGAAGGCGGCCACGGCGGTAACTGCGAGCAGGAGGGAGGGGCGGACCCGCATCCTTCATGCGTCGGCCTCTCCCCCTGCACCCGGAAACCGCCCGTCCCGGCCTGGACGTCTGTTCTAGAGCAGCACCTCGCGCGACGTCAGATGCGTGCCGACCTTGCGCTTGACGCGCTGCAGGGCGTTGTCGACGGTCTTCGTGTCGCACTCCAGCCGCTCAGCGATCGCCTCGTAGCTGTGCCCGTCCAGGTACAGCGACAGCACGGAGCTCTCCAGCTCCGAGAGCACGCTCGACAGGCACGCCACCAGGCTGTGCAGCTCCTCGGAGGAGATCACCTGGTTGACGGGATCGTGCGCCGTGGGCCCCGGGAGCAGCTCGTCCAGCGTCGGATCGCCGTCGCCGCCGCTCGCCGCCGGCGTCTGCGAGAAGGAGACGTACTCGTTGAGCGGCGTGTGCTTGTTGCGCGTGGAGGTCTTGACCGCGGTGATGATCTGACGCGTGATGCAGAGCTCGGCGAAGTTGCGGAAGCTCGACTCGCGGTCCGACCGGTAGTCGCGCACGGCCTTGTAGAGCCCAACCAGGCCCTCCTGGATCAGGTCGTCCGAATCGCCGCCGATCAGGAAGTACGACGAGGCCTTGAGGCGGACGAAGCCGAAGTAGCGCTTGACGATGCGGTCGTACGCGTCCTTGCGGCCCTGCTTGGCGAGCGCGATCAGGTAGTGATCATCAAGCTCGACCTCACCCTGAGGCTTACCGCCTACACGACGGATGGGGGCTCCCGGCCGGCGTGCCGGAACGGGTAGCGCATGGGAGGTTGCGGATGCTGCCATCGAATGCTCCTCTCGGGCCCAATGGGCCCTTGAAGCTCGGTGGCGCTGTACCTCCCCTGGCGCGCCAGGTGTTCTGTAGTCAATCCCTCAAGCTCGACTACAGCCTGAATTCTGCGCGGAGTATGGGTTAGTTATGGACCCTTGTCAAGGGCTTGTTTACGGAATTGCAAGATTCCGTACACGAGCGCCGACGCAGCGGTGGAGACATTCAAGGAGCCGACCTGGCCCGGGCTGGGCAGGAAGACCTGCTCGTCGCACGCCTGGGCTACGCGCGGGCGCAGGCCCCTTCCCTCCGATCCGAGCACCAGCACGACGCGCCCCCGATAATCCGGCCTGTCGTATGGAACGCCGGCGTCGGCGGCGGCGCCGTAGATCCAGGCCTCCCGCTCCTTTGCCTCGCCGAGCCAGTCGGCGAGGTTGCGCACGCGGGCGATCGGCAGGTGCTCGACCGCGCCGGCCGACGCCTTGCACACCGCGGGCGTGACCTCGGCCGAGCGCCGCTCGGGCAGCACGACGCCCGTGCAGCCGGCGGCCTCCGCCACCCGGCAGACGGCGCCGAGGTTGTGCGGGTCTTGGACCTCGTCGAGCGCCAGGACCAGGGCGTCGTCCGGCTCGAGCAGCATGTCCGCGTCGACGTAGGGGTATGCCTGGACCTCGGCGCACAGGCCCTGGTGCTCGGGCGAGCCGCAGCGCTCCTCGATCTCGTGCGCCTCGGCGAGCTCGACGTCCACGTCGCCGAGCCACACCTCCCGTACGCCGCGTTCCGTGGCGTACACGCGATGGACGCGGCGGCGCCCGCGCAGCGCCTCGCGAACCGGGTTGCGACCGTAGACGATCACGTGCGCACGAGGCGCGGCCCCTCCGCGGTGTCGCGGATCTCCCACCCGCGCTCGGCGAGCTCGTCGCGCAGGCGGTCGGCGCGGGCGAAGTCGCGCTCCGCGCGGGCCTCCTGGCGTTCCGCGGCCAGCCGCTCGATCTCCTCGGGCGCGGCGTCCGCGCCGGCGCTCAGCAGGCTCTCGAGGCCGAACGCGTGGAGCATCTCGCCGAGGCGGCCGGGGCCGAGCCGCTCCCCGGCGTCGATGCGGCGGTTGGCCTCCGCCACCCAGGCGAACAGCTCGGCGCGGGCGGCGGCGGTGTTGAAGTCGTCGGCCAGGTGGTCGAAGAAGCGCTCCACCAGCTGGTCCAGCTCGGGCGGGCTGGGCGCATCGGGCTCCAGGCGCCGCACCAGCTCGCGGACCCGCTCGACCGAGCGGCCCGCCTCCTGGAGCGCCTCCTCGTTGTAGGCCACCGGCTTGCGGTAGTGGGCGCCGACGGTCCACATCAGGAACGCCTCGCGCCCGAACTGCTCGAGCGCGCCGTGGAGCAGGCGGATGTTGCCGAGCGACTTGGCCATCTTCTCGTCGCCCATCTCGACCATGCCGTTGTGCATCCACAGCCTGGCGAGCGGACGGCCGCGCGCCGCCTCCGTCTGGGCGATCTCGTTCTCGTGGTGCGGGAAGATCAGGTCCGAGCCGCCGCCGTGGATCTCGAAGTCCACGCCCAGGATCTCCTCCGCCATCGCCGAGCACTCGATGTGCCAGCCGGGGCGGCCCTCGCCCCACGGCGACTCCCAATAGGTGTCCTCCCCCGGCTTGCGCGCCTTCCAGAGCGCGAAGTCCTGGGGCGCTTCCTTCACGTCGGCGGAGTCGTCCCCCTCGGCCTGCTGCAGCTCCTCGAGCGGGCGGTTGGAGAGCTTGCCGTAGCCGTCGAAGCTCGCGACGCGGAAGTAGACGTCGCCGCGCGCCTCGTAGGCGTGGCCGCCCTCGATCAGCGCCTCGATCAGCGCGATGATGCCGGCGATCGACTCGCTCGCCTTCGGCTCGTCGTCGGGCCGGCCGAGCTCGAGTGCGTCCGTGTCGGCGATGTAGGCGGCGGTCATCTCTTGGGCGAGCTGGCCGCTCGGCACGCCGCGCTCGCGCGCGGCGTCGTAGATCTTGTCGTTCACGTCGGTGATGTTGGCCACGAAGCTGGCCTCGTAGCCCTCGTGCTCCAGAAAGCGCTTCAGCAGCGAGAAGACGACGTACGGCCGCGCGTTGCCAACGTGAACGCGCCCGTACACGGTCGGCCCGCAGGCGTAGATGCCGACCCTGGGCGGATCGCGCGGCTCGAGCGCGTGAAGCCCGCCGGTCAGCGTGTCGTCGATGCGAACCTCGCGCATGGGCGCGAAGGCTACGCGGCAGGCGTGACGGCGGTCCGCTAGGGCTCGACCAGCCCGCGGCGGATTGCGTAGCGCGTGAGCTCCACGCGGCCGCGCATCCCCAGCTTCTCCAGGACGTTGCTGCGGTGGTGCTCGACGGTCTTCTTGCTGATCACCAGCGTCTCCGCGATCTCGTCGCTCGAGTAGCCCTCGGCCACCAGCTTCACGATCTCGAGCTCCCGCGGGGTGAGCGGGTCGGAGGGCACCGCCTCTCCGCGGCCCGCCCGCTCCAGGTAGTCGCGGATCAGGGCGGCGACGGCGGCGGGATACAGAAAGGGCTCGCCCCGCATCGCCGCCCGGCAGGCCTCGACCAGGTCGCGGTCGGCCGCGCTCTTGAGGACGTAGCCCGAGGCGCCTGCCTTGAGCGCCTCGAAGAAGTACTGCTCGCTGTCGTACATCGACAGCATCAGGGTGCGCAGCCCGGGCTGGCGGCGCTTGAGCTCGGCCGCGGCCTGCAGGCCGGTCAGCCTCGGCATCGCGACGTCCAGCACGGCGAGGTCCGCGTCGGACGACATGGCCAGCTCGACGGCCTCCGCGCCGTCGCCGGCCTCCGCGATCACCTCCAGGTCCGGCTCGGCGTCGAGCACCAGGCGCAGGCCGCGCCGGACCATCGGATGGTCGTCGGCCAGCAGGATCCGCGTCTTGAGCGGAACGCTCACCGCTGGTCCCCGGGGAGCGGGATGTCCAGGCGCACCTCGGTCCCGGCCCCGGGGGCCGAGGCCAGGGTCAGCCGGCCGCCCACGTGCAGAGCCCGCTCCGACATGCCGGCGATGCCGGTGCCGGGGTCCCCCTGCTCCGGCAGCCCGCGCCCGTTGTCGCGCACGACAAGGCGCAGGGCGCCGTCCACCGTCTGGAGCGCAACGAGCACCTCGGACGCGCCGGAGTGACGTGTGACGTTCGTGAGGCTCTCCTGGGCGATCCTGTACACGACCAGCTCCACCTCGGGACGCAGGTCGACGTCCGCCATCTCGAGCTGCCGCTCGACGTGCAGGCCGTCGTGCGCCGCAGCCGCCGTGCAGAGGGCGCGCAGAGCGCTCTGCAGACCCAGGTCGTCGAGCATCTCCGGCCGCAGCTCGCGGGCGATGCGGCGGACGTCGTCCAGGCTCCGTCTCACGGCCTCGCGGGCTTCGTGATCGTCGAGCTGCAGCATGACGCCGGTGAGGACCTGGCCGATCTCGTCGTGCAGCTCACGCGCGATGCGCCGCCGCTCCTCCTCCTGCGCTGCGATCGCCACGCGGCCGCTCTCCCGGCGCTCGGTCTCGAGGCGGTCGAGCATGTCGTTGAACGCCGTCGTGAGCGCCTGCACCTCCGCGTCCGCCCCCGGAACGGCGACCCTGCGGCCCGGCTCGAGCGGCGTCACCAACCGCATCGTGTCGGCCAGGCGGCGCACCGGCCGCACGACACGCCGCGACAGCGCCAGGTTGATCGCGAGCGACACCAGAAACCCGGTGACGATGATGACCGACTGGGTGGCCGTGACCGGGTAGCTGATCTCGATCGGCGAGAAGAGCAGCAGTAGCGCGATCGCGGCCAGGACCGCCGCGTTGGCAAGGAACACCCGTGTCAGCAGGGACATCTCCGCTACATCTTCCCGCGCCCGCGCGGGGGCCGGTATGGGGGCTACCCCGCCTTGAAGATCGGTGTCCACCCCCATGGGCGGCGGCGCGGTGCGGAGGCAGGATGTCCACATGCCAAACGGCATCTACCCCGTTTCCGAGTTCCGCCTGCGGGACGACAGCCGGACCACGCCGCGCCCACCCCGGCGCACGCCCGTGTGGCTGAGCCTGCGGGCCCTGTGGCACCGCGCGCGCCTCGACGACCTGCTGGCGCGGGGGATCAGCCCCGCCGGCAGCAAGGAGCTGGAATGGCGAGCCGCGCAGCTGCTGCGCGGGCGCTCCACGCTGGCCGCGGCCGTCGAGAGCACGCTCGAGCGCGCGCACCGGCCCTCGCCGCCCTTCTCTACGGAGGTGCGGCTGCGCCGAGGCGAGGTGCTGGACTGCGCCGACGATCTGCTGGCTCTCACACGGCGGCTGCGCGACGGCCGGCCGATCGACGTCCAAGGCGCGGCGATGACGTCGCGGCTGGTGACCGACGGAGCGAGCCCCCTGTACTTCGAGGGCGACCTTTCGCTGCGCTACGCGGTGCGCTCGGCGCGGCTCGCGCTCGACCCCCTGGGTGCGGCGATCCAGAACCTGCCGGCGGCGGCCTGAGTCAGGACGACGACGGCGGCCGCCGGTGGGGCCAGCCGAGCTCCTGCTCGAGCTGGGCGGCCAGCGACAGCAGCAGTGGCTCGCTGTCGGGCGGCCCGACCAGCTGGCCGCCGACCGGCAGAGCGCCGGCCTCGGTCGGCGCCGGGACCGAGATCGCCGGCTGGCCGGTCATGTTCCAGGTGCCCGTGAACGGATAGGCGCGCGCCATCCCGAGCAGCGTGCGCAGCGCGCCCAGGCCCTCCCACTCGGCGGCGTCCACGGGCGGCCGCGCGGCGACCGGCGTGAGCAGCAAGTCGTGGCCCTCGGCCAGGAGCTCGTTGAGGCGCGCGGCGTGGCGCGCCTCGTCCCGCAGGGCCCGCTGCAGCAGCGATTCGGGGATCAGGCTCCCGAGGCGGGCGAAGCCGCGCGTGCGGCGCTGCAGCCGGCTGGGGCGGGCGACCCGCTCGACGTCCTTGGCGATGCCGGCCAGGTAGCGCGTGACCACGGCGTCGACCGCGCGCCCGTAGCCGATGTCGCGCTCCACGACCTCGTGTCCGAGCGCTCGCAGGCGGTCCGCCAGGGCCTCGATCGCGGCGCGGACCGCGCCGTCCACCGGCGCCGGCGGGGCCGGGGTCTTGAACGACAGCGCGATGCGCAGCTTGCCGGGCGGGCGGGCCGCGGCCTCGGCGTAGGGCCGCTCGGGCGGGCGCGCCGCGGCCACGTCGAGCAGCAGCGCGGTGTCGGCGACCGTGCGCGTCACGAAGCCCAGCACGCTCAGCCCGTACCAGTGGTCGTCGAGCGGAGCGAGCGAGATGCGGCCGCGCTGCGGCTTTAGGCCGACCAGCCCGCAGCAGGACGCCGGGATGCGGATCGAGCCGGCGCCGTCGGACCCGGTGGCCGCCGCGCACAGGCCCGCCGCGACGGCCGCGGCGCTGCCGCCGCTGGAGCCGCCGGGAGTGCGGTCGGTGTCCCACGGGTTGCGCGTGATCCCGAACGCGGGCCCCTCGGTGCAGCCCATGATCGCCAGCTCGGGGAGATTCGTCTTGCCGAGCACGACCGCCCCGGCGGCGCGCAGGTGCGCCACGAAGTCGTTGTCGCGCTCCGCCGGGCCGCCGTGTGCCGCGGTGCCCAGCGTGGTCACCTCCCCGGCGACGTCCTCGGTGTCCTTGACGGCGATCGGCACCCCGAGCAGGGGCCGGTCGTCGCCGGCGCCGCGGCGCGCGTCGGCCTGGCGGGCGTCGGCCAGCGCGCGCTCGTCGCTCACCGTGCGGAACGCGTTCAGCTCAGGGTCGAGCCGCTCGATGCGCTCCAGGTACAGCTCGACGAGCTCGCGCGAGGAGACGTCGCCCCGGCGGACCATGTCCGCCTGCCGCACGGCGCCGGCGAAGGCCAGGTCGTCGCGGTCCATGGCGCAAGGCTATCCGCCAGGCCCGGCGGCTACGCCAGCGTGGCGATCGCCATCGCGGCGACGCCTTCGCCGCGCCCGACAAAGCCCATGCCCTCGCCGGTGGTGAACTTGACGTTCACCGCGCCCGGCGCCAGGCCGAGCCCCTCGGCCAGGCGCGCGCGCATCGCGTCGCGGTGCGGAGCGAGCTTGGGGCTCTCGCAGATCACGGTCGCGTCCACGTTCGCCACCGGCCCCGGCAGCATGCCGCGCACGGCGCCGAGCAGCTCGATCGAGTCGGCGTCGCGCCAGCGCTCGTCGGTGTCCGGGAAGTGCTGGCCGATGTCGCCCAGGCCGGCGGCGCCGAGCAGCGCGTCGATCACCGCGTGGGTGAGGACGTCGGCGTCCGACCAGCCCGCCAGGCCGCGGTCGGCGCCCGGCACCTCGACGCCGCCGAGCACGAGGCGCCGGCCCGCTTCGAGGCGGTGCGAGTCGTAGCCGATCCCGGCCCTCATCCCAGCGGCTCCATGCGCCGCCGCCGGCGGTCGAACACTGCGATCTCCTCCACGCCGAGCCCGCGCAGCATCTCGATCGCCCGCTCGTACTCGTGGCCGAGGTGCTCCGCCCGGTGGGCGTCGCTCGACAGTGCCACCGGGCGCCCGGCATCGAGGCACATCTCCAGGAAGGCCGGGGCGGGGTAGATCTCGCCCACGGGCTTGCGCAGGCCGGCGGTGGACACCTCGATGGCGACGTCCGACTCGGCGATGCCGTCCATCGCCCGCTCGTAGAAGCGGCGCAGGTCGCCTTCCGGAACGGGCACGCTGCTTCCGCCCACCTTCACCAGGTCCGGGTGGGCCAGGATGTCGAACATGCCGGTGCGGGCGGCTTCGCCGAGCGTCTCGAAGTAGCGCGCCCACACCTTCTCGGGGTCGCCCTCGCGCCACACGTCGAACGCCTTCCAGTCCGGCTCCCCGTGCAGGTCCAGCGCGTTGTCCCGCAGGAAGTGGACCGAGCCCACCACGTAGTCCCAGTCGCGGCCCTCGAGCATGTTCTGGAGGCGGTCCTCCCGCCCGGGCAGGAAGTCCGCCTCGATGCCGAGCTTGAGCCCGGCCGAGCGCACGAACTCGCAGTACTCGTCGACGTCGTCGCGCGCCCAGTAGCGGTACCAGGCGTGGGTCCAGACGTCGAGCGCCTGCACGAAGCGGTGGATGTGCTCGGACACGCCGAGCTCCTCGATGCCGCGCTCGCTCGCGGCCTCGCGGTAGCGGTCGACGTTGGCGTGGGTGAAGTAGCGCTCCGCGGGCGAGTCGTCGTCGTCGGGGCGCAGGTGCACGTGGTAGTCGGTCAGCACAGCGCCGCCTCCGCGCGAGCCAGATCGGCTTCGGTCGTGACCTTGATGTTCCCGGGCGGGGCCTCCACCACGCGCACGGTCCCGCCGGCGGCCTCCACGAGCGAGGCGTCGTCGGTCGCCGCCGCCAGCGAGGCGTCGTCGGTGTCGAGCGCCCGGCGCAGAACGTCGGCGCGGAAGACCTGCGGCGTCTGCACCGCCCACAGGCGCGAGCGGTCGAGCGTGCGCGCCACCGTGCCGTCCGGGTAGGCCTCCTTGACCGTGTCGGTCACCGGCGCGGCAGCGATCGCCCCGTCCACGCCCACCAGGGCGCCGATGCAGGCGTCGGCCAGCTCGCGCGTGAGCAGCGGCCGCGCGGCGTCGTGCACCACCACGGTGCGCGCCTCAGGAGCCGCGGCGAGCGCGTTGCGAACCGACTCCGAGCGCGACGGCCCGCCCTCCACCCACCCGGGACGCAGCCACTCGGGCGGGGCGGCGACCACGACCCGGTCGCAGACGGCCTCGAGCACCTCGAGGCTCCACTCGATCAGCGGCCGGCCGGCACACAGGACGAACGCCTTGGGCCGGTCGGCTCCAAGGCGCTCGCCGCTGCCGCCGGCGGGCACGATCCCGACGACGGACATCAGAACGCGATCCGGGGGCTCACGCCCCCGGACCCCCGCTGATTCCTGGCTGGCAGCTGTCTATGCCGTGGCTGCTGCGCCGTTGCGGCTGGTGTGCGCGTCGACGATCAGCCCCTCGAGATGCGACTCCGCCTCGTCCTCCTCCATGTCGAGCACGTACATCAGCTCGGACGCGAGGATCTTCTTCGCGCGGGTGTACATCTGCTTCTCGCCGGTGGAGAGTCCCTTCTCCTGCTCCCGGATGGCGAGGTTGCGAACCACCTCGGCCAGCTCGAAGACATCACCGGTCTTGATCTTCTCCCGGTTGTGCTTGAAGCGCCGGTTCCAGTTCTTCGGCATCTGGCTCACGTCGTCGCGGAGGATCGACAGCACCTTCTTGACGTCGTCCTCCCCGATCACGCGCCTCAGACCCGCCTTGTCGGCGTTGCAGCACGGGACCATGACGGTCATGTCGTTATGAAGGATCTTGATGGTCAGGTACTCGCGGTTCTCACCGAGCACCTCTTTCATCTCCTTCTTGAGGACCTTGCCCGCCCCATGATGGGGGTAGACCACCTGGTCGCCGATCTCGTAGACGGCCGGCTCCCGGTTGACCTCGATCTCGAGATCCTCCACGTCGAGTTCCTGCTCCATCACTGCGTCGCTAATGGTTCCCTCCTACGCGTTCGTGCGGCGAATTCCATCGCCGCGTACTGGTTTCAGGTTTGCAGATAGCGGTCCACGAGGTTGATCTCTTGCAGGCGGCGAAGGCCCTCGCGAATGTCCTTCGCACGCATGTCCCCGACGCCCTCGACGGACTCCAACTCGGGGTCCGAGGTGGCGAGGATCTCTTCCAGCCCGCCGAACTCGCCCACGATCGACTGCACGACCATCTTGGGGATGCGCGGAATGCGCCCCAGGATGCGGTAGCCGCGTGGGGAGGCGGGGTGGTCGAGGGTGTTCAGCTTGCGGTCGTAGCCGAGCAGCTCGGCGAGCCGCCCGAAGTCCAGTAGGTCCTGGTGCGGCAGCCGGGCCAGCGAGTCGAGGACCATCGCGAAGCCCTCCTCGGAGGCTTCGACGATGTAGTCGCGCACGAGCGCCGACTTGTCGGCCGCCACGCCGACCATGGTCTCCTCGAGCTGCATCTCAATCAGGCGCCCCTCGGCGCCCAGCTCGACGATGTAGCGCTCGATCTCGACCGCCATGCGCGTGACCAGCTCGGCGCGCTGGAGCACGGTGAGCACGTCGTGGAGCGTGACCCCGCCCTCGAACTCGAGGGCGGTCAGGCGGGTCGAGACCTGGTCCAGGCGGCTGCGGTACTTGTCGAGCGTGGCGAGCGCCTGGTTGGCCTTGGCCAGCACGACGGGGATGTCCTCGAGGATGTACTTGGCGCCGTCGAGGTACAGGGACACGACGCTGCGGCTGGCCGAGATGGCGATCACCAGCGCGTCCGTCTGCTTGGAGACGCGCTCGCCGGTGCGGTGGCGGGTGCCGGTCTCAAGCGACAGGATCGTCGGGTCCGGCATCAGCTGCACGTTCGCCCAGAGGATCTTCGTGCCGTTCGAGGCGAGCACGATCGCCCCGTCCATTTTCGCGAGCTGGTAGAGCATCGCGGGCGTGTAGTCGACGTCCAGCTTCACGCCACCCGACAGCAGGAAGCTCAGCTCCTCCGACTCCCCGATGCAGATCAGGGCGCCGGTTCGGCCCTGGACGATGTTGTCGAGGCCCTCCCGCACAGCTGTGCCGGGCGCCACCATCTCCAGGGCCCGCACGAGCCTGGGTTCCTGCCGGGCTTCTAGCTCTGCTACGTCATCCCCGGCATACGGCATTGCCGCCCATTCTACGTGAATTGCCCCCGACTTGCGTTTATTTTCGCTCTGAGCAGGGGTTTTTGCGGCCCAGGCGGCTCTACGCGGCCCGCGCCCGGGGGGTCTGGCCGAGGGCCCGCAGAGCCTCTCGCAGCGTGGTCGTGCGCTCCCCCGGACGGACCACGGCGTCGAGCCCGAACTTGGCCGCTTCGGCCAGCCGCCGGTCGGCGTGCGCGACGTGGCGCAGCTCGCCCGTCAGGCCCAGCTCGCCGAACGCGGCGAGCGGCTTGCCGTCGCCCGCCAGCTCCGTGCCCTTCGCCGCCGAGGCGAGCGCCAGGGCGATCGCCAGGTCCGCGCCCGGCTCGTCCACGCGCACGCCGCCGGCGACCGAGACGAAGACGTCGCTGGAGCCCAGCCCCAGGCCGGCGTGGCGGGCGAGCACGGCGAGCACCAGCGCCAGGCGGTTGCGGTCGACGCCGTTGGCCACCCGGCGCGGCGGCACCAGCTCGCTCGGGGCGACCAGCGCCTGGACCTCCACGAGCAGCGGCCGCGAGCCCTCCATGGCGCAGAGCACCACCGACCCGGGGGCGCGCGTGGCCTCGGTCACGAAGCGCGCCGACGCGTCCTCGACCTCCACCAGGCCCTGCTCGCCCATCTCGAAGACCCCGACTTCGTTTGTGGAGCCGAAGCGGTTCTTCAGGGCCCGCAGGGTGCGGTACGTGCGCTCGCGCTCGCCCTCGAACGACAGCACGCAGTCGACAAGGTGCTCCAGCACCCTGGGGCCCGCCAGCGAGCCCTCCTTGGTGACGTGGCCCACGAGCAGCGTGGCGATGCCGCGCTCCTTGGACACGCGCATGATCCGGCCCGCCACCTCGCGCACCTGCCCCACCGATCCGGGCGCGCCGGTCAGCGACGGGTCGTAGAGCACCTGCACCGAGTCGATCACGCAGACGTCCGGGCGCTCGGCCTCGAGCGTCGCCAGCACCGCCTCGAGGTCGGTCTCGGCCACGATCGGCACGTCGAGCGCGTGGCCTCCGAGGCGCTCGGCCCGCAGCTTCACCTGCGCCGCCGACTCCTCGCCGGAGACGTACAGCACCTTGCGCCCCGCGCCGGCGAGATTCCCGAGCGCGCCGCTGGTGAGCGTGGACTTGCCGATGCCGGGCGAGCCGCCGATCAGCACGAGCGAGCCCGGGACGAGCCCGCCGCCGAGCACGCGGTCGAACTCCCCGATGCCGGTGGTCAGGCGGTCGACCGCCGGCGCCTGCACCTCGGAGAGCAGGACCGGGCGCAGCGCACGCGCGCCGGCGCGTCCGCCACGGGCCGCGCCGGAGCCGGCGCCGCGAGCGGGGGCGGCAGCGCGGGCCTCCTCCACGAGCGAGTTCCACTCGCCGCAGCCCGGGCAGCGCCCGTGCCACTTGGGGCTCTCGTGGCCGCAGGAGTTGCAGCTGTAGATGGTGGCGGACCGGGCCATCCCATCGAACCTAAGCCGCCGGGCGGACGACTTCGCCCCGGAGATCTGCGACGGCTCCTGCGGTCCGTCCGGCCCGCGCGGTTGCATCGGTCGTTCGTGGATTTACGGGACCAGCCAGTGGCCGAAGCCGAGTTCCTAGCCGTCGACACCGAGACGAACGGCATGGCGGGCGAGCTCTGCGAGCTGACCGAGGTCGGCGCCGTGCTGGTCGGCGGCGGGGAACTGCACGACACATTCGACTCGCTGGTGCGGACGGAACGGCCGCTGGCGCGGGGGATCCAGCGCTTCACCGGGATCACGCAGGCGATGGTCGACTCGGCCCCGCCCCCGCACGAGGTGCTGGAGGAGCTGGCCGGGCTGCTGGCCGGCCGCGTGCTGGTCGCCCACTCGGCGCGCTTCGACACGCGCGTGCTGCGCCAGGCGTTCGAGCGCTGCGGGCTGGACTGGCCCGCCCCGCCCGTGCTGTGCACGGTGGAGCTGGCGCGCCGCTTCGCCCCGCTCGCGACCAAGCGCTCGCTCGTGCCGCTGGCCGACTCGCTCGGGATCGAGGTCGACCAGGTCCACCGGGCCCTCCCCGACGCGCTCACCTGCGCACGCGTGTTCTGCGCGCTGTTCCCGCGCGTGTGCGCCAACGCTGTTACCGTCGCCGACGCGCTCGACCTGCTGCGGAAGCGCCGCCGGGCGCGCAAGACGGAGGTCGCGGAGCGCATCCCGCCGTCCGAGCGTCCCGATCTGTCCACGCTTCCGGAGGACCCCGGCGTCTACATCTTCCGCGACGGGCGCGGGCGGCCGCTGTACGTGGGCAAGTCGGTGTCGCTCCGCTCGCGGGCGCGCGCCCACTTCTGCGCGCCGGCGGGCTGGACCGAGCGGGCCGAGATCGTCGACTACCGGCCGACCAACTCGGAGCTGGGCGCCCTCGTGCTCGAGAACCGGCTGATCAAGCAGTGGAAGCCGGCCGGCAACGTCAAGCTCAAGCGCACCGACCGCTACTGCTACCTGCGCTGCCGGCTCGACATCCCCTACCCGGTGCTCGAGGTGGCGTCAGAGCCGGCGCCGGGCAACGCGGTGAACGTCGGCCCGCTCGGCTCGCGCGCGCTCGCGAACGAGCTGGCCGACCAGCTCACGTCGCTGTACCGGCTGCGCCACTGCGGGCGCACCCTGAAGGTGCGCGAGCACCCGTCCGCGTACGGCCAGATGGGGCGCTGCGTGTCGCCCTGCCTCGGCGACCTCGACCCGAACGCCTACCGCCGCCAGCTCAACCTCGCCCTGGCCCACTTCGAGCGCCCAGGAGCCGGCGAGGCGCTCCTGGGGGAGCTGGACACCCAGATGCGCGACGCGGCCCTGGAGCGCCGCTACGAGCGCGCTGCGGCCCTGCTGAGGCGGCGCGAGCGGCTGGCATGGGTGCTGGAGCGCCTCGAGGGCGTCCTGCGCGCCACCCACGCGGCTCCGCGCCTGGTGCTGGCCGCCCACCCGGTGAAGGAGCGCTACGACGCGTTCTGGCTGGTGCGCGGCCGACTGGTCGACTGGGGCCCGCTGCCGGGGCACTCGGAGCTCGTCGAGCGCACCGAGGCGGCGCTGGCCCGGCCGCCGGGCCGCACCGTCGTGCCGGCAGACGAGGTGGACGAGGTGAGGATCGTGGCGAGCTGGATCGCCGACGGTGAGCCGCCCGAGCTGCCGCTGGACCCGCCGCCGAGCGCGCCGGCGCTGATGCGCTTCGCCGCCGGCGCTACGTCGGCGTCGGCTCCCGCTCCGCCACGCTCTTCAGGTTCGCGAGCGAGCTCTCCAGCCAGGACCGCATGAGCCGCCGCCCGGCGACCGCGCCGAGCACCTTCATCCCGATGGTGTTCGGCTCGATCGCGAAGTAGCCCTCCACGAACGTGCCGCCGCGCGCCTCGGTGAGCAGGAAGCGCGTCGTCACGCCGGTGCCCTCGCAGAAGATCGACACCTCGCGGCAGTCGTCGAGCTGCTCGATCAGCAGCTCGTGGTCGTCGACCCCGAAGAAGCCCTTGACGACGCCCCGGTAGCGGCAGCCCTCGCGCAGGTCGGCGCACTCGACCTCGATGACGTCCGGCCACCAGTCGGGATGGCGGTTGGGGTCGCCGACGAGCTCCCAGATCGTCTGCACCTCGGCGTCGATGTGCGCCTGCTGCGTGCTCGAACGCTGCACCTAGCCCGATTGTCTCACGGCGCGCTCGGCCGCGGCGAATCCGATCTGCGAGTGCGTGCCGTCGCAAAACGGCTTGGTGTTCGATCCGCCGCAGCGGCACAGCACGATCGTCTCGCCGCGGTCGCCCAGGTCGTACTCCCTGTCGTCCGCGTCGATCAGCGTGACCGGCCCAGTCACCTTGTACGGCCCGTTATGACGAACCTTGATCACGACCCTGTCCATCAGCCCTCCAGTCGGCAGTCGGCGGCGGATGCCACCTCCGCGCGCATGTTGCGCTCCATCATCTTCAAGGCCGCCTGCGCCAAGTCCTCGTAGATGTGCGCGACGGCGTCGTGCGGGACGCTCACCTCGAGGTGGCGCACGTAGGCGTCGAGCGCGCTGTAGAGGATGCACTGCTCGGTCACCTGGCCCGCCAGCACGACGTGGCGCACGTCCTTCTGCCAGGCCAGGTACTCGAACGGCGTCATATAGAAGATCGTGTGGCGCGCCTTGATCACGAAGTCGGCGTCGTCGGGCGGCAGGATCGGCTCGATCAGGTCGGGGCGCCGGCCGTTCAGGGCGCGCTCTATCAGCTCCTCCTTGGAGGAGTCCCAGTCGCCGTAGTTGTCGTTGACGTAGATGATCTCGGCCCCTTCGCGGCGCCCGCGCTCGACCAGCGCCGCCAGCGGCTCGATGATCTGCTCCACGCTCTGAGCCAGCCGATCGGCGTCGTCGTGGTCGTAGGTGTTGAGCATGTCGACCACCACCACCGCGCTCCGTTTCTCTGCCATAGCCCGTCATTGTTCCCAGAGATGCAGCGCGTAGCCCGGCTCGACCATCCCGAGGTGCGCGAAGTCGTCCCCTCGCACCACTGCGTGCTGCGCTTCCGCCAGCGCCGCCCGGTGCGCGAGCGCGGCGTCGAGGCCGTCGCGGTCGCCCTGATCGAGGCCCTCGAGCACGCCGACGTGAGCCGCTGGCCGCCGGCCTGGGCGATCAGCGACCGGCACACCGAGCTCTGGGCCGTCAGCGGCCCGCTGGCCTTCCCGCTGGAGCGCAGCGGCTCCCCCGGTCGGTTCGTGGCGACGACCTGTTTGTCGCGCTGAGAACGGCGAAGCCCGGCACAAGGCCGGGCTTCGCCTGCAATCTGGTGCGAGCGGGGCGCTAGTCCCGCTCGCCTTCGCCCTCCGGTGCCGGCGGTGCGTCCGGCACGTCCGGGAGGACCTCCGGGTCGTCGGGCAGGTCGGGCGTGCCCGGGGAGGCGGGATCCTCTGAGGAGCCCTCCTCTCGGGCGTCGCCCTGGGCGCCGACGCCCACGGTCTCGCGCTTGCGCTCCTTCGGCTTCACGATCGTGATCGTGACCTCGCGGTCGTCCTCCTCCGGCGCCTTGTCGACCTCGACGGTCGACCCGGGCGGCATGCTCTGCGAGAGCACCTCGTCCGCGAGCGGGTCCTCGATGTAGCGCTGGATCGCCCGACGCAGCGGGCGGGCGCCCATCGCGGGGTCCCAGCCCTTCTCGACCAGCAGGTCGGCCGCGTCCTCGGAGAGGTTGAGCGACAGCTCGCGCTCGGCCAGCGACTCGCGGATCCGCTTGAGCAGCAGCTCGACGATGGAGGTGATCTCCTCCTTCGTGAGCTTGTGGAAGACGATCACCTCGTCGATCCGGTTGATGAACTCGGGCCGGAAGACCTTCTTCAGCTCGCCCATGATCCGGTTCTTCATGTCGTCGTACGAGAGTCCGGTCTCGTCGCCGACGGTGAAGCCGATGCCGGTGTTCTTCGCGATCTCGTTGGCCCCGATGTTCGAGGTCATGATCACGATGGCGTTGCGGAAGTCGACGGTGCGCCCCTGGGCGTCCGTCAGCCGTCCGTCCTCCAGGATCTGGAGCAGGATGTTGAACACGTCCGGGTGCGCCTTCTCGATCTCGTCGAGCAGGAGCACGCTGTACGGCTTGCGCCGCACGGCCTCGGTGAGCTGGCCGCCCTCGTCGTAGCCGATGTAGCCCGGGGGCGAGCCCACGAGCCGCGACACGGAGTGCTTCTCCATGTACTCCGACATGTCGATGCGGACCATCGCGTCCTCGTCGCCGAACAGGAACTC
>JAXDII010000043.1:0-2515 GCA_034664085.1 Thermoleophilaceae bacterium
CGATGTCCGGGGGCAGCTCTCCCGGCGGCGGGGCGGGGGGCGGAGGAGCCTCCTCGGTGGCAGTCGGGTTCGGTGGCCGGTCCTCGGTCACGTGCCACAGTCTCGCAGGCTCGGCGTGGCCGCAGCAGTTCGGTGGTAGGAGAGGCGGCGAATGCTCCTCCATCACGACGACGACGGCGTGGTCTGCATCGGTCAGGCCGCCCATTCCTGGATCTCGGGGCAGCTGGCGCGCCAGTGGGTCCCCACGCCCCCGCCCGCGGTCTGCCTCGGCGCCGAGCAGCACGACATCGGCATGGCCGAGTGGGACCGGCGCCCCGAGCTCAACCCCGACACGGGCTACCCCGCCTCGTTCCTCGAGCTGCCGCTGGCCACCCACCTGGCGCTGTGGACCGAGGCGCCGGAGCGGATCCTCTCCCAGTCCCCGTACGCGGCGGTGCTGGTGTCGATGCACGGCCACGAGCTGTTCGCCACCAAGCGCGAGCTCACGCCGGAGATCGAGCGCTACCTGCGCGAGCAGGAGCGCCTGCAGGCCGACCTGCTCGAGCGCCTCGGCGCCGACCCTGGCGAGGCCCGCGTCCACCAGCAGCTGGTGTGGGCGATGGACCACCTCGCGCTCGTCGGCCTGATCCCCGAGTGGGCGCCGGAGGACAACCCGGTCGGCGACGTCTCCCTCCACGTCGAGGTCGCGGGCGAGCGCCACGTCACCGTCGACCCGTGGCCGTTCCGCGACGACGAGATCCGGCTCGCCTACCCGGGCCGGCGGCTGACCGAGACCAGCGCCACCGAGGACGAGCTCCACGCCCGCCTGGCCGCGGCCCCCTGGGTCGAGGTCGAGGTGCGCTGGACTAGGCTGCCCCGCCGTGCCTGAACAAGTCGCCGTCGTGGGAAGCGGAGCCATCGCCTGCGGGCTGGCCTCCGTCGCCGCCGCCAAGCTCGGGGAAGCGGTGCTCGTCGCGCGCTCCGACGCCTCCGCCGACCGCGCTCGCGCGAGTGCGGCCAAGACCATCGCCAAGCTCGAGGGAGACCCCGACGCGCTGACGATCACCACCGATCACGACGCCCTCGCCGGGCGCACGTACGTGGTCGAGGCGATCGTGGAGGAGCTCGACGCCAAGTCGGAGCTGCTCGGCCGCCTCAACGAGCTCGCCGACGACGGCGCGATCCTGGCCAGCACCACGTCGTCGCTGTCGGTGACCCAGCTGGCCCAGGCCAGCGGCCGCCCGGAGCGCTTCGCCGGCCTGCACGTCTTCAACCCCGTGCCGCGCATGGACCTGATCGAGCTCGCCTACCCGGACACCGCCACGGACGAGGTGCGCGACCGCACCCGCGCCCTGTGCGACGCGCTCGGCAAGACCGGGGTCGAGGTCGCCGACACCGCCGGCTTCGTCGTCAACCGGCTGCTGTTCCCGTACCTGTTCGACGCCGTCCGCGTGATGGAGGAGCAGGGCCTCGAGCCCGAGGCCGTGGACACGTGCATGAAGCTCGGCGCCGGCCACCCGATGGGCCCGCTGGCGCTGCTGGACTTCGTGGGGCTCGACGTGTCGATCGCCATCGGCGAGCAGGTCGGCGTCGACATCCCGCAGGCCGCGCGCGAGCTCCTGGACGCCGGCAAGCTCGGCCGCAAGTCGGGTCAGGGCTTCTACAGCTATTAGCTCGCGTTGATCGCGCCTTGAAGGTCAGGGCGCAGACTGGCCGGCAAGCGACGGAACCTTCATCGCTTCCCCTCCAGAGAAACTTCGCGGCCGGCTCGCTCCCCTGAGCCGGCCGCGAACGTTTCACGGGACTGATCCTCCCCAGGATCTCCCTCTCCCCCGAAACAACCGCCGTCTAGCAGTCATTCGGTGGAACGGCGTCAAGGTAGCGCGCTCGCGCCCCTTGTGCAAATCGAATCAAAGTTGCGTTTCGCTACTGCCGGAACGTCGTTCGCGGATGCGGACCGCCTCGATGCGGTTCTCGCGCACCGACTCGACACGGATCGAGTGGCCGTTGTGAAGGATCGTGTCGCCGCGCCGCGGCAGCCTGCCGAGCTCGCCGAACACGAACCCGCCGACCGAGTTGTAGGCCTCGGAGTCGACCGGGAGGTCGAGCCCGTAGTCGACGAGATCGGTGATGGCCACATGGCCGCGCACGAACCAGTCGCCGTTGGCCAGCCGGCGCACGGCGCCGCCCAGCGGGTCGGTCTCGTCGTCGATCTCGCCGACGACCTCCTCGACGATGTCCTCGACGGTGACGATGCCCGCGGTGCGGCCGTACTCGTCGATCACCACGGCGAGCGACGCCCGCTCGCGCTGGAGGTCGGCGAGCAGGTCGTCGAGCGGTTTGGTCTCGGGGACGATCGGCGCCTCGCGCACGAGCTTGGCGATCGTCGCCTCGCCGCCCTCGGTGAGCAGCAGCTGGGCGAGCTGGTTGGAGTGCACGAGGCCGACGATCCGGTCCTGGTTGTTGTCCTCGGTGACCACCAGGCGCGTGTGGCCGGAGCTCACGCAGCGCCGCAGCGCCGTCTCGACGTCCTCGG
>JAXDII010000048.1:0-4317 GCA_034664085.1 Thermoleophilaceae bacterium
CGCGCCCGGCCGCCGTGAGCGTGCCCGTGCCGTCGTCGCCGCCGGACGGAAAGTCCTTCTTCGACGCCAGGCTGGCGCGACCCATGTCCACCGTGCATGTCTGAGGGCGCGTGATGCGTGCACGCACCTCGCCCGCGGCCGTGGAGATGGAGAACGAATCGGAATCCGCCCATCCGTGGCGGCGCAGGTACATCGCAGCCTCGCGGACGCCGTTCCCCGACAGCTCGGCCTCCGACCCATCGGGGTTGAAGATCCGCAGCGCCGCCACGAAGCCGGGCTCGTCGGTGCGCGAGAGCAGCAGCACGCCGTCGGCGCCAACGCCGGTGTGCGGCGCGCAGACGGCGCGCGCCCGCTCAGGCGTGAGCTCGAAGGGGAGCAGCGCCTCCTCGAGGATCGCGTAGTCGTTGCCCAGCGCCTGCCACTTTTCGAACTCCACGGCGGGCACCCTAGCGGCGCTTGCGGTGCCCCTGGAACTCGATCACCTGCTGGAAGGTGGGCCGATTGGTCCAGCGCATGGTGCCCGCCGCCCCCAGCAGGCCGGGCCGGAACACGATCCGCTCGGCCACCGCGGACGCGCGCCATGCGGCCGGGTTGGGTCCCTGTGACAACGCGAGCGCGTCGGCCGCCTGCTTGACGGCTGCCCACAGCGAGGCCCGGCACGCGGCCAGGTTGCCGCTGCCGCAGTAGCGAAGCGTGTAGGGACCCTTCACCTTGCGCCCCAGCAGGCGCCGCAGGTCCTTGTCCACGTAGCTGTACCAGCCGCTGCCGTAGGAGCTGCCCTGCGAGTTGGCCCTACCGTCGCGGCCCTGGATCGCCGTGAGGAAGCCGCCGTCGTCAGCAGCGGGGCCCACCACAGGGCTCACCACAGCGGTCGAAAGGCCCTTCCACGCTCCGTCGAGCACCGCGGCCCCGGCGGCGTCGATCTTGCCGTCCAGGTTGCGGTCCAGCCGGCTGGCCTTGCCGGCCACCCAGGCGCTCACGAGGTCAGCGGCCTGCTTGCTGCGGGCGTCGGGGGCCGCGCCGCCGGCGAGCACTGCCGCGATCTGGGGCCACACCTCCACGGCGCGCAGGTCCTGCGTGGCCGCGCGGTTCATGATCGACGCCAGCTGGTTCAGGCGCATCCTCCGCTTGAAGCCCTTGAAGAGCTCCACGCGCTGCACGGACCCGTAGCTCTGCTCGTCGTCGGAGGCGCCGAACCCACGGGCCGGCTTGTTGTTCCAGTTCACGATGTAGCCGCTCTTCGGGTTGATCGCCTGCGGGTGCGCCTTGCGCGACAGGTAGCCGCGCCACTCGTACTGCCCGGTTCCCAGCGCGGGCAGGCTCGGGTTCACCGTGCGCGGCCTGACCGGCAGGCGGCCCGAGGAGAAGAACGCTATGTCGCGGTTGTCGAGGTAGTGCCAGTTGAACGTGAACTCGACCTGATTCATGACCTTCGCGAAGTCCTTCGCGGAGCGCACCGTATTCGTGTTCAGGTCGGCGAACCCGAAGGCGCTCA
Source organism: Thermoleophilaceae bacterium (assembly GCA_034664085.1). Taxonomy (GTDB): domain Bacteria; phylum Actinomycetota; class Thermoleophilia; order Solirubrobacterales; family Thermoleophilaceae; genus JACVRW01. The sequence continues at coordinate 1,496 of JAXDII010000048.1, forward strand.
TGGCCTCCCGACCATGGGTGGAGCGCCTCTTCGCGACCGCGTAGGGCTTCCCGCGCACGGTGACCGTGCCGCTCACCGGCCCGTGCACCGTGGTCCGGAAGATCACGCGCCGGTCCGGCGGACCCTTCAGCACACCGGCGTCGAAGCTGCCCATCGGGCGGCAGGCGCCCTTGTAGCGGTAGCCCGTCGACGCGCGCGTGGCGGGCGACCCGTTGGTGTTGCACAGCTCCTCGAGGTACTGGTCGATGTTGTCCGAGCCGGAGGACGTGGCGCTCCACGCGTAGTCCTTGGCGCGACCGAGCAGCACGTACATCGACACGCCCGGGAAGGCCGCCCCCCGCGCGTCGATCCCGCCGCCGTGGAGGTCGAGCTCCATCAGGAACTGCGGGTAGAAGTAGCCCACCTGGGGGCCCATGACCGCGAACGGCCGCCCCGTGGCCGAGCGCTTGCGCCCGACCAGCAGCGCGTTGGACATCTGGGTGCGGCCGGCCTGGCTCGCCCCGGCCGCCCTCGCGGCGGACGCGCTCAGCGAGCCGGCGTCCACCGTGCGCGATCCCGGCGCCCCGCGACGGTCGGTCACGTACGGGAACCGGCCTGGGATCGAGACCGCGGTCTCGGGATCCTCGGCGTTGCGAAGGTCGCGCCATGCGGCCTCGCCGCGAGCGGCGCCCAGTCGGCCCTGCAGGAAGTTGAGCAGCTGCGCGCTGCGCACCTCGTCGCCGCCGCCCTTCCCGAATACCGCCCCGATGAGCGACGCGGCGGCGATCACGTCGTTGCGGGTCCAGGGCTTCGCCGTGTTCTTGGTGGAGCGGTAGTAGGCGTTGATGCCGGCCACGTAGGCGTCGACGTCCTTGATCACCCGGCGACCCTTGCGGCCGCGGGCGCGGATCGGCTTGGCCTGTGCTGTGAGGAACCGCTCGGTGCGCGCGCTCGGCTCGAACACCTTGAGCGACGTCGCGAGGTCGAAGGCGTTGAGACCCGGGACGTCGAGCGCGGCCACTCGCGCCGGCCCACGGATGGTCTCGATGAACAGTCCCCTGTCCTGGGCGGTCACCCAGCCGGCGCCGAAGACCACGTCCGACCGTGTGCGGCCGAAGATGTGCGGCACGTTGAAGCGGTCGCGGCGGATGCGCAGGCCGTTGCGCGGGCGCACCGTGGCACCGCCGCGCGGGCGGTCGAATTTCGCCGACTTGAAGAACCGCGGCAGGTCCCCCGAGCGCACCTTGTCGAACAGCGGCGTGAGGCCGTCGTAGAGTCGCGCCTGGTCGGTGCTGTTGCGATCCGCGGGCAGGCCGCCCGACTGTCCGGGAGGCAGGACGTTGAGGGCCGTACCGGAGAAGTCCTTGCGTGCCGCGGATGCGCCAGGGGCAGCTACTGCCAGCGCGACCAGCGCGACGATGGGGGCTCTGAGACTGACGACGTGCTCCTTCCGTGGATCACGGCGCCTCCGCGGCGAGTATACGAAGCACCTCCTCCGCCACGTCGCGCGGCGCCCGCCCGGTGGCATCGATCTCCCGGAGCCCCGCCATTTTGCGCATCCATGTGAGCTGGCGGCGCGCATAGTTGCGGCTGCGCTTCTTGAGGGCGTCCACGTCGCCCGTCCGCAGCTCGTCGAAGCCCAGCGCCTTGCGCGCAGTGACCGACGCCGCCGCGGCGGCCCTCACTTCCGACTCCGCCCCGGCGGAAACGATCGCCTCCGTGCGCCGGTCGACGCGCTCGTAGAGAGCCTCGCGGTCCATGGTCAGCCCGAAGAGGAGGGTGGGATGCCGCGTCTCCGCCGACCACAGCTCGTCCTCGTCCTTGCGCAGCGAGAGATTCGCGAGCGCGCCGCGCATGTAGAGCCCCGTCCCGCCCACCACGATCGGCCTCCGCCCGGCGGCAAGCGCGGCGTCGACCTCCGCGTGCGCGAGCGGCATGTACTGGCCCAGGTCGAACTTCTGCGTGACCGGGATGACGCCCACGAGCCTGTGCTCGAGGGTCTCCTGCTCCTGCGGCGTGGCCGCGCCCGTGAGCACACCGAGGCCCTCGTACACCTGGAGCGCGTCCGCGCCAATGGCGACGGGGTCCTCGCCGCGCTCACGCAAGAGGTCGGCCAGCTCCAGCGCGACCGCGGTCTTACCGACGCCGGTGGGCCCGAAGAGGGCTAGAACCTCACGCAACTCTGGAGAGAAGGCGCTCTTCGCCGGCCAGCGTGGTGCTCGTCCCCGAGGCGATCTCGACCTCGGTCATCTCCCCCGCTCCGGCGAGGCCTGCGAAGTTCACCGTCTTGTTGTGGCGGATCCGTCCGCGCAGCCGGCCGGGGTCCTTGCGCGACGGGCCCTCCACCAGCACCTCCATCGTCCGGCCCACGAACCGCTGCGCGCGCTCGGTGGCGATCCGCTGGACGGCTTCCACCAGCCGGTCCATCCGCTCGCGCTTCACCTCGTGGGACACGCCGTCCTCCAGCTCGGCCGCGGCGGTGCCACGACGGGGCGAGAAGATGAACGTGAACGCCGAGTCGTAGCGGACCTCGTCCACCACCTCCATCGTCTCCTCGAAATCGGCGTCGGTCTCGCCGGGGAAGCCCACGATGATGTCCGTGGTGATCGCGCAGTCGGGCACCAGCTCCCGGATCATGGCCACGCGATCCATGTAGCGCTCGCGGTTATAGGTGCGCCTCATCGCCTTCAGCACGCGGCTCGACCCCGACTGCAGCGGCAGGTGGATGTGCTCGCACAGGGCCGGAAGCTCGACATGGGCCCGCAGCACGTCCTCCTTCATGTCCTTGGGGTGCGGGCTGGTGTACCGGACGCGGTCGATGCCCTCCACAGCGTCGACCATCG